>NZ_JANODA010000062.1:0-12564 GCF_031412435.1 Brevundimonas sp.
CCCTGCATCTGGAAAATATATTGCTGCGCCATGAGGTGCGGTGCGCCCTGTCGTCAAAATCGAATGGGGAGGTAGGCGCGGGATGTAGCGACCGCCGCGCCGAAGGGCAAACCCTAGGGGCCCGGCGAGGCGGTTTGAAGGCGGCGACCGATCAGCGCTTCGCGGGCAGAATCTCCAGCAGGGCCCGGGTGAACCCAGCGGGGGCGACCGTCAGGTGGTCCTCGTCCGCCAGCACGGTCGATCGGACGCTCAGGCCCGGATAGTCATGGGACCTCAGCACCTGTTCCATTGTCTGCACATCGGCGACCATGTCGGGACCGCTGGTGTTGCGAGCTCCCGGGCCAGGGACCTCGTGGGCGCCGATGTACATGAAGACCTCGGCCGGCAGGTCGTCATGGCTGCGGGCATAGGCCGCCTCCATCGTCATGATGTGACGCCTGTCGAACCAGAAGGACGGGCTGCCCAGAATATATCCGCGGAACAGGGTTGGGTCGGTGAACAGGATCTGGGCGCCCAGCAGGCCGCCGTAGGAGTGGCCCAGCAGAACGCGACGGGCGGGATCGGCGCGGAAGCGACCCTCTATGAAGGGGATGGCCCGGGTCTTGAGATAGGTCTGATAGGCCGGACCTTCGCCATGCAGGGTGGTGCTGGCGCGCCGGGGGCCGTTCGGCGTCGGGGTGTAGTCGCGGTTGCGGCTCACCGTTCCGGTGTCGCCCCGCGAGTAGGACAGGCCGACGAGGATGAATTCCTCGATCACGGGACCGTCCAGATTCACCCGCCGGGCGATCTGGCGAATGATGGGGAAGGCGTAGTCGGCGTCGGTGACGTAGAGCACCGGATAGCGGCGCTGGGGACTGGCCTCGTAGCTGGCGGGCAGGCTGACGAAGACCTCATAGTCGCGGCCGGAGACCGGGTCAGGCACGGTCCAGACCTGGGTGCCCGTCAGGACGTAGGGGGCGCCCTCGGTCCGGGCGTCTGGAGTTGGCGACGACTGAGCATCCGCCTGCTCCGAGCAGGCCGCGGCGACCATCGCTCCGAGCATAGCCATCACCAGTCCGAACGCCTTCATACCCGACTCCCCCGAAGCTTTACCGGGGGAGCCTAGGCTTGAATGTGGCGGCGAGGGGGCGCGCGGCCCCCTCGCTCCCGATCAGGCGCCGATGCCGCCGTCGACCAGAATGCTGGTCCCGGTGATGTAGCTTGCGCCCGGCCCGGCCAGGAAGGCGACCGCCGAGGCGATCTCATGCGGCTGGCCGTAGCGCCCCAGTGAGATGCCTGCCAGCATGCTGGGGGCGTTGGGGCCGTCGGCCGGGTTCATGTCGGTGTCGGTGGCGCCCGGCTTGACCAGATTGACCGTGATCCCGCGCGAACCGACCTCACGGGAAAGGCCGAGGGTGAAGGCCTCCAGCGCCGACTTCGTGGCGGAATAGACGGTCACGCCGGCGAAAGGCACCCGGTCGGCGAGGACGCTGCTGATCGAGATGATGCGGCCCCCTTCGCCCAGATGCGGCAGGGCCGCCTGGGTGGTCAGCAAGACGCCGCGGATGTTGACGTTCAGCAGGGCGTCGATCTCCTCCAGCGACTGGTCGGCGAACAGGCGTTCGCCCGCGATCCCGGCGTTGTTTACAACGATGTCCAGTCCGCCCAGTCCGGCGACGGCGTCCGTCACGGCCTTCGTCGGCCCTTCGGTCGAGCCCGCATCGGCCTGGATGGCCACGGCCTTGCGGCCCAGCGCGCGGATCTCGGCGGCGAGCGCCTCGGCCTTTTCGGCGGACTTCTCGTAGGTGATGGCGACGTCGGCGCCGTCGGCGGCCAGTTGGCGGGCGATGGCCGCGCCGATGCCGCGCGCGGCGCCGGTGACGAGGGCGCGTTTGCCCGAAAGGGGGAGGGAGGAGGCGGTCATTTCGATGATCCTTGTTGCGTTCGGCCATTCTGTATCGATTGGCACAGAACGAGCTGGGAGGCTTGTCCCCGAAGCGCAAGGGATTATGTATCGATCTGCAAAAAATGAGGTCCGAATGTCGCCGTCCCCCGATCCGGCGTCCCCGCCGGTTCGGGGCCGTCCCCGCAGCTTCGATCGTGATCAGGCGCTCGACGCCGCCATGCGCGTCTTCTGGGCCAAGGGGTTCGCGGGCGCGTCGATTGCCGACCTGACCGCCGCCATGGGCATCGCTTCGCCCAGCCTCTACGCCGCCTTCGGCTCGAAAGAGGCCCTCTACGCCGAGGCCGTGCAGCACTATGAGGACCTGTTCGGCGAGGCCTTCTGGGGCACGCTGGCGGGACCGGGCCGCGCGCGGGACCAGATCGAGGCCGTGCTGCGAATGTCGGTTTCGGCCTTCACCTCGGGCGAGAACCCGGCAGGCTGTATGGTCGTGTTGGGTTGCAGCCAGACCCATGACCTGTCGCCCGAGCTCGCGGCCTCGCTCCGCTCGAGACAGGCAGGCAGCGTCGACGCCATGGAGGCGCGCATCCGGCGGGCGATGGCCGAAGGCGAACTTCCGGCGATTACAGACGCCCGCGCGATCGCCCAGTTCTATGCCGCCGTTCACCGGGGCCTGACCGTCACCGTAAGGTCAGGAGCGGACGCCGATGTCCTGAACTCGGTAGTCAGTTCAGCAATGGCGGCGTGGGAGCCGCTGACTCGCGACTAGGCGCTCACCAACGGAAGGCGAGCCGTCCGATCAGCGCGCCTCCGGCCACGGCGACGGCCATTCCGATCGTGTACCAGACCGCCACGAAGGCGGCCGCGTGCTCGGGGCAGTGCAGGCCGTAGAGGGTCGTGGCCAGGCCTCCTGTCAGGAGGCCCGCAGCGGCGCCCGCCAGCATAGGCCGGGTCGGGGCGAACGCCCGGGCGGCCCAGAAGACGAAGGGCGCCGCCAGCAGGCTGAGCAGGGCGATATTGGGCGCGCAGACCTGGGCGCTGTCACCCATGACCGCAGGCATCCGCTCGGGCATGGGCATGACGGCCAGTTCATAGAGGGCCATGCCTATGACCAGGATCAGGATGGTCGCCAGAAGCATCAACGGCGCGCGCGGAGACGCTCCGGGGCGACCCAGGCGGTCCAGAAGCCAGAACCCGCCGACCGACATGGCGATCGTATAGGCCGCCTTGGCCCAGAAGACCGGCCCCCGCATCGCCGCCATGAGGTCCTCGCGATAGCCCAGCCACAGGCCTACGGTGATCAGGACGACGAGGGCGGCCGGGATCATCCACAGCATCAGGCGCCGATCAAGGTGACCCGCCGGTGCCAGATCGGCGGACAGGACGTCGATCAGGTCATCAGTCTTCATCGCGCACGCCTTCCCGATCGGTGACGGGAGCGAATTTCGCCGACAGCGCCTTCAGGCTGCGGTGGATGCTGACCTTGGCGGCGGTCTCGGTATAGCCGTGGCGCTGCGCGGCCTCCGCGACGGACAGTCCCCGCAACCGGACATCCTCGATCAGCCTCCGCTGGCGCATGGGCAGCAACGACAGGCATCGGCCGAGGTCCGCCCGTGTCGCGCCGTCCTCTACGGTGTGTTCGGCGAACAGGTCGGAGGCCTCCTCGATCGGGTGGGTGGGGCGACGGCCCTGACGACGCAGATGATCGATGAGCTTGTGCCGCGCGATCGCATAGGCCCAGGCGGTGAAAGACTGGTTCGCATCCCAGGTGGCGCGTTTGGCGTGAATGGCGATCAGGGTTTCCTGCACGAGATCCTCGGCGTCGACGCCGCCGTCGAACAGGCGCCGGATGAAAAAGGGACGGAGATGCGCGCCCAGTTCGGACAGCAGCACGCGCCAGGCCGGCGCGTCGCCCTCCAGGCCACGGAGCATCAAGGCTCGAAAATGGGCTTCACGATCTGTCACGCGTCTGCCCGTGTTACGTCGACCCGGACGGAACGGTTACACGTCGTCGACGTCCCGGAGTGAAAATATTCGCCCGGTCTTTTGTGTAACGCCGGCGTCGCTGGTTGCGAACTCCTGGGCATCCGGTCGCTGTGGCCGGTCCAACTCAGGAGACGACCATGAACCGCACTCATCTCGCGATCGCCGCCGCCACCGCCGCCGCCCTCACGGCCGGCGCAGGTCTGGCCCAGGCCGCCGGTCAGGACCGTTCCACCCATGGCAATCAGGCCGGCATGGAGAAATGCTACGGCGTCGCCCTGGCCGGCAAGAACGATTGCGCCGCCGGCCCCGGCACGACCTGCGCGGGGACGTCTGTTCGCGACTATCAGGGCAACGCCTGGAAGAACGTCCCGGCCGGCACCTGCACTTCGATCCGGACGCCGCGCGGAAACGGTTCGCTGACCGCGATCGCCAACCGCTGATCCGGCCCCGATGAACGACAGATCGACCGCCGGGCCGTCCCCCCAAGGGCCCACCGCCGGCCTGGGTCTCAAGGCCCGGCATTATGAGCAGGCGCTGGCCTGCCCGGCGGCCGGTCTGTGGTTCGAGGTCCATCCCGAGAACTATATGGTGGACGGCGGACCGCGCCTGGCCTGGCTGGACGCCGTGCGCCGCGACAAGCCCTTGTCCCTGCACGGGGTCGGCCTGTCGCTGGCGGCGGACCAGCCTCCCGACCCCGACCATCTCGGCCGGCTGAAGGTCCTGGCCGACCGCTACGAGCCCTTCGTGATGTCGGAGCATCTGGCCTGGTCGGTGCGGGGCGACACCTACCATCCGGACCTGCTGCCCTTTCCGCGCACACGGCGTCTGCTGGACCGGGTCTGCGAAAACGTCTCGGCCGCGCAGGACGCCCTGGGCCGCCCGCTGCTGATCGAGAACCCCTCCCTCTATCTGGACCTCAGAGGCCACGAGATGAGCGAACCCGAGTTCCTGTCCGACATGGTCGCCCGCACCGGATGCGGCCTGCTGCTGGACATCAACAATGTCTTCGTCAGCGCCAGCAATCTGAAGCAGAGCGCCGTCGCCTACCTCGACGCCCTGCCGGCGGCCGCGATCGGCGAGATCCATCTGGCCGGCCATGCGCCCGACGACCTGTGGGGCGAGGATCTTCTGATCGACACCCATGGCGCGCCGGTCTCGGCCGCGGTCTGGGCCCTGTACGAACGGACCGTCGCCCGCATCGGCCCGCGTCTGACCCTGATCGAGCGCGACGAGAACCTGCCGGACTTCGAGGTGCTGATGGCTGAGCGCGACATCGCCGACGCGATTCTGCGCCAATGCCCGGAGGCGCGCCGTGCGTGAGCCCTTCATGGACGCGTTCGAGGCGGCGCTGGGCGGGAGTCCCACGGCGCTCGATCCGTGGCTGGCGGCCGGCGAGCGACCGCAGGCGGGTCTGTGGGTCTATCGCAACACGACGGCCAAGGCCCGCGCCGACGCCCTCGCCGCGCTGTATCCCACGGTCGAGCGCCTGGTCGGACAAGACTGGTTCCGCGACGCCGCCCTTATCTTCGGCGGGAATCAGCCGCCCGCATCGCCGGTCATGGACGCGTTCGGAGCGGGGTTCCCCGACTGGCTGGAGCGGTTCCCGCCTGCGGCCACGCTGAGATACCTGGCGCCCGTCGCCCGCCTCGATGCGGCCTGGAGCCAGGCGCATCGCGCCATCGACGCCCCGGTGGTCCTGGCGGCCGACGTCACCGGCCTGCCGTCCGCCCGGCTGTTCGGCGCGACTGCGCGACTGCATCCATCCGCGCATCTGTTCTGGTTCGACTGGAGCGTGCCGTCGATCTGGCTGGCCAACCGCCCGGACGCCGAACCCGGTCAGACCGTCACCTGGGAGGAGACGCCCGAGGGCCTGATCATCCTGCGCCCTCGTATGGACGTGGTCTCGCGTCGTCTCACGCCTGCCGAACGGGCCTTCCTGGACGCCTGCGACCGCGGGCGGTCGCTGGGACAGGCCGCATCCGCCGCCTTCCTGGTCGACCCCGCCACCGTCCTGCCCACCCTGTTCGCCGGCCTTTTGGGCGCCGGCGTCTTCACCGCAATCGATATGGAGCCGAGCCTTTGACCGACATAACCATGCCCCGCCGCTTACGCCTCCAGCCCGTCGTGGACTGGATCGAGCGGCTCCTGCCCGTCGATGCCCTCAGCGTGGTCGTCCGGATCGCCATCGCGGCGGTCTTCTTCCTGTCCGGCCGGACCAAGGTCGAGGGCCTGCTGACGATCACCGACAGCACCTACTACCTGTTCGCCGAGGAATACCGGGTCCCCCTGATCCCCAGCGATATCGCGGCCCATCTGGCGACCTATGCCGAACACCTGTTCCCGATCCTGATCGTGCTGGGTTTGATGACCCGCCTTTCGGCCCTGGCCCTGCTGGGCATGACGCTGGTGATCGAGGTGTTCGTCTATCCTCTGGGCTGGCCCACCCATCTGCTGTGGGCCGCTTTGCTGCTGTACCTGATCCGCTTCGGGGCCGGCCGGTTCAGTCTGGACGCGCTGCTGAAGCTGCCCTGATCGTCAGGCGTAGTTGAAGCTGATCGAGATGCGGTCGGCCTTTGCCGCGTTCATCGGCACTTCGTGGCGCAACCAGCTTTCCCACATCAGCACCGTGCCGGCCTTTGGAGCGAGGTAGACGAAGGGCTGCTCCGCCTCTGACGCGTCCGGATCAACCGAAGGACGCGCCATCATCATCGGCAGGCGGGGATCTTCGAGCTTCAGGGCGGAGGCGCCGTCCGGAACGTCAACATAGACGGTGCCTGACAGGAAGGCGTGCGGGTGGATGTGGCCGGAGTGGGCGCCGCCGGGCTTGAGGATATTGACCCACATCGTGTCCAGACGCGGCTTCCGGGCCAGGTCGAAGTTCAGGGCGCGGGCATAGGCCAGGGCGTGGCGGTCCAGATGCTTCTTGAGCTCAGCGAATTCCGGCAACCGGTGGGGCAGGTCGTTCAGCGAGCCGTAGGAGGTGTAGCCGCGATAGCCGTGTGACTTGCACCAGGCGCGACCGGCGCCGTCCTCGACCGCCAGCATGCGGCAGGCGTCGGCGAGTTCGGCGTTGAACCCGTCGAAGCCGGGCATGATGGCGAGCGAGGCCTCATAGACCTGGGTGACGAAGAGGGGGCGCAGGGACATGGGGCAGGGCTCTAGCGCGCCGGGGCCGTCACGTCGCGCGCGATCTGGCCGTCCCGGATCACCAGCCGGACGGCGCGGACGGCGGAAATGTCCGTCGTCGGGTCGCCCTCGACGGCCACGAGGTCGGCCAGCAGACCCGCCCGGACGGCGCCGCGGTCGGTCAGGTCGAAGATGGCGGCGTTGCCCGAGGTGGCGGCGATCAGAACCTCTGCGGCAGGCATGCCCTGATCGGTCATCAGCTCCATCTCCAGCGCATTGTTCCCGTGCGCATAGACGCCGACGTCGCCGCCCATGCAGATCTCGACCCCGGCCGCGCGGGCGGCGGCGAAGGCGGCGCGCTTGGTCAGGACGTTCTGCGGCGCGGGCTCCGACCCGTCCCAGCCGCGATAGCGGGTAATCTGGTCGGTCGCGGCGAGGGTGGGACACAGGGCCACGCCATGTTCGGCCATCAGGCGGAAGATCTCCGGCGTGCCCGCATCGCCATGCTCCAGCGTATCTGCGCCGGCGAGGATCGCGCGGCGCATCCCCTCGACCGTGCCGGCGTGGACGGCGACCTGCCGCCCGGCGGAATGGGCAGCCTCGATGGCCTCGGTCAGTTCGGCCTGGGAGAAGGTCGGCCGGCTCGGTTCGCCGGGGCCCCAGCGGTAGTCGGCATAGAGTTTCACCAGATCGGCGCCCGCCCCGATCTGGCTGCGCACCACGCGAACCAGATCATCGCCGTCGGCCTCCTCGGCGCCCAGCGGAACCTCGACGCCGGGTTCGAACCCCTTGGGGCCGTAGGCTCCGGTGGCCACGATGGCGCGGCTGGCGATCAGCATGCGCGGGCCGGGAACGATGCCCTCGTTGATCGCGCGGCGCAGGCCGGCGTCGGCGTACCCGGCCCCCTCTGTGCCGAGATCGCGCACGGTGGTGAAGCCGGCCATCAGGGTGGCGCGGGCGTGGTTGACGGCGCGGGCGGTGCGCAGGGCCAGGGGCTCATGCAGCACCTGATCGTCCCAGCTCGTCTCGTTGTAGGGATGCAGGAACAGGTGCGAATGCCCCTCGATCAGGCCGGG
Organism: Brevundimonas sp.; assembly: GCF_031412435.1. Taxonomy (GTDB): domain Bacteria; phylum Pseudomonadota; class Alphaproteobacteria; order Caulobacterales; family Caulobacteraceae; genus Brevundimonas. The sequence goes on from NZ_JANODA010000062.1 coordinate 8,071, forward strand.
CATCAGGGTCTGGCCGGGAAGGTCGATGACGCGGGCGTCCGCAGGGGCCTGAATATCGGGACCGGCCGCCTCGATCCGATTGCCGCGCACCAGCACCGACCAGCCCGTGTGCGGCCTGGGATCGACGCCGTCGAAGACCCGGTCGGGGCGGAGCAGCAAGGCCTCCTGGGCCTGGACGGGCAGGGCGAACAACAGGGCGGCGAGGATGAGGATCAGGCGCATGCCGGACCTTCCTGCTTTCATTCGCCTCCGGCAACCCGCCCTGCGTCCGCAACTGACGCGGTCGCATGTCAGGGTGACGGCGCTCTCGGAAAGGACATCACATGCGGGAGGGACCTGGACTCCTCTGGACAGGCTGGACTCTGGGTCCAATCAAATCCCTCAAACTCTCAAGCGATTAGACTCCCTGGACTCACCAGTCCAGCGCCGCCTCGCCCCTCAGGATCGCTTCGGCCTCCGGCGCATGCTTCGCTCCCGACCGGTCATGCAGCACCAGCGCCGGCAACAGCCGGAGGGGAGCCTTCCCCGATCGGATGGCATGAACCAGCACCCGCTTGGCCGCTTGATCGGCGTAGGGCTGCACCGGCCGGATCGCGAACGACCCGCACCGCTCGCCCAGCAGCGCCAGCAGGTCCGCCAGCCGATCCGCCCGGTGGATGACCACGATCCGTCCCCCGTCGCGCACCCCGTCGGACAGGAACCGGGTCCAGGCGGCAAGACCGTCGTCGGCGATCCACGCCCCGCGCTTGGTCGGCGCCGGCGCCCGCAACGCCGTCTCGTCGTCGAAGAAAGGCGGATTCGAGATCGCCCAGTCGAAGCGCGGTCGATCCAGCGCGGCGAATCCTTCGGCGATGTCGGCGTTGATCGCCTCCATCCGGCCCGAAAGCCCGTTCAGCGCCGCATTCTCGACCGCCAGTCCGGCGGCAACCGCATCACGCTCCACGCCCGTCAGTGAAACGCCCGGGCGCCGCGCCGCGATCTGCGTCAACACCCCGCCCACGCCGCACCCCGCCTCCAGCACCCGATCGCCCGACTTTGCCGGCACGGCGGCGGCCAGCAGGGCGGCGTCCATGCCTGCGCGATAGCCGTGGGCAGGCTGAATCAACCGGACCCTTCCATTCAGGAGGGAATTCGCGACGGGAGACAGCGAGGATGCGACGGTCACGCGGCTTGACCCTTCATGGCGCGGTCACCATTGTCCGCCCGAGCGCGACGCCGCAAGCCGCCGCGACGCCTGTGCGATGCGATCTCCCCCGCGCATCGTGATTTTTGAGAGAGTTTTCCGTTGGATGCCGTCACTCTGACCGCTCCCCGCGCCAAGGCCCCCCGGGCTCAGGGCGACGTGGAGGCCCTGGTCGCGCTGGCCAGGGTCGATATGGCTGCAGTCGATGCCCTGATTATCGACCGCATGCAGTCCCCCGTGCCGGTCATTCCCCTGTTGGCCGAGCATATCATCGCGGCCGGCGGCAAGCGGCTGCGTCCGCTGCTGACCATCGCCGCCGCCCGCGCCGCCACGGCCGCCTTTGCCGATGTCGATCTGGCTAATCCGGTAAAGCTGGCGGCCTCGGTCGAGTTCATCCACACCGCCACCCTGCTGCACGACGATGTCGTCGACGGGTCGGAGCGGCGTCGCGGCAAGGTCGCAGCCCATCTGATCTGGGGTTCGGCCACCAGCGTCCTCGTCGGGGACTTCCTGTTCGCCCGCGCCTTCGAACTGATGGTCGAGACGGGGCAGCTCCGCGCGCTCGGCATCCTGGCCCAGGCCTCCAGCGTGATCGCCCAGGGCGAGGTGCTGCAACTGACCCGCGCCCACGACCTGAACCTGGATCAGGAAACTTATCTGCGGATCATCTCGGCCAAGACCGCCGAACTGTTCGCCGCCGCCGCCGAGGCCGGCGCCGTGGGCATCGGCGCGGACGAGAAGACGACCTCGGCCGTGCGCTCGTTCGGCCTGAACCTTGGTCTGGCCTTCCAGCTGGCCGATGACGCGCTCGACTACGGGGGTTCGTCCGAGGCGCTCGGCAAGAACACCGGCGACGACTTCCGCGAACGCAAGCTGACCCTGCCGGTGATCAAGGCGGTCCAGCGCGCCACCCCGGCCGAGCGTGCTTTCTGGCAGCGGGTGATCGAAAAAGGTGACCAGCGCGACGGCGACCTCGAAGAGGCGATCGCCATCCTTGCGCGCCACGGTGCGGTCGAAGCGGCGCGCGCGGAATCGCTGAGATGGGCCGGTCAGGCCAAACGGGCGCTGGACAACTTGCCCGTGCATCCGTTGCGTGCAATGCTATTTGAGCTTGTGGATTTCGTCATAGACCGGGTTTTGTGAACGGATTCAACGTCAGCCGAACGCGAAATGACCGAATTGGCATCACCTTTTGGTCAAAGTCTGTCTATACGAATTGGGATAGAGAACGGAGGAAGGCAGATTTGCTTCGTGCGCTTGAATGGCACGAACAGGGTCTTCATATGTAGGCTCTGCGCATCGGTATGGGTGCGCCGGGCGGTGAAAGACGGCCGAAGCAACCTGCGGGTCCGGTGTCGTCGGTACGAGATGTGGCTCCGCTGTATGATGCGGGGGGGAAGAGGGGCGGAATGCGGTTCTTCGATTGGCTTCTGCGCCGCAAGCCAAGGGGTCGTCGCTACGGAACGAAGCCGCGCGGCTCCGAGACCGAGCAGATCAAGGCAACCAAGGCCGCCATCAGCTCGGTCGCTGTCGGCGACGGGCCGGCCGCCGGCCGGTTCCCCAAGCTTTCCGACAGCGCCCCTGAGGTTCTGACCCAGACAGCGAACAGCGCCACCGTGGCCAAGGACGGCCCGCAGCCGACGCTCAACATCTGGGACATGGAGGATAGCCCCGCCGCTCCGATGCCCGCGCCCGCGCCGATGGCCCGGGACATGGACGGACCGCGCCGCCGCCCGTCAAGGACCAAGACGCGCGTGCTGGGCTTCGAGCCGCAGCCTGCTGCGGTGGTGCCGCTTTTCGACGATGGCCGGATGTACGTTTTCGGCGATTCGGGCAGCAAGGCGGGCGTGGTGCAGTTCCCGACCGGCTGGCTGATCATCACCGAAGGTCCGGGCCGGGGGGCGGCCTTTGCGGTATCGCAGGGTGTATCGCAGATTGGCCGCGGGTCTGACCAGACGGTTGCGCTGGATTTCGGGGACATGGCGATTTCGCGGCAGAACCATGCGGCGATCGCCTATGACGCGGGGTCGCATCAGTTTCACATCGGGCATGGCGGCAAGTCGAACCTGGTTCGGCTGAACGGCAAGCCGCTCTTGTCGACCGAAACGGTGGGCGACGGCGACGAGATCCAGATCGGCGAGACGACGCTTCTGTTGAAGGTGCTGTGCACGCCTGCGTTCAACTGGTCGGTCTCGGAAGCCGGGGAGGATGGCCATGATGTGGCGATCGCGTGAGCCGCGCTATGACGTGGCCTCTGGGATAAGCCAGGGCGCGCGGGACTATCAGGAGGACGCGATCACCGCCGATTTCCCGGTGGGGGCCGAGGCGGGGTTCGTGGTCCTGGCCGACGGGATGGGCGGGCATGCGGCGGGGGACGTGGCCAGCAAGATCGTGCTGACCGAGGTCTACTCCGAGCTGAAGTTCCACTTCGCGGACGTGGAGGCCTTCGAGACCCGGGCGCCCGAGATCCTGCGCAACGTGGCGAACCTTGCGAACGAGACCCTGCGCCAGCACACGCGGACCCACCCCGAGACGGACGGGATGGGGGCGACGCTGGTGGTGCCGGCGCTGGTGGAGAACCGGCTGTGGTGGATTTCGGTCGGGGACAGCCCGCTGTTTCTGTACCGGGCGGGCCGCCTGAGCCAGCTGAACGAAGACCATTCGATGGCGCCGCAGATCGACTACATGGTGAAGTCGGGGCTGATGGATGCCGAGGTGGGGGCGAACCATCCGGACCGCAACTGCCTGATCTCGGTGCTGATGGGCACGCGGATCCCGAAGGTGGATTGCCCGGTGCAGCCGGTCGAGCTGCGGGCGGGCGACATCGTGGTCTGCGCTTCGGACGGGCTGCAGTTCCTGACCAACGCGCAGATCGAGCGGCTGGTGGGCCGGTACAGCCGCAAGCGGTCGACCGAGATCGCCGAACGGCTGCTGGAAGAGCTGGTCCGGCTGGACGATCCCGATCAGGACAACATCAGCTTCACCATCATCAAGGTCAACGACGCCAGCGCCCGCCCCCGCGAACAACGCCCCCCGCGCCCGTCCATGGCCGTCACACGCCCAAAACGGCTGACAACCGTCGTCGCGGATCCCGGCCTTGTGCCGCTCAACACGCCGGCTCCGGTCCCGCTGGGCGCGCCACCTGCGCTGGTTCCGGTGGCCACGCTGCCCAAGCCCAGGGCCGAGCCTCCGCGCAGCGCCCCGATCGAGATCGAAGCCGAAGTGCCGCAAATCACCCGCCCTGCGGCCGAAGTCCGACCTGCCGTTGCCATCGTGAAAGAGGCCGCGCCCGCGCCGGGCAGCTCTGTCGA
>NZ_JANODA010000063.1:0-99019 GCF_031412435.1 Brevundimonas sp.
AGCGATCTGATCCCGGCCGGCGCGATTGCGTCTGTTGTGAAAGCTTGCCTAGCTGGGCGGGCGAACCTCGTGTGTGGGCGGCGCTTGCCGCCCGGAAATCAACAAAAGGCGGAATAGCCGTGACCGACAAGAAGCAGAACCTTCAGGACACCTTCCTCAACAGCGTGCGCAAGTCGAAGACGCCGCTCACCATCTTCCTGGTCAACGGCGTGAAGCTGCAGGGCGAGGTCAGCTGGTTCGACAACTTCTGCGTCCTGCTCCGGCGCGATGGACAGTCGCAGCTGGTCTACAAACACGCCATCTCGACCATCATGCCGTCTGCCCCCGTGCAGCTGTACGAGCCCGAGGCCGACGAGGACTGAGTTCAGTGCCAAGTGTTGAGTGGTGAGTAGCGAGCGTCAGCCGATGCGCTGACGCCCGCTCGTAACTACATGCGGTTCTGAGCGTTTCACGCCACTCGACACTCGCCACTCACCACTCGCCACTTGAGAGCCCCCCCTGAACGCCAAACTCATCGACCATTCCGTGCCGCTCATCCGCGCGGTCGTCATCCATCCCGACCTGGGCGAGCGCGCCTCGCGCCCGGCTGAGGAGCGTCTGGAGGAGGCCGCCGGCCTCGCCCGCGCCCTGGACCTCGACGTCCGCGCCGAAGAGATCGTGCGTCTGCGCAAGACCACGCCCGCGACCCTGTTCGGGGCCGGCAAGGTCGAGGAACTGGCCGCCCTGATCCGCGCCGCCGAGGCCGAGGCCGCCGTCATCGACTTCGACCTGACCCCGGTCCAGCAGCGCAATCTGGAAAAGGAATGGGACTGCAAGGTCATCGACCGCACCGGCCTGATCCTGGAGATTTTCGGCCGCCGCGCGCGAACGAAAGAAGGCAAACTTCAGGTCGAACTGGCCCGGCTCGACTATGAGAAGTCCCGCCTCGTCCGCACGTGGACCCACCTGGAGCGGCAACGCGGCGGCACCGGCTCGACCGGCGGCCCCGGCGAGACCCAGATCGAGCTCGACCGCCGCCTGATCGCCGACCGTATCGTCAAGCTGAAGGGCGAACTGGAGGAGGTCCGCCGCACCCGTGGCCTGCACCGCAAACAGCGCAAGAAGGCCCCGTTCCCAGCCGTCGCCCTGGTCGGCTACACCAATGCCGGCAAGTCGACGATCTTCAACCGGCTGACCGGCTCGGAGGTCCTGGCCAAGGACCTGCTGTTCGCCACCCTCGATACCACCCAGCGCACCATCCGCCTTCCGCAAGGCCGCCCGGCCATCATCGCCGACACTGTGGGCTTCATCTCCGACCTGCCGCACGAACTGGTCGAGAGCTTCCGCGCGACCCTCGAAGAAGTGGGCGAGGCCGACCTGATCCTCCACGTCCGCGACATCGCCTCGGCCGACAGCGCGGCGCAGGCGAAGGACGTCGAAGAGGTCCTGAAACAGATCGAACAGCCCGCCAATCCTGACGGGACGATCAAACCCCGCCGCATCCTCGAGGTCTGGAACAAGACCGACCTCCTCGACCCCGAGGCCCGCGAAGCGGTCGAGGGCCAGGCCGCACGCTCCGGCAATGCCTCGGTCGCCGTCTCCGCCTGGACCGGGGAGGGGATCGAGACCCTGCGCCAGGCCATCACCGACCTGATCGACGACGACCCCGAGACCGAACTGGTGCTCCAGCCCTCCCAGGGCGAGGCCCTCGCCTGGCTCTATGAGCACGGCCGGGTCACCGCGCGGGACACGGACGCCGAAGGGCGGATGCTGCTGACGGTGCGGCTCGACCCGCAGGCCATGGGTCGGTTCGAGCGGCAGTTCGGGTGAGGCCGTTCGACTGCGGCAGGCTCGGGACCGTCTACATTGCACACAGGGCTTTGTGGCCACGACCGACTTCGGGGCGGACATTTACTCTTCCGGAGCGCGACACGAATCTGAGCTGAACGCAAGTTGGTATTTGGGCCCGGCAAGCCCTTACAAAGGCCCCTGTTCCAACTTCTAGCGCAGGGTGCGTCCCAGGAGTTCGATCAGCTCGCCGGCCTTGGCCTTTCGCTCGGCCATGTCGTCGCCGGTCATCGCCTGCATGACGCAGTGATCAAGGTGATCCTTGAGGACTTCGTTTTCCACTCGCGTCAGCGCCGCCCGCGCGGCCTGCAGTTGGGTCAGGACATCGACGCAATAGCGGTCATCCTCGACCATCCGGCCGATGCCGCGCACCTGGCCTTCGATCCGGCTCAGGCGATTGCGGATCTTGGGTTTTGTTTCTGCCTGCATCGGTCGTCTCCGGTTCAGGTGCGTTATACCCCATGACCGTATCTTGCGATATACCCCCATGAGGTATACGTGTTCGGTTCGCCGTCAGGAGGCGCCGCATGTCCCGCCCAGAATCCTCTATCCCCGCCGACGCCTCAAAATCTTGCTGCTGTTCGGGCGCGAAGGCCGTCAGTGGCGCCAAAACGGCCATCGACCCCGTCTGCGGCATGAGCGTCGATCCAGACAAGACTGCACACCACGCGACATACGAGCACGCGGATTACGTCTTCTGTTCGGCGGGCTGTCGCACCAGGTTTGTCGCCTCGCCGCAGGCCTGGCTTGGACCGAAGAGTGAGCCCGTCCCGGCCGACCCGGGCACGATCTACACTTGCCCCATGCACCCGCAGATTCGTCAGGAAGGCCCCGGGGTCTGCCCGATCTGCGGCATGGCGCTGGAGCCGGAGACGGTGACGGCCGAGGCGCCCGTCAATCACGAGCTGATCGACTTCACGCGTCGGTTCTGGGTGGGGCTGGTGCTGACCCTGCCGGTCTTCGCCCTTGAGATGGGGGGACATCTGACAGGCCTGATGATGCGGATCCCGGGCCAGACCTCCAACTGGATCCAGTTCGTGCTGGCGACGCCGGTTGTGCTGTGGGCCGGTGCACCCTTCTTTCAGCGCGGCTGGGCGTCGTTGCGGACTCGCAACCTCAACATGTTCACCCTGATCGCCATGGGGGTCGGCGTCGCTTGGGGCTACAGCGTCGTGGCGGTGCTGGCCCCCGGCCTGTTCCCGCCCGCCTTCCTGCGCATGGACAGGAGCGCCCCGGTCTATTTCGAGGCGGCCGCGGTCATCACCGTACTCGTCCTCGTCGGCCAGATCCTGGAAATGCGCGCCCGGGAACAGACCTCGGGGGCCATTCGTGCGCTGCTGGACCTGACGCCAAAGACGGCGCGCCGCGTGCGGGAAGACGGAGCCGATGAAGACGTGACGCTGGATCTGGTCGTGGTCGGCGACAGGTTGCGGGTCCGTCCGGGCGAACAGGTGCCTGTCGATGGTGTGATCGTGGACGGCCGCGTCTCCATCGACGAGTCGATGGTCACCGGCGAATCGATGCCCGTCACCAAAGAGCCCGGAGCCGCCGTGGTGGGAGGTTCGCTGAACCGGACCGGGTCGTTCGTGATGCGCGCCGAAAAGGTCGGCGCCGACACGCTGTTGTCGCGCATCGTCCAGATGGTCGCCCAGGCTCAACGCAGTCGCGCCCCGATCCAGCGCCTGGCCGACATGGTTTCGGGCTGGTTCGTGCCCATGGTCATCGCCATGGCCATGCTGGCAGCCATTGTATGGGGCCTCGTCGGCCCTGAGCCGCGCCTGGCCTATGCCCTGGTCGCAGCGGTGTCGGTCCTGATCATCGCCTGTCCCTGCGCGCTCGGTCTTGCCACGCCGATCTCAATCATGGTCGGGGTGGGACGGGGAGCCAAGGCAGGCGTCCTGATCCGCAGCGCCGAGGCTCTGGAACGGTTCGAGAAGGTCGATACCCTGGTGGTGGACAAGACCGGGACCCTGACAGAGGGGCGGCCCTCTTTGACTGCGATCCAGCCGGTCGCGGGTTTCGACGAGAACGAACTTCTGCGTCTATCCGCCAGTCTGGAACGCGGCAGCGAGCATCCTCTCGCCGATGCCATCGTGGCAGCAGCGACCCAGCGTAATCTGATCCTGTCCGAAGCGACCGATTTTGACAGCCCGGTCGGGCGCGGTGTGTCTGGCCGGGTAGATGCAAAGGCGGTGGCTCTGGGCAATGCGCCGTTCATGGCCGGGCTCGGAGTAGACGTGTCGGCGTTGGAAGCCGGTGCTGAAGCCCTCAGAGCCGACGGGGCCACGGCGATCTTCGTCAGTGTCGACGCCCACGTCGCGGGCGTTCTGGGTATTTCGGATCCGATCAAGGCGACGACCGCCCAGGCCATCACCGATCTGCAGGCCGCGGGGCTGAGGCTGGTGATGATGACCGGCGACAATCGCACCACCGCCGAGGCCGTCGCGCGTCGGCTGGGCATCGACGACGTCCAGGCCGAGGTTCTCCCGGAGGACAAGGCCTCGATCGTTCAGCGCCTGAGATCCGAAGGCCGCGTCGTGGCGATGGCAGGCGACGGCGTTAACGACGCGCCGGCCCTCGCGGCGGCGGACGTGGGCGTCGCCATGGGCGCCGGCTCCGACGTCGCGATCGAGAGCGCGGGCGTGACCCTGCTGGGCGGCGATCTGCAGGGGATCGTGCGCGCGCGCCATCTGTCGAAGGCAGTGATGAGCAATATCCGCCAGAACCTGGTGTTCGCATTCGGCTACAACGCTTTGGGCATCCCGATTGCCGCAGGGCTTCTCTATCCGGCGTTCGGCTGGCTCCTGTCGCCAGCCATAGCCGCCCTGGCCATGGCGCTGTCGTCCGTGAGCGTCATCGCCAACGCCCTGCGACTGAGGGCCGTTCGGCTATGATGGACCTCAGCGCCTACGCGGTGAGGGTTCTCTAGCGATGACGCGTATTCCACCAAACCCGCTCGAACCGCTGAGGTCCATCCCCTTCGTCCGTATGTCCTATCCAGCATAGCGCAGGGACCCTGCCGCCTGTTTTCAGCCCTCCGCCAGCATTTCGCTTGCTAAACCGCCCGCCGCGACCGCTTCTGACGTAGCCGGATTCCAGACTGTCCGGCATGACCTCCGACACCCAGCTCAGCATCGCCGACCTCGACGGTCTTGGCGGAAACATGTGGGACCATATGCGGCGGGAGTATCTCGCCGGCGTGACGGCGGCCAGCATCTGTCAGAGGTGGGGCCTGTCGCTCAGCTCGTTCCGGATGCACGCCCGGGCCGGGGGCTGGCGGCGGATTGACCAGCTCGCGCGCGAGGCGCCGCCGGAAGCCGGCGAATACCATCCCGACGACAACGTCAGCTTCGCCGACCTGGCCGACGAGGCCTTCATGAACATCCGCCGGGCCCTCGGTACGGGCCGCGCGGCGGAGGCCGCGACCTGGATGCGCGTCTACGACAAGCTCGCCGACCGCGCCCGTTCAGAGGTCATGGCCAAACTGTCCGACATCGCGCCGCCCCGACTGGAGCGCGATCGTGAGCCGCTAAGGCTGGTCGAGGCCGACGATTGGAATGATAATGATTCGAATGCATTGTCGGATAATCCGGAGACCGCCCCGCAGGAATTGGACTCTTTGCACCCTGTTTTTTCGGAGTCCAATCCGTAACCGTCTCCTCCCTGTCGCGCAGCGATGGGGAGGTGGCGCGGCGCTTCTTCAGCGCCGTGACGGAGGGGGCGAGGTGATGCCTGAGGTTGGGGTTGCCGGCCCTCACTCATGCGCCTGTGTCGCCCCCCGCCACCCCCGCGCAAGGGCGCGGCGGTCTCCCTCCCCATTCGCCAGGCGGCCAACGGGGAGGAGAGGTTACCTCCGCTCCGCCACCTTCGCCGCGTCCCACAGGCCGTCCATCTCGGCCAGGTCCGACTGGTCCGGCGTCCGCCCGTCCTTCGCCAGCTCCGCCTCGATGAAGCCGAACCGCCGCACGAATTTGGCGTTGGCCCCGCGCAGGGCGTCCTCCGGCTCCACCCCCAGTTTGCGGGCCAGGTTGGCGACGACGAACAGCAGGTCGCCCATCTCCTCGCGAGCCTTGTCCAGGTCCCCGGCGGCGATCTCGACCTTCAGCTCGGCGACCTCCTCGGCCAGCTTGTCGAACACCTCGTCGGTGGAGGGCCAGTCGAACCCGACCCGCGCCGCCCGCTTGGTCAGCTTCGCCGCCCGGTGCAGGGCGGGCAGGCCGACCGGCACATCGTCCAGCACCCCGTGCTGGGACTTTCCGGCCCGCTCCGCCGCCTTGATGTCCTCCCAGCGCAGCTTCTGGGCCGGGCCCGAAGTCTGCGGATCCTCGTCGGCGAAGACATGGGGATGGCGGCGGACCAGCTTCTCCGACATGGCGTCGGCCACGTCGTCGAAGGCGAACAGCCCCTGTTCCTCGGCCATCCGCGCATGGAAGACGACCTGGAACAACAGGTCGCCGAGCTCGGTCTTCAGCTCCCCCATGTCGCCCCGCTCGATGGCGTCAGCGACCTCATAGGCCTCCTCGATCGTATAGGGGGCGATGGTCGCGAAGGTCTGTTCGACGTCCCACGGGCAGCCGCGGTTCGGGTCCCTCAGACGGACCATGATGGCCTTGAGCCGGTCGACGGGGCTCATGCGGCGGTCCTGTCCCGCGCTTCCAGCTCGCGCCGGATCTGGTCATGCCGCGCCGGCGTCAGCGGGTAGTTCCTCAGCAGCAGGGCCGCGCTGGCCAGCAGCAGGCCGGGCAGGGCGATGAACAGGATCTGGAGGATCAGCAGCGAGCTCTCGCTGTTTCCCTCCGCCGGAGCGATCGCCCGGAAGCCGACCCACTGCAGGATTAGATAGGGGATAAGGGCCACGACATGCCCGATCTTGGTCGTCGCCGACAGGATGGAGAACATCAGCCCGGTCCGGTCCACCCCGGTCTCCAGCCGCACCTCGTCGCCCACGTCCGCCATCATGGCCCGGAGCAGGAACAGGCCCGCCGCATACGGAAGCCCGGCGATGAACATGGCTGCGGCCGTGACGGCGAAGTTGCCGCCCGGAACCAGGGTCGCCCCGATGTAGAAGGCCGCGAAGACCAGGCTGGCCACGGCCAGAGCCCTGTCCTTGCCGATCCGTGTCGCCAGCCAGGCCCAGAACGGCGCCCCGACCAGGCCGGCGACGAAGTACAGCAGCATGAACAGCGACGCCTGGGTGTGGTCGTAGCCCTTGATCTGGCCGAAGAAGAAGAACAGCAGCGAGCCGGTGATGCCCGGCGCGACGCCCAGAACCAGGTCGGCCAGCAGCAGCTTCCGCACCGCCTTGCGCCTGAACAGTTCCAGATAGGCGCCCAGCCCCCCGTGCGGCGCCGCCCCCGCGTTGACCGGTTCCGGCACCACGAACAGGGCCAGTGCGATGGTGACGGGCAGGGCGATCAGAATGGCCCATCCCATGATCCGCACGCCGTCGGCATAGTCCCCGATGCCCGTCTGGATCACCACCGTCGGCAGGATCAGGATCAGGATCACCCCGATGATGTTGAACACCTGCCACCAGCCGTAGACGCGGCTGCGCTGGTCGTACTCCGGCGCCAGCACCGCAGCCCAGCCGAGCTGGCCCAGGGTCCCGATCGAGAAGCCGAGGTAGAGGACCAGCAACCAGGCGAACAGATACACCGGCTCGGCGCCAGGCTGGACCACCACGAACATCATGAAGGCCGCCAGCATCAGGATTGGCGTCGAGGCGACCATCCAGGGCCGGTAGCGGCCGAACCGGGTCTTCGTCCGGTCCATGGCCCAGCCGATGAAGGGGTCGAAGGTGATGTCGATCAGGCGGACGGCCATGAACACCGCCGCCACGACCCCCAGCTCCAGCCCCACATGGGTGGCGTAGAACTCCGGCAGGGTGACCGGCAGGGCGACCCCGAAGGCCGCCAGAGGCAGGCAGACCGAGGAGAAGGCGGCGAGGACCGCATTGTTGCGTCTCGTCGTCGTGGGGGCGATGGCGTCGGACATGGAGGGTTCCAGCGGCGTCGCCTTGAGTCGGCGCACGCCCTGACCATGCCAGTTTTGAGCTCGACGGAAGAGGGGCCTTGCTTGCGCCGCAACCGTGGGGCTTCCTCTCCTGATGCGCGTGGGGATGGCGGGACTGATCGTGGCGGCGGCTCTCGCATGGGGCCTGCCCGACGCCGCCTCGGCCCAGGGGCGATGCGAGACCCAGCGGCAGGTCTGGGCCGATCAGGCGGTCGCCAACGCCATCTCCCTGTATTCGCTGGAATGGACGCCGTTCGGGGCCAACGAAGTGGGCTGGGGCGTCTATCTGCCCCTGCTGCAGAAGGAGCTCGGGACCGACTGCGAGCCGGGCACCTCTGACTTCGCCGCGGCCATGGCGGCCTTCCAGGCGCGGTACGCCCTGCCGGCTACGGGCGGGTTCGATCAGGCGACCTTCGAGGTGCTGAAGGGCGTCCTGCAGGAGCGGCGGCCGTTCGTGATGGCCCGGGTACGCGACGAATGCCCCGATCCGCCGCCGTTGCGTGAGCTTGGCTATCTGGAGGCGCCGGAGGAGCATGCCGACCGGCTGACCCGGCTCTTGAGACGAGACGTCCTGGCCTCCTACCGTCGCATGGTCGCGGCAGCCCGCGCCGAGGTTCCGGAGGTCCGCAACGATCCCGAGCTGCTGCAGATCTTCTCGGGCTTCCGTGATCCGGAGGCGGATGCGGCGCGGTGCGCGGCGGAGCGGAACTGCGACGGGCTGAGACGGGCGGTCTGTTCGCCGCATCGGACCGGGACGGCGGTCGATCTCTACGTCGGACAGCTGCTGGGGATGGGCGTCGATTCGACCAACCCGGCGAGCCGCCAGCACATGACCCAGGGGGCGACCTATCGCTGGCTGGTGAAGAACGCCGGCCGGTTCGGCTTCGTGCCCTATATCTACGAACCCTGGCACTGGGAGTGGATCGGGCCGTCGGCGGGGTATGGCACGCCGTGAGGGCGCTGACCGAAGGCGAGAGGCGGCTGGCCCGGAGCGAGTTCGGGGAGGCGCTGGACTTCGAGCCCGTCCGGCTGGCGCCGACGCCCTGGCCGTTCGATCGGGCCTTCGTGCCGGGGCGCTGGTTCGGGCGGGACTGGATCCTGTGGCCGGGTCGGAGCCTGCCCAAGGACTTCGCCGTGGCGCCCGTCGCCCTGCAGGCCGTGCTGATCCACGAACTGGTTCATGTCGGGCAGGCGCAGCAGGGGGTGAACCTGCTGGCCGGCAAGATCAGGGCAGGGGACGGGCCCTCGGCCTATGGCTACCCTAGGGCGCCGTGCGGCTGGGATGAGCTGAACATCGAACAACAGGCCGTAACGGTGGAGCATCGATTCCGGGCGGCGCGGGGCCAGCGCGTCCCCGAAGAGGCGTCGCTCTACGCAGACCTGTGTCCGGTCGGAAGGACGAGCGCTTGAACGGTTAGCGATGATCGCGAGGAGCCCAAGCGCACTCTTATTCCGCGGCGGGCCTTATTCCGTAGGGCCGCCGCTCGCTCAGGCCGCCTCGGCTAGATCCACCAACGACTGGATCGCCACATAGTCGGTCTTGCCCGTCCCGAGCACCGGCAATTCACGCACCCTGACGATCTTCTTGGGCACGGCCAGCTCCGGCGCGCCGTGGGCGCGTGCCCATTCGGCGATCATGCCGACGTCGGCGTCGCTGCGCTCGGTGACCAGGACCAGTTTCTCGCCCTTGCGGCTGTCGGCGATCGAGATGACCGCATGGCGTTGCTCGGGCCAGACAGACTGGACCAGTCCCTCGACGGCGCTCAGGGAGACCATCTCGCCGCCGATCTTGGCGAACCGCTTCACCCGACCGAGAATGGCGATATAGCCCTCCTCGTCGATGTCGACGATGTCGCCGGTGTCGTGCCATCCGCCGTCCAGCGGATCGATCTTCGTCGGATCCTCGGGCGACATGTAGCCGGCCATGACGTTGGGCCCGCGCAGGAACAGCCGCCTGCCCTCGGCGATGCCCTCGACGGGCTCCAGGCGCGCCTCCATGCCAGGCAATAGTTGGCCGACGGTGCCCGGCCGGTTCCGGCCGGGATGGTTCACCGCGACCACGGGCGCGGCTTCGGTCGCGCCATAGCCTTCCAGCAGCTTCACGCCGCCGAATTTCGTGTTGAACAGATGGTGGGTCTCGTCGCGGACCCGCTCGGCGCCCGCGACCACGAACTGCAGGGTGCGGAAATCGTCCGGTGAGGCGACGCGCGCCCACTGGTTCAGGAAGGTGTCGGTCGCGAACAGGATCGAGGCCTTCACCTCGGCCAGCAGGGCGACGATCTGTTTGCCGTGCAGGGGGGAGGGGTACTGGAAGGTCTTCAGGCCATTCAGGATGGGCAGGATGACCCCGCCGGTCAGGCCGAAACAATGGAAGGTCGGCAGGGGGTTGAACATCACCCAGTCCGGATCGAGCGGGATGTGGGCGTTCACCTGACGCGCATTGGCGACCAGGTTTTTCTGGCTCAGCAGCACCCCCTTGGGCGCGCCGAAACTGCCGGAGGTGAACAGGACCACGCCCGGATCGTCGGGTTGGGTCTTCACGCGGAACTGTTTGGGCGCGATGCCGGCCATCAGGCCGAACAGCTTGTCCTGCAGGCCGATCGTGGCGCGGACGTCGTCGAGCCAGACGACCTCGGCGACCGTCTCCAGCTGGGTGATCAGCTCCTCCAGCTTGGCCTGTTCAACGAACCGCCGGGCGCACAGGATCTTCCGGACCCCGGCCGCCTGGATCGCCGCCTTCAGATTCCGCTCGCCCGAGGTGAAGTTCAGCATGACCGGCACCCGACCGAAGGCGTGCAGGCCGAAGAAGGTGACCACCACGCCCATCGATGACGGCAGCAGGACGCCGACGCGTTCGGCCGGCCGGGTCATGGCGGCGATCTTGCGGCCCAGGACGAAGGCCGCGCGGATCAGGCCGGTGTAGGTGAGGGGTTTCCTGTCCTGGTCCTCAAGGATTTCCTTGTCGCCGTATCGGGCGCGCGCCGCGATCAGGGCGTCGAACAGGGATTCTTCGCCTGCCGATGGGTCGAGGCCGGGCCTAAGCAATACGCGTCTCCTCCGGAGGGCTTTGACGCCGCCCCCTCGCTGTCAGGCGCGCAAACTAGTTAAGGCCCGCCGCGATGAAAAGGTGCGTTACGCAGCGTGAAGCTTTGGGTCCGGTGAGACAGACCGACACAGGCCGTGACTTGCCATCCGGAGACGGAAGGACGACATACCGCCTTCACCCTCCGGAGCCCGGCCCGCCTCGATGGTCACCCTCATCGACACCCTGACGCGCAAACCGTCAGACCTGCGTCACCCGGAAAAGCAGAACCGGCCCGAGACGGCCGTGCTGCGCAAGCCCGACTGGCTGAGGGTCAAGGCGCCGGGATCGGGCCAGTACAACGCCACGAAGGAGATCGTCCGCTCCAAGGGGCTGGTGACTGTCTGCGAGGAGGCGGCCTGTCCGAACATCGGCGAGTGCTGGAGCCAGAAGCACGCCACCCTGATGATCATGGGCGACACCTGCACGCGGGCCTGCGCCTTCTGCAACGTCAAGACGGGCCTGCCCCAGCCGCTGGATCCTGAAGAGCCGGGCAAGGTCGGGCTGGCCGTGGCGCAGCTGGGCCTCAACCATGTGGTGATCACCTCGGTCGACCGGGACGATGTGTCCGACGGGGGCGCGGCGCATTTCGCCGAGGTCGTGCGCCAGATCCGGCTTCAGGCGCCGGACACCACGATCGAGATCCTGACGCCGGACTTCCTGCGCAAGGACGGCGCGGCCGAGGTCATGATCGACGCCCAGCCGGATGTGTTCAACCACAACCTGGAGACCGTGCCGCGGCTGTATCTGAAGATCCGGCCCGGCGCCCGCTACTTCCATTCGCTGCGCCTGCTGCAGATGGTCAAGGAACGCGACCCCAACCAGTTCACCAAGTCGGGGATCATGGTGGGTCTGGGCGAGACCAAGGAGGAGGTCATGCAGGTCATGGACGACATGCGCTCCGCCGGCGTCGACTTCATCACCATCGGCCAGTATCTGCAGCCAACGCGCAAGCATGCCGCCATAGACCGGTTCGTCACGCCCGAAGAGTTCAAGGCCTATGAGGCGATCGCCCGGGCCAAGGGGTTCCTGATGGTGTCGTCGTCGCCGCTGACGCGGTCGTCGCATCACGCCGGAGACGACTTCGCCCGGCTTAAGGCGGCGCGTTTGGCCCAGACCGGACGGTGACTCGTACTCCTGGGCGGCAAGGAGTGAAGGCGGCGGGGACGGCGTTTTCGGCGCTTGGCGTGGCGACTTCCTGTTTCGCATCATATGCTTGGTTCGACTCCGCGCGTTTCAATACCGAGTTCAAGAGCACGAACTTCGGTGGCCCTGCTGAAAACTTCGGGCCGCTCGACGCTATGATGAACTTCGTTCCAGCAGGCGGAGTCGCTCTCATTGGGATTGGAATCTTGGTGACGTGGATCGCTGGGAAACTGCGGGCTGCTTGCTTGCTTTCGCTGACTCAGATCATTGCGCTGGTCGTGATCCGTCCCGGCATGTGGATCAGCTAACCGCAGTGGCTCTCCACCGCGTCACCCGCAATCTGCCGTACACGCCCGCCCAGCTCGCCGATCTGGTGGCGGACGTGGAGGCCTATCCGCGCTTCGTGAAATGGGTCACCGCCATGCGGGTGTGGAACCGGCGCGAGGAAAGCGAAGGCGTGTCCCTGCTGGACGCCGAGGCGGCGGTGGGGTTCTCGTTCCTGAAAGAGCGGTTCTCGACCTGGGTCCGGCATGACCGGAACACGCCGTCGGTCGAGGTCGGCCTGCTGCGCGGGCCGTTCCGGCACCTGAAGAACCGTTGGACTTTCGTTGAAATCCCGGAGGGTACGCGGCTGGAGTTCATGATCGACTTCGCCTTCAAGTCGCCGCTGCTCAACGCGGCGCTGCAGGCCAATTTCGACCGGGCGGTCTCCTCGCTGATCGGCAGCTTTGAGGACGAGGCCGCGCGGCGCTACGGGAAGCCGGGATGACACAGTTCGACTTCGACGCTGTCGTGGTGGGGGCAGGGGCCGTGGGTCTCGCCTGCGGGCGGGCGCTGTCGAAGCGGGGGCTGACGGTGCTGGTTCTGGAGAAGGAGCCGCACATCGGTCAGGGCGTGTCTTCGCGGAACTCCGAGGTCATCCACGGCGGGCTCTACTATCCGACCGGATCGCTGAAGGCGAAGTTCTGCGTCGAGGGGCGGCGGGCGCTCTACAAATATCTGGAGAGCCGCAAGATCGACTACCGCAAGTGCGGAAAACTGGTCGTGGCCACCCACGAGGACGAGGTGGCCCATATCGAGGCGATCTTCGAGCAGGCGACGACGAACGGCGTCGAGGGCCTGGAGCATCTGACAGGCGAACAGGCGCGGGCACTCGAGCCGGGGCTGAACGCCCATGCGGCTGTCCTGTCGCCCGAGAGCGGCGTGTTCGCCAGTCATGACTACATGCTGTCGCTGGAAGGCGAGATCGAGGACGGCGGCGGGTCGGTCGTGGTCTCGACGCCCTTTGAGCGGGCGGAGGTCCTGCCGGACGGCGGGTTCCGCATCACGGCCGGCGGGCCAGATTCGGGGGACGGCGGGGCGACCCTGACATGCCGCCTTCTGGTCACCGCTCCCGGTCTGTCGTCGCAGGACGTCGCGGGGCGGATCGAGGGCTTTCCGGCCGATCACATCCCGGCAGGCCATTTCGGCAAGGGCGTCTATTTCCGCCTGACGGGCAAGGCGCCCTTCGAGCGGCTGATCTATCCGCCCCCGATCGCGGGGGCGCTGGGCACCCACTACCGCAAGGATCTGGGCGGCCAGGCAGTGTTCGGGCCGGACCTCGAATTCGTCGAGACGGAGGACTATTCGGTCGATCCGTCCAAGGCCGACGGGTTCGCGACCTATATCCGCCGATTCTGGCCCGGGCTGCCGGACGGCGCCCTGACGCCCGACTATGCGGGGATCCGCCCCAAACTGCACGGCGCAGGCGAACCTCAGCCGGACTTTCAGCTGCGCGGCGCCGACGACCACGGCATCGACGGACTGGTGGCGTTGTTCGGCATCGAGAGCCCCGGCCTGACCAGCTCCCTTGCGATCGGAAAGGCGGTTGCGGCAATGCTGGAGCATGACTGAGCTCCTGATCCGCGACGCCGAGGCGTCGGACATCCCGGCCCTGCACGGCCTGATCGAAAGCGCCTACCGCGGCGAGACCTCCCGCGCCGGCTGGACCACAGAGGCCGACCTGCTGGGCGGGCAGCGAACGGATCCGCAGGAACTGGGCGTCATCATCGCCGATCCGAATCAGTTCCTGCTGACGGCCTGGGACCGATCCGGGCTGGTCGCTTGCGTGCGGGTTCTGAAGCTGTCGGACGAGGCGGGGTATTTCGGGATGCTGTCGGTGCGCCCGACGCTACAGGCCTCGGGCCTGGGCCGGCGCATGGTCGCGGCGGCCGAAGCGGCCATGGCCGGGCGATTCGGCGCCCGCCGGTCCCGCATCCAGGTCTTTCCCCAGCGACAGAGCCTGATCGCCTGGTACGAGCGGCTGGGCTACGCCCCGACCGGCGAGACCGCGCCCTTTCCCTACGACGATCTGCGCGTGGGACAGCCGCTGCGGGACGACCTGAGCTTCATCATCCTTGAGAAGCGACTGGGATGACGACGATCCGTACGGCGCGTCTTCTGCTCCGCCCTGCGCGATCCGACGATCTGGACGCCATCCACGCCGTCCTGTCGCACCCGGAGGCCACGCGCTGGTGGTCGACCCCGCCGCACGAAGACATCGAGCAGTCGCGTACCTGGCTCGAGGGGATGATCGCCAACACCGCGGCGGGCGCGGCGGATTTCGTCGTGGAGTATCAGGGCCGCGTCGTCGGCAAGGCCGGCTGCTGGAAGGCGCCCGAGGTGGGCTACATCCTCCACCCCGACGTCTGGGGGCGGGGGTTGGGGAACGAAGCGCTGGCGGCAGTGATCGACCATGTGTTCGCCACGAAGAACCTCGACGCCCTCACCGCGGACGTCGACCCGAACAATGCCGCGTCGATTCGTCTGCTGGAGCGTCTGGGCTTCGTCAGGACCGGTGAGGCCAAGGCCACATGGCATATCGGCGGCCAGTGGATGGACAGCCTCTACTACGGCCTCGAACGGTCTCGCTGGCAGATGCGTCGGGAGGGTTGAACTTCCGTCCGGCTTGAGGCATAAGCCCGCGCTCGCTGGCGGCTCTTTCGAAGGGCCGCCGCTTCTGTTTTTTGCGTCAGGCCCTCCGGGGAACCGGCGCCGTATACGAGATCGAGACGGACATGGCCGTTCCTAAGCGCAAAGTATCGCCCTCGCGTCGCAACATGCGCCGCGCCCACGACGCCCTGGGTACGAACCCGTACACCGAGGACAAGGACACGGGCGAACTGCGTCGCTCGCACCACATCGACCTGAAGACCGGCACCTATCGCGGCCGTCAGGTCCTGACGCCCAAGGAAGACTAGTTTTCGAAGCGAGGCCGGGCTCCGGTCTCACGAAGGAACTGTGAAGTTTGCGGCGCGCGGTTCACCCGCGCGCCGTTTTCGTGCGTTTATGGCGCCTCAACCGTCGAGGAGCGTCCCCATGATCCGCACCCTTACCGCCACCGCAGTCGTCGCCCTGCTACTCGCCGCCTGCGGCCAGCCCGAGGCCACGCCGCCCGCATCCGCCCCTGAAACTCCTGCAACGCCCGCGCCGACAACGCCCGCGCCGGACCCCAACGCCCTGACGGCCGGCGGCTATGGTCCGCTGCGGATCGGCATGACCCGCGCCGAGATGGTCACGGCTCTCGGCGACGACAGCGATCCGAACTCCGTCGGCGGCGCCGAGCCCGAGATCTGCGACCAGTGGCGTCCGGCCCGTGCGCCCGAGGGCGTGCTGGTGATGATTCAGGACGGTGTCCTGACCCGGATCTCGGCAGCCTCGCCCTCGACCCTGAAGACCGATCGCGGCTTCGGCGTCGGCGATACGGCCGCCGCCATCAAGGCCGCCTATGGCCCCCTGGCCGTCGCCACTCCGCATAAATATTCCGAGCCGCCGGCCGAGGACATCTTCGTCTGGGCCAGCGGCGGTCCGGCCACCGCGGGCGCCTGGGTGGATGACGCCGCAGCACGCGGTGTTCGTTACGAGATCAACGGCGAGGGCAAGGTCTCGATCGTCCACGTCGGCGGCCCGGCCATCCAGCTGGTCGAAGGCTGCTCCTGATCCGTCGTCAGCCGACGGTTGGCGATTCGCAGGCGTCGCGCTAAAGCCCGACGCCTGCACTCCCTCGCACCTCGAAGGCCTCCCCATGACCGACATCGCCGACATCGTCGCCCGCCAGATTCTCGACAGCCGGGGCAACCCCACGGTCGAGGTGGATGTGGTTCTGGATGACGGCTCCTTCGGCCGCGCCGCCGTGCCGTCGGGCGCTTCCACCGGCGCCCACGAGGCGGTTGAACTGCGCGACGGCGACAAGGACCGCTGGGGCGGCAAGGGCGTCCAGAACGCCGTCGACGCCGTCAACGGCGAGATCTTTGACGCCCTGTCCGGCATGGACGCCGAGGACCAGCGCCGTATCGACGAGGCCCTGATCACTCTCGACGGCACCGAGAACAAGGGCCGCCTGGGCGCCAACGCCATCCTCGGCGTGTCCCTGGCCGTCGCAAAGGCCAGCGCCATCTCCGTCGGTTTGCCGCTGTTCCGCTATGTCGGCGGCATTTCGGCCCGCGTCCTGCCGACCCCGATGATGAACATCATCAACGGCGGCGCCCACGCTGACAATCCGATCGACATCCAGGAGTTCATGATCCTGCCGACCGGCGCAGAGAGCTTCTCCGAAGGCCTGCGCATGGGCTCGGAGATCTTCCACGCCCTCAAGAAGCAGCTGAAGGACGCCGGCCACAACACCAACGTCGGCGACGAGGGCGGCTTCGCCCCGAACCTGGCCTCGGCTGAGGAAGCCCTGAGCTTCATCACCAAGGCGGGTCAGGCGGCCGGCTATCTGGCGGGCGAGGACTTCCACCTGGCCCTAGACGTCGCCGCGACCGAGTTCTTCAAGGACGGCGCCTACAACATGGCCGGCGAGGGCAAGATTCTGGGTGGCGAGGGCATGGTCGCCTATCTGGCCGACCTGTGCGAACGCTTCCCCATCGTCTCGATCGAGGACGGCTGCGCCGAGGACGACTTCGAGGGCTGGAAACTGCTGACGGATGCGCTCGGCGAGCGCGTCCAGATCGTCGGCGACGACCTGTTCGTCACCAACCCGGCCCGTCTGGCCGCCGGCATCGGCGAGGGTCTGGCCAACTCCATCCTGATCAAGGTCAACCAGATCGGCACCCTGTCCGAGACCCTGGACGCCGTCGATATGGCCCACCGCGCCGGCTACACTTCGGTGATGAGCCACCGTTCGGGCGAGACCGAGGACTCGACCATCGCCGACCTGGCCGTCGCCACCAACTGCGGACAGATCAAGACCGGCTCCCTGGCCCGTTCGGACCGGACGGCCAAATATAACCAGCTGCTGCGCATCGAGGAGCTTCTGGGCGACCAGGCGTCGTACTACGGCGACGGCATGCTGCTGAAATAGCCGCGGACGGGGGCGGGCGTCGTCTGCGTCCGTCCCCCTCGGCAGAACTAAGTAATTCTACGGCAGAGCTAGGGTTTGTTAGGCATTTTCGGTCACAGAGAAACAACTGTGTTCACGCTCAGAAGGAGCGTTCGTGATGCCCGAACGGATGAAGCCCTACTCGCTGTCTGCTTTCCTGTTCCTGCTCGTCGTGTACCTGGGAGTTCAGGCGCTGACGGGGGAACGGGGACTGCTCAGCGGCGCCGCGCGTGACGCACGGCTGGCCCAGCGCGAGGCCCAACTTACCAGCCTCACGGAGCAGCGCGCGGACCTCGAGGTCCGCGTCCGCTATCTGCGCACCGGCAGCCTGTCGCGTGATCTGCTCGAAGAGCGGGCCCGCGCCGTCCTCGGTTTCAGCGATCCGCGCGACTATGTGATCCGCACCGTCGCCACTGCGCCGACACCGGCGAGCGCCACCGTCTCCTGAACTCTTGTTACAGCCCCGGTGGCGTGCTTTGCCTTTCAGGAACGAAGGCTGCTACAGCCGCTTTCCGTAACGACAAGAGGCCCGAACGGCGCGTTTCGCCATGGGCTCACCCGGGAGATGCCGGATGGCGAGAGCCGCCCAGAAGACCACGGATTCCAAGGGGTCCGCCAAGATTCCAAACGCGCCCCCCCTCTCGAATAGTTTGGGGGCGTCCAAGGAGGACCTGCTCCGGTACTATCGAGAGATGGTCCTGATCCGCCGCTTCGAGGAGCGCGCCGGCCAGCTGTACGGCATGGGTCTGATCGGCGGGTTCTGCCACCTCTATATCGGCCAGGAGGCCGTGGCGGTGGGCGTTCAGGAGAGCGTCAGACAGGGCCACGACAAGATCATCACCGGCTATCGCGACCACGGCCATATGCTGGCCGCCGGCATGGACCCGAAAGAGGTAATGGCCGAGCTGACCGGTCGCTCGGGCGGATCGTCCAAGGGCAAGGGCGGGTCGATGCACATGTTCGACGTGCCGACCGGCTTCTACGGCGGTCACGGCATCGTCGGGGCCCAGGTGGCGCTGGGCACCGGCCTGGCCTTCGCCGGCAAGTATCGCGGCGATGACTCGGTCGCCTTCGTCTATTTCGGCGACGGCGCCTCGAACCAGGGTCAGGTCTACGAGAGCTTCAACATGGCCCAGCTGTGGAAGCTGCCGGCCATCTACATTATCGAGAACAACCAGTACGCCATGGGCACCAGCATCGAGCGCTCGTCCTCGACGACCGAGCTCTACATGCGCGGGGCCAGCTTCGGCATTCCCGGCGAGCAGGTCGATGGCATGGACGTGCTGGCGGTCAAGGATGCGGTCGAGCGCGCCGTGAAGCGCGCCCGCGAAGGCGGCGGCCCCTTCATCCTGGAAGTGAAAACCTATCGCTATCGCGGTCACTCGATGTCGGATCCGGCCAAATACCGGTCCAAGGACGAGGTCGACGAGGTCAAGAAGACCCGCGACCCGATCGACCACGTCAAGATGCTGCTCGAACAGGCCAAGGCCACCGAGGACGAGCTCAAGGCCATCGACGCCGAGATCAAACAGATTGTCGCCGAGGCGGTCCAGTTCGCCCAGGAAAGCCCTGAGCCCGATCCGTCAGAACTCTATACCGACGTCTATGTGGAGACCCCCGTCTTGGAGAACGCTCAGTGACCGACATCCTGATGCCGGCGCTGTCGCCCACGATGGAAGAGGGCAATCTGACCAAGTGGCACGTCAAGGCCGGCGACACGGTCAAGGCGGGCGATGTGATCGCTGAGATCGAGACCGACAAGGCGACCATGGAGGTCGAGGCCGTCGACGAGGGCGAGATCGCCGAGATTCTGGTCGCCGAAGGCTCCGAGGGTGTGAAGGTCAATACGCCGATCGCGCGCATGGCCGGCGAGGACGGCGCATCCGCCGCTCCGGCCACCGAAGCGGCCTCGGTCGCCGCACCCGTCGCAAAGCCCGACGCCGCCGAGGCCAAGTCGGGCGAGCCGGAGAAGGCGCCGCCCCAGACCGGCACCCCGACCCCGAAGGCTCCCCTGCGAGACCCCGAGATCCCGGCGGACGCCAAGCTCATCAAGACGACCGTCCGCGACGCCCTGCGCGACGCCATGGCCGAGGAAATGCGCCGTGACGAAAACGTCTTCCTGATCGGCGAGGAGGTCGCCCAGTACCAGGGGGCCTACAAGGTCAGCCGCGAGCTGCTGCAGGAGTTCGGCGACCGACGCGTGGTCGACACCCCGATCACCGAGCACGGCTTCGCCGGCCTGGGCGTCGGCGCGGCGATGGCGGGCCTGAAGCCGATCGTCGAGTTCATGACCTTCAACTTCGCCATGCAGGCGATCGACCACATCATCAACTCGGCGGCCAAGACCCTGTATATGTCGGGCGGCCAGATCCGGGCGCCCATCGTCTTCCGCGGCCCGAACGGCGCCGCCAGCCGCGTCGGCGCCCAGCACAGCCAGGACTATTCCGCCTGGTACGCCCAGGTGCCCGGCCTGAAGGTCGTCGCGCCCTACGACGCCGCCGACGCCAAGGGGCTGCTGAAAGCCGCGATCCGCGACCCGAACCCCGTCGTCTTCCTCGAACACGAGATGATGTACGGCATCGAGTTCGACGTGCCCGAGGTCGACGACTGGATTGTCCCGATCGGCAAGGCCAAGGTCCGCCGCGAAGGCACGGACGTGACCATCACGGCCCACGCCCGCATGGTCGGCTTCGCCCTTCAGGCCGCCGAACAACTGGAAGCCGAAGGCATCTCCTGCGAGGTCGTCGACCTGCGGACCCTGCGTCCGCTCGATCACGAGACCATCGTCGCCAGCGTCAGGAAGACCAGCCGTCTGGTCTCGGCCGAGGAAGGCTGGGGTCCGATGGGCGTCGGCGCCGAGGTCGTAGCCCGGGTCATCGAACACGCCTTCGACTACCTTGATGCACCGCCGATGCGCGTGCACCAGGAAGACGTGCCGCTGCCCTACGCCGCCAATCTGGAAGTCCTGTCGCTGCCCGGCGTCGACAAGATCGTCGCGGCCGTGAAAGCGGTGATGGCGTGAGCGACGCGCCGTCCGAGTTCCAGCTGACGGTGCCGGACAGCGTGGCGGCCGACCCGGGCGCCATCGAACTGATCCGCATCTGGTGGTCGAAGGACGAACCTGTGATGTCGGTGATGCCCGCGTTCGACGATCCGGCCAGGTTCGGCGAACTGCTGGCCATCGCCGCGCGGCACATGGCGTATGGATATGCTGTGCGTCACGGTCACGATGAGAAGACCGCCTATCATCGAATTCTCCACGGGCTCAGCGACGTGATCAAGGCCGACAATGTCGCCACCGTCGCCGAACCCGCCACCTTGAAGGGGGGCAACGCCTGATGACCGACATCCTGATGCCCGCCCTGTCGCCCACCATGGAAGAGGGCGTTCTGGCCAAATGGCACGTCAAGGTCGGCGATGCCGTCAAGGCCGGCGACGTGATCGCCGAGATCGAGACCGACAAGGCGACCATGGAGGTCGAGGCCGTCGATGAAGGCACGATCACGGATATCCTCGTGGCCGAAGGCGCCGAGGGCGTGAAGGTTAACACCCCGATCGCGCGTCTGGCGGAGGAGGGCGGCGCGGCCGCTCCCGCGCCCAAGGCGGAGCCGGCAAAGGCCGAGGCTCCGAAGGCTGCGGCAGCAGCCACACCTGCCGAGGCTCCCAAGGCCGCTGCGCCGGCGCCCGCCGCTGCCCCTGTCGCGAAATCCGGCGCACGCGTCTTCGCCTCGCCCCTGGCCCGTCGTCTGGCGAAGGACGCCGGTCTGGACCTGTCCACCGTCAAGGGCTCCGGCCCGCACGGCCGCATCGTGAAGTCCGATGTGGAGGCCGCCGGCAAGGGCGGCGCCCGCCCGGCCGCCGCGCCCGCAGCCGCCTCGGGCATCGAGGTCCGCAAGGTCCAGTCGCTGGCCGACATGGGCATTCCGGACGGCAGCTACGACCTGGTCCCCTTGGACGGGATGAAGAAGGCGATCGCCCGCCGCATGGTCGGCGCGGTCCAGAACGTGCCGCACTTCCCGCTGTTCATCGACGTCGAGATCGACGCCCTGCTGGCCGCACGCGCCAAAATCAATGCCGTGCTCGAAAAGTCGGGCGTGAAGGTCTCGGTCAATGACTTCGTCATCAAGGCCGCCGCCTTGGCCCTGAAGGCTGTGCCGGAAGCCAACGCCAGCTATTCGCCGGAGGGCATCGCCCTGCACCACAACGCCGATGTGGCCATGGCGGTGGCGATCGACGGCGGCCTGATCACGCCGATCATCTTCAAGGCCGAGACCAAGTCCCTGTCGCAGATCGCTGTAGAGTCAAAGGATCTGGCCAAGCGGGCGCGTGAGAAGAAGTTGAAGCCCGAAGAATTCCAGGGCGGCACCTTCAGCGTCTCGAACCTCGGCATGTTCGGCATCAAATCCTTCTCCTCGATCATCAACGAGCCCCAGGGCGCGATCATGAGTGTGGGCGCGGGCGAGCAGCGCCCGGTCGTGAAGGACGGGCAGTTGACGATCGCCACGGTCATGACGGTCACCGTCACCTGCGATCACCGTGTAGTCGACGGCGCGACCGGCGCCCGCTTCCTGCAGGCCTTCAAGCCGCTGATCGAAGATCCCGTGACGATGCTGGCCTGAGGCGATGACGGCGTCGGTCTATGATTTCACCGCGACCGGAATCGACGGGACCGAGGTCTCGCTGGACCGGTTTCAGGGGCAGGCGCTGCTGATCGTCAACACCGCGTCGAAGTGCGGCTTCACCGGCCAGTACGCCGGGCTTGAGGCCCTGCATCGCCAGTATGCCGACCAGCCGTTCGAGGTGCTGGGCTTTCCCTGCAACCAGTTCGGAGCGCAGGAGCCGGGTCGCGCCGCCGAGATCGCGTCCTTCTGTAGTTCCACCTTCGACGTCAGCTTCCCGATGTTCGACAAGGTCGAGGTCAAAGGGCCGAAGCGTCATCCGCTCTATGACTGGCTGACGCGCCAGAAGCGCGGCTTCCTCGGCAGCCGCGACGTGAAATGGAACTTCACCAAATTCCTGACCGACCGCGAGGGGAGGGTGGTCGGCCGCTTCGCGCCCCAGGTCGAGCCCGGTGCGATCGTCCCGGAAATCGACAAGCTTCTCTGACGGCCCTTGGCGGAAACGCCGGGTTTTCTATAGTGCTGTCCGAGGGTTGGGAGCGGACATGACGGACGTAATGGGAGTCTGCGCGGCGTGCGACACGCCTCTCGCCGGTCGCTACTGTCATGTGTGCGGCCAGGACGCGCGGGCCCGGCCGGCTCCATTGCGCCAGATGGCGGTCGAGGTCGCGGCCTCCTACAGCCCGCTCGACGGCAAGCTGGCGCGCACGATCGCGGTCCTGGTCCTGCGCCCGGGCCGTCTGCTGGAGGCCTACCGAAGCGGGGCCGGCTCCCTCTACGTCACGCCGTTGAAACTGTTCGTGGCCGCGACGGCCCTGTTCCTGTCGGTGCTTAACTTCAGCGACACGACCTTCTTCCAATACGTGTGGAAGGTGGACGAGCCGGGCAGGGCGGTTCACGCCGTCTATGATCCCGAGACCATGGAGGTCTCCGTCGTCGGCGCGACGGACGAGGACCGATGGCTCCAGCCCAGGATCGAGCCGGCGATCGATCCGGAAGTCACCGCCGCCATTGAGGCCGCCACCCGGAACGGCGCCGACGAGGCCACGCGGGCCAACATGCGCTACGAGCTGGTGCTGAACGATGAGCAGGAGAAGCTGGCGGCGCGGCTGTCCGCCTGGCTGCCCAATGTCCTGTGGCTGTTGATGCCCCTTTACGCCCTGGGCCTGATCCCCCTGTTCGGGCGCAAACGGCTGTTCCTGGAGCACGTTATCTTCGCCATGTGGGCCCACGCGGTCGCTTTCCTGCTGGCCATGGCGATTTCGGCGATCAACTCCCGAGGCGCCAATCTTTCGGCCGCGCTCCTGACCCTGCCCTATCTCGCCTATTTCACCCTGGCTGCCGCGCGATACTACGAACTGAGCCATCTGCAGGCGCTGTGGCGAGGGGTCGTGCACCTCATCTTCTACGTCTTCCTTGTTCTGTTTCCGACAGCGCTGGTGATCCTCGCGACCGTGACGGACTGGAACGCCTTCTTGATGTGGTTCCGGGCGCCCTGAGCGGTCACGGCTGGTTACGGCGGGACGGCCAAGCTTTCAGGCGGGGGCAGGGGCGGCTACAACCCCCTGACAATTCAACGGAGGCTTCGACTTGGCCGACTTCGATCTCATCGTCATTGGTTCGGGCCCCGGGGGCTATGTTGCCGCGATCCGCGCCAGCCAGCTGGGCCAGAAGGTCGCCATCGTCGAGCGGGAGAGCCTGGGCGGCATCTGCCTGAACTGGGGCTGTATCCCGACCAAGGCCCTGCTCAAGTCGGGTGAAAAGTTCGAGAGCCTCGGCCATCTGAAGGAGTACGGCCTGTCCGCCTCGGGCGCGACGTTCGACTTCGACGCCATCATCCAGCGCTCGCGCGGCGTCGCTGCGACGATGAGCAAGGGCATCACCTTCCTGATGAAGAAGAACAAGATCGAGGTCATCGAGGGCTCGGCGAAGCTTGAGAAGGGCGCGGCGGCGCCCAGGGTCGTCATCGATCTGAAGGCCGGCGGTTCGCGCACGGTCGAGGCGAAGGCGGTCATGCTGGCCGTCGGCGCGCGCGCCCGGTCCATCCCCCAGATCGGCCTGGAAGCCGACGGCGACAGGATCTGGGCCTATCGCGAGGCCCTGGCGCCCAAGACGATGCCCGCCTCGATCATCGTCATCGGCTCCGGCGCCATCGGCATCGAATTCGGCAGTTTCTACAGGGCCCTGGGCGCGGAAGTTACCGTCGTGGAAGCGGTCGACCGCATCATGCCGGTCGAGGACGAAGAGGTCTCCAAGGCCGCCCAGAAGTCGTTCGAGAAGCGCGGCATCAAGTTCCGTCTCGGCTGCAAGGTCACGAAGGTTTCGAAAGGCGGGAAGGGGGTGCAGGTCGCCATCGAGACCGACGGCAAGGCCGAGACTCTGGAAGCCGAGGTCTGCATCTCGGCGGTCGGCATCACCGCCAACACCGACGGCATCGGTCTGGAGGCGCTGGGCGTCAACATGGACCGCGGCCACATCACCATCGACGGCCACTGCGCCACGAACGTGAAGGGGCTCTACGCCATCGGCGACTGCGCCGGCGCGCCCTGGCTCGCGCACAAGGCGTCGCACGAAGGCATCCACGCCGCCGAATACATCGCCGGCTACAAGACCCCCAACGTCGTCTCGCCCATCGCCGGCTGCACCTATGCCCAGCCCCAGGTGGCCTCGGTCGGGATCACGGAGCAGGGCGCGCGCGAGGCCAAACGCGAGGTCAGGATCGGCCGCTTCCCGTTCCGGGTGAACGGCAAGGCCGTGGCGGCCGGCGAGGTCGACGGTTTCGTCAAGGTCATCTTCGACGCGAAGACCGGCGCCCTGATCGGCGCCCATATGATCGGCCACGAGGTCACCGAGATGATCCAGGGCTATGTCACCGCCATCGCCATGGAGGCGACCGAGGAAGACATCCACGGCATCGTCTATCCGCACCCCACCATGTCGGAGGCCATGCACGAGGCGGCGCTGGACGCCTACGGGCGGACGATCCACCTGTAGGGGCTGTAGATGTTCGCCAAAGTCACCGAGACGAACGGCACAGTGCATTGGGTCAACCTGACCCACGTTCGTGAACTGGTCATCAGACCGGGCAAGCCGGGCCTGCCGACACTCACCGAGATCCGCATCGACAACAACTGGGTCGAGCGGACGTTTCAGGTCGTTGAGACGCCGGAAGCGATCCTGTTCCAGACGGGCGGCTGAGGCTCAGCGCTTCTTGCCGAGCTCGGCGGCGATGTCCTTGACCATGCGGCCGGCCTTGCGATGGGCGGCGGTGATCTGGTCGCGGGTGACGCCCCAGCGCTTCATCCAGTATTCGACGGCCTGACGCTCGGAGAGGTCGAGACGGTCCTTGTCGATGAAGCCGCGTTTGTCCTTGAGACCGGCCATGAGGGCGTTTCCTGTTTGCGCCTAAGATATATTATGCGAAATTCTGTGTATCAAGAAGGCCATCAGATGGGCACGCTGGTGGTCCAGCCGTCGAAACCGACCTCGATGTTCGCCGGAAGAAGTGCCGACAACGCATTGTAATCAAGATCGATGTGCAGATTCGTCAGCACAGCGCGCTCGACGCCGCTGCGTGCGATCCATTCCAGAGTCCGGTCGACGTGGCTATGCGTCGGATGCTTCGTCCAGCGCAGCGCATCGACGATCCAGAGACGGCATCCCGCCAATGCCTCGAACGCCGCATCGTCAAGCGCATCGATGTCGCTGGAGTACGCCACAGCTCCCATTCGGTAGCCGACCGACCGGATCGGCCCGTGGCCCTGGCCGAACGTCACGACCGGAACCGGACCGCCGGCGCCGTCCACGGACCAGCGCGTCCCGTGGTCCGGGATTTCGCAGAGGTCGAGAATGGCCGGATAACCCTCCATGCTCTCGAAGATATAGGGAAAACGCGGCACGAGCGCGTCGCGGGTCGCGGCGTCCATCCAGGCCGGAATCCGCTGACGACGACGGATGGCGAAGACCCGCAGGTCGTCGATGCCGTGGGTCTGGTCGGCATGGTCGTGGGTGTAGAGAACGGCGTCCACCGACGTCACGCCGGCGCCCAGCATCTGCTCGCGCAGGTCCGGCGAGGTGTCGATCACCACGGTCGTGTCCCCGTCCGGGCCGCGTCGCCGCGCCAGCATGGAACAACGGCTGCGCCGGTTCTTCGGCTCGCCCGGATCGCAGCCGCCCCAGTCGCCGTCGCCGCGCGGCACACCGCCGGACGAGCCGCTGCCCAGGATGGTGATCTCCAGTTCGCCGCTCGCCACTCCGGTCATTGGCGCGGGATCCTGTCGAACAGGTCGAAGAAGGCGTCGGTCGTGCGCGCCTCCGCCTCCTCCCGCGACCAGCCCCGGATGTCGGCGAGCGCCTGAAGCACATGGCCGATATAGGCAGGCTCGTTACGGCGTCCCCGATGCGGCACGGGCGCCAGATAGGGGCAGTCGGTCTCGACGATGATCCGGTCGGCCGGCATGGCGCGGATCACCTGACGCACATCCTCGGCCGCCTTGAAGGTGGCGATGCCGGAAACCGAGAACCACGCGCCCATTTCTGCGGCCTGTTCCGCCAGTTCCGCGCCGCTGGTGTAGCAGTGCATGAGGAAACGAAACGGCGCCTTCGCCTGGCCCTCGCGCAGGATCGCGGCCATTTCGGCGTCGGCCTCGCGCGTATGGACGATCAGCGGCAGGCCCGTCGCCTGCGCCGCCTCGATGTGGACGCGGAAGACATCGGCCTGGGTCTCGCGCGGGCTGAGGTCGTAGTGGAAGTCGAGGCCGCATTCGCCGATGCCGACGACGCGCGGCCGCTGCGCCAGGGCGATCAGATCGGCGGGGGTCATCGCCGTGTGGTCCCTGGCCTCATGCGGATGGGCGCCGACGGTGCACCAGATGTCGGGATGCGCCATGGCCAGGCCGTGGGTCGCCTCGAAGGTCGAGAGCTTGTCGGAAATCTCGACCATCATCTGCACACCGGCCTCGCGGGCACGGGTGATGACGGCGTCACGATCCTCATCGAACTGGACGGCGTGGAGGTTCACATGGCTGTCGATCAGCATCAGCCCGCCATCCGTTTGACGCGCGCCAGGTCCGCCAGGGCCCCGGCCAGCAGGTCGCCCTTGTCCAGATTGATCGCCGCCGCCCGTTCCGGGGCCTCGGTCAGCCGGGTCCACAGATCGGCCCAGGCGGCCCCCTGCCCCGACTGCGCCAGCGACCGCGCCTTCACAGCCGCCGCCAGCCGGTCCATCAGGGCCTCGAACCGCGCCTGACCCTCCGCGCCCCGGAAACCGTCGGCGAGGGACAGGGCCTCCGCCCGATCCACCGGCCCCTCATCGACCCAGCGGCGCGCCAGCCGGTCGAGTTCAAGATTGGCCGTCGTGGCCAGAGACAGGGCCGCGCCGGGCGATCCCCGCGCCATGCCGGCGATTCGGACAGCCTCGTCACGATCCAGCCCGGTCTGCCGCGCCAGCAGCCCGGCGACTTCAGGCTCGGGCCAGGGCTGGAAGGTCAGGCGACGGCACCGCGAGCGGATGGTAGCCAGCAACCGGCCGGGCGCATGGGTCACAAGGAACAGCACGCCGCGCTCGGGCGGTTCCTCCAGAACCTTCAGCAAGGCATTGGCGGCATTGAGGTTCAGGTCGTCGGCCGCGTCGATGATCGCGACGCGATAGTCGGCCCGCGACGGGCTCTTGGAGAAAAAGTCCGGCAGGTCGCGCGCCTGATCGACGGAGATCGACTTCTTGGTCTTGCCGCCCTCGACGAGCCGTTCCAGCACCAGCAGGTCGGGATGCGACTGGGCCGTGACCAGCTGGCTGACCGGATCGGACGGCCGCGCGCCGAGCGGTCCGCGCGAGGGATCCGGCGCCGCGCCCAGCAGACGACGGGCGGCGCGATAGGCGAAGGTCGCCTTGCCCAGTCCCTCGGGCCCGCAGATCAGCCAGGCGTGATGCAGCCGGCCACGATCCAGGGCGTCGAGGAAGGCGAGCTCGGCGTCCGGCGACGGGACCAGGTCGAAACGGTCGCGCGGATGCTCGCTCACGGCAGGATCGGCTCGACGGCCCGCCAGACGCGCTCGGACACCGCATCCGGTTCGCCGGTGGCGTCGATGATCCGGCAGCGCTCGGTGTGCTGGGCGGCGACGGACAGGAATCCGTCGCGCAGGCGGCGGTGGAACTCCAGCCCCTTGGACTCGAACCGCGTTTCCGCTGCGCTTCGCTCCAGCGCCCGCTCCAGCCCGACCTCGACCGGCAGATCGAAAATCAGCGTCAGATCGGGCTGATCGGCGCCGACGACGTCGCGGTCCAGCGCCTCAATAAGGTCGGCCGAGGCTCCGCCGCCATTCCCCTGATAGGCCCGGCTGGAATCGGCGAACCGGTCGCACACGACCCAGCGACCCGCCTCAAGGGCCGGAAGGATGGTCCGCTCCAGATGGTCCGATCGGGCCGCGAACATCAACAGCAACTCCGTCCGCGACGACCAGCGTTCGGCGGCGCCCGAGACCACCAGTCCCCGAATCGCCTCGGCGCCGGGCGAACCGCCGGGTTCGCGCGTGTGCACGACCTCGAGGCCGCGCGCGGCCAGCCGGGCGACCAGTCTGGCGGCCTGGGTGGACTTGCCGGTCCCCTCCCCGCCCTCAAGCGTTATGAATTGTCCTCGGGTCACCGGCGCACAATGGCGATCCGGAGCGACGGGGCCAAGGGCGCAGTCGGTTCAGGGCGCCGATATCAACAGGGCGTCGGCGAATCCGTCGGCCATGACCATCCGGCGGGCCCTTTCGGCGGCGTCGGCGTCGTTCCACGGCCCCATCAGGACGCGGAACATGCTCTGGTCGGTCGCGGCCTGGACGCGGGCGGAGCGACCGATTCTCCCCGCAACGGACTGGGCCTGCGGCTGATCGCGATAGGCGACGACCTCGATCCAGTACCTGTTGCCGGTCTCCCCGGGCTGCGCGACCGGAGGCGGGGGCGCCGCCTCCGCGACCTGCAACACCGTCCCGCCGCCCAGACGCGGGGCGCGGCCCAGATAGCGGACCCTCACCTCCCCGACGCCCCGGTTCAACAGGTCCAGAGCCTCGGCCGCGCCACGCGAGAGGTCGATGATCCGGTCGTCGACGAAGGGACCGCGATCATTGACCCTCAGGACCACACGACGGCCGTTGGCCAGGTTCGTCACCTCGACCAGTCCCGGCAGGGGCAGGGTCTTATGCGCGGCCGTCAGTTGATGCATGTCGAACCGCTCGCCGGTCGCCGTGGGCCGCCCGTTGAACTGGTCGCCGTACCAGGACGCCAGTCCGACCTGATCGTAGTTCGGCTGTTCCTCCGGCTGATACCAGCGTCCCCGGATCTGATAGCGGCGCATGGTCCCGGACACGATCGGCGCCGGATCGGTCACAACGGGTGGGGCCGCGGCCAGACGCGTTCCGCCGCGCGTAGGTCCCGAAGGACCGCCCGACGTCGCCCCCGCACTCGCACAGGCGGCCAGCAGGGCCGTCGCGGCGGCGACGAGCGCGACCCGGGAGGCGCGACGGAGGAGAAGGGGCGACATCGACATGGCGAAATCATCGCCGAACCGATTTCCGTTTTGGTTAACGCGCCATGCGCTGCTATGCCCCCTCTCCAGCCGGACAGGTGGCTCAGACCGTCACCGATCAAGCCTGTCGCAAGCGACAGCAGCAGTGCGGCATGGAAGTGTGGCCGAGTGGTTTAAGGCACTGGTCTTGAAAACCAGCGACGGTGAAAGCCGTCCGTGGGTTCGAATCCCACCGCTTCCGCCACGCCGACCTTGAGGCAGTAGCCGAGCCGTACCGTCGACGGTCCCGGATCGGCCGCCGACAGAGATCAGACCAGCCGGCTCTGCACCACGGCCGCTTCGATGAAGCTGGCGAACAGCGGATGCGGCTTGAAGGGGCGGCTCTTGAGTTCCGGGTGGTACTGGACGCCGATGAACCAGGGGTGGTCGTTGCGCTCGACCGTCTCGGGCAGGACGCCGTCGGGCGACAGGCCGGCGAAGATCAGCCCCTTGGCCTCGATCGCGTCGCGATAGTTGATGTTGACCTCGTAGCGGTGACGGTGCCGTTCGCTGATGGCGGTCGTGCCGTAGATCTCCGCGATCCTCGAGCCCGGGGCCAGGGTCGAATCATAGGCCCCCAGACGCATGGTGCCGCCCAGATCACCGCCCTGCTGGCGCAGGACCCTCTGGTTGCCCTGGGTCCATTCGGTCATCAGGCCGACGACCGGCTCTTCAGTCGGGCCGAACTCGGTGGAGGAGGCCTTGGGATAGCCGGCCTGGTTCCGGGCCGCCTCGATCACGGCCATCTGCATGCCGAAGCAGATGCCGAAATAGGGGATGTTGCGCTCGCGGGCGAAGCGGGCCGCCTCGATCTTGCCCTCGGCCCCGCGCTCGCCGAAGCCCCCGGGCACCAGGACAGCGTGCGCCCCCTGAAGCCGGTCCTCGCAGGCCTGACGGTCGCCCTCGAAGGTGTCGGCCTCGACCCAGTCGATATTGACCTTGACCTGGTTGGCGACGCCGCCGTGGTGCAGGGCCTCGATCAGGGATTTATAGGCGTCCTTGAGCACCGTGTATTTGCCGACCACGGCGACCGTGACCTCGCCGTCGGGCTGCAGCCGGCGGCGCACGATCTCGTTCCAGCTCGACATGTCGGGCTCGGGCGCGTCGGTGATGCCGAAATGGGCCAGGACCTCGGCGTCCAGACCCTCGCGGTGATAGTCGAGCGGCACCGCATAGATGTCCTCGGAGTCCATCGCCTGGATGACGCCGGAGGGACGGACGTTGCAGAACAGGCCGATCTTGCGCTTCTCATCCTCGGGGATCGGGAACTCGCAGCGGCACAGCAGGATGTCCGGCTGGATGCCGATGGAGCGCAGCTCCTTGACCGAGTGCTGGGTCGGCTTGGTCTTCATCTCGCCGGCGGTCTTGATGAAGGGCAGCAGGGTCAGGTGGACGAAGCAGGACTGGCCGCGCGGCAGATCCTGGCCCAGCTGGCGGATGGCCTCGAAGAAGGGCAGGCCCTCGATGTCGCCGACCGTGCCGCCGATCTCGACCAGGACGAAGTCGACGTCCTCGCCCTCGTCCGTGACGGCGGGCGTCAGGCAGAAGGATTTGATCTGGTCGGTGACGTGCGGGATCACCTGGACCGTCGCGCCCAGATAGTCGCCGCGCCGTTCCTTCTCCAGGATGGTCGAGTAGATCCGGCCGGTGGTGATGTTGTCGGACCGCGCCGCCGAAACGCCGGTGAACCGCTCGTAGTGGCCGAGGTCGAGGTCGGTCTCGGCCCCGTCGTCGGTCACGAAGACCTCGCCGTGCTGGTACGGGCTCATCGTGCCCGGATCGACGTTCAGATAGGGGTCGAGCTTGCGCAGGCGGACCTTGTAGCCGCGCGCCTGAAGCAAGGCGCCGAGGGCCGCGGACGCCAGCCCCTTGCCCAGCGAGGAAACCACGCCGCCCGTGATGAATACATATCTAGCCACGGGGGATCACCTTAGGCGCTGATTCGGCGCCGCCGAAGGACCGCGATGCGATCCTGCTGTTGAAAACAAAACTCCGCCCCGGAGCGGGTCCGGAGCGGAGGTGTTGGTGGCGGGAGGAGCGGCGGAGGGTATCCCCGCCGTCACCTTACTGCGCCGGCGCGGGGGCCGGAGCGGAACCGGCCGTCGGCAGGCTGGCTTCCAGGTCGTCGAGCGACGGCGCGGCCGGAGCGGCCGGAGCCGTTTCGGCCGGAGCGGTTTGCTGTCCGGCAGCCGGAGCTGTGTCGAGCGCGATCGAACCGACGGCGTCGGCGTCCACGACTGAACGGCTGGCTCGTTCCATGTTGCCGACGATGGTCAGGCTAAGGGCGCAGATCACGAAGAGGGCGCCCAGCCACCAGGTCGTGGTGGTCAGAAGATTGCCCGCGCCGCGCGCGGTCATGAAGCCGGACGGCCCGCCGCCCATGCCCAGCGCGCCGCCCTCGGAGCGCTGCAGCAGAATCACCCCGGAAAGGGCGATCGAGATGATGATCATGGCGACGAGGAGAATGGTCTGGAGCATGGGTGCTTACATGTGTGGCGGACGACCGCCGATCAAGCGGCGGCGTCTATCATCCTTGTCCGTCGGCGGCAACGATGGCGGTCAGGCCGCGCGGATGATGGCCAGGAAGTCCGCTGCCTTCAACGATGCTCCGCCCACCAGAGCCCCGCCCACCTCGGCCACGGCCAGGATGTCGCGGGCGTTGGCCGGATTGACCGAGCCGCCGTAGAGAATCGGCGCGGCGCGACCGCCTTCGCCCAGCCTCTCGACCATGGCGGCCCGCGCGGCGGCGTGAATCTCGGCGATCTGCTCCAGCGTCGGAGTCAGGCCGGTGCCGATGGCCCAAACCGGTTCGTAGGCCAGAGCCCAGTCCTGACCCGCCAGTTGATCACTAAGCGATCCGAGGATCTGGCTGCGCACGACTGAAACCGCCTCACCGGCCTCCCGCTGCGCCAGCGTCTCGCCGACGCAGATGATCGGCATAAGTCCGGCCCGCAGAGCGGCGCCGACCTTCTCCGAGACCAGGGCATCGCTTTCGCCGAACTCCTGACGACGCTCCGAGTGACCCAGGATGACCATCGTCGCACCGGCATCGGCCAGCATCTCGGCCGACACCCCGCCGGTGAAGGCGCCCTTGGTCTCGACGCGACAGTCCTGCCCTCCGACCTCGATCAGGCCGCCCTCGATGGCGCGAACCATGCGGTCGATCAGGGTCGCCGGCGGGCAAAGGCCGGCGCGCACCGAAGCGGGACGCGCAGACAGATCGGCCAGCATCTCGGCGACCGCGCCCGTCAGATCGGCGGCCAGGCCGTTCATCTTCCAATTGCCGACGATCAGCTTCACGGATTGTTTCATACGCCCTGTCTAGGCGCCGTCTCGCCGGATTCCAAGCCTGCGGCGACTCGCGCTTGCGGGGCAACGGCGCCCTCCCCTATACGGCGCGGTGGCGCTCTTCGCCGTCTGACCGTCAGGCCACCTTCGATGATTTCCAACTTCCGCGACTTCGCCAAGTCCAAGTGGGCTGTCGCCCTGTTCGTCCTGCTGATCATCAGCTTCGCCGTCGTCGGCGGATCCCAGACGGACGTGTTCAGGGGACTGGGCGCCCAGCATGTCATCTCGGCCGGCGAACGCTCGGTGGACGCGGTGCAATTCCGGGCCGACTTCGAACGCATCCGCACCAACGCCTCGGAACAGGAGGGCCGCCCCCTGACGACCCAGGACCTGGTCAACGCCAACGTTCACGTCCGCTATCTGGAGGCCCAGACCCAGCGTCTCGGCTTCCTCGATTGGGCGCACAAGGTCGGCATCCGCCCGGACGAATCCCTGATCATCAAGCGCATTCGCGAAATCCCCGCCTTCTTCAACCAGATCACCGGCGCCTTCGACCAGACCCAGTACGAACAGACCCTGGCGCAGCAGAACTATTCGCCGGTCCAACTGGAGGAAGAGTTCCGCGACGCCGCAGTCACCGAACATTTCGGCAGCGCCGTCCAGGCCGGCATCCGTTCGCCTCGCATCTACGGCGCCCTGATCGCCGGTCGTGCGCTGGAACTGCGTGACGGCCGCTGGTTCAACGTGACCCAGGCCATGGCCGGAACCGCCGGCGCCCCCACGGACGCCCAGCTCACCGCCTTCATGAACGAGAACGCCGCCCAGCTGCGTCGTCCCGAATTCCGCATCGCCTCGGTCGTCCTGTTCAACGACGCCGTCGGCGCCGCCGCCCCGGAAATCCCCGAAGCCCGCATCGTCGAGCGCTTCAACTTCCGCAAGGACGGTCTGTCGACGCCGGAACGCCGCACCTTCACCACCCTGACCGCGCCCGACCGCGCCGGCGCAGACAGGATCGCCGCCGCCCTGCGCGCCGGTCAGTCGCCGACGGCCGTGGCCGAGGCCAACCGCATCCAGCCCGCCGAATACGCGGCCCAGCCTCAGAGCGCCGTGCCTGACCCCGCCGTCGGAACCGCCGTTTTCGGCCTGACCGCCGGCCAGGTCTCGGCCCCGATCCAGGGCCGTGTCGGATTTACCGTAGCGAAGCTGGTCTCCGTCACGCCGGGCGCGCCCGCAACGCTGGAAGGCGTCCGCGAGGCCATCGTCGCCGAGCTGCAGGAAGAGGACGCCAAGGCCCGTATCTTCAGTCGCGTGGAGGCCTATGAGAAGGCCCGCACCGACGGCAAGCCGCTGGCCGACGCCGTGCGCGAAATCGGCGCCCGCATCGTGCAACTGCCGCCGTTCACCCAGGACGGCCGCCTGCCCGACGGCCAGCCGATGAACGCTCCGCCGCAGATCACCCAGAACGCCTGGACCCTTACCAAAGGCGCAGAGTCCGACGTGATCGACGCCGGCCAGGGCCAGTATTTCGTCCTGCGTCTCGACGACATCCAGCCGGCCGCCCTGCCGACCCTGGCCGACGTGCGCGAACCGCTGGCCCAGCAGTGGACCGCGCGTGAGAACGCCCGCCGCCTGACCAACAAGGCCGAGGAACTGGCCGCCCGCGTGCGCGGCGGCGAGGATATCGCCGCTGTCGCGGCCTCGGCCGGAGCGACCCTGACCAACCGGGCCGGGGTGCAGCAGAACGCCGAGGCGCAAGCCGCGCTCGGCGACGGCATCCTGGGCGGCCTGTTCGGACAGGGCCGCGGTCAGGTCTTCACCGGCCCGGCCTCGGAGACGGCCTTCGTCGTCGGTCGCGTGGATGCGGTTCGCGCGCCCACGGCGGCCGTCGCCGCGCCTGTCGCCGACCAGATCCGCGCCCGTCTGGCCCAGGAACTGCTCAATGGAGCCGGCGAAGGCCTGGTCGCCGCCGCCGCCCGCGCCTCCAAGGCCGAGAACGACCCCGCCCGCGCCATCGAGGCCCTGGGCGTGACAGCTCCGGCTCCCGGCGCCGCCACGCCGAACGCTCCCGCTCAATGAGCCCAGGCGGCGCGGAGCCTGATCGCGCGGAGATCGTCGCGGAACTGACGCAGGGCCGACCCCAGGTCGTCGTGCGCCGGATCGTCGACGACCTGGAGACGCCGGTCTCGGCCTATCTGAAGGTGGGCTGGGGCCGGCCCCACGCCTTCCTGCTGGAATCGGTCGAGGGCGGCGCCCTGAACGGCCGCTATTCGATCATCACGCTCGAGCCCGACGTGGTCTGGCGCTGCCGCGACGGCGTCGCCTCGATCGCGCGCGGTCCCGACGTTGCCGCCAAACGCTATTCGACCCAGGACGGCGGCGCGCTCGACAGCCTGCGCGCCCTGATCGCCGAAACCCGGTTCGACCTGCCCGAGGGCCTGCCGCCCATGGCCGCCGGCCTGTTCGGAGTCTTCGGCTACGACATGGTGCGGTTGCTGGAGCCGCTCGGCGCGCCCAATCCCGATCCGCTCGACCTGCCCGACGCAGTCCTGACCCGCCCCTCCGTGATCGCCGTATTCGATTCGGTGAAGCACGAGATCGTCGTCATGGCTCCGGTCTGGCCGGGCGCGTCTGACGCGACCGCAGCGGTTGAGGCGGCCGAAGCCCGTCTCGACGATTTCGAACTCCGCCTGCGCCGTCCGCTGGTGGCCCGGGGCGCTGCCGCGCCGACCACGGACCTGGCTTTCAAGTCGCCCGTTGACGCAATCGCCTACGGCGACCTGGTCGCCGCCGCCAAGGGATACATCGCCGCCGGCGACATCTTCCAGGTGGTGCTCAGCCACCGGTTCAGCGCGCCGTGGTCGGGCGATCCGTTCGCCTTCTACCGCTCGCTGCGCCGCCAGAACCCGTCGCCCTATCTGTATTTCCTCAACTTCGACGACTTCCAGCTGGCCGGCTCCAGCCCGGAGATCCTCGTCCGGCTGAAGGACGGGGGCGTCACCATCCGCCCGCTGGCTGGCACCCGGCCGCGCGGCGCCACGCCCGAGGCCGACAGGGCGCTGGAGGCCGAACTGCTGGCCGATCCGAAAGAGCGCGCCGAGCACCTGATGCTGCTGGACCTGGGCCGCAACGACGTCGGCCGGGTCGCCGCGCCCGGCACGGTGAAGGTGACCGAGAGCTTCGTCGTCGAACGCTACAGCCAGGTCATGCACATCGTCTCCAATGTCGAGGGCCGGGCCCACCCTGATCTGGACGCCGTCGACACCCTGCTCGCCGCCCTGCCCGCCGGCACCCTGTCCGGGGCCCCCAAGGTCCGGGCGATGGAGATCATCGACGAGTTGGAGACCGAAAAGCGCGGCGTCGGCTATGGCGGGGGCGTCGGCTATATCTCGGCCGGCGGCGAGGCGGACATCTGTATCGTCCTGCGGACCGCCATGTTCGCGAACGGTCAGGTGTTCGTTCAGGCGGGCGCCGGCGTCGTCGCCGACAGCGACCCCGCCGCCGAGTTCGCCGAGACTGAGGCCAAGGCCCGCGCTCCCATGCGCGCCGCCGAGGACGCCTGGCGGTTCGAACTGGGTGCGCCGCTCAATACCGCCGGCGAGATCTAGAAGGTCTGGCTCGTGGTCGGGGCCGTGTCCTCGATCGCCACGCCCGGCCCCAGGATCATGACCCCCGCCAGCAGCACGGCCGCACAGGCCGCCAGACTGGCCGCGGCCAGCGTCCCCATCACGCCGTTGCGAGCCACCGGCTCGGTCAGCGCCACACGGGCGGCGTCGATCTGGATCTGGGTCTCGCGCATGGAATCGTCGGCTCCGGTGGAAGCTCCGATTTCGGCCGCAGAAGGTTAACGGTCCGTGTTCGGCGACGTCCGCTTGGCGGCGCGACCCACAGCCTCTAGAAGCGCCGGATGATCCTCGTCGTCGATAACTACGACAGCTTTACCTACAACCTCGTCCACTACCTCGCGGAGCTGGGCGCGACGACGCATGTCGTCCGCAACGACGACCTGACGACCGAGGAGGCCTGGGCGCTCAAGCCCGAGGCGGTCCTGCTGTCGCCCGGCCCATGCGCCCCGGATCAGGCCGGCATCTGCCTGCCCCTGATCGACACCGCGCCGCTGGACATGCCGATCCTGGGCGTCTGCCTGGGCCATCAGGCGATCGGCCAGGCCATGGGCGGCCACGTCATCCGCGCCAAGGCCCTGATGCATGGGAAGACCTCGCCGATCATCCATGAGGGCAAGGGCATGTTCGCCGGCCTGCCCTCGCCCTTCACCGCAACCCGGTATCACTCGCTGGCGGTTCAGCGCGAAACCCTGCCCAATACGCTGAACGTCACGGCCTGGACCGAGGACGGCGAGATCATGGGCTTCCAGCATCACGAGCGGCCGATCCACGGGGTCCAGTTCCACCCCGAATCCATCGCCACCGAACACGGCCACGAGATGCTGGCCAACTTCCTCGATCAGGCGGGCGTCAAGCGTCTGGCGATGGTCTGACGCTGTGTCAGAGGGTGGTTTCAAGCCGCTGCTGGCCAAGCTGGTCGACGGCCAGGTCCTGAGTTCGGAAGAGGCCGGCGACTTCTTCGCCGCCTGTTTGCGCGGCGAGCCGACCCCGGCCCAGGTCGCCGCCGCCGTCACCGCCCTGCGTATCCGGGGTGAGACGGTCGAGGAGATCGCCGCTTTCGCCCAGGCGATGCGGGACGCGGCCGTAACCCTCGACCACCCCTGGGACGTCATAGACACCTGCGGCACTGGCGGCGACGGGGCCCACACCTTCAACATCTCGACCGCCGCTGCGCTTGTGCTGGCTGGCG
Organism: Brevundimonas sp.; assembly: GCF_031412435.1. Classification (GTDB taxonomy): domain Bacteria; phylum Pseudomonadota; class Alphaproteobacteria; order Caulobacterales; family Caulobacteraceae; genus Brevundimonas. The sequence goes on from NZ_JANODA010000063.1 coordinate 37,693, forward strand.
CAGGCCTGAAGGTCGCCAAGCACGGCAACCGCGCGATGAGCTCCAGGTCCGGATCCTCCGACGTGCTCGGCGTTCTCGGCGTCGACCTGACCGCGGGCCTGGCCCAACAGCGTCAGGCGCTCGACGAGGCCGGCATCGCCTTCCTGTTCGCCCCCGCCTATCACGGCGCCATGCGCCACGTCGGACCGGTCCGGGCCGAGATCGGATTCCGTACCGTCTTCAACCTGTTGGGGCCGCTTTCTAATCCGGCGGGTGCGAAACGTCAGGTCATGGGCGTCTATGATCCACGCCTGCTGGAGCCGCTCGCCGAGGTGCTGGGCCGTCTCGGGGCCACCCGCGCCTGGACCGTTCATGGTCAGGGCCTGGACGAACTGACCACCACGGGTCCGACCGATGTGGCCGAGTGGAAGGATGGCGCTGTCCGCCGCTTCGTTGTGACGCCCGAGGACGCCGGTCTGCCCCGCGCCGATCTCGAATCCCTGCGCGGCGGGGATGCCGAGACCAACGCTGCCGCCCTGACCGCCCTGCTGGCGGGCGAGACCGGCCCCTATCGCGACATCGTCCTGCTGAACGCCGCCGCCGCCCTCGTGGTCGCGGACAAGGCAGCGGACCTGAAAGCCGCCGTCGCCCTCGCCGCCGCCGCAATCGACGACGGCAAGGCGGCCGAGGCGCTCGCCGGTCTCGCCCGCATCACCTCGACTCCGCCGCCGATCGAACACCCCGCATGACTGACATCCTCGACCGCATCGCCGCCTACAAGCGCGTGGATGTCGCCGCGCGGAAGGCGGCCCAGTCGCAAGACCAGATCGAATCCCTCGCCTTGATCGCGGGCATGCCGCGCGGCTTCCGTAGCGCCCTGGAGCGCCGCGCCGAGCCCGGTGGTCCCGCCCTGATCGCAGAAATCAAGAAGGCCAGCCCCTCAAAGGGTCTGATCCGCCCCGACTTCGACCCGCCGGCCTTGGCCCGGGCCTACGAGGCGGGCGGCGCGGCCTGCCTGTCCGTCCTGACAGACGGCCCCAGCTTCCAGGGCGCAGACGCCTACCTGGTCCAGGCGCGGGCCGCCGTCGCCCTGCCCTGCCTGCGCAAGGACTTCCTCGTCGACCCGTGGCAGGTGGCCGAGAGCCGGGCCCTCGGCGCCGACTGCATCCTGATCATCCTGGCCATGATCGACGATGTCCTGGCCGACGAGCTCCTGTCGGAGGCCCGGCGCTTCGGCATGGACGCGCTGATCGAGACCCACGACGAGGACGAGATGGCCCGCGCCGCCGACCTCGGCGGCGACCTGGTCGGGATCAACAACCGCTCGCTGCGGACCTTCGACGTCGACCTCGGCGCCACGGCCCGGCTCGCGCCACTGTCGCCGGGGGGCTCGCTGCTGGTGGCCGAAAGCGGGATCTTCAGCCCGGCCGACGTCGCGGAAGTCTCTGGAGCCGGGGCTTCGGCCATCCTCGTGGGTGAAAGCCTGATGCGTCAGACGGACGTCGAGGCGGCGACCCAGGCGCTGCTCGCCTGACATTTGCGGCATCGGCGGCCTTGGCCGTCCCGACAAGCGGCAGTTCGCGGTGTCTGCGGTTCACGTCTCGAAATTTTCGCCGTCGAACTTTTCGAGAGCCAGTCCGCATTGACGGCATTCCGGCGGGCCGCAAACCGCTCCCTGGATTTCAGTCTGGCGGACCATCTGCCGTTAAGTTGACATTAGGCAAGAACACTTACAGAACATCGGCAACGGTTCACGACTTGTTCTGAAGGCGATTCCCACCATGCTGACCCGCAAGCAGCACGAACTCCTGATGTTCATCCATGAACGCATCAAGGAGACCGGTGTCTCCCCGTCGTTCGACGAGATGAAGGAGGCGCTGGATCTGGCGTCCAAATCGGGCATCCACCGGCTGATCACGGCCCTGGAGGAACGCGGCTTCATCCGCCGCCTCGCCCACCGCGCCCGCGCCCTCGAGGTCACCAAGCTCCCGGAACAGGCGACGGCCGGAGCCGTGCGCGGTCGCACGGGCTTCACCCCGGCGGTCATCGAGGGCGGCGGACGCCCGGCCTCCGCCGAGCCCGCCAACGACACCCGCGAACTGGTTCTGGTGGGCAAGATCGCCGCCGGCGTGCCCATCGCCGCCCTGCAACAGGACCACGGTCGCTATCAGGTGCCCGAGTCCATGCTAGGCGCCGGCGAACACTACATGCTCGAGATCGAGGGCGACTCGATGATCGAGGCCGGCATCCTCAATGGCGACCTGGTCGTCATCAAGCGCGTCGACACCGCCGCCTCGGGCGAGATCGTCGTCGCTCTGGTGGAAGGTGAAGAGGCGACCCTCAAGCGCCTGCGCAAGAAGGGGAATTCCATCGCCCTGGAGCCCGCCAACCGCAACTATGAGACCCGCATCTTCGGACCCGACCAGGTCGAGGTTCAGGGCAAGCTGGTCGGCCTCATCCGCCAGTATCACTGATCCCGGATCAAGTCCGGGATGACAAGGTCCCACCCTTGTCATCCCGGAACGTCGAAGACGTATCCGGGACGGCTCCACGGCCGGTCGCCACGCACCTCGGCGGCCCAGACCGCGCGCCAGCCCTGAGCGGTGCGCCACAACTCGACCGATCCGCCTTTCTGATAGTCGAGCCCGTCCAGAACCAGTTTGCCGTCGCAGGCGGCAGGAAGCGCTTGGACAACGGCCCGGACGCTGACCAACGGCGCCGACGCACAGAGCGCAGCCAGTTGTTCCCGGTCAGGCGCGGCCTTTCCCCACCACAGGGCGACGAGGCCGGACGCAGCTCCGGCCGGGGCGCAGCTTGACCTCAGACAGGCCCATCCCTCGCCCGGCCGGGGCTCCAGCGTCAGGCCCCGCCGCCGCGACCAGAGATCCGCTGCGAACTGGCGCACGCCGGGCCTGACCACGACCGCCGCGCCACCCGCGCTGAACGCCGCATTCGTGCCGCCATCCCCGATCCACACCGCGGGCGTCGGCGCGCGGGGCCAAACGAGGACGGCGCAGGCAAACGGCAAGCCCAGCCACCGCATCCGCCCCTGCCACAGGCTCAGGAACAGGACGCCCAGGAATGAGATCGGCAGCACATAATCCGGCGCGCTGGCGATGGTCCTGACCGCGCCCGGCAGGCCCGCCGTCCAGTGGCCGATCGCCAGCATCAGATCGACGCCCTTGCCCGCCACCCAAAGGAACGGCCCGCCCAGTCCGACCGGCTCGAGCAAGGCCCCCAGCGCCAGCGCCGGCATCATCACGAAGTCCGCGATCGGCGAGGTCGTCAGATTCGCCACGAGCCCGTACATGGCGGCGCGATTGAAATGCTGGACCGCGAACGGCCCCGTGGCCGCCCCCGCCACCAGACTCGCCGTCACCGCGATCACCAGCCAGTGCCGGACTGACTGAAACGCCGCGATGGGCCAGGGCACGGACAGCTCCCGCGTCCGGGGCGGCCAGGCCTCCGACAGGGCCACCAGCGCCGCGGTCGCCGCGAACGACATCTGGAACCCCGGCGTCACAATGGCTTCCGGCTGCAGGATCAGCACGACCATCGCCGCCACCGCCAGCGCATGCATTGTGATCGCAGGCCGATCCAGCAGGATCGCCGCGAACGCCACCGACGCCGTGATCGCCGCCCGCTGCGCCGGCGCCGGCGCGCCCGACAGCACCAGATAGCTCCACACCGCGACCAGTCCGACGACCGCCGCCACCTTCTTGCCCGACACCCGCAACGCCAGCGACGGCCAGGCCGCGACGCCGAGCCGGACAACGAAGAAGGCGAACCCGCCGACGATGGCCATGTGCAGGCCGGAGATCGACAGGATGTGCGCCAGGCCGGAATCCCGCATGGCGTCGAGGTCTTCCCGTGCGATCCAGGTCTCGTGCCCCGTCGTCATGGCGGCGGCGATCCCGCCCGTCCGCTCGCCCAGCCGGCCGACGATCCTTTGCGCCAGGGCGAATCGCGCGCCGTTCACCGCCATCGCCAGCCGCAGTCGCCAGGGCGGCGGCGCCAGTCGCGCCTCCCGGGTCTCGCCCAGCGCGAAGGCCGTGCCGCCCAGTCCCTGGAACCAGGCGTTGCGCCCGAAATCATAGGCGCCCGGGCTGGCCGGGGGCGGCGGCGGATTGAGGATGGCGAACAACCGGATCGCCTCGCCCGGCCTCGGTGGCTCCCCCCGCACCGTTGCCCGCAGCCTGATCGGCGTGACCGCGGGCTCAAGCGCCCGGATCCACGCCGGCGCGAGGACGATCCGATGGCCTCGATCACCGGGGCTGTCGACATCGACAACCCAGCCCTCGACCACGGTCGGCTCAGCCATGGCCGGAGCGATGGGAGCCGCCACCCGCTCCGCCCTCACCTTTGCGCCCGCCAGTCCGAGGAACAGGCAGGCGACCAGCATCAGCGGCAGGGTGACCACACGTCCCGGCCCACGCATCCGCGCCCCGAGCCACAACCCCGTCGCCAGCAAGGCCGCCACCGCCAGCGGCCACAACGGCGGCTCCGACCTCAGGGCGAATAGATCGCCGCCCCGCCGCCGAACGCCACCGGCGCCCACAGCCGCCAGCGCATCGACTGGGCCAGCATCTCGTCCCGGGCCCAGGCACGAAGACGCGCCGACAGGCTGGGCTTTGCCGCTTCGGGGGGTATAAGGGCGGCCCGTTCGGACCCCTCCCCCATGCCCACAGCCTCATCCCCCCAGGTCGTCACCCGTTTCGCCCCCTCGCCCACCGGCTACCTCCACATAGGAGGCGCGAGGACGGCGTTGTTCAACTACCTTTACGCGAAAGGTCGCGGCGGCAAATTCCTCGTCCGCATCGAGGACACCGACCGGGAGCGCTCGACCGACGACGCTGTGAAGGCCATCTTCGACGGCCTGAGCTGGCTCGAGTTGTTCGCCGACGAGGAACCCGTCTTCCAGCACGCCCAGGCCGACCGCCATCGCGAAGTCGTGGATCAGTTGCTGGAGCTCGGCGCGGCATACCGTGACTTCACCTCGGCCGAGGAAACCGGCCGCCTGCGTGACGAGGCCAAGGCCGAGCGGCGCACCTTCGAATCGCCCTGGCGCGACCGCACCCCGACGGTCGATGATTTGTCCCAGCCCCACGTCGTGCGCTTCCGCCGGCCCTTGCCCGGCCGCGTCTTCGTGCCCGACGCCGTCCAGGGTGAGGTCAGCTGGGGCAATGAGGATCTCGACGATCTGGTCCTGCTGCGCTCCGACGGCGCCCCGACCTACAATCTCGCCGTCGTCGTCGACGACCACGACATGGGCGTCACCCACGTCATTCGCGGCGACGACCACCTGAACAACGCCGCGCGCCAGTCACTGATCTACGACGCGCTGGGCTGGACCCGACCGGTCTTCGCCCACATCCCGCTGATTCACGGCCCGGACGGCGCCAAACTGTCCAAGCGCCACGGCGCCCAGGCGGTCCACGAGTATGCGGAGATGGGCTACCTGCCCGAGGCCATGCGCAACTATCTGGCCCGCCTCGGCTGGGCCCACGGCGATGACGAACTGTTCGGCGACGACCAGGCGCGCGAGTGGTTCGATCTGGACGGCGTCGGCAAGGCGCCCGCCCGTCTGGACTTCGACAAGCTGGCCCATGTCAATTCGCATTGGCTCCGTCTCGCCGCCGACGAACGCCTCGCAGGCATGACGCTGGACGCCCACCTCGCCCGGGGGGCGCCGTTGAACGAGGGCGACGAGGCCCGCCTCCAGCGCGCCATGCCGTTCGTCAAAGATCGCGCGAAGACCCTGCTCGACCTGGCGGATCAGACCGCCTTCGTGCTGAAAACCCGCCCGCTGGACCTCGACGAAAAGGCCCGCGGCCTGCTGTCCGGAGAGACGGCCGAACGTATCGCCCGGGTTCGCGCTCGCCTCGCCCTGTTCGAGAGCTGGGACGTCTTCGCGCTTGAAGCGGAGTTGAAAGCCTTCGCCGAGGAAGAGGGTATCGGCTTCGGCAAGATCGGCCCTCCGATGCGCGCCGCCCTGACCGGTGGCTCCGCATCGCCCGATATCGCCAGAACTCTGTCGGCCCTCGGACGCGAAGAAGCGCTCGGGCGCTTGGATGATGCGCTGCAACAGACTAGACCTTGATCAGCTGAGGAGGAACTGCTTCGCAGTTCCGCTGATGCCGTGAATCAAGGTCCAGCTTGATACATTGGGCGTGACGTGACCGGAAAACCGCTCACACTTTTCCGCGTCACGCCCTATGTGATCGGCAATAACAATCGGGTTCCGGGGTTCTCCCGTCCGGACAGAACACGAAAGCAAGGGCGCCAGATGACCGAAACCTCAAAATCCGCCGGATCGGCGACCCTGACCTACGGCGATAAATCCGTCGAACTGCCCGTCCTGTCCGGCACAACCGGTCCCGACGTTATCGACATCCGCAAGCTGTACGGGGCGACCGACGCCTTCACCTTCGACCCGGGCTTCACCTCCACGGCGGCCTGCGAAAGCGCCATCACCTATATCGACGGCGATGCGGGCATCCTGTTGCACCGCGGCTATCCGATCGGACAGCTGGCCGAGAAATCGAACTTCATCGAGGTCTGCCACCTGCTGCTGCACGGCGAACTGCCGACGGCCGCCCAGTACGAGGCCTTCGAAGAGACCGTGACGCGGCACACGATGCTGCATTCCCAGTTCGACCGCTTTTTCGACGGCTTCCGCCGCGACGCGCACCCGATGGCCATCATGGTCGGCACGGTCGGGGCCCTGTCGGCCTTCTATCACGACAGCCTGGACATCCATGATCCGGTCCAGCGCAACATCTCGGCCATCCGCCTGATCGCCAAGATGCCGACGATCGCCGCCCGCGCCTACAAATATCACATCGGCCAGCCGTTCGTTTCGCCGCGCAACGACCTCTCCTACGCCGAGAACTTCCTGCGCATGTGTTTCGCCGTTCCGGCCGAGGACTATGTGGTCGATCCCAAGATGGCCAGGGCCATGGACCGGATCTTCACCCTGCACGCCGATCACGAACAGAACGCCTCGACCTCGACCGTCCGTCTGGCCGGATCGTCGGGCGCCAATCCGTTCGCCTGTATCGCCGCCGGCATCGCCTGCCTGTGGGGTCCCTCGCACGGGGGCGCCAACGAAGAGGCGCTGACGATGCTCAAGGAGATCGGCACCCCGGACAAGATTCCGGAGTTCATCGAAGGCGTGAAGGCCAAGAAGTACAAGCTGATGGGCTTCGGCCACCGCGTGTACAAGAACTACGATCCCCGGGCCACGGTGATGAAACAGTCGGCGGACGAGATCCTCGACCTCGTCGGCGCCGAGAACGATCCCCTGTTCCAGGTCGCCAAGGAGCTGGAACGCATCGCCCTGTCGGACGAGTATTTCATCGAGCGCAAGCTGTTCCCGAACGTCGACTTCTATTCGGGCATCACCCTTTCGGCGATGGGCTTCCCGACCTCGATGTTCACCGTGCTGTTCGCCCTGGCCCGCACCGTGGGCTGGATCGCCCAGTGGGAAGAAATGCTGGCCGATCCGGCGCAGAAGATCGGCCGTCCGCGCCAGCTCTACACCGGCCCGACCCAGCGCGACTACGTGCCGATCCAGAACCGGGGCTAGACCGTCCGCACAGACAGAACGCCGGGGCGCGCCCCGGCGTTTTTTTTGTCCGGACACCTTCATCGCCTGTCCGGACACGACTTGGCTGGCTTGAGGCGCGGATCGCGGCTCGACTGTCGCCATGACCCAGACTTCCGACACCCTGAACACCGAAAGCCTCGCCGGCTCCGCGCCGCCGTCCACAGTCGCCGAGATCATCGACATCGCCCGCACCGTCGCCGTCGCGCTTGCGGCCGCCGTTGCGATCCAGACCGTCGCCTTCCAGCCCTTCACCATCCCCTCGGCTTCGATGGAGCCCGGCCTGATCGTCGGCGACTATCTGGTGGTGTCCAAATTCGCCTACGGCTGGAGCCGCGCCTCCCTGCCCTTCAATCCGCCCCTGCCGTCGGGCCGGTTATTTGAGCACCTGCCGAAGCGCGGCGACGTCGTCGTCTTCCGCCGCCCGAGCAACCCGCAGGAGACCTGGATCAAGCGGGTGATCGGACTGCCCGGCGACACGGTGTCGGTATCGGGCGGCGTGGTGACCGTGAACGGTCGGGCACTGCCCCAACGCGCGCTCGGACCGGGCGTCGACCTCGATCAGCCCGGACGGCCGGTGGAACAGGTCGAGGAGCGTCAGGCGGACGGCCGCGCCTATGTCACCTTCGACGGCGGCCCTGGGGCCGGCGACGACCGGCCGGCCGAGGTCGTGCCCCAGGGTCAGCTGTTCGTCATGGGCGACAATCGCGACAACTCGCTGGACAGCCGCTGGTCAGGCGATGTCGGGGTCGGCCTGCTGCCGGTGGGCAATGTCGTGGGCCGGGCCGAGGTCGTCGTCGCCTCGTGGAATCCCGGCGCGGCGCTCTGGAAGCCATGGACCTGGTTCAACCTGCGCCCGGGCCGGTTCGCTCAGTCTATCCGCTAGCGCGACCGGAACTCGGCGAAGGAGACGACGCCGTCGTGATTGGCGTCCATCTGGTCAAAGGCGGCGCGCGAGCCTGGCAGGGCCTGGGCGATCGACGGGGCAGCGGCCGCGCCTATGGCGATGCCGGCGACCGCAGCGGCCAGGGTCTGCCAGCTCTTCATCCGCCGGGCTTTCGGGGCCACAGCGGTTTCTTTCTCGATCAGGCCGCGCATGACCTCGCTCGCCGTCAGACCGGCTGCGCGGCAACGCTCCATGAAGGCGAGCTTCGAGGCATGCGGCAGCCGGATTTCCAGCGTCTCGCTTTTCTTGGGCGGTCGGGCAGAAGTCATTCGACGAACATCCAGCAGGGATCAGCGATCGGAATCTAGGTCGGATGCACCCTTTGATCCAGAGGCGCCCGCGATGACGTCCAGGACGGCCTCGGCCGCCAGGGTCGAGGGATCGGCCCCGCTCCGCCCCATATAGTCCAGCGCCTCGGTCTGGCGTCGGCTCTGGGCTGTCCGGGCGTCGGGATTGCGGAAAAGCCGATCGACCTCGGCCGCGACCTTCTCCGGCGTCGCGTCGGTCTGGATCAGCTCGCGCGCGATCTCCTCGTCCGCCGCGTGGTTGAACAGGGTCGCGTACTTGCCAGTGAAGAAAGGCTTCATGATCGCATAGCTGAGCGGCGCGAACCGGTAGCCGATGACCATGGGTGCGCCGGCCAAGGCCAGTTCGGTCGAGACCGTGCCGCTGGTGGCCAGGGCCACGGTCGCGGCCCTCATCGCCGCGTACTTGTCCGCCTCGGTCACCACATGCGCGCGGAAGGGCCAGGCGGCGACGCGGGCCGTGACGTCGTCGGCGACCGTGCCCGCGACGACGACGGCGACCTCCAGCCTCGGATCGGCGGCCTTGAGCGATTTGATCGCCGCCTCATAGACGGGCGTCATCAGCCGGACCTCGCTCGGCCGACTTCCGGGCAGGACCAGCAGCAGCCGTGCGTCAGGCGCGATGCCCCGCGCGGCCCGGAAAGCGGCCGGATCGGCTGCGCCCATGTCGATATGCAGGGCCTGTGAGCCGACGACCGTCGTCGGCAGGCCCTCGCGCTCAAACCACGGGGCGTCGAAGGCGTAGAGGGCCAGCAGGTGGTCGACCGCTCCGGCGAGCGTCTTCGCCCGCCCCGGCCGCGACGCCCAGACCTGGGGCCCGACATATTTGATCAGGGGGATGCCCGGCAGCGCCTCGCGCAGGGCCTTGGCGACCCGGATGGTGAAACCCCAGCTGTCGATGAGGACGACCGCATCCGGCCGCTCCCGCACCGCAAGGGCGACTGTGTCGGCAACCCGTGCCCTGACCCGGCCGTAGGCGCGCAGGCCCTCCAGCCAGCCCAGGATCGACAGTTCGGCGATGTCGAACGGGCTTTCGATACCCTCGGCCGCCATTTTCGGCCCACCGACGCCGACGAAGCCGATATCCGGGCTGCGCTCCCGCAAGGCCTGCGCCAGACCGGCGCCGAGCGCATCGCCCGAAGCCTCTGCGGCGACCAGCATGATCTTCACGAGCGGTCCTCGCCCCAGACGAACAGCCCAAGCCGGTCCGCCGCCTCGATGATCGCGGCCCGGTCGATCAGGATCAGCCTGCCCGCGACCCCGCCGACGCCCGCCAGACCGGCGGCGGCGGCCATCTCGAGGGTCCGTGCTCCAATGACCGGCATGTCGACCCTCAGGTCCTGGATCGGCTTGGGCGCCTTGCCCAGGGCGCCCTTCAGATTTCCGGACACTCCGCGCAGGTCCGCAGGCAGGCCGGCGACGCGTCCGAGCATGGCGTCCGTGCCCTCCTGGGCCTCGACGGCAAGCACCAGGCCGTCACACACGACCGCCCCCTGGCCAATGTCGAGTTCACCCGCCTTTTCCGCGACATGGAGCGCCTTCCTGAGATCGGAGAGCTGGTTCTCGTCCGGCCTTACCCGTCCAAGACCGCCGACCGGGAGCGTCTCCCCGCCCAGAATGTCGTCGGCCCCCTCGATGGCGTAGCCCTCGGCCTCGAACACCGACAGGATCTTGCGCAGCAGGGCGTCATCGCCCTTCGTCGCCGCCGCGATGATTCCCGGCAGCACCATCGCCCCCTTCAGATCGGGCTTCAGCGCCTTGAAATCCGGGCGACTGACTGTGCCGGCGAAACAGACCGCCGTGCAGCCCGCCGCCTTCAGCGCCGACAACACCCTGCCGATCTCGGCCATACCGGCCTCGATCCCCGGATAGCGGATCAGATGCGGGTCGGCGAAGCTCGTCAGACGCACCACGAAGACGGCCCGCTCTTCCAGGTCGCACCGCGCCGCGATGGCCAGAGGAAGCGCGCCGCCGCCCGCGATCAGGCCCAGTTTGCCGGTGCTCAAGACCCGGCTCCCCGGAACCGGGCGTTTGGTGATGTTGGCGAGGTTGACCAGCCGACTGGTCGAGTTGGCGACGAAATTTGACGGGTTTGGTGTCCGGGATTGGTCATTCTCCGGGCAGACACAGCGGCCGTTTGCCCCCTTCGCGGATGAAGGCCGTGATCTCCATGATCTCGGGCAGGTCGGCGTAACCGGCCTCGACCGTCTCCAGCCGGTCGGCGAACACGCCGTCGCCTTCGAACAGGTCGCGGAAGGCCGCCAGCAACCGCCGGACCGCGTCCTTGCCATAGCCCTTCCGCTTCAGCCCGATCAGGTTCAGGCCATGCAGCCGCGCGTGGTTGCCCCAGGCCGACCCGTAGGGGATCACATCGCGCGTCACGGCCGCCAGGCCGCCGACGATGGCGCCCTGCCCCACACGGCCGTTCTGATGCACGGCGCACAGGCCGCCCAGGAAGACCTTGTCACCGATGCGCGCATGGCCGCCCAGGGTCGCGCTGTTGGCCATCACCACATGGTCGCCGACGACCGCATCGTGGCCGACGTGGGCGCCGGTCATGAACAGGCCGTGGGAGCCGACGCGGGTGACGCCCGATCCCTGCGGCGTGCCCCGGTTGAAGGTCGCATGCTCGCGAATCGCGTTGTCCGAGCCGATCTCCAGCCGGACGGTCTCGCCCTTGTAACCGTTGTGCTGGGGGTCACCCCCGATCACGGCGAAGGGATGGATGACCGTGCGAGCCCCTACCGTCGTGTCCTGCTGGACGACCACATGGCTGATCAGATGGACGCCGGCGTCGAGCTTCACGCCCGGCCCGACCGTACACCACGGCCCGATCGCCACATCCTCGCCCAGCTCGACCGAGCCGTCGACGATGGCGGTGGGGTGTATATGGCTCATGGTGTGACCGGCTTGTCGACGGTGACCACCATGGCCGCGAAGTCGGCTTCGGCCGCCAGCTTGCCGTCGATGAAGGTCTCGCCCCGGAACTTGAAGATGTCGCCGCGCTGCTTCGTCACGATCACATTCATGCGCAGCTGATCGCCCGGCCGTGCAGGCTTCCTGAAGCGGACGCCGTCGATGGACATGAACATGATGACCTTGCCCTCGACCGCGACATCCAGGCTCTTGGACATCAGCAGAGCTCCCGTCTGGGCCATGGCCTCGACGATCAGGACGCCCGGCATGACCGGGTCGATGGGGAAGTGTCCCGGGAAAAACGGCTCGTTGTGCGTGACGTTCTTGATACCCGTGATCGAGGTGCTGGCCACGAAAGCCTCTGCCTTGTCCACCAACAGGAAGGGATAGCGATGGGGCAGCCGGCGCATGACCTCGGCATAGTCGATGGTCAGCCCAGGTTCAGTCATCCGTCCGCTCTCTTTTTCGCCCCGCCTGTTTGGCCACCCAGATGGTTTCGCGCAAGAACTGACGGATCGGTTTGGCCGGATAGCCGGACCATGTCTCGCCCGCCGGAATATCGGCCAGTACGCCCGCGCCCGCCGCGACCCGCGCGCCGACGCCGATGGTGAAGTGGTCGCCCACCCCGGCCTGGCCCCCGAACATCACGCCGTCGCCGATCGTCACCGACCCCGAGATCCCCGTCTGGCCCGCGATCAGGCAGTTTCGCCCGATGATGCAGTTGTGGGCGATCATGACCAGGTTATCGATCTTGGTATTCTCGCCGATCACGGTGTCGTCGAAGGCGCCGCGGTCGATGCAGGTATTGGCCCCGATGGTGACCCCGTCCTGAATGATGACCCGCCCCAGCTGGGGGACATCGACGGGACCGCTCGTCCCGCCAGCCGCCCCGAACCCGGCCTCGCCAAGGCGGGCGCCGGCATAGATCTTCACCCGGTCGCCGATGAAGGCGAAGCGGATGGTGACGTTCGGTCCGATATCGCAGTCGCGGCCGATCTGGACGCCGGGCCCGATCAGAGTGTTGGCGCCGATCCGGCTACCCCGCCCGATGCGAGCACCCTGACCCAGAACCACACCGGGCTCGATCACGACGCTGTCGTCCTCGCAGACCTCAGACGGCGAGGTTACCGTCAAGCCGACAGGCCGGTGCAGGGCCGCGGCGGCGGCGGCCCAGGCCGCCTGGGGCGTCCGGGAGACGATGACAGCCGCTCCCGCCGGAGCGGCGTCCGCGGCCTCTCCGGACACGATCACGCAGCCGGCGGCGGTCGATCCCAGGGCCGGAAGGAACTTCCGGTCGCCGAGAAAAGCCACGGCCTGACCATCCGCCGTCGCCAGAGGCGCGACACGCGCGATACGGACGTCCGAAGTTCGAACGACCTCGCCGCCCGTCAGGGCCGCGAGGTCGTCGACGCCGAACGGGCTCAGCGTATCGAAGAAACGGGCGTCGGGCGTCATGCCCTGCGCCTTACTGAGCCGCTTGGGCCGGGATCGGCAGGCGGTTGAAGCTCAGGGTCGGCAGGGCGGTGTTCAGGCGCTGAATGACCACGTCGGTGACGTCCATGGCCGGGTTCAGGATGAACACGCTCTCGCGGTCGATCAGGATGCCGCAGCCGCGCTCCTGATAGACGGCGACCAGGATCGGCTCGACCTGGGCCGAGATCAGGCGGCGCTGTTCCGACAGAGTGTAGCGCAGCTCGTCCTGGCGAGTCTGTTCGAGGGTCTGGGCCTCGGTGATACGAGCCTGCAGGGCCGTGCGACGGGCGCCGTCCGGATCAGCAGCCTGGCCGCCCTGCTGCAGCGTGTTGATCTCGTTCTGGATCGCCACGCCGTAAGGGGCCAGTTCGCCCTGAACCTCGGTCGCCAGCTGTTCCATGCGCGCCTGAACGGCCTGACCGGCGGTCGAGGTCGCCAGCAGACGCTGGTTGAAATAGACGCAGACGCCGGGAATGGCGGGGCCGGGGTTCTGCGGGCCTTGGGTCTGGGCGACAGCGGTCGAGGCGACGAGCGAGGCCAGGGCGAAAGCGCCGATAGCGAGGATTTTCATGGGTAACCTTATAGGGCCGACAGGCCCGGGCTTAGAACTGGGTTGAGGTCGAGAAGCGGAAGGTTTCGGTCCGGTCGTATTCTTCATTGCTCAGAATCTGGCTGAAATCGAACCGGATCGGACCCATCGGCGACCTCCAGTGAACGCTGAGGCCGGCGGAGGCGCGCAGCGACAGGTCATCCGCAATGGAAGCGTCCGGCAGGCCGTTGGTGCCGAGGGTGTAGCGGTTGTCGAGAACACCGAGGGTGCCGACGTCTGCGAATAGCGAAGTCTTGATGCCGTACTGTTCGGGCAGGACGTTCGGCAGGGTCAGTTCGAGGGTGCCCACGGCGTAGAAATTGCCGCCCAGCGCATCCTGGGTCGTCAGGTCGCGCGGCCCCATGCCTGCGTTTTCAAAGCCCCTGAAGCTGTTGCCGCCCTTGAAGAAGCGATCGTTGATCCGGATCGCATCGCCGTTCCAGCCCGAAACATAGCCGGCGGAGCCCGCCAGGGTGACGATCCAACTTGGCGTGATGCCGTAGTAGACGGTCGCATCCACTTCGGTCTTCACGTAGTTCACGTCGCCGCCGAGGCCTGCGAAATCCTGACGAAGCGAGCCAGTCCAGCCGCGCGTCGCGCGCACCGGGTCGTTCCGGCGATCCACCAGCAGGGTGTAACCAACAGACGAGTTCAGCGAGGCCCCAACCTGTTCGCACAGGGCGGACGAGCCGGATCCCCCGGTGTCGCAGTACCCCACCGGCACCAGGATCTCGTCGTCCTTGATGAAGTAGCGCGTCGACAGGCGGCTGTAGCCGTTCAGCGGATAGGTCAGGCGCAGGCCCGCGCCGGTCGACCGGTAGTCGAACGAGGACTCCTCCTGGAAGTCGTAGCGCGAGTGGAACAGGTCGAAGCCCGCCCCGATGTCCCGACCCAGGAAGCGGGGCTCGGTGAAGCGGAAGTCGATCTGCTGGCGCAGCGAACCCCATTCGACGCGGGCGACCACGTTCTGGCCCCGGCCGCGGAAGTTGCGTTCAGAGATGCCCAGATTGACCACGAAGCTGTCGACCGAACTGAAGCCGGCGCCGACGGACAGTTCGCCGGTCGGCTGTTCCTCGACGGTGACGTTGACGATCGAACGGTCCGGCGCGGCGCCGCGTGTCTCGTCGACGGTGACTTCCTTGAAGAAGCCCAGGGCCCGCAGATTGTTGCGCGACCGCTCCAGCAGGGTGCGGTTGAAGGCGTCACCTTCGGTCAGCATCAGCTCACGGCGGATGACCGGGTCGATGGTGCGGGTGTTGCCGATGACGTTGATGCGGTCGACGTAGACGCGCTGCCCTTCCGACACGTTGAACGTGACGTCGATGGTGTCGGTCTCGGGATTCGGTCGGTAGGTCGGATTGATGTCGACAAAGGCGTAGCCCGCCGAGCCCGCCGCGAACGTCAGCGCATCGACCGAACTCTCGATCTTGTCGCTCTCGTACAGGTCGCCCGTGCGGATCGGCAGCAGCAGTTCCAGGAAGTCCGCATTCAGGCGGTCGTTCTCGGTCACGACCTGGATATCGCCGAAGTTGTACTTGTCGCCCTCGTCGACTGTCAGGGTCATGGCGAAGGCGCTGTCATCCGGCGCCAGCTCGGCCACGGCCGACGTGATGCGGAAGTCGTAGTAGCCGCGGTTCGTGTAGAATTTCCGCAGCTGCTCACGGTCGTAGTCCAGACGGCCGGGATCGTAGTTGTCGTTCTTGGTGAACAGCCGCCACCACTGCGTCTGCTTGGTCACCATGACCTCGCGCAGTTCGCTGTCGGCGAAGGCGCTGTTGCCGAGGAAGGTGATCGACTGGACGCCCGTCTCCGGACCCTCGTCGATCTCGAAGATCAGGTCGACGCGGTTTTGTTCCAGCTGCACCAGCTTGGGCGTAACGTTCGCCGAGATGCGGCCCGACAGGCGGTAAAGCTCGATGATCTTGCCCACGTCCTCCTGAACCCGGGCGCGGGTGTAGATTCCGCGAGGCGCGATAGTGACTTCCTCGCGCAGCTTGTCCTCGCTGATCGCGCCGTTCCCTTCGAACACGACCTGGTTGATGATCGGGTTTTCGACGATGCGAACAACAAGGTCGCCATTGGGCTGGAGGCCGATCTGAACGTCGGCAAACAACTGGGTGCGCGTCAGGGTCCGGATGGCGACGTCCAGGATGACCGGATCGATCGTGTCGCCGGGCTGGATCGGCAGGTAGGAAAGAACCGTGGTCTGATCGATACGCTGGTTGCCCTGAACCAGGATGCGGTTGACGACGCCCGACTCGGACGGCGCGGCCGGAGCCGCCTGCTGCACCGGTGCGGCAGGCGCGGTCTGTGCGAGGGCCGGCGTTCCCGCGACAAGCGCCAGCAGGCTTGCGGTCGCTGCGCAGGTCCTGCGCAGGTTGCGGTCACCCGTATTGGAAGCGGCGCGGAGGTCGTTCAGGATCATGCGGGGAACCATCGGGGGCTGGCGTCGGCTCAACTGACGAGCCCGCCGAGGAATTGGAACACGTTCGACTTCTGCAGGTCGTTCCAGGTGGCGAACAACATCAAACCCGCCAGCAAAGCAAGACCGACCCTGTATCCGGCCTCCTGAACGTTGGCGGCAACGGGTTTCTTCGCCACAGCCTCGTAGGCGTAGAAGACCAGATGTCCGCCATCCAGAACGGGGATGGGCAACAGGTTTAGAAAGCCGATTCCGATCGAAAGTATGGCGGCGAAGCTGGTTAGCGTCAGCAGCAGGTTCAGCGCCATGGCGCCCGGATCAGGATTCGCGGCCACCGCCGCGTTGGTCAGGGCGCCGGAAGCCTTGGCGATCCCGAGGGGTCCGCTGAGCTGGTCGCCCGACTCGCGGCCGGTGAAGATACGTCCGAGATAGGTCAGAGTCGTACCCAGAATGTCGCCCGTCTCCCGAACACCACGACCGACCGCTTCAATCGGATTGTAGCGAATATAACGCGTCGTCCCCGGCGAACTGGTCAGTGACAAACCGATGCGGCCCACGTTGACGCGACCGGCGATGGGATCGATCTCGGTCCGACGAACCGGCATGGCGACCAGTTCGACCTCGCCTCCGTTTCGTTCCACGGTGAAGCGCAGGGCGTCGCCGCTGGACAGGGTGACCTTGCGCGTCACTTCGCCGGCGTCGCCGATGACCCGGCCGTTGATCGCTGTGATCAGGTCGCCGGTCTGGAAACCGGCGGCGGCTGCGGGCGATCCCGCGCTGACATCAGCGACCTGGGCCGGTCGCAGCCTGTCTCCGATCGCAGAAAACAGCACGGTGAAGATGAAGATGGCGAGGACGAAGTTCGCCGCCGGGCCGGCGGCGACGATCAGCATTCGCTGCCACACCGGCTTGAAGTGGAAATAGTCGCGCTCGGCGCCGACGCCGTCCCTCGCGATGATCTCGGACTTCAGCGCGTCCAGGCCACGGCTGTCCGGGACGCTGGAGGCGTCCATGTCGCCGGAGAACTTCACATAGCCGCCCAGCGGCATCCAGCCGACGCGCCATTCGATCTCGTTCCGGTCCGTGCGGCTGAAGATCGCCTTGCCGAAGCCGATGGCGAACCGGTCGACCTTCACGCCGAAGGCGCGCGCCACCAGAAAGTGGCCCAGCTCATGGATGGTGACGATGACCGTCAGCACCAGCAGGAAGGGCACGACATAGATCAGGGCCTGTCCCAGCGCGTTCAGCATGCCGTCTCCGTTCCCGCCCAGCCAAATGGCTCAGGCGGCGAGCGCCAGATTCCCGACGATTTCGATCGCGACCCGGCGGGCCCGAGCGTCGAGCGCGAGAGCGCCCGCACAGGCATCGTCAAAATCGGCATCCGCCCCCGTCTTCGTCATCCGATCAAGGGTTTCGGCGACGACTGCGGCAATATTGAGAAAGGCCAGACGGCGGTCAAGGAAGGCGAGCGCGGCGACCTCGTTGGCGGCGTTGAAGATCGTCGGCGCCCCCCCGCCCGCCTCCAGCGCCTCGCGAGCCAGCGTCAGTGACGGAAACCGCTCCGGATCGGGCGCCTCAAAGGTCAGGCAGCCCAAGGCAGCCAGGTCCAGCCTCGGCGCAGGCCAGGCCATCCGGTCCGGCCAGGCCAGGGCGCAGGCGATCGGCGTCTTCATGTCCGGCGGCCCCATCTGGGCCAGGGTCGAGCCGTCGATGAACTCGACCAGGCTGTGAATGATCGATTCGGGGTGGACCACCACGTCGATGCGATCGGCCGGCATGTCGAACAGATAGGCCGCCTCGATCATCTCGAGGCCCTTGTTGGCCATGGTGGCGCTGTCGACGGAGATCTTGGCGCCCATGCTCCAGTTGGGATGAGCGACGGCCTGTTCGGGCGTCATCGCGGCCATCTCCGCCCGCGAAGCCATGCGGAAAGGACCGCCTGAAGCCGTCAGGATCAGTCGCGCCACACGCTCGGGCGCCTCGGTCGGAAAGACCTGAAAGATGGCGGAATGCTCGGAATCGACCGGGATCAGCCGCCCGCCGGACGCCGTCACCCGCCCGATGAGGGCCCGACCGCAACAGACCAGACTTTCCTTGTTGGCCAGCGCAAGCGTCGCACCGGTCGCGGCGGCGGCCCATGCCGACTTCAGCCCCGCCGCCCCGACGATGGCAGCCATGACGAGGTCGGCCGGTCGCGTCGCCGCCTCGACGACGGCCGCTTCGCCCGCCGCAACGGCGATGCCGGTCCCGGTCAGGGCCGTCCTCAGCGTCTCCAGCCGGTCTGGATCAGCCGTGACGGCCACGGCGGGACGCCAGCGGCGCGCCTGTTCGGCCAGTCGCTCGATATTCTTGCCGCCCGTCAGGGCGACGACCTCGAAGGCGCCGCTCCCGGCTCTTTCGGCCTGATCCATCAGGTCCAGGGTCGAGGCGCCCACCGATCCGGTGGACCCCAGCACGGTCACGCGCCGCCGGATCACGTGCTCGCGCCGAAGTAGTTGGCCAGCGTGCGTCCGACGGCGACGACCACGATGGCGAACATCAGTCCGTCCACCCGATCCATCAGGCCGCCGTGGCCGGGGATCAGGTTGCCCGCGTCCTTGACTCCGAACCGACGCTTCAACGCCGATTCCCACAGGTCACCGGCCATGGTCGCAAGCGCGGCGGCGAAACCGAGCAGCGCGCTCCATCCGATCGAACGCACGCCGGACTCAGGCAGGGCCGCCATGGCGGCGCCCGCAACGGTACCGGCGATCAGGCCGCCGATGAAGCCGGACCAGGTCTTGTTGGGCGAATAGCGCGGCCAGAGCTTCGGACCACCTACGGCGCTTCCAACCAGGAAGGCCACGATATCCGAGGCCCAGGCGACCACGAAGGCCAGCGTCACCCAGTAGAAGCCGACTGCCGTGGTCCCGTCGCGCAGCCAGATCAGCAGCAGGGCGGGCCAGCCGAGGTAGAGGACGCCATAGGCCGCATCGATGCCCGACTGTCCGCGGGCCTTTGCGAACACACCGGCTGCGGCCGCGCCGAAGACCAGCAGCACAAGACTGAAGGACAGGGCCTGGTTGGGGTTGGACAGCAGGGTGGCGCAGAGCGCGAGGGCGACTGCAGCGGCGACG
Source organism: Brevundimonas sp. (assembly GCF_031412435.1). Taxonomy (GTDB): domain Bacteria; phylum Pseudomonadota; class Alphaproteobacteria; order Caulobacterales; family Caulobacteraceae; genus Brevundimonas. Next base: position 57,045 of record NZ_JANODA010000063.1, read on the forward strand.
GCCTTCCAGTCGGCGGGCGCGCTCATCCTGGCCCATTCCATCGACAGGACCACGCAGGCGATCAGCAGGACGCCGAGAATCCAGGGGCCGCCGAACCAGACCGCCAGCAGGGCCAGAGGCGCCAGCACGATGGCCGAGGCGGCGCGCAGGCCCATGTCGCGCACCTTGAACGCCATCAGCTGACCGCGAGCGCTGGTTCGACCGCGATGGCGCCGAAACGGCGGTCACGCTGCTGGTACTGGCGCACAGCATCAGCGAGGGCTTCGGATCCGTAGTCGGGCCACAGCACGTTCTGGTAGACCAGCTCGGCGTAGGCCGCCTCCCACAGGAGGAAGTTCGACAGTCGCTGCTCGCCCGAGGTCCGCACGATCAGGTCTACCGGCGGGCCGCCCGCTGTCGACAGCCCCAGCCCCAGGGTCGCCTCGTCCAGCGGCCCCGTCGCCTGACCGGCCAGCAACTGGTCCACATAGCCTTGGGCCGCATCGACGATGTCAGCCCGGCCGCCGTAGTTGAAGGCGACCTGCAACAGGAAGCGACTGTTGTGAGCCGTCGATCGCTCCGCGCGTTCGACGATGGCGGCGATATCGGCGGGCAGCCCGGTCCTGCGGCCCAGCACGCGCACCCGCACGCCCTCCCGCTCCAGCCGGTTCAGATCGCTGGCCACATAGGACCGGACCAGACCCATCAGGTCGGAGACCTCCTCCGCCGGACGCCGCCAGTTCTCGGTCGAGAAGCCGAACACCGTCAGGCATTCGATACCGAACTCCGGCGCAGCCTGCACGGTGCGCTTCAAAGCCTGGACCCCCTCGCGATGACCCATGGCCCGGGGCAGACCGCGAGCCTGAGCCCAGCGACCGTTGCCGTCCATGATCAATGCGACATGCCTTGGCCCCGATTCAGGGGCCGCCGCGCCGCCGGTGGGGGCCGTCATCCGCTATCCGTTCTGTCGAGGTTCGAGGAGAAGCCTCAAACCTGCATGATCTCAACTTCCTTGGTCTTCAAGGTCTCGTCGATACGCTTGATGGCCGCGTCCGTGTCCTTCTGGACCTCGGTTTCCATCTTCTTCTGCTCGTCCTGGCTGATGTCGCCGGCCTTCTCGGCCTTCTTCAGGTCCTCGTTGGCGTCGCGGCGAACGTTGCGGACGGAAATCTTCTGCTGTTCCGCATACTTGCCGGCCAGCTTGGCCAGTTCCTTGCGGCGCTCCTCGGTCAGCGGAGGCACGGGAATGCGCAGGGTCTGGCCGTCGACGATCGGGTTCAGGCCCAGGCCGGCGGCGCGGATGGCCTTTTCGACCGGCCCGACCATCGACTTGTCCCAGACGCTGACCGAGATCATGCGCGGCTCAGGCACGCTGATGGCGGCCACGGCGTTCAGCGGCGACGATGAGCCGTAGGCCTGAACCTGAACCGGATCCAGCAGGCCGGCGTTGGCCCGGCCGGTGCGCAACCCCTGGAACTCCTCCTTCAGGGAGGACACGGACTTGTCCATACGGTCGCGATAGATCTTCAGATCGGGCTTGGCCATCGGGGTCTCCTCGTTCGTTTGTCTTGTCAGGCCGCTTTGGCCGGAGCGTCACTGATGACAGTGAACGTTCCCTTGCCTTTCAGCACTTTGCGCAGCGAATCCTCCTCACGGATCGAAAACACCACGATCGGAATCTTCGACTCGCGCATCAGGGCGATGGCGGCGGCGTCCATGACCTTCAGGTTCTGCGACAGCACGTCCTGATAGGTCAGGTGGTCGTAGCGGGTGGCGTTCTTGTCCTTCTTCGGATCAGCGGAATAGACGCCGTCCACGGAAGTTCCCTTCAACAGGGCATCGCAGCCCATCTCGGCGGCGCGAAGGGCGGCGGCCGTATCGGTCGTGAAGTAGGGATTACCGGTGCCGGCGGCGAAGATCACCACCCTGCCCTTCTCCATGTGGCGCACGGCGCGACGACGGATGTAGGGCTCGGCGATGGCCGCCATCGGGATGGCGCTCTGCACCCGGGTGTCGACGCCGATCTTCTCCAGCGCGTTCTGCATGGCCAGGGCGTTCATGACGGTGGCCAGCATACCCATGTAATCGGCGCTGGCCCGCTCCATGTCCGCCGCCGCCGTCGACAGCCCACGGAAGATGTTGCCGCCGCCGATCACCAGACAGACTTGGGTCCCGCCCTTGACCACCCGGGCGATGGCCGCAGCCACGGTGTCGACCGTGTGCATGTCGATGCCATAGCCCTGCTCCCCCATCAGGACCTCGCCCGACACCTTCAGCAGCACCTTCTTGTATTTCGGAGGGGTGCTGTCAGCGGGCATGGGGGTCTCGTTCTCGGGAATCGGGCGGGCCATCATAAACGAAGGGCGCGTCCGGCTTCAAAGCCGAACGCGCCCCAAGTGTCACGCAGTGTTTGCGCTTAAGCTTGCGGAGCCATCATCGAGGCGACTTCCGAAGCGAAGTCCGGGCCCTCGACCTTTTCCACGCCTTCGCCCAGCGCCAGGCGGACGAAGCCGGCCAGGTGCAGGCCCGGCGCGCCCAGTTCCTTGCCGGTGTCGGCGACCAGCTGTTCGATGGTCACGTCCGGGTTCATGACGAACGGCTGCTTGGTCAGCACCACGTCCTTCTGGAACTTGTTGATCTGGCCTTCCACGATCTTGGCGATCATGTTCTCGGGCTTGCCCTCTTCCTTGGCCTTTTCGGTCAGGACAGCGCGTTCCTTCTCGACGGCGGCCGGGTCCAGATCGTCGGTGTTCAACGACAGCGGAGCGGTCGCGGCGACATGCATGGCGATCTTGCGGCCCAGTTCGCGCAGGGCGACCTTGTCGCCGCCGCCGTGCAGGGCGACCAGCACGCCGATGCGGCCGAGGCCCGGAGCCACGGCGTTGTGGACGTACGAGGCGACAACGCCTTCATCGACCGACAGGCGCGCCGCGCGACGCAGCTGCATGTTCTCGCCGATGGTCGCGATCATGTTCGTGACCTCGGCCTGGATGGTGTTGCCGTTTTCCAGTTCGGCGCCGTGCAGGGCCTCGACATCGTGGTGCTCCAGGCCCTTCTCGGCGAAGGCCTTGGCGGCGTTCTGGAACAGTTCGTTGCGCGCGACGAAGTCGGTTTCCGAGTTGAACTCGATGGCGGCGCCGATTTCGCCCTTGCCGTCTTCACGGCTGGCGACGGCAACCAGGCCCTCGGCGGCGACGCGATCAGCCTTCTTGGCGGCCTTGGACAGGCCCTTGGCGCGCAGCCAGTCGATCGCGGCGCTGATGTCGCCGTCGGTTTCCTGAAGCGCCTTCTTGCAATCCATCATGCCGACGCCGGACTTGGCGCGAAGTTCCATGACGAGGGCGGCGGTGATCTCGGCCATTTCTGGTCTCCTGAGGTCTTGAATGCGTGAGCGGCCGGGCTTGGATTAGCCCGGCCGCATGTCAGTTTGCGGACGGTCCGGATCGCCGGACCGATCCGATCAGGCTTCGGTCTTCTCGGCTTCGGCAGCCGGCGCCTCGGCAGCGGCAGGCTCTTCGGCAGGCGACTCTTCGCCCGAAGCCGCCAGCATTTCCTCGGCGACGGCCTCGGCGCCCGCGGGGGCGACATCGGCTTCAACCGGGGCCGAAGCCTCGGCCAGCATCGGCTCGACGGGGTTTTCCGAAGCGCCCAGATCGACGCCCGAGTGGGCGGCGCCGGCGGCCAGACCGTCGAGTACGGCGTCGGCGATCAGGTCGCAGTAGGTCTGGATGGCGCGCGCGGCGTCATCGTTGCCCGGGATCGGATAGGTGATGCCGTCGGGATCCGAGTTTGTATCCAGGATCGCGATGATCGGGATGTTCAGCTTGCGGGCCTCAAGGATCGCGATCGCTTCCTTGTTGGTGTCGATCACGAACATGATGTCGGGGATGGAGCCCATGTCCTTGATGCCGCCCAGGGAAAGCTCCAGCTTTTCCTTTTCGCGCTCGAGGGTCAGCAGTTCCTTCTTGACCCGGCCCTCGCCGCCGCGCTCCAGCAGACCTTCCAGCTCGCGCAGGCGGGCGATGGAGCCCGACACGGTGCGCCAGTTGGTCAGGGTGCCGCCGAGCCAGCGGTTGTTCATGTAGTACTGGGCGCAGCGCTTGGCGGCCTCGGCGACGGGCTCAGCGGCCTGGCGCTTGGTGCCGACGAACAGGACCCGTCCCCCTTTTGCAGCGACTTCGCGCACGGCCACCAGAGCCTGGTGGAACAGCGGCATCGTCTGCGACAGGTCGATGATGTGGATGTTCGAGCGCGAGCCGAAGATGTAGCGCTCCATCTTCGGGTTCCACCGGTGCGTCTGGTGGCCGAAGTGGGCGCCTGCTTCGAGCAGGGTGCGCATGGAGAAGTCTGGCAGAGCCATGATTGGAAGTCCTTTTTCCGATTATTCCGCCGCAGACGTTGAAAGGACCAAATGGTCCCTCGGAACGGAGCGCTTCAGGATTTCTCCCCGAAACGCGCCACGCCTGCGTGTGAAGTGGGCGGGCATATAGGCGAGGCGGGCCGGAAAGGCAAGCGAAGTCCCGGCATGAGAAAGGGCGGTCCGTTCGGACCGCCCTTCTCGTTATCCCGGGTTCGTCCCGTTCTAGATCGCGTCGAGCATGCGCTGGGCATGGTCGCGGTGCACAGTGACCTTGGGGATGATCTCCATCGCCAGGGCGGCCAGGCCCGCGGTCTCGGTGTGGTCCTTGAAGCCGTTCAGCAGGGTCAGGGCCTCATTGTGGGCAGCGACCTGCTGGGTCAGCCAGACCCGGTCGAAGTCGGCCGGGGCTGCCGCGTTCAGGTTGTCGATCATGCCCTGACGGCGCTCGTCCAGTGCGGTCGGCAGGGTCGTGTCAGCGGCCTCCGTGGGTGCAATGGTCTTCAGCTTGGCGGTCGAGGCCGTGTGGTCCGACTTGATCATGCCCGCGAGCTCGTCGATCCCTGTGGTCGACGACCTGGCCATGGCGATCTCTGCGGACTGCAACTCGTACATGTCCGAAACGGCCAGCGAGGTGACGAAACCGCCGGCGGTGTTCGCGCCGAGGGTCGCGGCCGAGGTCTGGCCGACAGGTCCCGACATAGCGTCCTGCGCGGCGTTGACGGTGGCTGCCGCGTCGTCGGCCGGATCATCGGATTGGCTGCAGGCGCCCAACAGGGCAAGAGTGGCGGCGCCGGCGAGAAGCATGCGTGTCATGGAATAATCCTCCGTGGTTAGCCGTCGTAACCGGGGCGGACCACCTTGGGTTCCAATGTCGGATAGAGGACCCCAACGCGGCTGGAGCGCTCACACAGCCAACGGCGGTCGCCCCCAGGGCGTCAGTTCTCCGCCGCCAGCGCCAGCAAGGCGCGGTCCATCACCTCGGTCGCCGACCCGGCCGTCGACGGTCGGTCGTTGGCGTAGATCGAGAAGACCAGCGTCCGGCCGCTGGCTGCGGTGAGGAACCCGGCCAGGGCGTTGACGCCGTTCAGACTGCCGGTCTTGGCGAAGATCCGGCCTTCCAGCGGCGTGCTGACGAACCGCCGTGCCAGGGTCCCGTCCCTGCCGCCGACCGGCAGGGTCGCCCGCCAAGTCTCGCCCCAGGGCTGGCTCATGGTCCACAGCAGGAAGGTGGTCGTCGCGCGCGGGCTGATGCGGTTATAGACCGACATGCCCGAACCATCGTTCAGATCGTAGGCCGCACGCTCGACGCCCGCGTCCGCCATCAGGGCCTCCACCTCACCAAGCCCGTCGGCGCGCGAACCGGAGCCCTCGATCAGGCCCAATCGACGCAGCATCAGCTCGGCGTACAGGTTCTGACTGGACTTGCCGATGCGCCGGAGACTGGCCGTAAGAGGCTGCCGAGTCAGGCGCGCGACCTCCACGCCGTCCGCTTCGGCCGCCCGATCCTCGTTCATGCCCGCGCGCGCGACCGGGTCGTCCGCCAGTGTCAGCGGGCGGTGACGCGCCCGGACGCGCCCCTCGATCACGACCCCGCGTTGCTCCAGAAGGCGGCTGAATCTGGCCGCCGCCAAAGCGGCTGGATCGTCGATCCCGATCCGTAGCGTGATCGCGGCCCCCTGTACCGGCATCCGGCCATAGAGGCGAACGGCGTCCGACCCTGGCCGCCGGTCCAGCCGCAGATCGGCCTCTCCCTCAGCGACCGTGATCGCCTCGGTCTGCAGAACCAGAAGATCGTCGCCCGCCCGCCATGCCGTTTGCAGCGGCCCGCCGGCTGCCTCGCCGGGCGACACCTCCAGAAGGACGACATTGTCATTGACGGTCAGGGCCGAGACGGCCGTTCCGAACGACGTCTGCATGTCCTCCCAGCTCCAGCCAGGGCCCCATCGCTCGTCGGGATAGAGGCTGTCATCTCCGATGACGTCGCCGACACTTCGGGCGCGGGCCGCGACCGCGTCGGCCAGTTCGGCGAGGCATGTCACGATGCAGGCCGGTCCGTCGCCCAACAAGGGATCGCCCGCCCCGATCAGGGCCACGTCCGGAGCTCCGCCGCCGGCGCGCCGCTCCAGCCTGACGGACGTCCCGTCATCGGGGTCGGCCGCATCAAGGTCTTCCAGCCGGGCGAAGATGGCGGCCGTAGTGAAGATCTTGGCATTGGACGCGGGGCTGAAGCGATCGTCGGCCCGCACCTCAGCGATCGTCTCGCCTTCGGACGTCACAGCCAGAAGTCCCCAGCGCGTGCCGCCAAGCGCCGGATCGTCCAGGATGGCGACCATCGACGGCTCAATCGCCACACGGCCCGCCCCTTGGGACGCACAGGCGCCGAGCGAGAGACCGAATCCCGCGAACAGCACCCACAACGCCGCGCCCAGGCCGGGCTTCAAGCCCCGTCGGCGAACGCCCATCCCGCTTCTCCGCCGTGTTTCAGATCGTATGCAGGCCGTCGTAGCGCATCGTCGGGGCAACGCTGAACGGTTCGATATCGGTCAGGCAGCGGACATTTACGGCGATATTGACCTTGCCGTCCGGGCCGGCGCCCTCCCCGTGGGTTTCGACGCCGCAGGTCTTGCAGATGAAGTGCCGGATCTTGCGTGTGTTGAAGAGGTATTCCTGGATCGCGTCCTCGCCCTTCAGCAGGCGAAAGGCCGAGGGCTCCACGAAGGTCAGCCAGACACCCGTTCGGAAACAGTGAGTGCAGTTGCATTCCATGACCATCGACAGGTCCGTATCGACCTCGAAGACGACGTCGCCGCAGTGACAGCCTCCGGTGTGTGTCTCAACTTCGGCCATGGTTCCCTCTTCCTGATCAGGCATCTTCCAGCATCAGCACGCCCGGCGCCGACTTCAGCGCGCCTCTCAGCGCCCCGTCCAGCCTGTAGCGACCCGGCAGGCGGACCTCGACCTCGCGCCGCCCATCCAGCGAGGCGATCAGGGTGATTTCCCCGCCCTTGCCTTGAGCCAGAGCCCGCGCCAGCCGCGCCTGTATCGCCGCCGGGTCGGTGGATCGCGCAGAGACGTGAACCCGCAGCCCCACCGAGGCGTCGTCCACCAGCGCGTCCAGCTTCGAACAGTCGTCGCCGAAGAACCGCACCTCGCCGTCCGACGACTTGGCCCGGACCCGCACCATCAAGGCGGCGCCGACCTCCAGCAGTTCCCGGCATTTTCTCAGCTGCTCCGGCGGGAACAGACATTCGAACTCGCCGGTCGGGTCCGAGAAGGTGACGAAGGCGAATTTCTCGCCCGACTTGGCGCTGGCCCGCTCCTGACGACGACGGACGACGCCCGCCATCATGAAGGCGTCGTGGCCCTGTTCAGCGCGCTGCACCGCCTCGGCGACGAAGGTCACGCGCTTGCGCCGCAGAGCCCCCTCCATGTCCTCCAGCGGGTGGCCGGAGAGGTAGAAGCCGACGGCCGACAGTTCCTGGTCCAGCCGTTCCGGCCCGACCCAAAGGTCCACGCTCTTCAACCGGGGACGCGAGGCCGCAGCCTGATCCGCGCCGAACAACGACACCTGCGACGACGTCCGGTCCGCCGCCACGCTCTGGCAATAGGCCATCAGCACATCGGCCTGTTCGAACAGCTGACGCCGGTTCGGGTGGATGCTGTCGAAGGCCCCCGCCTTGGCCAGGCCTTCCAGCGCCCGCTTGTTGACCGCGCGCGGGTCGACCCGTTCGAGGAAGTCGAAGATGTCGGCGAACCGCCCGCCGGTCTCGCGCACCTCGACGACGTGCTTCATGGCCTCGAGGCCCACGTTGCGGATGGCGCCGAGCGCATAGAGGACCGCGCCCTTGCCCTCGTCGTCCCACGCCACGTCGAAGTCGGCGGAAGAGGCGTTCACGTCGGGCGCGCGCACCGGCACCTCGAACTTCCTGGCGTCCTGATAGAAGACCGCCAGCTTGTCGGTGTTGGACAGGTCGAGCGACATCGAGGCGGCGAAGAACTCGACCGGGTGGTTCGCCTTCAGCCAGCCGGTTTGATACGAAATCAGCGCATAGGCGGCGGCGTGCGACTTGTTGAAGCCGTAGCCGGCGAACTTGGCCACAAGTTCGAAGATGCCGTCAGACTGCTGTTCCGGCACGGACTTTTCGGAGGCGCCCGCAATGAAGCGCGCCTTCTGGATGTCCATCTCCTCCTTCTTCTTCTTGCCCATGGCGCGTCGAAGAAGGTCGGCCTCGCCGAGGCTGTAGCCGGCCAGGATCTGGGCGATCTTCATCACCTGTTCCTGGTAGATGATGACGCCATAGGTCTCCGACAGCGTCTCCTGCAGGGACGGATGCAGGTAGTCGACTTCCTGTCGCCCGAACTTGCGGTCGATATAGGTGTCGATCATCTCCATCGGCCCGGGCCGGTACAGGGAGATCAGGGCGGTGATCTCCTCGATGGAGCCGCAACGCATCTTGCGCAGGGTGTCGCGCATCCCCTGCGATTCCAGCTGGAACACGCCGACCGTCTGACCCGAGGCCATCAGCTCATAGGTCGACTTGTCGTCGAGCGGCAGCAGGTTGAAATCCTGCGCAGCGCCTCTGCGGCTCAGATAGCCGTGCGCCCGGTCCAGCACCGTCAGGGTCTTCAGGCCCAGGAAGTCGAACTTCACCAGACCCGCAGGTTCGACCCATTTCATGTTGAACTGGGTGGCCGGAATATCCGAGCGCGGGTCCTGATAAAGCGGCGTCAGCTCGACCAGGGGCCGGTCGCCGATGACGATGCCGGCGGCGTGGGTCGAGGCGTTGCGGTACAGGCCCTCCAGCTCCAGCGCCGTCGCCAGCAGGTTCGCCACCGACTTCTCGGCGTCGCGCGCCTCCTTCAGGCGCGGCTCGATCTCGATGGCCTGCGCAAGCGTCGTCGGATTGGCCGGATTGTTGGGCACCATCTTGCAGAGCCGGTCGACCTGACCCAGGGGCATCTGCAGCACCCGGCCGACGTCGCGCAGCACCGCTCGCGCCTGCAGCGTGCCGAAGGTGATAATCTGGGCGACCCGGTCCTTGCCGTAGCGCTCCTGGACATAGGTGATCACCTCCTCCCGCCGCTCCTGACAGAAGTCGATGTCGAAGTCGGGCATGGAGACCCGTTCGGGGTTCAGGAACCGCTCGAACAGCAGGCCGAACCGCAAGGGGTCCAGATCGGTGATGGTCAGGGCCCAAGCGACCAGAGACCCGGCGCCGGACCCCCGCCCCGGCCCGACCGGGATCCCGTGCGACTTGGCCCATTTGATGAAGTCCGCCACGATCAGGAAATAGCCGGGGAAGCCCATCTGGGTGATGATCCCGACCTCCCACTCCAGGCGGGTCCAGTAGTCGGCCTCGGGCGCGGACGGTGTGACCTGTCTCAGACGTGCCTTCAGACCCTCGCGGGCCTGGTGCATCAGTTCGTCGGGCTCGGTCCGGCCGTCGCCGGCGTCGAAGCGCGGCAGGATCGGCGGGTGGGTCTTGACCAGGAAGGCGCAGCGTCGCGCGATCTCGATCGTCGTGTCGCAGGCCTCGGGCAGGTCGGCGAACAGGGTCCGCATCTCCGCCGCCGTCTTGAAGAAATGCTGGTCGGTGATCCGGCGGCGATCCTCCTGACCGGTGAAGGCGCCGTCGGCGATGCACAGCAGGGCGTCGTGCGACTTCGCCTGGTTCTGCTTCGCGTAGTGGACGTCATTGGTCGCTGTCAGCGGGACGTCGTTGGCATAGGCCCATTCGACCAGACCGCGCTCGGCGGCGGCCTCGTCCGCCAGACCGTGCCGCTGCAGCTCGACGTAGAACCGGTCGCCGAACACCCCGGCCATGGTCGCCAGCGCATGGGCGGCCTCGCCCGGCTTGTTCTGCACGAACAGGGGATCGACGGGGCCGTCCGGACCGCCGGACAGCAGAATCAACCCTTCCGAATGGGCGACGACCTTCGCCCAGGGCACGTGCGGCTCGTCATCGCCCGCATCGAGATAGGCCGAGGACGACAGGGCGCACAGGTTCCGCCAGCCGATCTCGCTCTGGCAGATCAGGACGATGGTCGGGACCTTGGCCCAACGCTCTGCCCGCTTGCCGCCGATGCCGGTGACCGGAAGCGCACAGGCGATCAACGGTTGAACACCGACGCTCTTCGACGCCTCGGAGAACTCCAGCGCTCCGAACAGATTGACCCGGTCGGCCACGGCCACGGCGGGCATGCCCGCATCGGCCGCCAGCCTGCCGACCTTGCCCGCCTTGATCGCACCTTCCAGCAGCGAATAGGCCGAGCGCACCCTCAGATGGACGAAACCGGTCTCTGAGGGGGTATCGGTGATGGCCTGAACCTCGAGCGCAGGCCGGAGGCGACTCATCTCGCCAACAGGGCGACCTGCCACACCATCCAGACAAAGCCGCCGCACGATGCAAGCGACAGCGCTTCCCGAACCACCCGTGTCATCGTCTTATCCCCAGATTGCGTGTTCCGGTATTGTTCTATGTTGTCTGTTTGTTCTCGTCAACAGGACCTGTGAACCGATGGCGACGCGCCGTGGAAAGGTCTAGGTTCAGCGGAGACATGGGGCCGCCCTTCCGGCGGCACGCGTCAGGAGTACCGGTCATGGCCAAGGGTCAAGTGAAGTCGAACAAGGAAGTCCGCAAACCCAAGGCGGAGAAGCCCAAGCCGGCCGTGTCCGTCGGGACCTCGCCCTTCACCCAGCCGCCCGGCAAGAAGTAGACGTCAGCCGCGCGAGCGCTCGACCGTATCCACGCTGGGATTCGCCCTCAGCGCGGCGATGATGCTGGTCGCGTGCTTCGCGTCGGCGACCTCGACGTCCAGGTCGACGTCGAAGAAGTCCGACTGCCTGTGGGCCATCTTCAGGTTCAGGATGTTGCCGCCGGCCTCGCCGATCACCGTCGCCACCTGACCCAGCACCCCCGGCGCGTTCTGGATCGTGGCGCGCAGGCGGGCCGTGCCCACCACCCCCTGCTCCGCCTGCGGCGTCCACTGCAGGTCCTGCCAGACGCTGTCGTCGTCGGCGAAATCCGCCAGCTTCTGGCAGTCGATGACGTGGACGGTCAGCCCCTTTTCGGGCTCCAGGATGCCGACGATCCGGTCGCCCGGCACCGGGGTGCAACAGGCGCCGAAATGGATGCTGACGCCCGGCGTCAGGCCGCCGCCGCGCACGAACAGCCGCGCCTGGGCGTCGGCGATCTTCTTGCGATCCGTGCCGGTCGTCAGCGTCCCCTTCAGCGACGGGAACAGGATTTCGACGACCCGGTTGGCCTGAATTCGCCCCCGGCCGATGGCGTCGAACAGGTCTTCCTGCGTGCCCGTGGCGAGGGTCTCGACCACGGCCTTCAGCGAGACATCGGCCAGCGACTTGCCCGCGCGCGTCAACGCCTGTTCCAGCGTCGTCTTGCCCAGCTTGTGGAACTCGTCCCGCTCTGACGAGCGGATATGGCGACGGATCGCCGAGCGCGCCCGGCCGGTGACGGTCAGGCTGCGCCAGTCCGCCGGCGCCTCGCGTTTCTTGCCGCGGATGACCTCGACCACATCGCCGTTCTGCAGCGCCGTGCGCATGGGCTTGAGCTCGCCGTTAATCTTGACCCCGACCGCCGTGTCCCCGACCTCGGTGTGGACCGCATAGGCGAAGTCCAGCGCCATCCCGCCGCGCGGCAGGGTGATAAGGGCGCCCTTGGGCGTGAAGACGAAGACCTGGTCCAGGTACATCTCGAGCTTGGCGTGCTCGACCCAGTCCTCGCCCCCCTCTCCGTGCTCGATGACCTGCACGAGGTGACGCAGGTTCTGCAGCGGGTCGCGCCCGCCGTCCTTCTCCATCGCCTCCTGGTCGAATCCGTAGGACTGGTTCTTGTAGGCCCAGTGCGCCGCCACCCCGTCCTCGGCGACCCGGTCCATGGCCTCGGTGCGGATCTGCATCTCGATACGCAGGCCGCCCGGTCCGACCACGGTTGTGTGCAGCGAACGATAGTTGTTCGACTTGGGCGTCGAGATGAAGTCCTTGAACCGCTCTGGCACCATCGGCCAGGCGCGGTGAATGACACCCAGCGCCCGGTAGCAATCGTCCTCGAACTCGACCAGCACCCGGAAGCCGTAGATGTCCGACAGGGACGAGAAGCCGACCGACTTGCGCTGCAGTTTCCTCCAGATCGAATAGGGCGTCTTCTGCCGACCATAGACGCGCGCGGCGATGCCCGCCTCGCTGAGCACCTGCTGGATCTCGGCGGCGACGCCTTCGGTGGCGTGGCCGTGTTCGAGCTTCAGCGCCTCCAGCCGCCGCTCGATGGCGGTCCGGGCCGTTGGATTCAGATGCTCGAAGGCCAGTTCTTCCAGCTCGGAGGCGATGGAGTGGATGCCGATCGACCGGCCCAGCGGCGCATAGACCTCCAGCGTCTCGCGGCTGATCCGCTCACGCTTCTCCGGCTTGACGTACTTCAGCGTCCGCATGTTGTGCAGACGGTCCGCCAGCTTGACCAGCAAGACCCGCACATCGCGGCTGATGGCTAGGATGAATTTGCGCAGGTTCTCGGCCTGGCGCGTGTGCTCGGCTTGCAGTTCCAGCCGCGACAGCTTGGTCACCCCCTCGACCAGAACCGCGACCTCCTCGCCGAACATGCGGGCGATGTCGTCGCGCGTGGCCGAGGTGTCCTCGACCACATCGTGCAGCAGGGCCGTGACGATGGTGGCCGTGTCCAGCCGGTAGTCGGTCAGGATGCCCGCGACCTGGATCGGGTGGGCGAAATAGGGGTCGCCCGAGGCCCGCAGCTGCGAGCCGTGCATCTTCATCGCATAGACATAGGCCCGGTTCAGCAGGGCCTCGTCGGCGGTGGGATCATAGGCCTTGACCGCCTCGATCAGCTCGAACTGGCGCAGGACCGGAATGCGTTTCGCCGCCGGCTGCGGAGCCGACGGCGATACGATGTCATTGGCAATGTCGTTCGCCGGCGGGATCGAACCGGACCGCGCCGGGAGGATGGTGATACCGTTGGCGGGTTCCGCCGTCAGTAGCGTTCCTCCTGGCCGCCGTCCCGGTCGCTCTGCAGCGCGCGGATCAGTTCGGCCTCGGCCATGTTCATGTGCTGCGGCTCGGCCAGCAGACCGACGATTTCCGCCTCGTCCTCGGCTTCGGTGCGCTCGTCGACGCGCTGCAGGGCGACCACGACGGTCTCCAGCAGTTCGGCGGGAACGACGGTGTCCTCCGCGATCTCGCGCAGGGCGACGACCGGGTTCTTGTCGTTGTCCCGATCGAGCGTCAGGGCGGCCCCGTTGGCGATCGCGCGGGCGCGGTTACCGGCCAGCAGGACCAGTCCGAACCGGTTCGGCACCTTCTCGATGCAGTCTTCGACAGTGACGCGAGCCATGAATTACCTCGGGCGGGGGGAGAACCGCGTTGCATACAGATAGGTGTGCATTTGTGCAACGCCACATCTGCATTCCGAGGGCGGCGCTTTTGCGGCGCTCAACTCAGAGGGCGAGCATCGATGCCCACCGTTGCGCCGGCGCTGAGTGTGCTCGCGGTCGTGGTCAGCACCGGATGGCGCCACTCCGGCGCGATCTCCGCCAAGGGCCCCGTGACGAACAGCCGGTCCGCCGCCCTCGGATGCGGCAGGATCAGCCCCTCGCAATCCCCCTGCGAGCGGCCATAGGCGATCAGGTCCAGATCCAGGGTCCGGGGCGCGTTCACCGCCGTGCGTCGGCGTCCGAACGCCTCCTCGATCCGGCCTAGCGCCGCCATCAGGGCGTGGGGATCATGGGCGGTGCGGACGATCGCCACGCCGTTCAGGAAGGGCGGATCGGTCGGATCGGGCCAGGCCTGCGACGCCCACCAGCTGGAGCGAGCGACCACATCGATGCCTTCGGACCGGAACCGGGCCAGCGCCGCCTCCAGAGCCTCATGGCACGAAGACCACACCCCCTTGTCATTGCAGCCCAGCGCGACGATGACCGCCATGTCCAGATCCAGGTCGTCGTCGATATTGACGCTGACCGCTTCAGGTTCTGTGACCGATTTCGGGGGCACGATTTCCATGAGACTCTATCCGACCGACCGCCTGGCCCTCTTCATCGACGGGGCCAATCTCTATTCGGCGACCAAGGCCCTGAACGCGGACATCGACTTCAGGAAGATGGTCGATGCGTTCCGGGAGAAAGCCGTCCTGGTTCGCGCCTGTTATTACACGGCGGTGACCGAGGGCGAAGAGTTCTCTCCGATCCGGCCCCTGATCGACTTCCTCGGCTACAACGGCTTCACCTTGGTGACCAAGCCGGTGAAGCGGTTCACGGATGCCCAGGGTCACACCCGGACCAAGGGGAACATGGACATCGAGATCGCCGTGGACATGCTGGAGCTGGCCCCGCGCATCGACCACGCCATCCTGTTCTCGGGCGACGGCGACTTTCGCCGGGTGGTCCAGGCGGTGCAGTCGAAAGGCGTTCGCGTCACCGTCGTCTCCACCCTGAAGAGCCAGCCGCCGATGATCGCCGACGAACTGCGGCGCCAGGCCGACGACTTCGTCGATCTGGTAGACCTGCTCCAGGACTACGGCCGCCCGCGCACGCCCGGCACGACGCCGACTGTCCGCACCTTCGACCGGGACGACCGCGCATGATCCCCGAGCCGCCCCGCGATTGCCCGCTCTGCCCCCGCCTCGTCGCCTATCGAGAGGAGAATAGGCGCCAGAACCCCGACTGGTTCAACGGCCCCGCCCCGTCGTTCGGCGATCCGGACGCCCGGCTGCTCGTCGCGGGCCTCGCTCCCGGCCGCACGGGCGCCAACCGGACGGGCCGTCCCTTCACCGGCGACGGCGCGGGCTGGATTCTCTACCAGACCCTGACGAAGGCGGGCTTTGCGACCGGCGTCTACGATGCGCGGCCCGACGACGGGCTTAAGCTTGTCGATTGCATGATCACCAACGCCGTCCGCTGCGCCCCGCCGCTGAACAAGCCCCTGCCGATCGAGGAAAAGACCTGCCGTCCCTTCCTCATCGACCGTCTGGCCGCCCTGCGCCGCCTCAAGGTCATCGTCACCCTGGGCGACGTGTCGCGAAAGAGCGTGCTGAAGGCGCTCGGCGCCCCGGCCTCGGCGATGGCCGCCGGACATGGGGTTCAGGCCCGGGTCGGCGGCTACACCCTGATCAACAGCTATCACTGCTCACGGCTCAACACGAACACCGGGCGCCTGACGCCTGAGATGTTCGAGGACATCTTCCGACGCGCCCGCGCCGCCATCGACGCTGACCCCGCCTAGGGGACTGTTGTTGGCCGGACACACCGAATCGGCGAGTCCGGCTCCAGCCGATCCGGATCGGAACACTGCCGCGCAGCTTCCGTTTGGGGGTCAGAGGGAGCTTTTCAATGCGCAAACAGACCACCAACAAGGCTCAGCTGTTCACGTCGGGTGAACGCCAGGTCGCCGGGCTGGCGATCCTGACGGCGGTCGTTGTGACGCTGTCCGGTCAGGTCGTAGACGCGATGATGCGTCCGTCGCTGGGTCTCTATGACACCCACCGGACGACGGTCGCCTCGGTCCAGAACGTGGTCGACGCCCAGCCGTTGGGCTGAACCTCAGCCCTTGTCGCGCATCAGCCGGGCCTTGTCCCTCTGCCAGTCGCGATCGGCGGAGGCCTCGCGCTTGTCGTGCAGCTTCTTGCCCTTGGCCAGGGCGATCTCGAGCTTCGCCTTGCCGTCGTCGTTGAGATAGAGCCGCAGCGGGATGATCGTCTGGCCATCCTTCTGAACCGCCCCGATCAGCCGGTCGATCTGCTTGCGATGCAACAGCAGTTTCCGCGGCCGCCGCGGCTCGTGGTTGAACCGGTTGGCCTGGGCGTAGGGCGGGATGTCTGCGTTGATGAGCACGATCTCGCGACCCTCCACCGCCGCATAGCTTTCGGCGATATTGGCCCGGCCCATCCGCAGCGCCTTGATTTCGGTCCCCAGCAGCATGATCCCCGCCTCAAGATTGTCCTCGAGGAAATAGTCGAACCGCGCGCGGCGGTTCTCGGCGATCAGCTTGGCCTTGGTGATCGGGGCCTTTGTGGCGGCCGCGGCCTTTTCCTTCGTCGTGGCCATCAGAGACCCGCCGCCGCCATCGCCGCGTCGATGGCCGGCTTGACCGCGTCGCTGGTCGGCACGAGCGGCAGGCGCATCTCCTCGGTGCAAAGCCCCAGTCGCGCCAGGGCGTATTTCGTCGGCGAGGGCGAACTGTCGAGGAACAACGCCCTTGCCAGTCCGCTCAGCCGGTCCTGCCACGACAGGGCCAGTGCGCGATCTCCGGCCTGGATGGCGTTCCACAGGGCGACCATCCCCTCGGGCGCGACGTTCGACACCACGGAGATGATCCCGCCGCCGCCATGTGCCAGATAGCCGGGGAAGCTCGCGTCGTCGCCGGTGATCAAGGCGAAGGGTCCGCCGATATTGACCCGCATCCAGCTCGCCCGGCCCATGTCGCCGGTCGCGTCCTTGATGCCGACGATATTGGGATGCGCCGCCAGCGCCGCAACCGTCGAATCAGCCATGTCGACGCCCGTCCGGCTGGGCACGTTGTAGAGCAGCAGCGGCAGTTCGACCGCGTTCGCAATGGCCTCGAAATGGGCCTGCAGACCCGCCTGTGAGGGCTTGTTGTAATAGGGGGTGGCGATCAGGGCGGCGTCGGCGCCGACGGTCTTGGCATGCCGGGTATAACCTAGGGCCCTGTCGGTCGCGGTCGAGCCGCAGCCTGCGATGACACGCACCCGGCCCGCCGCGACACGAACGCACAGCTCGACGACCTGGCGATGCTCGTCGCCCGTCAGTGAGGCGCTCTCTCCGGTCGTGCCCATGGGGACGACGCCGTGAACCCCGGCCGCAATCTGACGTTCCAGCAGGGCCTCGAAGGCGGCTTCGTCCACGTTTCCGTCACGAAGTGGTGTGATCAGGGCGGTGATCACGCCCTTGAACAAGGGGGCGGTCATTGAAACAAGTCTACCTTGCGTGGGGATGGGCGACGGGCGCCTGAAACGAGACGCAAGAGGGTAGGTTGCCGGGCTCAAACTCGCAACCGGGATGAATGGGGATCGGACACTTCATGCTCGCGACCAGCCTCGCGGCCGCACTGGCCGTTCTCGCACCGATTCCGCAGACTGCCGACCTGAACCGTCAGCCGACTCCCTACGTCACGGGCCAGACGGGGCAGAGCGGCTATCAGGCGCGAATCCTCAACGACTCCGACACCACCTCCTTCCGCCAGGGTCTGGCCGCCGCCCGCGCCCGCGACGTGATCGGCACGCAGACCGCGATTTCGAGGATCGGCGACCCGACCGCCCGCAAACTGGTCGAATGGGCCCTTGTCGACACCGCCGCCCCTCAACTGTCCTACACAGAGCTGTCGAACGACGTTCAGTCGATGCGCGCCTGGCCCCGCGCCGAGGCCCGGATCGCGGCCGGCGAACAGGCGCTGGAACGCGCGGGAATGGGCGCCGACGCTGTCCTCGCCTTCTTCGCCTCCTCCCGCCCGACCACGATACAGGGCGCCATGGCCCTCGCCGAGGCTCTGGACCAGCGCGGCCGTTCCGGCGAGGCCCGCCTGCTGATCCAGGAATGGTGGCAGACCCAGTCTTTCGACGAAGCGACCCAGAGCCGAATCCTGACCCGCTGGGGCTCCGGCCTAACCCAGCGCGACCACGATGCCCGTCTCAACATGCTGCTGACCGGCCCGCATGGCCCCGCGACGCGCGCCATGCTCAATCTCGTCTCGCCGGAGCGCCGCGCGACCGCCAACGCGGCCATCACACTGCGCAGCGCCTATTCGGCCGACGGCGTCGTCGCCAACCTGTCGCCGTCCCAGGCCATGGACCCCGCCGTGGTGCTGGAGCGCGTCCGCATCCTGCGCGCCGCCAACCGGCAGTCGGAGGGCTTCGCCCTCCTCTCCGCCCTGCCCGCCGCGCCCCTGCACAGCGACGGCCAGACCGCCCTGTGGAACGAGCGTCGTAACTATTTCCTGGATGCGCTGGAGCGTCGCGAATGGCGCGCGGCCTATGACGCCATGGCCGGACACGGCTTCCCGGCGGGCGAGCGCAAGGTCGACGCCGAGTTCTTCGCCGGCTGGGTCGCCCTGACCAAGCTGGGCGATCCCGCCCGCGCCGCCGGTCATTTCGAGACCCTGCGCCAGTCATCCTCGACCCCCATCACCCAGGGCCGCGCCCTCTACTGGCTGGGCCGCGCGGCCGAGGCCCAGGGCGACCAGGCCCGGGCCCAGGCCTTCTACCAGGGCGGCGCGCGTCACATTCAGACCTTCTACGGCCAGTTGGCCGCCGAGAAGGCCGGGATCACCACCCTGACCCTGCCCGCCGAGCCGGTCCCGACCCGCAACGATGTCGCCGCATTCGAGGCCAACGAGGTCGTCCGCGCGGCCCGCATCCTGGGCGAGACCGGCGAAATGAGCCTGTATCGCGTCTTCGCCTACCACCTCGACGACACCCTGCCGGGCATCAATGACCTGGCGCTGTTGATGGATATGACGCGGGGCTACGGCGACGGCTTCGGCGCCATGATGGTCGGTCGCGCCGCGAGCCAGCGCGGCTTCCTGCTGCCCGAACGCCAGTACCCGATTCGCATCCCGCCCGAGGTCGCCGGCGCTGCTCCCTTGTCCTTCACCCTGGCCATCACCCGTCAGGAATCCAGCTTCGACCCCCGCGCCCGCTCCGGCGCCGACGCACGCGGCATGATGCAGTTCCTGCCCTCGACCGCCTCAGGCGTCGCGCGTCGCCTGGGCATGACCTATTCGGCCGAGCGGCTATGGGACCCGGACTACAACATGACCCTTGGCAGCTATCACCTCGGCGAGCTGATGAGTCAGTTCCGGGGCTCGATGCTGCTGACCACCGTCGGCTACAACGCCGGTCCGGCGCGGGGCCCCCAGTGGGTGGCCCGTTGCGGCGATCCGCGCGGCGGCGTCACGGGCGGCGGAGTCGATCCCGTCGACTTCATTGAGTGCGCGCCCTTCACCGAGACGCGCAACTACATGATGCGGGTGATGGAGAACATGGCGGTCTACAAGGCCCGCCTGAACGGCGGTTCGGCCCCGCTCACGACCTCCTCCGACATCGCGCGCGGCGCCGGAGGACCCCAGCCCTACCAGCCCTGAGTGGTCAGGGCTTCAGCAGCCCCATAAACAGGGCGTCGAGCATCGTCCGGGTCAGCAGATTGCGATCGACCCAGTCGAAATAGGGTTTGGTGATCATCAGCGAGACGACGCCGTGTGACCCGGCCCAAAGGGCCTGCGCCGTCGTCCGCGCATCGCCCCTGAGATGACCCTCGGCGCCCGCCTGTTCGACAATGGCCTCGAAGCCCCGGAACAGGTCGGCGCCCAGCATCTGGGCCGCGCTCTGGGCTCCGTCCCGCGCCTCGATCGGTCGGGTCAGATAGGTCAGACGATAGGCATTGGGGTTCTCGAAGCCGAAATCGATATAGGCCTCCATCAACCGGCGAAGGATCACTTCCGGAGATCCGCCCTCGGCCACAACAGCCGCGTTCGCGGCCTGCAGTCGCGCAAAGGCCAGCCGACAAATCTCGTGCAGTATCTCGCTCTTCTCGGAGAAGTGCATGTAGAGGGCCGTCGACGACAGACCGACCTCGTCGGCGATCCGGCGGATGGTCGCACCCTCGTACCCGACTTCGACGAAGATGCGCTCCGCCGCGGCCAGAATCTCCGCACGGCGGGCGTGTCCTTCGCCTTTCGGCTTGCGGGTCGAGCGGGACGAAGCGGTGGAGGACATTACAGTTTCGGCCGACACGCTGAGCTCCATGAAGGAGAACCGGCGCGCCAACGGGGCCCGCCTCGGCCTTGCATAGCCCCATTGCCACGACGGCGCCAACGGCTTGCCCGAAGCACAACCTTGGGATAGGTCATTAACCTTGGCGCGCATCGGGGGCGGCATGCATATCCTGACGAGCGGGTACCCCTATCGCGCGGATATGCGATCCTGCGGCCTCGGCCAGTCGATCGTCATCGCGATGGCAGTCGGTGTTCCGGGATGGGGTATCGCGACGAACGGGCCCGTCACCGCCACGGTTCTTATCCTGCTCGTTCAGATCATCTTCCTCGCTGCGGCCGCCTGGCGAGTCCTGCTGATTCTGGTGAGCCTTCGCCTCGACCCCGATCCGGAGCCGGCGACCGAACTCCCGCGCTACACCGTCCTCGCCGCCCTGCTGGACGAGGCGGAAATGCTGCCTCAGCTCGTCGGACGCCTCGACGCAATCGACTATCCCCGCAACCGGCTGGAAGGCTTCCTGCTTCTGGAGGCGCACGATAATTCGACCCTCGACGCCGCCGCCAAATGCAGACTCCCGGCCTGGCTGAAGGTGTTCGTCGTCCCGCCCGGCGGCCCGACAACCAAACCGGCGGCCCTCAACGCCGGCCTCGCGATCGCTTCCGGCGACCTCCTCACTGTCTACGACGCCGAGGATGACCCGGATCCGCAGCAGTTGCGCGAAGCCGCCGCCCGTTTCGCTGCAGATCCTGCGGGGCGCCTGGCCACACTCCAGGCTCCGCTGCGCATACGTCCGCCAGCCGGCTTCGAAAGATCGTTCCTTGGTCGACAGTTCGCAGTCGAGTACGCCGCGCTGTTCGAAGTCACCCTGCCGGCCATGGCACGGCTCGGATTTCCGTTTCCACTCGGCGGAACAAGCAATCACTTCAGCGTCCAGGCTCTGCGCGCTGTCGGCGGATGGGATGCCCACAATGTCACCGAGGACGCCGATCTGGGCTTCCGCCTGTGGCGCAGTGGCTACCGCCTCGGCACCCTCCGG
This sequence comes from Brevundimonas sp., assembly GCF_031412435.1. Classification (GTDB taxonomy): domain Bacteria; phylum Pseudomonadota; class Alphaproteobacteria; order Caulobacterales; family Caulobacteraceae; genus Brevundimonas. The sequence goes on from NZ_JANODA010000063.1 coordinate 78,169, forward strand.
CGTCCGACCTATGAGACACCGCCCTGTGACATGATCGACTGGCTCCCCCAGAGAACGCGCTGGCTCAAAGGCTTCATGCAGACCTGGGGCGTCCACACCCGGTCGCCGGCCGGGCTGGGCTGGCGCGGTTGCCTCTCGCTGACGATGACTCTTGGACTGTCGCTGCTGGCCGCCGTGGCCCACGCCCCGTCACTGGCCTGGCTCATCGCCACCGTGGCCATCTCGACGGCGGCGGGTCTGTCGCCGGAGGCCCCCCGGTTCGCCCTGGCGGTGCTTGTGGTCGGCATGGCCGCGGCCTGGCTGAATGGGAAGATAGGCGCGCGACGGGCCGGCGTGCCCTACACCGCCGCCGACATGATCGTCGCACCGGCATACTGGTCGCTGTTGACGCTCGCGTTCGGCCACGCGGTCTGGCGTCTGGTGGCCGAGCCGTTCGCCTGGGACAAGACGCGCCACCGCCGCGATCCGGCCATCGAGATCGCGGCCATAGCGGAGGACGAAGCTGGACGCGAGGCCGCCTGACGGCAGGATCTTGATCGGGTGAGGAGGAATCGCTTCGCGATTCCGCTGATGCCGTGAATCAAGGTCCAGCGTTATTCTGGAGCCTGATCCGACCGGAAAACCGCTTACACTTTTCCGGATCAGGCTCTAGAGGCCTTGCCGATGCCGCCCGTTCTGTCCTCCCTGCCCCAAACCCTCGTCACCCAAGGCTGGTCGGACTATGCCCTGCTGGACAGCGGCGAAGGTCGAAAGCTGGAGCGCTACGGTCGCTACACGGTCGTCCGCCCGGAACCCCAATGCTTCTGGAAGCCACGCGACCCCGGCGTCTTCGACCGCGCCAACGCCGTCTTCGACCCCCAGCAGGAGGAAGAGGACGCCGGACGCTGGCGTTTCGACGAACACGGCCCGATCGACGCCTTCCCGCTAGGCTGGCGCGACGTGCGCTTCATCGGCCGCTTCACCCCCTTCCGGCATCTGGCCTTCTTCCCTGAACAGGCCGCCAACTGGGAGTGGCTGGACGCACGCATCCGCACCTTGCAACGCCCCAGGGTTCTGAACCTTTTCGGCTACACCGGCGTCGCCTCGCTGGCTGCCGCCGCGGCCGGAGCCGAGGTGACCCACGTCGACGCCTCCAAGAAGTCGGTCGCGTGGGCCCGCGAGAACGCCGAACTCTCCGGCATGTCCGAAAAGCCGATCCGCTGGATCGTCGATGACGCGCGCAAATACGCGGCCCGCGAGGTCCGGCGCGGGGCGAAGTATCACGGCATCATCCTCGACCCGCCGAAATACGGACGCGGCCCGACGGGTGAGATCTGGCGCCTGTTCGAGGACATGCCCGGCCTCCTCGCCGACTGCGCCGCCCTGCTGGCCGACGACGCCGACTTCCTGCTGTTGAACGCCTATGCCGCGCGCATTTCCGGCCTGTCTCTGGCGCATCAGATGCGGGAAGCCACGGCGACGCGCGGCGGCCGTATCGACTGGGGCGAATTGGCCCTGTCGGAAGATGGTCCCGACGCCCGCGCCATCGGCCTCAGCTTCTTCGCCCGGTGGTCGGCGTCATGAGCGAAGACCGTCTGATCACCTCCCTGACCAACGACACGGTCAAGGCCGTGCGCGCCCTGCATATGCGCAAGGAGCGCGAGGCCACGGGCCTGTTCCTCGCCGAAGGCCTCAAGTTCATCGGCGAGGCCCTGGACCAGGGCCGCGCGCCCCGGACCTTGCTCGTCGGCATGGAGGCCCGCCCGCATCCCCTGCTCGACCGCGCCCGCGCCGAGACCGTGAAGGCCGGCGGCGAGATCGTCGTGGTCACCCATCCGATCCTCGAGAAGATCAGCCGCCGCGAAAACCCGCAGACGGTGCTCGGCGTCTTCGAACAGGCCTACACGCCCCTGACCGCCCTGAAGCCCGAGACCGCGCCCTGCTGGGTCGCCCTGGAACAGGTCCGCGATCCCGGGAACCTCGGCACCATCATCCGCACAGCCGACGCGGCCGGCTGCGGCGGCGTCATCCTCATCGGCGACTGCGTCGATCCCTTCTCGGTCGAGGCCGTCCGCGCCACTATGGGATCGGTCTTCGCCGTGGCCATTGCCCGCTGCACGCCGCAGGACTTCCTCGCCTGGCGTGAAACCTGGCCCGGCAGCGTGGTCGGCACCCGTCTGGACGCCACGATCGGCTATCGCGACGCGGCCTATGCCAGACCCAGCCTGATCCTGATGGGCAACGAACAGGCCGGCCTGACCGACGCCCTCGCCGCCGCCTGTGACGTCAACGTCAAGATCCCGATGCGCGGTCGGGCCGACAGCCTGAACCTCGCCATCGCCACCGGCGTCATGGTCTATGCGGTGACCGACTAGTCCTCGTCCTTCAGACGCGACATGCCGATCAGGGCCAGCACCGTGATCGCCGCCGTCGCCGCCAGGTAGAGCCCGACCGCCGGCACCCCATAGGTCTTGGCCAGTGACGTCGCCGCATAGGGCGCCACCGACGCTCCCGCGATCCCCGCCAGATTGAACGCCATCGACGCGCCGGTGTACCGGACCGCCGCCCGGAAGGGTCGCGCCATCGCGGCGCTGAGCGGACCATAGGTGGCGCCCATCAGCGCAAACCCCAGCGAGAAGAAGATCAACAGCCCTGTCAGCCCCCCCTTGAACAGGGGCGCGATCAGGAAGCCGAACAGGCCGATCCCCACCGAGGCGATGATCAGCACCCGAATCTGCCCGAACCGGTCGGCGGCGAGGGCCGAGATCGGGATGAAGGCCGCAAAGAAGATCACGCCGACCAGTTGCGTCGGCAGGATGTCGGCACGCGTGAACCCCAGGCTCGTCGTCGCCCAGCTCAGTGCGAAGACCGTCATCAGATAGAACAGCAGGAAGGTCGTCGTCGCGCCCAGCGTCCCCAGGATCAGCGCGCCCTTGTACTTCGCCAACAGGGTCAGGACCGGCGTCTTGACCCGCTCGGCCCGCTCGATGACCCGGCTGAACTCCGGAGTCTCGGTGATGCGGAGCCGAACCCACAGGCCGACGATGACCAGCACCGCACTGGCCAGGAAGGGCGTGCGCCAGCCCCAGCTCAGGAAGGCCTCCTCGCTCATCGTCGAGGTCAGGATGATGAAGGCCCCGGTCGACAGGATGAAGCCGATCGGCGCGCCCAGTTGGGGGAACATGCCGAACCAGGCCTTGCGTCCCGGCGGTGCGTTCTCGGTCGCCAGCAGCACCGCCCCGCCCCACTCGCCGCCCAGCCCCAGCCCCTGCCCGAAGCGGCAAACGGCCAGAAGCAGGGGCGCGACCACCCCGATCTGCGCATAGGTCGGCAACAGGCCGATGGCGATCGTCGACAGGCCCATGGTCATCAGGGCTGCGACCAGCGTCGCCTTACGTCCGATCCGGTCCCCGAAATGGCCGAAGATCACCGCGCCCACCGGTCGGGCGAAGAAGGCTAAAGCGAAGGTCGCGAACGACTGGAGTTGCGCCGTCAGCGGGTCGCCGCCGGGGAAGAACAGGGCCGGAAACACCAGCACGGCCGCCGTGGCGTAGATGTAGAAGTCGAAGAATTCGATCGTCGTGCCGATCAGGCTGGCGAACAGGACGCGGCGCGTCGAGGCCGGGCTGGGCGCGATCAGCAATGCAGGTTCGGTCAACGGCATTCCCCCAGGGTCGTCGGCCATCGTTGCGTCGGACACCCTCCGCCGGTCAAGCCTCAGGTCCCGCGCGGCTTCACCCGGTTGGTCGGCGGCGCTTCGGCCGGATTCTCGGGCCAGGGATGGCGCGGATAGCGGCCCCGCATCTCGGAGCGCACATCCTTCCACGACCCGCGCCAGAAGCCGGGCAGGTCCTTCGTCATCTGGATCGGCCGCCGCGCCGGCGACAGCAGGGCCAGCGTCAACGGCACACGCCCGCCGCCGACGGCCGGGTGGGTCGTCACCCCGAACAGCTCCTGCACGCGGATATCCACGCGCGGCCCGCCCTCGGCGCCGTAGTCGATGCTGGCCGACCCCAGGGGCGTCGTCAGCCGCGCCGGCGCCAGGTGATCCATCAGCCGCCGACGCTCCCACGGAACCAGCACCTCCAGCCCCTGCGCCAGCGCTTCGTCCCGGATTTGCGACAGGTCCTGCACGCCGTCCAGCAGCGACCACAGCCAGTCCGCGCGCTGCGCCAGCAAGGCGGCGTCCGAAACCTCAGGCCAGTCCGCATCCAGCCCGTACAGAAAGGCGAGCCGGGCCCGAACCGCGCTCGACCGCTCGCCCCACTTCAAGCCTTTCAGCCCGTCCGCCTCGACCTCGTCACGCAGCGCCTTCGTGATCGCCGCCCGGTCCGGAGCCCCGGTGATCTTCTCGTCGAAGACGATGGCTCCGACCCGCCGGATGCGCCGCATGACCATCCGTCCAGACGGCTCGCGCACCAGCCGGTCCTCGGTCGTCAGCCGCGCCTCCAGTGACCCCGGGTCCAGCGGCGCCGCCAGCCGGATGCGGTCCCGCGCCTCTCCCCCGCCCAGATCGCCGACCGCCAGCCAGCCCTCCCGCGCCAATGCGTCCGTCGCATCGAGAAACGCCCCTCGCCCGGACGCCAGCAGCACCTCGCCCGGCTTGCCCCGCGCCCTGGCCACCCGTTCAGGAAACGCCTCGGCCAGCAGGTCGCCCGGCTCGATATCGCCCCCGCCGGTCCCGCCGCCCGCCGCCTTCGCCCAGCGCTCCACCAGCCTGCGCGCATCCTGGGCCCGCGGCGACCGGTCCCGCTCGAACCCGCGCAGCCGGTCTCTCAGATCGACTTCGTTTCCGCCCAGCCCCGGCTCGCTCAACACCGCCGCGATCCGGGCGCCAAGCGACGCATTGCCCCGATCCGCCGCCACGGCCACCAGATGCGCCAGCCGGGGCGCCAGAGGCATCCGCGTCAGCCGCCGCCCGTGACCGCTCAGCCCGCCCGCCTCATCCAGCGCCCCCAGCCGTGTCAGCACCGCCCGCGCCTCCGCCAACGCCCCGGCCGGCGGCGCGTCCAGCAGCGCCAGACCCTCCGTCGTCCGGGCGCCCCACCGCGCCAGATCGAGCGCCAGTCCGGTCAGGTCGGCTTCAAGAATCTCCGGCCTCTGATGGGGAACCAGCCCTCGCGTCGATTCCTCGTCCCACAGCCTGTAACAGACCCCCGGCTCCGTCCGCCCCGCCCGGCCGCGTCGCTGTTCCGCCGAGGATCGGCTGACCCGGACCGTCGCAAGCCGCGTCAGTCCGCTGGACGGTTCAAATCGCGGCACCCGCGACAGGCCGCAGTCGACCACGACGCGCACGCCCTGGATGGTCAGGCTCGTCTCCGCCACCGAAGTCGCCAGCACGATCTTCCGCCGCCCCTCCGGCGAGGGTTCGATCGCCCGATCCTGCGTCTCCTTGTCCAGCGCGCCGTAGAGCGCGACGACATCGACCAACGGATCGCGCAGCCGTTCGTTGATCCTCTGCGCCGTCCGATGGATCTCTCCTTGTCCGGGCAGAAAGGCGAGGATCGACCCCGGCTGGTCGCCCAGCGCCGTCAGACAGGCCCTCGCCGTCGCATCCTCGATCCGCTCGACCGGGTTGCGACCCAGATAGATCGTCCCGACCGGAAACGCCCGCCCCTGCGCCTCGATCACCGGGGCTCCATCAAGGAGCCTTGATACTCCGGCGATATCCAGCGTGGCCGACATGACCACCAGCTTGAGGTCGTCGCGCAGCACCGACTGGCTGTCCCGCGCCAAAGCCAGCCCCAGGTCTGCGTCCAGGCTCCGTTCGTGAAACTCGTCGAACAGGACCGCTCCCACGCCGTCCAGACCTGGATCGTCCAGAATCATCCGCGTGAACACGCCCTCGGTAATCACTTCGATCCGCGTCTTCGGCCCGATGCGGCTCTGCAACCGGGTGCGATAGCCGACGGTGTCGCCGGCCTTCTCACCGAGCGTCTGCGCCATCCGCTCCGCCGCCGCCCGCGCCGCCAGCCGTCGCGGCTCCAGCAACAGAATCTTCCGGCCGCCCAGCCAGTCCGCCTCCAGCAGGGCCAAGGGCACGACCGTCGTCTTCCCCGCGCCCGGCGGCGCCGCCAGCACGACCACAGGATTCGCGGCGACCGCGACCTTCAGCTCTTCCAGCACGGAATGAATGGGCAGGATCATCCCGGCTGCACTAGCGCGGCGCCGTCCTGCGACCAAGGAATGGGCGCCCGAACCCCGCCTGTAGGGTCACGAAAGCGTTGCGGGGCCTTCATGGATCGGAAACCGCGTTGCACGTGCACGGATCCGTCGCTAGCGTCCCGCGCTGGAAGGCGGCCCGGGGAGGGTTCGCCGTGTTTTCGTATCGAGGGGGCGCGACGTATGTCCGCAGATGGCCTTAGGCCCAAGGGGAACCGACTGTTCCTCAGAAAATCCGTAGCGCAGATCCAGAAGGAAGCCGCCAAGAGCGAGCTCAAGCGCACGCTCGGCAAGTGGAACCTGATGAGTCTGGGCATCGGCGCCATCATCGGCGCAGGTATCTTCGTCCTGACCGGCCAGGTGGCTGCGGCCAACGCCGGGCCGGCCATCATGCTTTCCTTCATCGTCGCCGGCATCGCCTGTGGCCTGGCCGGCCTCTGCTACGCCGAACTGGCCTCGACGATGCCGGTCTCCGGCTCGGCCTACACCTATGCCTACGGCACCCTGGGTGAGGTCTTCGCCTGGATCATGGGCTGGCTGCTGGTTCTGGAATACGGTGTCGCCGCCTCGACAGTGGCGGTCGGCTGGTCCGGCTATGTCGTCTCGATCCTGACCGATTTCGGCATCAGCCAGCAGATCTTCCCGACCATCGCCTACGCCGGCGGCGAGGGCCCTCAGTGGGCGACGCCTCTGGTGCAACTGGTCCAGGAAGCGGGCGCGACGTCCTTCCCCCTGACCGGCACCTTCAACCTGGTCGCCGCCATCGGCATCGCCGCCGTCTGCGGCCTGCTCGTGCTGGGCGTTTCGGAATCGGCCAGCATCAACAACGTGATCGTGGTCATCAAGATCATCGTCCTGCTGACCTTCATTGCGGTCGGCATCGGCTATGTGAACCCCGACAACTGGGTGCCTTTCATCCCTGAACCCACCGGGGTCGCCGGCCAGTTCGGCGTCGGCGGCATCTTCCGGGGCGCTGCGATCATCTTCTTCGCCTACGTCGGCTTCGAAGCGGTCTCGACCGCCGCGGCCGAGGCCAAGAACCCCTCCAAGGATGTGCCCTTCGGCATCCTGGGCGCCCTGTTCGTCTGCACCCTGATCTATATGGCCGTCGCCGCCGTCATGACCGGCGTGGTTCCGTACCTGGAGCTGGCCAGCCCGGCGCCCGTCGCCGTCGCCATCGACCGCATGAGCCTGGACTGGGCCAACACCCCGATCATTCTGGCCAGCGGAGAGCCGCTCAACATCATCAGCTTCATGATCAAGATCGGCGCCATCACCGGCCTGTCCTCGGTCATGCTGGTGCTCTGCTACGGCCAGACGCGGATCTTCTACACGATGGCCCGCGACGGCCTGCTGCCGCGCGCCTTCGCCGTGATCCATCCGAAGTACCGTACCCCCTGGATCGGCACGATCCTGCTGGGCGTCCTGATCGCCATCGCGGCGGCCTTCCTGCCCATCTCCATCCTCGGCGACCTGGTCTCGCTGGGTACGGCCACGGCCTTCTCGATCGTCTGCCTGAGCGTGATCTTCCTGCGCATCAAGCACCCGGACATGCCGCGTCCGTTCAAGGTCCCGGGCGGCATCTTCACCGCCGTCCTGGGCATCCTGGCCTGCCTGTTCCTGGCCAGCCAGAACCTGATCCCGATGTTCCAGCACGCGGCGGAGGACAACCCCCTCCCGCTGATGCTGCTGGGCGGCTACGCCGCCGTCGGCGCGGTCATCTACGCCGCCTACGGCTTCTGGAACTCCAAGCTGGCCAAGGGCATCGACATCACCGAGGAGACCACCATGTCCTCCCCGGCCGAGGCGATGGGCTCCGGCGTCGACAACCAGAAGGACTGATCCCGCCTCACAGCGGAATCGAGAAAGGCCCGGGAGCAATCCCGGGCCTTTTGTCTTTGGTCGGAGCACAAAGCCCGCGCTCAAGCAGCCAGGCTCCGCGAGCCAGCGATAGCGCGCAAAATGCGCTCAAGCAGTGAGCCACCGCGCGGCGAGCGTTAGCTCCGAAAAAGATGGTGCGGATGAGAGGACTCGAACCTCCACATCTTGCGATGCCAGAACCTAAATCTGGTGCGTCTACCAGTTTCGCCACATCCGCGTGGCGGCGTGTCTAGGACCTGACGGAGCCTGCGACAACCGTCATGTCAGTTCAGTCTGGGCTAACTGATCCGCCATCCCCTAGGACAGCCGCCGCTCGATCCGGCCGGGCGCGAACGACTGCCCGGCGAGATCGACCCATGACGCCCGGAACCATCGCTGTCCTGTCGCTCAGCATGTCCACGGACGCCTTCGCCGCAGCCGTGGGGCGCGGCGCCTCGCATCGCCCGACGTGGCGCTCGGCGGTCAAGGCCGGGGCGGTATTCGGCATCATCGAAGCCATCACCCCCCTGATTGGCTGGAGCCTCGGCCTGTTGGCCGCAGGCTTCGTCGAGAGGGTCGACCACTGGATCGCGTTCGTCCTGCTCGCCGTCGTTGGCGGCAAGATGATTTGGGAGGCGTCCAGACCCGCCAGCGAAGGCGCGGCGCGGCCCCCCCGCTCCGGCCCCTGGGCCCTGATCGCCACAGCCGTGGGCACCAGTATCGATGCGGCGGCGGTCGGAGTTGGCCTGGCCTTCCTGGGAGCGAACATCTGGATCATCGCCCTCAGCGTCGGCCTGACGACCTTCGCCCTGACCACGGTCGGCATGCTGATCGGGCGAGCCGTCGGGGTTCGCTTCGGCAAGATCGCCGAACTGGTGGGCGGCCTCGCCCTGATCGCCCTCGGCACGACGATCCTGCTCGAGCACCTCGGGTTTCTGGCCGTCTGAGGCCCGACCGAAAGGTCGCATTAACCTTGATCGTCGAGGGTCTGCCTGAGTTCCTGCAGGTCCCCGATTCGATGAACGCCGCCGAACGTCCGATCATCATCAAGAAGGTCAAGAAGGTGGTCGGCGGCGGCCACCACGGTGGCGCGTGGAAGGTCGCCTACGCCGACTTCGTGACCGCGATGATGGCCTTTTTCCTCTTGATGTGGCTGATCAACACGACCGACCCGGAACAGAAGCGCGGCATCGCCGAATATTTCGCTCCAGCCAGCGTCAGCCAGACCACTTCCGGCTCCGGCGGCATCCTGGGCGGCACCTCCCTGGGCGAGGACGGCTCCAAGAGCGCCGGCTCCATGTCGGTGCTGGAACAGCAGGCTCCCGAGGCCCCCATGGACGCCCCCGAGGAGGCCGGCTCCAGCGCCAACCTCGCCGCCGCCTCGGAAGAGGAACTGCGCGAGGAGATCGCCGCCCGCGAGGCCGCCGAGTTCCGCTCCGCCGCCGAGTCCCTGCGCCAGGCCATGCAGCGCATGCCCGAACTGGCCGAACTGTCGAAACAGCTGATCATCGACCAGACGCCCGAAGGCCTGCGCATCCAGCTGGTCGATCAGGAAGGCCGCTCGATGTTCGAACAGAACTCGGCCCGCCCCAACGCCCGCGCCCAGGTCCTGCTGCGCGCCATCGCCGGGGTCGTGAACCAGCTGCCGAACCGTGTCTCGATCTCCGGCCACACCTCTGCGGTCGCCGGGTCGGGACGCGCTTCCACCCCGTCCGACTGGCCCCTCTCTGCCGGCCGCGCCGACGCCTCGCGCCAGATTCTCCAGGCTGCGGGCGTCGACGCCGACCGGGTCTATTCGGTCGCCGGCAAGGCCGGGTCCGATCCTCTGTATCCGGACGATCCGTCGCTGGCCGGCAACCGCCGCATCGCCATCGTCCTGCTGCGCGAGGCGCCGGTCCTGCCGACGGACACCAGCCTGTGACCGCCGCGCCGTTCGGTTACGGCGCGAACTGTCTTGCAGCGCAGCACGGATTGGCGGCAAATCGTCCGATGCAAGCGGCCCTGCCCTACGCCGGACGAAATCGGATGCGGACCTGACGCCGTGACCCAGCATGTCCCGACACGCCAGCTTCGCTTCTTCATGACGGCGGTCGCGCCCTGCCCCTACCTGCCCGGCATGACCGAGCGGAAGGTGTTCGCCAACCTGCCCTTCTCCGACGGCGCCCATGTCAACGACGAGCTGACCCACGCCGGCTTCCGCCGCAGCCAGAACATCGCCTATCGCCCCGCCTGCGAGGGCTGCGACGCCTGCGTCTCCGTCCGCCTGCCTGCGCCGGACTTCGTCTTCTCGCGCGGCCAGCGCAAGGTGCTCGCCCGCAACGACGACCTGTCGCGTGACCTCGTCGAGGCCGAGGCGACACAGGAGCAGTTCGCCCTTCTGAAACGCTACCTTGCCCATCGCCACCCGGGCGGCGGCATGACCGATATGAACTGGCCCGACTATATCGCCATGGTCGAGGACACGGCGGTCCGCACCCACCTGATCGAATACCGCCTGCCCTCGACCGACGAAGGCCCGGGCGATCTGGTCGCCGTGACCCTGGCCGACCTGCTCTCCGACGGCCTGTCGATGGTCTACAGCTTCTTCGACCCGGAGATGGTCAAGCGCTCGCTGGGCGTCTTCGCCATCCTGGATCACGTGAGACAGGCCCAAGCCGTTCGCCTGCCCTTCGTCTACCTCGGCTACTGGGTCGAGGGCTCCACCAAGATGGACTACAAGGCCAGATTCCGGCCGATGGAAGTCCTCAAACCCCTCGGCTGGATGCGGATCGACTAGGCCTTCCGCAGTCTGACCGGACTTCCGGCCGCACGCACGATCACGCCCCTGGCCTCCAGATCCAGTTGCACGCATTTGGCCCACCAGCCCGCCGTGGCTCCTCCCGGGAACAGGTCCTCCGGGAGTTTCGGCGTCAGGGCCGCCTTGATCTCCGCCGGCGTCATGCCCGGCGCCTCACGCGTAAGCACCGCGAGATAGGCGTCGCGCGTCGCCTCGTACTTGTCCGCATCGACCGACTGGATATGGCCGGGGCTGACGATGTTCTGAACCTCGATCCTGCGCCTGGCCACGGACAATCCTCTCAGTTGTAGGGAACGGCGGTCGAAGCCGTCTGCGGCACGGCCGTATCCACCAGGTCCGGGTCCCACGCTCCCGGATCCCGCCCGCCGCCGAACTTCACCAGGGCCGCGATCCGTTTGTCGATTGACGGGTGCGTCGCGAACAGGGCGTCGGTGAAACCCGCGCGCTCATTGTCCAGGAACATGCCTTGCACGTCGTCCGGCGCCTCGAGCTTCGACCGCCCCGAGACCTTCCTCAGCGCCGAGATCATCGAGTCCGGGTTCTTGGTCAGCTCGACCGCGCCTGCGTCCGCCACATATTCCCGCGTCCGCGACAGCATCAGCCGGATGACGATGGCGAAGACGTAGCCGATCGCGGCGATCGCAAACCCGATCAGGATCAACGGCAGGGCGTTCTTGTTGTCCTTGCCGCCGCGCAGATAGAACAGCCCGCGGAACACCAGCTGGCAGATCACGCTGATGATCCCGGCGAAGATCGAGGCGATGATCATCGTCCGCACGTCCTTGTTGATGACGTGGGTCAGTTCGTGGGCCAGCACCGCCTCCATCTCCTCTCGGTCCAGGGCGTCGATCAGCCCCCGGGTAACGGTGACGCTGTAGTGGCCCTCGCGGATGCCCGAGGCGAAAGCGTTCAGACTGGCCGACTCGATGATCCGCAATGTCGGCGTGTGCAGGCCGCGGGAGATCGCCAGGTTCTCCAGCAGGTTATAGAGCTCGGGCGCGTCCTGACGCTCGACCCTGCGAGCCCCGGTCATGGCGTCGACCATCGCCTGGTTGCCAAACCAGGCGATGGCGAACCAGATCAGGGCGACGACGACCGCCAGCGGGATCGTCCCCGCCAGCATCCCGACCGCATATCTGACATCATCACTGAGCGTCCCGCCTGAGTTGGGCAGGAAGCCGAACCCCATCAGCACCAGTTCCAGCCCGAACAGAACGAGCGTCAGCATGACCGGAAACCCGATCAGCAGCAGGGTCGAGCGGGTATTGTTCGCCCAGATGTGGGTCTGGAGACCGACAGCGGCCATGTGGACCTAGAACTTCACCGACGGCGGTGCGGCGGTCATCGCGGCGCGATCCGCAGCGTCCACGGCGAAGAAGGGCTTCTCGGTTCCAAAGCCGAACATCCCGGCGAACAGGACGGTCGGGAACTGGGCGCGGACCGCGTTGAACTCGGCCACGGCATTGTTGAAGAAGCGGCGCGCAGCGGCCAGCTTGTTCTCGATGTCGCTGAGCTCGCGCTGCAGTTCGAGGAAGTTGGTGTTGGCCTTCAGGTCAGGATAGGCCTCGGCCACGGCGAACAGCTTGCCCAGGGCGCCGGTCAGCATGTTGTCGGCGGTCACCTTGTCGTCGACGGTCGTGGCCCCGGCGGCGGCGGCCCGCGCCTGGGTCACGGCGTTCAGCGTTTCCTGCTCATGGGTCGCGTAGCCCTTCACGGTCTCGACTAGGTTCGGGATCAGGTCGTTCCGCTGCTTCAGCTGAACGTCGATGTCGGCGAACGACTGGTCCGCCTTCTGGTCCAGGGCGACCAGCCGGTTGTAGGCCCCCATGACCACGAAGATCAGGATGACGACGATAACGCCGATGACGATGAGTGTGATCATGATGGGTCCCCTGCGATGACCATGATTATCGCGCGAAGGGCGAACGCCGGATAGTGAAATCGGAGGAGGCGCGTCGTTCAGGCGCTGTGGAATTGTTCTTGCTTTGTTCCCTCCCGGGTCATAACCTCACTTCATGTCTCCCGCTCACCTGTCGAAGAAAGGACGAGGCGCCCGCACCAACGCTTCCGGCCGGTTCGAACCCGTCGTGCACGAGGGCTTCGACGACGGCTGGACGGCGGATGACGAGACGCCGGCGCCGCTCCGAACGAGCCTGACGCCTGAACACGCCCGCACGATCATCACAAAGAACACCAGTCCCGACGTCGGTTTCGACCGCTCGATCAACCCCTACAAAGGCTGCGAACATGGCTGCATCTACTGCTACGCCCGTCCATCCCATGCCTGGATGGGCCTATCCCCGGGCCTGGATTTCGAGAGCCGGCTCTTCTTCAAGCCCGAAGGGCCGCGTCTCCTGGAACAGGAGCTCGCCGCGCGGAAATATGTCTGCAAGCGCATCCACATAGGCGGCAACACGGACCCCTACCAGCCGGTCGAGCGGACGCAGAAGATCACGCGCGGTCTGTTGGAAGTCTTGCAGAGATTCAGTCAGCCCTTCTCCATCATCACCAAATCGAACCTGATCACCCGCGATGTGGATATTCTGGGCCCGATGGGCCGCGACGGTCTGGCCAGCGCCTTCGTCTCGATCACGACGCTGGACCGCGATCTCGCCCGCACGATGGAGCCCCGCGCCGCGACGCCCGCGCGCCGTCTCGACGCAGTGAAACGGCTGGCCGACGCCGGCGTCCCCGTCGGCGTCGGCTTTGCACCCGTCATCCCGGGCCTCAACGACCACGAGCTCGAATCGGTGCTGGAGGCGGCGGCAAAGGCGGGGGCGACCACGGCCATGTATGTGACCCTGCGCCTGCCGCTCGAGATCAAGACCCTCTTCGCCGAATGGCTGGCCGACGCCCGCCCCGATCGCGCCGCCCGCGTCATGTCCCTGGTGCGCCAGACACGCGGCGGCAAGGACTACGACGCCGACTGGTCCCAGCGGATGAAGGGCACGGGCCCCGTCGCCGACCTGATCTCGGCCCGCTTCAAGGCGGCGGTGAAACGCTACGGCCTCGACGGACCGAGGCATGAGCTCGACGTGACGAAGTTCAGGGTGCCGGCGGATGCGCGGGCGCAGCTGGAGCTGTTCGACTGACTTTCGGCATCCTCCGGCAAGCCGCCGCTTGGCGGCGCAGACCGGGGGACGCAGCGGCACGCGAAAGCGTGACCCGAAGGGCGGCGCGTAGCAGCCAACCTGTCGCGGACACGGTTATCTGACCATCGCGCCTGAACAGATCGCCTTCGGCGCCGCTGGGTCCCCCGGTCTTCGCTTCGCTACGCCGGAGGATGACGAAAAACGATCATCCGCACCCGACGAGTCCACACCATGTTCGAAATCGCAGTGAAGACTTCGCCGCAAGACGCCGTAATAATACAACTTCCTGAAATTGCACTCTGTGGACTCGGTTTTTTGGAGTCCAATCCCGGATGGACCCGACTCACCCGCATCGCCACCCTGACCCGATGCGCGAATCCCGCCCCGTCCAGACCTGAGCCCATGCCCGGCTTCTACGAGTTCTTCGCCGGAGGCGGCATGGTCCGCGCCGGGCTCGGCTCCGGATGGGACTGCCTGTTCGCCAATGACTTCGACGCCCGCAAGGGCCTGACCTATCAGGCCAATTGGGGCACGGGGGGCGAACTGACCGTCGGCGACATCCGCGCCCTCGACGCCGCCGCCCTGCCCGGCCGACCTGACCTCGTCTGGGGCAGCTTCCCCTGTCAGGACCTCTCCCTCGCCGGCCACGGCGCCGGCCTTGCCGGAGAACGCTCCGGCACCTTCTACGCCTTCTGGGATCTCATCCGCGGTCTCGCCTCGGAAGGCCGGGGCCCCCGCCTCGTCGCCGTCGAGAACGTCTGCGGCGCCCTGACCTCCCGCAATGGCGCGGACTTCGAGGCCATGTGCCGGACCTTCGCCGAGGCCGGCTACCGCTTCGGCGCCCTGGTCATCAACGCCGACCGGTTCGTGCCCCAGTCCCGCCCTCGCCTCTTCGTCGTCGGCATCCACGCCGAGCCCCCCATAGCCCCCGACCTGACGGCGCCCGGCCCCATGGCCCCCTTCCACACCCCGGCCGTGGTCCGCGCCGTCGACCGCCTGCCCGAGGACCTGCGCGCCTCCGCCCTGTGGTGGAACCTGCCCTCTCCCGAACGCCGTGTCTCCACCTTCACCGACGTGATCGAGGACCGGCCCGACAGCGTCGCCTGGCACACCCCGGCCGAGACCGACCGCCTCCTGTCGCTCATGTCCCCGGTCAACCGCGCCAAGGTCCAGGCCGCGCAGCGCGCAGGCCGCCGGATGGTCGGCGGTGTCTACCGCCGCACCCGCACCGACGCCTCGGGCCAGAAGGCCCAGCGCGCCGAGGTCCGTTTCGACGACATCGCCGGCTGCCTGCGCACGCCTTCGGGCGGCTCCAGCCGTCAGACCATCCTCGTCATCGACGGGCCCCGCATCCGCTCCCGCCTGATCTCGGCCCGCGAGACCGCCCGGCTGATGGGCCTGCCGGACTCCTACGTCCTGCCGCGCACCTATTCGGACGCCTACCACCTGACCGGCGACGGCGTCGTCGTCCCGGTCGCCCGCCACCTGGCCCGGTATCTGTTCGAGCCGCTTGTCGGATCGTCAGCGGTCGCCAGCAAGGCTGCCTAGCGCCGGAACACGCCCACCAGCTCGACGTGGGCCGACCACATGAACTGGTCCACCGGCGTCACCGTCTCAAGCCGGAACCCGGCGTCGATCAGCACCCGGGCGTCCCGTGCGAAGGTCTGCGGGTTGCACGACACCCCGACCACGACCGAGGCCTTGGTGTCCTTGATCTGGGCGGTCTGGTCGATGGCCCCGGCCCGGGGCGGATCGAACACGATCGCCTCCACGCCCTTGAGGTCGTAGGGCGACAGCGGCCGCCGGAACAGGTCGCGCGCCTCCGCCGTGATCTGTTTCATCCCCTTGGCCGAGCCGATGCCCTGCTTCAGCGCCGCGATCCCTGCCGCCGATGCGTCCGCCGCGATCACACTGGCCACGGTCGCCAGGGGGAAGGTGAAGGTCCCGGCTCCGCAGAACAGGTCCGCCACCTTCTTCGCCCCCTTCACCGCCGCCACGGCCCGCTGGACCATGGCCTGCTCCGCCTCCGGCACGGCCTGCAGGAAGCCGCCCGCCGGCAGGGGCACGATCGCCGGCCCGAACTGGACCCGCGGCTGACGCGCCATCATCAGGGTCTCGCCGGCCATGCTGAGCCGCGCCACATCCGCCTCCCGCGCCGCCCGGATCGCCTGCATCTGCCGGTCCGCCGACAGGCCGCCGGACTTCCGCTCGATCCCGGTTACGTCGATGTCCAGCCCGTCCAGCGTCCAGGTCACATGCAGGGTCGGCGCCGACTTGGGATGTTCCAGAAAGGCCGCCGCGACCTTCGCCAGCGCCGGGAACGACGCCACCAGCCGGGGATCGGCCACCGGACAGGCCGAGACCTCGACCAGCCGCCAGGACTTGCGAGCCTTGAACCCTAGGACGACCCGCCCGTCCTCCAGCCGGCGCGCGTGCAGGGCCAGCCGCCGCCGCGTCCCCGGCGGCACCGCCACCGTCGCCTCCACCTCTGTCTCGATCCGCTCGCGCCCCAGGGTCGACACGACCAGATCCCTCTTCCAGTCCAGATAGGGTCCGGCCGCCCAGTGCTGCAGCGAACACCCGCCGCAGTCGCCATAGTGGGGCGAGACCGGCGCGATCCGGTCGGGGCTGGCCTCAAGGATCTCGGGCGCCTCCATCCGTCCATCGACGACTTCGCCGCGCACGGTCTCGCCCGGCAAGGTCAGGGGCGCGAACACCGGCCCGGCGGGCGTCTCGGCCACGCCGTCTCCCTGCCCGGCCACCCGGGCGATCTTCAGCGTCATGGTCATCGGCGGCTTCTAGGCGGTCCGACAGAATTCCGAAACCTGAACGAAGATGAACGCTCCGCTCAAAACGCATTCAGGTTGGCAGGCCCATACATCGACCCAACAAGACGCCGGACCTTCCCGGCGCCGAACCGGGGTTCTCTCAATGACCGCCTTCGTGAAGTCCGCCGCTGTCGCCGCCGCCCTCGCCGCCGCCGCGACCCTCGTGCCCGCCGCCGCCTCGGCCCAGTCCTACGGATATGGCTCCGGCTACAACCATAACCAGGGCTACAGCCAGTCCTACGGCTACAATGACCGCTATCAGGACCGTTGCCAGACCTTGGGTCAGGGTCGGACCGGCGCGGGCGCCCTGATCGGAGGCGGTATCGGCGCCGTCGCCGGCTCGCAGATCTCGGGGCGCGGCAACCGCACCGAGGGTTCGATCATCGGCGGCGTGCTCGGCGCCATCGTCGGCGCCCAGGTCGGCCGTTCCTCGAACGACCAGTGCCGCTCGAACAACGGCTACTCACGCTCCTACTCGCAGGCCCCGACCTACTACAGCTCGAATGACCGCTACGACGACCGCGCCTATTCGTCGAACCGGTACGACGACCGCGGTTATCGCGACGACTACCGCCGCAACGACCGTCGGGACGACCGCCACTACGAGGATGGCTACGAGGTCAGCCCTGATGGCCACTACTATTTCGATCCCCGCCGCGGCTGGCTGCCGCGCTGATCAAAGGGTTCGCGGCGTCGATATTTTTCAGCCCCCCTGTCGATCGACGTCGTGACGGGCCGCCGGTGGAGCAATCCACCGGCGGTTTCTTCTTGTCCGAAGGGTCGCCAACGCTCGGCTCGCGGAGCCGCGCTGCTTGAGCGACGGCTAGCTGGTCCGACGTGCCCAGAGCAGGAATTCGATGTTGCCGTCGCCACCCGTGATCGGGCTTTCGGCGGTCGCCTGAACGGTCCAGCCAACGGTCGCCAGCCAGTCGGAGACGCGACGGACGGCGTCCAGATGAGCCTGCGGATCCTTGACCACCCCCTTCTTGCCGGAGTCCTTGGGGCCCTCGCCCTCGAACTGCGGTTTGACCAGGGCGATGAGATCGGCGTCGTCCGCCGCCAGAGCCAGAGCGGCGGGCAGGACCTTGGCAAGGCCGATGAAGCTGGCGTCGCAGACGATCAGGCCTGGCGTTTCCGGGATCAGGGCCTCGTCGAGCGTCCGGGCGTCGGTCTTCTCCAGGTTCACCACCCGGCGATCGGCGGACACCTTCGGATGCATCTGCCCCTGGCCGACATCGACCGCGAAGACCTTCGCCGCGCCTCGCGCCAGACAGACCTCGGTGAAGCCGCCGGTCGATGCGCCGATGTCCAGCACCACCCGGCCCTCGACCGTCACCGGCCACAGGCTCAGCGCGTGATCCAGCTTCAACGCCGCGCGGCCGACCCAGCCATGGGCCTCCACGACGGTCACTACGGCGTCCTCGCTGACGCCTTGCGACGCAGCGCGGGCCGGCTGGCCATCTACGGTGACGCCGCCGGCCTCGATCGCGGCCCTGGCCCGTGACCGGCTTTCGACCAGACCGCGCGAAACCATCAGGTGGTCCAGTCGGGTCCGGGGTCCAAAGTCAGCCAATGTCGGCCAACCGGGCCAGAGCGGCCTCCAGACGCGTCTTGCCGGCCTCGGCCTCGGCCAGCTTGGCCCGCTGCTCGTCGATCACCGCAGGGGCCGCGCGCTCGACGAAGTTGGGGTTGCCCAACTTCTTCATCACATGCCCCACGTCGCTCTCGAAGGCGGCGATCTCCTTGGTCAGACGCGCGCGTTCGGCCTTCAGGTCGATGATCCCGGCCAGCGACAGGGCCGCTCCCGATCCGCCGGACACGAAGGTCACGGCCCCGGCCGGAGCCGCATCCGCAGACGCCACATCCGACACCCGGGCGAGCGTCAGGATCAGGTCGCGATGCCGCGTCGCCTTGTCCGAGGTCGCCGCATCCGGCGCGACGAAGGTCAGCGGCGGCTTGGCCCCCGGTGGCACGTTCATCTCGGCGCGCAGGCCGCGCACCTCCCCGACCAGATCGACCAGCCAGCCGATCTCGGCCTCGGCCTCGGCATCGATGAAGGCGTCCGGCAGCACGGGCCAGGCCGCGCTGATCAGGGTCGCCTCGTCGCGCGACGCCCCCTCCTTGCCGAGTTCGGCCCACAGCTCCTCGGTGATGAAGGGCATGACCGGGTGCAGCAGCTTCAGGGTCTGGTCGAGCGTCCAGGCGGTCATGGCCCGCGTCTCGGCCTTGGCGGCCTCGTCGGCCCCCTGGAACACCGGCTTGGCCAGCTCCAGATACCAGTCACAGAAGACGTTCCAGACGAACCTGTAGAGGGCCGAGGCCGCATCGTCGAAACGACCGCCCTCGATCGCGTCCGACACCGCGCGCTCGGTCCTGGTCAGCTCGCCGCGAACCCAGCGATTGATCGTCTGCTCGACGGTCGCGGGGTCGAAGCCCTCCACCCGCCGCGCCTCGTTCATCTCGGAGAAGCGAGCGGCGTTCCACAGCTTGGTGCCGAAGTTGCGATAGCCCTCGATCCGCTGCTTCGACAGTTTGATGTCGCGGGTGCCCGACAGGATGGCCATGGTGAACCGCAGGGGGTCGGCACCCAGTTCATCGATGATGGTCAGGGGATCGATGACGTTGCCCTTGGACTTGCTCATCTTCTGGCCCTTCTCGTCGCGGACGAGGCCATTGATGATGACCCGTTTGAACGGGACCTCGTCAATGAAGTGCAGGCCCATCATCATCATCCGGGCGACCCAGAAGAAGATGATGTCGGCCGCCGTAACCAGGTCGCTGGTCGGGTAGAACCGCTCCAGATCCTCGGTCTTCTCCGGCCAGCCCATGGTCGAGAAGGGCCACAGGGCCGAGGAGAACCAGGTGTCGAGGACGTCCTCGTCCTGGGTCAGGGCCTTGCCGCCCGACTGGGCGACGGCCTCGGCCTCGGTCTCGGCGACATAGATGCTTCCATCGGCGTCGTACCAGGCCGGGATCCGGTGGCCCCACCAGAGCTGGCGCGAGATGCACCAGGGCTCGATGTTGCGCAGCCATTCGAAATAGATCTTCTCGTAGGATTTCGGCTCGAACACCGTGTCGCCCTGCTCGACGGCTTTCAGCGCCGGCTGGGCCAGGGTGTGGGCGTCGACGTACCACTGATCCGTCAGCCAAGGCTCGATGACGACGCCGGAGCGGTCGCCGTGCGGCACCACGTGGCGCGTCTTCTCGATCTCGCGCAGCCAGCCGGCCTCTTCCGCCAGGGCCACGATCGCCTTGCGGGCCGCGAACCGGTCCATGCCGTCGTATTCGGCCGGGATGTCAGGGGTGTCGGCCGTGGTGATGCGGGCGAAGGCGTCCAGCACGTTGAGGGCGGCGAGCCCGGCCCGCTTGCCGACCTGGAAGTCGTTGAAGTCGTGGGCCGGGGTGATCTTGACCGCGCCCGAGCCCTTGGTCGGATCGGCATAATCGTCGGCGACGATCGGGATGCGCCGGCCGGTGATCGGCAGGATCACCGACTTGCCCACCAGACCCTTGTAGCGCTCGTCATCCGGATGCACGGCCACGCCGGTATCGCCCAGCATGGTCTCCGGCCGCGTTGTGGCCACGACGATGAAGTCGCGCGTCTCCCACTCCGTCGCCTTGCCCTCGTCATCGAAAGCGATCGGGTGTTCGTAGGTGACCCCGTCGGCCAGCGGATAGGCGAAATGCCAGTAGGCGCCCTCGACCTCGCGCTGCTCGACCTCCAGGTCCGAGATGGCCGTCTGGAACTGCGGGTCCCAGTTCACCAGACGCTTGTCGCGATAGATCAGCCCCTGCTGGTGCAGCTGGACGAAGACCTTGCGGACCGCGGCGTTCAGCCCATCGTCGAGGGTGAACCGCTCACGGCTCCAGTCGCAGGACGCCCCCAGGCGGCGCAGCTGCTGGACGATGGTCCCGCCGGACTCGGCCTTCCATTCCCAGATCTTCTCGACGAAGGCCTCGCGGCCCATTTCGCGACGACCGATATTGCCCGCGGCCGCCAACTGGCGCTCCACGACCATCTGGGTTGCGATGCCCGCATGGTCCGTGCCGGGCAGCCACAGCACCGCCTTGCCCTGCATCCGGTGATAACGGGCCAGGATGTCCTGCAGGGTGTTGTTCAGCGCGTGGCCGAT
>NZ_JANODA010000064.1:0-14027 GCF_031412435.1 Brevundimonas sp.
CGCAGTTGAAGAACCAGGATCCGCTGTCGCCGGTCGATTCCAACCAGTTCACCGCACAGCTGACGCAGATGGCCGGCGTCGAACAGCAACTGCTGACCAACGACCTGCTAAAAGGCCTGCTGGCGGCCCAGGGCGGCGGCGGCCTGGCCGGCGCGGCCACCTATATCGGCAAGGAAGCCACCGCGGCCTGGTCGGCCACCAAATTCACCGACGGCGAAGCGACCTGGAGCTATGAGCTGGCGTCGAACGCAGCCTCGGCGAGGCTGGAGGTGCTGGATGGCGCGGGCAAGGTCGTCTGGTCCGGCGACGCCCCCGACCGGACCACGGGCGTCCATGATTTCACCTGGGACGGCGAGGCCACCAGCGGCAACGACGGCCAGGACGGTCAGGTCTATTCGCTGCGGGTCGTGGCCAAGGACGCCGCCGGCCAGGCCATCGACAGCCAGGTTCTGACCCGCGGCCGCATCACCGGCGTCGAGATCTACGACGGCGAGCCCTATCTGACCGTCGGCAATTCCATCCTTCCGCTCTCCACGGTGATCGCGCTGGAAGAGGCGCGGAATGCGACGCCCCCCGCCAACGACGACGGCGAGACGGCCTGATGACCGCGCGCACTTCACTCAACCCATTGAAACTGTTCTCGTAAGGAGCCTAGCGCCATGAGTATCAACAGCGCCCTTCTGGCCGGCGTGTCCGGCCTGACCGCCAACTCGGCCGCCCTGGCCGCGATCTCCCAGAACATCGCGAACGTGAACACCGTCGGCTACAAGCGCACCGCCGGCGAGTTCCAGACGGTGATCAACAGCCAGTCGCAGGGCGCCGGCTATTCCGCCGGCGGCGTGCTGGCCACGGCCCGCCACTACACCAGCCAGAACGGCCAGCTGCAGCGCACGACATCGAACACCGACCTCGGCATCGCCGGCCAGGGCTTCTTCGTCGTCACCGAACGGCCCGAGAACGTGCAGATCACGGACAGCCGCCTGTTCACCCGGGCCGGCGCCTTCAGCGTCGACAACCTCGGCTATCTGAAGAACACGGCGGGTCTGTACCTGCAGGGCTGGCCGGTCGACTCGGAAGGCAATATCGCCACCGACCCCTCGGACCTTAACCGCCTGCGGACCATCAACGTCGGCTCGGTCGGCGGCACGGCCGAGCCGACCACCCGCGCCCAGCTCAACGCCAACCTGCAGTCCAGCCAGAAGCCGTCGCCGGACCTGGCCACATACAACGTCGCGACCAACTCGATGTCGGTTTACGACGCCGAAGCCGGCACGGGCTTCAAACCCGACTTCCAGATCACAATCCCCGCGTCGGACTCCAAGGGCGGCCAGCGCACCATCGCCTACTCGTTCCTCAAGACCTTAAACCCCAACGAATGGCGTGCTGAGGTCCACGTCATTCCCGCCACCGACATCGAGAACGGCTCGGCGCCGGCCAACGGCATCCTGAAGTCCGGCCTTGTCCTGTTCACCTCGGACGGCCGGCTGAACGTCGCCGACATGAAGACGGCGAACGATGCGGCGATCCTGGCAGGTACCCCGCCCCCCTATCTCTTCAATGACTTCGCCACTGCGGCCCTCACGATCGGCGCCTCCGACCCGGCAGCCGTCGGCACCGCCACGGCGCCCCAATGGCGCGACTCGCTGGGCATCGACGACCAGACCATCACCTTCGACCTGTCGGCGTCCGCCGGCGGCCTGACCCAGTACGACTCGGACTCGATCGTTCAGGCCGTGGTGACCAACGGCACCGCCTTCGGCAACCTGTCGAACATCGAGATCGACGACGAGGGCTATGTCACCGCCATCTTCGACAACGGCGTCACGCGCCGCGTCGCACAGGTCGCCCTGGCCACCTTCGTCAGCGCCGACAGTCTCGCGGTCGCCAACGCCAACGCCTACCGGGTCAGCCAGGGCTCCGGCACCTATAACCTCAAGGCGCCGGGCAGCGGCGGCGCCGGCCTGATCGGCGCGTCCCAGCTGGAAGCCTCCACGGTCGATCTGTCGCTGGAGTTCACCGGCCTGATCACAACCCAGCGCGCCTACTCAGCCTCGTCCAAGATCATCACCACGGCGGATGAGATGTTGGCCGAACTCATCAGCATCAAACGCTGATCTTCAGGTAACGCGGCGTTCAACTAGATGAAGATTTACTCAACATCTCGCCGAAACGGCGTTCGTGGACGGATCGGATTTTATCCATTCCTTCACCACGACGCTAAACCCGGCCTTAGCGGCGCCACGCTACCTTCACGATCAATTGGTGGTGGTGAATGAGGCAAAAGCCCATGTTGCAAGAGCGTCGAGTGAACAAGCAGGGCGAACAGTATGTCGTCGGTCCGACGGGCACCCCCCTGACGATGCGCGACCTGCCGCCCGAGAATACCGATCGTTGGGTCATCCGTCGCAAGGCGGAGGTGGTCGCGGCCGTGCGCGGCGGACTGCTCAGCCTGGACGACGCGCTCCTGCGCTATCGTCTGACGGCCGAGGAGTTCCTCGCCTGGCAGAAGGCGATCGACAAATGGGGCATGCAGGGCCTGCGCACGACGCGGATCCAGAACTACCGCTCGTAAGCGTTTCCTCTCCCCGACGAACGACGGCCGCACCCGGTGACGGGGGCGGCCGTCGTCGTTTGGAGGCCCGGCCTCGAAATCTTCCCCCATCGCCTCTATATGCGCGCCATGACGCTCATCGAGCCCCTCTGCGCGATCCCCGACATCGCCCCCCTGTCGTCTCCGGCCGAGCTGGATGCGGCGGTCGAGAGCGCGCGTCTGGCGGTCGGCCTGCCGGTCGGCTCGCGCGTCGTCGCGGCCATGTCGGGCGGGGTGGACTCCACCGTCGTGGCCGCCCTGCTGCACAAGGCCGGCTATGACGTCGTCGGCGTCACCCTCCAGCTGTACGACCACGGCGCCGCGCTGAAGAAGAAGGGCGCCTGCTGCGCGGGCCAGGACATCCACGACGCCCGTCTCGCCGCCGAGATGCTGGGCATCCCCCACTATGTCCTCGATTACGAGAGCCGCTTCCGCGACGCGGTGATCGACCAGTTCGCCGACGACTATCTCCAGGGCCGGACCCCGGTCCCCTGCATCCGCTGCAATCAGACGGTCAAGTTCCGCGACCTGCTCGACGTCGCCCGCGACCTCGGCGCCGCCGCCATGGCCACCGGTCACTATGTCGGCCGGGCCGTCGCCGCCGACGGCCGGACCCAGATGCGCAAGGCCATCGATCCCTCGCGCGACCAGTCCTATTTCCTGTTCGCCACCACCCGCGACCAGCTCGACTATCTGCGCTTCCCGCTCGCCGGTCTGGAAAAGCCCGCCGTGCGAGGCGTCGCCCAGTCCCTGGGCCTGAAGATCGCCGCCAAGCCCGACAGCCAGGACATCTGCTTCGTCCCGTCCGGCGACTATCGCACCCTGATCGACCGCCTGCGTCCTCAAGGCCGCGAGGCCGGCGAGATCGTGCACATGGACGGTCGCGTCCTTGGCAGTCACGCAGGCATCACCGACTACACCATCGGCCAGCGCCGGGGCCTGAACGTCACTGTCGGCGAGCCCCTGTTCGTGACGAAGCTCGACCCCGACAATCGCCGCGTCATTGTCGGCCCCCGCGAGGCCCTGCTGACCGCCTCCCTGACGCTCGACGAAACCAACTGGCTCGGCGACGCCCCCTCCATCGAAGCCGCCGCCGAGGCCAACGCCCCGGTGCTGGCCCGCGTTCGCTCGACCCGCCCGCCCTCGCCCGCCCGCCTGACGCTCCAGGACGGCGCCATCTCGGTCGTGTTCGAGACGGGCGAGGAAGGCGTCGCCCCCGGCCAGGCCTGCGCCCTCTACGACCCCGCCGACCCGGACCGCCTGCTGGGCGGCGGCTTCATCGCGACGACGACGGCCAGTGTCGTTTCAGCCGTTGTCTGACGACCTCGCCACCCGCCCGGGCCTGCCCGAACAGTACCGTTACCTGCTTGCGGACCTCCCCCGCGACCGCTGGCATGGCGCCGAAGTCGCCGCCATGGCCCGCTTCTGGCTTCAGATGCACTCCGGCTTCCGCCGCGAGGTCGCGAGCATGGACGCCCTGACGACCCAGTGGCGCGCGGGCTCTCTCGCCCTGCCCGACCTGCACCGCCGGCTGATCCCCACCCTGCAGTCGTTCCTCCAGCACCTTGACGGCCACCACAACATCGAGACCCATCACTATTTCCCGACCATGCGTCAGGTGGAGCCCCGCATCGGCGCCGGAATCGACCTGCTGGACCGCGACCACGACGTCATCCACGGCCACCTCGACGCCCTGTTCCAGACCGGTCTCGCCTTCCATCAGGGCGTCAGCGGAAACGCCCCGACCGCCAGCGACGCCGCCGCCCGCCTCGCCGACGCCCTCGACCAGGCCGGCCCGTCGCTGGGCCGCCATCTGGAGGACGAGGAGGACATCGTCGTCCCCCTGATCACCCGCCACGCGGACGTCTTCAAGGGATAGACCGGTGACATCGGCGCGCGCCGGCGACGGGAGCGTGCCGTTCACATTTCCGCGATCACCGAAGGCGGCGTGACGCGGCGTATCGCCAGGGCTCAATCACAACCCCCTGGACGTACACGCAAAAGGCGCGGGCGCCTGGTCGACGCGGCGCCGGGTCAGCGTCATGGGGCCGGGTTGACTCGCGCCCCCCC
The DNA here is from genome assembly GCF_031412435.1 of Brevundimonas sp. GTDB lineage: Bacteria > Pseudomonadota > Alphaproteobacteria > Caulobacterales > Caulobacteraceae > Brevundimonas. The sequence goes on from NZ_JANODA010000064.1 coordinate 4,661, forward strand.
TTTTCGAGCGAAGGTTGCATGCGGGCTGTTCCGCATGGAGGGTAAGGGTATGAACCTGAAACTTGTCGCCGCAACGGTGGCCTCTCTCGGCATCATCGCACTGTCGCCGGTGTCCGCCTATGCCGCAGGGGGCGGTTGCGACCGTTGCTACCAAGGTTGCGTCGATGCATTTGGCACAGAAGATCCGGTCACCGGCTATCAGATGCTTTCGTTCTGTGTGAACAGCTGCACCGACGACGACGGTTATTCTTGCCAAATTAGCCCGGGCTGAATTTTAGAGAAGTAGTCAGAGAGCGGCTGGCCAGTGTTTTTTAAGATTCTTTGCATCGCACTGATGTTTCAGCCGCTCTCTGCGCCACCTCACGCGTCACCTCCAATAGACGCCGCGCCTGACGATTTGTTCGCCATGGCGCAGCGTTACTGTATTGGCCCAGATGGTGACCACCGGATGACATGGGCCTACGCAGAGGCCGATGGGTTCGCGCCCTTGAATAGACCCGAATTCGAGCATCTGTCGCTTCCGGGCGTAGAGGATGCAACACTTCGCGGTTACACCCGAACAGTCGACGGCGTTGAGTTGCGCGTCCTGACCGGCGCCAGCTGGATCCGCGCAGGCGGCCAGGGCACAACCTACTCGCGCCTCTGCTGGGTCTCGTCCTCACGCGCCAGCTTCGACGACGTCAATGGACAGACGCGCAGCTATTTTAACGACCGCGGCTTTCGGATGGGCCGGGTTCGCGTCCACGCATGGATACCGCGTCCGGACGGTTCGCTGGAGCCGGTGTCCAGGCGGCGATACGTACGCGAAAGCCTGACTCTGGCCCGCATCGAGGGCATGCGCCAGTTGTTCGCCAGAGCTCACAGCCGCGCTGTTTTCCTGGCCTATGCCAGTCCACGAGACGAGGAAACCTATCAGGGCTTCGATTGGTCCGGCCCCGAGCCCGTTCCCGCGCCACAGCGATGAGGCCATCGTCATCGCTTGTCCCGTACGGACCCATCCTCAATGCAGTCAAAGTCCTGTTGTCCGTTCTCCCGGCAGGCTTTCTCTCCGCCTGCGCGCCAACAGCGGAAGAGCCCCTGCCGGTTGTCGGCCCCGAAGCCTTTGACAGCGAGTTCCCTGCGGGCTTCGTGGCCGACGCTCACTGCACCCCCTTGTCGGCCTACACGCCGCCCGAGGTCGGCGCCGACTACGTCTTCCGTGACGACGACGGCAGGCGCTCGTCGCGGCGCATCGTCTCGGTCGAAGGCGCCCGGATCGGGATGCAGTACCAAGACCTGTCGACCCCAGGGCAGGGGCCCCTGCCGCCCGGTGACGATCGCCGGCCTGTTCGTGGTCGGCGCACCGGGCGGAACCCGGCAAAAAACCTACCCCGCCGATCCCATGACCACGCTCGCGACCCTTCAGGTCGGCCAATCGACGGTCATCGCCGCCAGTGAGACCTCCACGCTCAACGGCCGCCGCCGCACCGTGGCCACGCCCGTCACCGTGCACTATCTGGCTTGCGGCCGACTTCCGGTCGGAGAGGATGCTGTCGCGGTCAGGCTGTACAAGGTCGACAGCCGCTCCCTGATCCTGGATCGCATGCGGAAAGAACAACTCACGGTGACGTCCGTCGTCTATGCCATGCCGCTGGCCTCCGGGTTTCCCGTCGCCCTCGCCAATCCGAAGACCGCCAGCCGCCTCGAACACCGACCTCAAAGCTAGACCGGCGACATCGGTCCGCGCATCGCCCGCCCGCCGTCGTGCGACCGTTCGGCCAGCACATAGCCGTGCTCGGCCAGGACGCCCGGCTGGTCCGCCAGCCGGGTCGTCATGAAGGCCATCGCCACGTCATTGAGTTTCTTCAGCGGCGTCTCGCTCTCCACCCGCCCCAGCCATCCGGCCAGCTTGGGCCAGCGCGCGGCATCGACCTCGACCCCCACGACCCGCGCGTTCAGGAAGGCCGGCGCCAGGCTGTAATCCGCCAGTCCGGCTGCATCCCCGAACAGGAAACCGGTCTCGGGCATCACCGTTTCGAGGTAGTCGAAGGTCTCCGGGATCTCGACCGTCCTGGCCTTCTCGACGAGGGCGGGGTCGGTCTCTTCCTTCAGGATGCGCGGCTTGATCGCCACCTGGAAGAACAGCTTCCACCCCAGCACGTCGAACAGCCGGGTGTCGGCGTATTCCTCGATCCAGCGCGCCCGGGCCCGGTCCCCCGGATCGGTCGGCAGCACCGACGGCGTAGGCTGTGTGTCCTCGATATACTGGGCGATGATGCTGCTGTCGCACAGCGTCAGATCGCCCTCGATCCACACCGGGATCCGCCGCAACGGACTGATCTTCGAGAAGGTCTCATCGCCCCGGAACGGGGTGATCGGATCGATGGCGACCTCGATCCCCTTCACCGCGCAGATCGCCAGGATCTTGCGCACATAGGGCGAGACCGGATTGCCGATCAGGGTGACCGGCGGGCCACTCACGCCGCGTCTTCCGTGACCGCTTCCTTGGGCAGCACGTCGGCCACCGTCGGCCGGTTGGCGTGGAAATGGATCTCGGTGTCCCGCCGCTTCACGATTTCGCCGCAACAGCCACAGGCCACGCGCGGCTTCAGTTCGGCGCCGCAGGTCTTGTGGGTGAAACTGACGCCGGAATCCGCGTCGCCGTACAGGTGCTGCGAGCCCCAGCCATGCATGACGATCAGCACGTCCGACAGGGCCCGACCCTTGGCCGTCAGCACATATTCATTGCGTGGCGGCCGTTCGGAATAGAGCTGCGGCTCCAGCACCCCGTGCTGCACCAGGGTCTTGAGCCGCGCGGCCAGGACGTTGCGGGCCACGCCGAGCCGCTCCTGCCACTGTTCGAACCGCTTCACCCCCTGGAAGGCGTCGCGAATGACCAGAAGCGTCCACGGATCGCCGATGACCTCCAGCGTCGCGGCGATGGAACAGCTTTGTTTTGAGTAGTCTGCGGTTCTTCCCATAGGCGTCGTCCGGAAAAGTGTGGGCGGTTTTCCGATAAGAGGACGCCCTACTAGGAAGTTGAAAGTGACCCTGCGTCAGCGGTTTGGCAAGAGGGTTGCCAAAAGGAACGCAGTAAGTCAGTTTTGTTTCGCTACGGACGCGGCGAGCAGCCCTCGCGGCGTTCCTGCATTCCCGACTTGCGGGCGGCGGCTCCGGCTTCCGCCCGTTCTTTTCACGAGCTACGACGCACGCATGCCTGAACAGACGATCGCCGAAGCCCTGACCCTCACGCCCGGCGAAGACGGCGTGCTCAGCGCCGACCTGCACGGCGACTTCTCCAACGGCCGGCTCAACGCCCCGCCGGAAACCGGATTTCCCTTCGGCGGCCTGATCGCGGCTCTCTGCGCCTCATCGATGCAGACCGGCCTCGGCATCGCCGCGCCGCTGCGCAGCCTGTCGGTCCAGTACATGACCCCGGCCCGTTTCGGTCAGCCGATCCACTTTACGCCTCGCCTGCTGCGCGGCGGCCGCAGCGCCTCCTTCGCCCAGGTTGACGTTACCCAGAAGGACAAGGAGGGCCAGGACCGGCTGACCAACCACGCGAGCGCCACCTTCGGCGACGACGTTCCCGGCCCGGCCATGACCCCGCTCGCCGCCCCGCCCCCGTTGGAGGCGCTGAAAGCCGGCCGTGATCTGGAAGGCCCGATGGCCCCGCGCTTTTCCCAGCACGTCGACTACCGCTTCGAGACCGGCCCCCACATCCTCCAGCCCGTTCCCGGCCGTCCCGTCATCGAGCGCTGCTGGATGAAGATTCGCGACGGAGGCCCGCTCGACGCCATCGGCCTCTGCTACCTTCTGGACGCCCTCTATCCGCCCGTCTGGACCGCGCTGGACAAGCCGCTGGGCATGGCGACCGTCGATCTCCGCTACGACATCCTGACCGACCCGACGCCCGAACACTGCCCCGACGGCTGGGCCTTCTTCGAGTTCCGCATGCTCGACTTTGGCTCCGGCTGGACCGTCGACGAAGCCACCGTCTGGGACGCCGACGGCACGCCGCTGGCGCTGGCGCGGCAACGCAGGAAGCTGGCGCCAGTGAGGCCTGCGCGTCCCTGACCCGCAGAGCTTCTTTCTTTCGTCATTCCGGGCGTAGCGCAGCGAAGACCCGGAACAATGCGGCGCGCGAGAGCGCGAAGCTGTCACGGATGGATGCGCTGAACCATCGCCTCCGCTTCGCTCCGGCGCCGCCTTGTTCCGGGTCTGCGTCTCGCTGCGCTCGCCTTCGCCCGGAATGACGAAAGAAGGCACATACCCATCAACACATCCCCCGAATCCGCCTTTCAAATCAACGCCCGGCCCTGACGAGAGCCCTTATTGCAGGCGCCCCTCAAAACCGTGCGACACTGCCGTTGATCTTTGACATCGCCGCCCCAGACCCAGACCTCGATGTAGACTCTGTCGACTCTGTCGACTCCCTTTTCGGAGTCGCACCGCGGGCCGCCTCGCCCGCCATCCGGACTCGCCGGACTCGGCGGACTGTTTTTTCGGAGTCCGGATACCCCGCCCTCCCCGCCTTCCCAAGGCCACGCCCCCGCTCTAAGACGCGCCTCCCCCCATCGAGACCCGCCCTTGCCCTTCCCGTTCGACATTTCCGCAACCGTTGGCCGCGCCCGCACCGGGGTCCTGAAGACCCCGCGCGGCGACATCCGCACCCCCGCCTTCATGCCGGTCGGCACGGCCGCCACGGTCAAGGCGATGACGGTGGATCAGGTGAAGGCGACCGGCGCCGACATCATCCTGGGCAACACCTATCACCTGATGCTGCGCCCGGGGCCCGAGCGGATGGAGCGGCTCGGCGGCCTCCACAAGTTCATGGGCTGGAACAAGCCGATTCTGACCGACAGCGGCGGCTTCCAGGTCATGTCTCTGGCCGGCATCTCGAAGGTGAAGGAGGACGCCGTCACCTTCTCCAGCCACATCGACGGCTCGAAACACGTCCTGTCGCCGGAGCGGTCGATCGAGATCCAGGCCGACCGCATCGGCGCCGACATCTCGATGCAGCTCGACCAATGTGTGGCCTACCCGGCCGAAAAGCCCGCCGCGAAAGCCGCGATGGAACTCTCAATCCGCTGGGGCGCCCGCTCGAAAGCCGCCTTCGGCACGCGCGAGACCCAGGCCCTGTTCGGCATCCAGCAGGGCTCGACCTTCGAGGATCTGCGCCGCCAGTCGTCGGAACAGCTTCAGGAGATCGGCTTCGACGGCTACGCCATCGGCGGTCTCGCCGTCGGCGAAGGCCACACGGCCATGTGCGAGGTCCTCGACTACGCCCCCGACATGCTGCCCGCCGACCGTCCCCGCTATCTGATGGGCGTCGGCAAGCCCATCGACCTCGTGGAAGCCGTTTATCGCGGCGTCGACATGTTCGACTGCGTCCTGCCCACCCGCGCCGGCCGTCACGGTCAGGCCTGGACCTGGGACGGTCCGATGAACCTCAAGAACGCCCGCTTCGCCGAGGACCAGGACCCGCTGGACCCGACCCTCTCCGGCCCGTCCTCGTCGTATTCGAAGGCCTATCTGCACCACCTGATCCGGGCCGACGAGATCCTCGGCAAGATCCTGCTGAGCTGGCACAACATCGCCTTCTTCCAGGCCCTGACCGCTGCCATGCGCGACGCCATCCAGCACGGCCGCTTCGAACAGTTCCGCCGCGACTTCCACGCCCGCCACACGTCGAACTGACATGCGCATCGAGAAGTCAGGCTTCCACGCCTACAACACCTACCTCGAGGAGCCGCCCCGCCCGGACGGCAACGAGACAGCGCTGCACCGCCACGTCATCATCATCGGCGGCGACAAATATTCCTTCTTCGCCCACTGGTCCGGAAAGTTCGCTCACAAGGGCGAACGCATCTCCTTCGACTGGGACTGGGACCGCACCGGCGAGTTCCGCAACATCGACAAACCGTCCTTCGAGGCCTTCGCCAAAGACGGGACGGTCCAGATCAGAGGCGACCGCAGCGACAGGCGCCGTCCAGGCACGGGCCGCTAAATCCCGTCGGTGAACCCGATGTACATGCCGTCCAGGAAAGCGCCGATTGCGTCTCCAAAGAGGGCGCGAACCGCCAACGCGATAATCAGGATCGTGAAGATTCGCTGGAAACGGGACGGTTCGGTGCGGGACATGATGCAACTCCAGGGTCTTGGATCGAGGCTCGCCGCGAACAGGCTCACTGTCAACGCTGCGACCGTCCCGTCGGCCGGAACCAGGCGGGCGAGGCCGGCGGCGAACAGTCAGCCCGCATGCCCAGCCCCTTCAGAAAGGCCCTCCTGAGCCGTCCGGCCTCGATCGCGTCCTGAACGGCCTTCGACCGCGCCTGGGCGCCGGTCAGCTGCCGGATCCAGCTGCGGTAGGGAATGAAGTCGGTCGCCGCGTCCCGGATCGCGTCCAGCATGGCCTCCGCCAGCGCATCCTGGGCCCGCTCGTTAAGGGTCGGGCTGTCCGGTGCCGGCGGTTCGTCCCGGTCCGGCCCCAGAGCCTCGTCCAGCCGGGCCACCTCGGCCCCGATGGTCGTGCACTGGCTCAGGTTGCGACGGTCATAGGGATTCGCCTGGGCCTGCCGCAGCACGGTCGGGATCAGGTCCCGACGCACGTTCAGGTCGACCAGCGGCTGGGTCGCGGCATCGCCGAACCCCGCCCCCACCTGCCGCGCGGCCGAACAGCCGGTCAGCAGGGCGAGCACCGAGATCGACAGGAGGACGCTACGCCACTGCACCAGAGCCTAGCCCGCGTTCAAAGGCCGGATCGAGGCGGCCTCGAACGGCTGGATCTCGCTGCCGAAATTGACCCACAGCACCGTCGTCGGGTCGCCTTCCAGCACATAGAAGACGTGATCGCCCGACATCTGCTCACCCAGATCGCCGCACGGCGGATCCATCGGCTCCGCGTCGCCCTCGCCGGAGGAGAAGGCATCCCATTGCGCCTTGACCGGCGCCGGCGGAACGAGGTGGTAGATGCCTTCGGCGGCACCGTCATAGGTCGGCCGCGCCAGCACGCACTGTGCCGTATGCGGCCCCGGCGACTTCGTCCGGGCATCGGCCAGAACGGATTCGATCGGCGCGTCGGCGGCCTTCTTGAACACGATAATGGCCGGGCTGCGCGACGTCTGGCCGTCGTAGGTCCCCTCCAGGGCGAAGCCCGGCAGGCTGGCGTCATAGACCATGTGCGTATTTCCGGCCTGCGGACAGGCATAGCTCCAGACCGACAGGCCCGACCCCTGGGTCTCGCCCCAGGTGCAGTCGACGAAGGTCTCCTGCATCACCGGGCTGGGCTGCGGTGCGGCCTGGGCGACAGCCGGAGCGGCGACCGCCTTGCCCTCGGTCTGGTTGCACCCTGCAAGGCCGATGAGTGCGACAGAAGCCGCCATGAATCCGAAACCGCGCATGCCCGTCCATCCCCTAATGTTCGCTCACAATAGCGGTCACAAGACCGGAGTCACGACGCCAAACGACATCATCAGAAAAGGAAGGCGACCCACAGCCCTTGACCCGAACGGCTCGATGAACCAGAAGGCGCAACCGCGAAACGGCCCAGCCGTTCTGCGACCACGATGTGCGTCCTTAGCTCAGTTGGTTAGAGCATCTGACTTTTAATCAGAGGGTCCTCGGTTCGAGCCCGAGAGGACGTACCATCGCAGGCCCCGCTACGGCGGGGTTTTTGCTATCTGCTCTCCGAACGGCCCGTGAACATTGGTGACTTTCCTGAAGTCACCTTGGTGACTTCACCTGAAAATGCGCAGCGGTGTTCTTCGTCCGTTCTGACCGCGTGGGCGCTCAGAATTGGTCGCGGTGATGCTGGGCGTCGAACAGGTCGCGCACCGTCCGCCCGGCGTCGATCGTGTGGGTGTAGGTTTCCAGAAAGATGCTCGACGTCTTCCAGCCGCCGGCATCCATGGCGACCCGGACGCTGACGCCGCCGTTCAGGGCATTGGTCGCGAAGGCGTGCCGCCCGGCGCGGTGCGAGGACTTGTAGGGCAGGCCCGCCCGGTGACAGACGGCGGCGATCCGCTCGTTGACAGAGAAGCGCGAGGTGTAGCGGAACACCCGCGCCTCCGGCCCCGGGTCGAGATCGCGGATCCGCTCGGTCAGATGCTCGGGCATGTAGCGCAGGCTGTTGACCTCGGTCTTCGTCTTGACCAGCAGGGCCGTGCGGCGCCGCAGGTCGACGTCGCGACCCAGCAGGGCAATCGCTTCCGAGATCCGCGCGCCGGTCAGGTTCATGAACAACAGACAGGCAGCCAGGTGCGGCAGGCCGTCGGCGTCGCATTGCTCGACGAACCGTTCCATCCAGCGGCGGCTGGCGGGAGGCTCGCCGCGGGCCTTCGGCGCCCGGAAGGGCCGGATGCGCGCCGGCATCCGCCAGCCCATCTCGTGGGCGTGATAGAGGATGGCCCGCGCGGGCGTCAGGAACTGCCGGTTCCGCGTCGCGGGCGATGCGTCGGGATAGGCCTCCTCCGCTGCCTGACGCACCGCCAGGGGCGTGATCTGGTCGACGGGCTCAGGCCCGAACCGGGCCAGCAAGGGGGCGAGGAAGCGAGGTTCGCCGCCGTGCTGAACATAGCTCTCGGCGGCGTGGGAAAACGTTACTCTACTGGACATGCCGGCGACGGGATCACTGTCGGATTCCGCCGCCAACCCCCAACAATTAGCGGTTGATCACGCTCGCCCCTGAGGGGAGCGAGACCCCCACCTTGGCCGGTCGGGCGGATTGGGCCGTTTAGACGGCGGCAGCGACCGCTTCTTCGATCTGCGCGGGCGTGGTGCCCTCGAAAGCCCAGACAAACCGATCCTCGCCTTGGATGCTGACCACCTCGCGGCGGTAGACCCGTTCGACGTAGTTGCCGTTCTCTTCGATCATCACCTTGACCCGATCAACGCCGCCCGGTTGAGCGAGCGTCTGACCGTCGTGAGGGCCGCCGACGCAAAGATGAACGTGCTGGTTGGTCATGGCCCCATCTATACCGCCGATTTCCGGCGCCGTCCATTTACCTCTGGCCGCTACCCTGACGGTCCACGCTGGGGGATCGCATGGGCCGCAACCGTCTCGACCATCACCGCTTCCACGTCGGGCTAGAGCGGTCTGCGCTGGCCCGACTGGACGCCTTGGTCGGGCCGAAGGGTCGCGCCGAGTTCGTTCGCAAGGCCGTGGATCAGATGCTCGACCAGGTCGAGACGGCCCAAGCTATCGCTGCCAAGGCCAGACCGAAGCCGGAATAAACGGCCCAATCCTATGATGGACGGGAGTGGGGGTCAGACCGGCGTCAGGGTCGTCGCCCCGCTGATCGTCTGGGTGACAGTCAGCGCCCCTCTCGTCACGGTCACCGACGTCGATCCGTTGAGCGGCGTGACCGTGAAGGTGTTGGCGTCCAGA
>NZ_JANODA010000065.1:0-55220 GCF_031412435.1 Brevundimonas sp.
GCTACGGCGGCATGGTCACGGTCATCATCGACGGCGATCTGGCGAGGACGAAACAGGTGCTTGAGCGGGTTCAGGTCTTCACCCTGGCGGAGTCGCTCGGCGGCGTGGAAAGCTTGGTCAACCACCCGGCCATCATGACCCACGCATCGGTGCCCAGGGAGGTGCGCGAGGCTGGCGGGGTGACCGAGAACCTGATCCGCCTGTCGGTGGGGGTCGAGGACCTCGACGACCTGATCGCCGACCTGGAACAGGCGCTGGCCTGAAACGTCAGAGGGCGGCCTGCAAGGGCCGCCCTCTGGTTATGCAGGCAGACTTTAGCCCTTGGGAAGAAGCACGGCGTCGATCACGTGGATCACGCCATTGGTGCAGGCGATGTCGGCCGAGACGACCTTGGCGCCGTTGACGGTGACGCCGTCGGCGCCGTCGACGGTCAGGGCTTCACCGTTGACCGAGGCGGGGCTGAGGGTCTTGCCGGCGATGTCGGCGGCGTGGACGGCGCCGGACAGGACGTGAAGCGTCAGGATGGCCGTCAGCTTGTCCTTGTTCTCGGGCTTGACCAGGTCCTCGACCGTACCGGCCGGCAGTTTGGCGAAGGCGTCGTCGGACGGGGCGAAGACGGTGAAGGGGCCTGCGCCCTTCAGGGTCTCAACCAGGCCGGCGGCCGTGACGGCGGCGACGAGGGTCGTGAACGAGCCGGCGGCGACGGCAGTGTCGACGATGTCGTGGGTTTCGGTGGTCATTTTTACGTTCCTGTTTGGTAGAGATCAGGAAGTGAGCGATTATTCATCGAGCGCAATAGACATGCGGCCAAGTGACCATGCGACACTGTCGACATGATGTATAGATGTGATGTGCGGAGGTATGATTACAATACCTCCGCACACGTACACTAGTTCGGCAACGAGACGGCGTCGGTGACGTGGATCACGCCGTTCGACTGGAACACGTCGGCCTGGGTCACGGTGGCGACGCCGCCGTTCTCGTCGGTCAGGATGACCTTTCCGTCGCGCAGCGAGGCGGTCAGGGTGTCGCCCGAGACGGTGGTGATGGCGGCCGAGCCACCGCCGGCCTCGATCAGGGCGATGACGTCGGCGGCGGCCACGCGACCGGCGACGACGTGATAGGTCAGGATCTTCGTCAGGGTCGCCTTGTTGGCCGGCTGTACCAGGGTCTCGACCGTGCCGGCGGGCAGGGCGGCGAAGGCCTCATCCGTCGGCGCAAAGACGGTGAAGGGGCCGGAACCCGACAGGGTCTCGACCAGGCCGGCGGCGGTCACGGCAGCCACCAGGGTGGTGTGAATCGGCGAGGCGACGGCGTTCTCGACGATGGTCTTGTTGGCGTACATGGCGGCGCCGCCAACCATGACGGTCCGGCCGTGGCCACCGCCGTGGTGGTCGGCGAAGGCGGGAGCGGCGGCGAGCAGGGCGGCGGCCGAGACGGCGCCGGCGAGGATGGTGAGCTTCATGGGTGTCTCCTGAGGGGGTCGCATCGAGGCGACCGATGCAAGAGACGTCGGGCTTGGCTCGACGGATGCTGGACAGGCTGTCGCACCCCCGCGAAGCGCCAGAAATCTAGAACGCGACCAGCACCGAGGCGACCAGGGCGTTTTCGTACTGCTCGCCCTCTTCTTCGATGTCGGTGCCGTGCCAGCGCAGGTCGACCGAGGTCGTGTCGGTCACCGTGTAGGCGACGCCGGCATTCCAGCCGGTATAGTCGGGGCCGTTGTCCTGTTCGCGGCGGCCGAGGGTGGCGCTGGCCTTCAGGCGGTCGGCGAGGGGAAAGCGGACCCGCCCCTCGACCCAGGTCCAGGCTTCGGTCGAGCCCAGACCGTCCGGCGAATGCTCGACGCGGAACCGGGTGTCGATGTCGCCGAAATCCTTGATGACGTCGAACTGGTATTCCCAGGCCGCATCGTCGTGGCCGGCGACGGCGCCCAGCCGCCACTTGTGCGAGGCCGAGGTGTCGAACTCCAGACCGAAGGCGGAATACTGCCAGCCGGCCTCGACCTCGGTCTCGAGGTCGGACCCGGAGGAGTCGATCGTCTCGAACTCCAGGTCGGCGTAGAAGCCGTTCGAGGCGTTCCACTGCACCTCGCCGAAGACATAGGGGTCGTTGCCGCTCTTGGACGCGCCCTTGGAGCGATTGTCCGTGCCGGCGCCCAGTTCGAACGAGAAATGGCCCGGGGTGTCGCCGCTGTAGCGGGCGTTGTCGCGGTCCTGGGCGACGACGACGGTCGGGATGAGCAGAACAGCGAGGGCGGGGAGGGCGCCCCCGCTGCGGAATTGTCGGATCATTCGGCCATCGTCTAGGCGACGCCGACCTTTTTTGCGAATTGATCCGTGGCCTGCGCATATTCGTCGCGGAGGCGCTGGACCAGTTCCGCCGCCGGGACGACGTCGTCGATGGTGCCCGCGCCCTGGCCGGCGGACCAGACGGTCTTCCAGGCCTTGGCCTCGTCGCCCATGTCGAGCTTGTGATCGGGCAGGACTTTCGGGTCGATGCCGTTGGCCTGCAGCGACTTCGTCATGAAGTTGGCCGGGATGCCGGAGACAGCGGCGGTGTGGACGATGTCCGTGGCCCCGCTCTCGATGATCATCTCCTTGTAGGCGTCGGGAGCCATGGCCTCGGTCGTGTTGATGAAGCGTGTGCCCATGTAGGCGAAGTCGGCGCCCAGCATCAGGGCGGCGGCGACGTCCTGGCCGTTCGACAGGCAGCCCGACAGGATGATGGTTCCCTCGAAGAACTCGCGCACCTCGTTGACCAGGGCGAAGGGGTTGATGATTCCGGCGTGGCCGCCCGCGCCGTTGGCGACCAGGATCAGGCCGTCGACGCCGGACTCGGCGGCCTTTCTGGCGTGGCGGACGTTGGCGATGTCGTGGAAGACGACGCCGCCATAGCCGTGGACCGCGTCGACCACGTCGCGCACGGCGCCGAGTGAGGTGATGATCAGCGGCACCTGATGCTCCACCGAGACCATCATGTCGGCCATCAGGCGCGGGTTGGTCGGGTGGACGATGTGGTTGACGCCGTAGGCGGCGGCGTCGGGGTTCAGGCGGGATTTGATCTCGACCAGCCACTCCCCATAGCCCTCGGTGGTGCGGGCGTTCAGCGACGGGAAGGTGCCGATGACGCCGGCGTTGCAGCACTCGACGACGAGGTCCGGCCCGGAGACCAGGAACATCGGCGCCTCGATGACCGGCAGCTTGAGACCCTTCTGGAGGGAGGCGGGGATGGCCATGGCGTTTCCTGTGCGTCTTGTTTGGCTACGCTTAACCGGGTGTCGCGGGGGAAGGCAATGTGTTCCTCCCCGCCGGGGGAGTGGCGCAGCGCCGCTTCGCGCCGTGACGGAGGGGCTCGCCGCGAGCGGGGCATCCGGGGGACGTCCCCCTCCACCGCTTCGCGGTCCCCCTCCCCCGATGGGGGAGGATTGTGTATGGGCAGCCGATGACCACCGACACTTCAGGCCTGTCCCAACTCGGCCAGCATATCGTCCAGCCCACATCGCCCGATGAGGCGGTGCTTGAGCGGGTGCCCAATCCGCACGCCGACACCCTGTATCTGGCCCGGTTCACGGCGCCGGAGTTCACCTCACTGTGCCCGGTCACCGGCCAGCCGGACTTCGCCCATATCGTCATCGACTATGCGCCGGGCGACTGGCTGGTCGAATCCAAGTCGCTGAAGATGTACCTGACCGCCTTCCGCAACCACGGCGCCTTCCACGAGGACTGCACCGTGGCCATCGGCAAGCGGATCGCCGACCTGCTGGCCCCGAAATGGCTGCGCATCGGCGGCTACTGGTACCCGCGCGGCGGCATCCCGATCGATGTCTTCTGGCAGACGGGCGCCCCGCCCGAAGGCCTGTGGTTGCCCGACCAGGGCGTGCCGACCTATCGCGGGCGGGGGTAGCCGCCGGGGCGCGTCGCCGCTCACGGCCCGCGGGATCAGAGCCCGGCCCTGAAGAAGCGGATGATCTCGCGGTTGAAGGCCTCGTGAAACGCGGCGCGATCGAAGCCCGGCGTCGGCGCGCAGATCATCGGGGCATTGGCGGCCAGTTCGGGCGAGCAGGGCGGCAGGAAGTCGAAATGGCCGGCTCCGTCGACGGGCTGGTACTCCGGCGGATTGGGCAGGGCGTCGCGCACGGGCTCGGCATAGAAGGGCGACGGCAGGATCTGGTCGGCCCCGGCCTGCCACAGCTGGACCGGCTGGGTCACATCGGCCAGCCCTTGTCGGGTGAAGGTGAATCCCAAAGCCGGGGCGGCGACGACCAGGGCCTTGATGCGCGCATCATGCGGCAGCAGGGGCGAGCCCTGCGTCCTCTGCTGCAGGGTCTCCGGATGCTGGCCGATCAGGCGACAGTCAAAGAAGGCCGGATTGGCCCGGCAGTGATCGACCAGCCGTGTCAGGTCGGGATTGCCGCCCCCCGCCGCCAGTACGGTGAACCCGCCCGCCGAGAAACCGAACGCGCCGATCCGGGCGGCGTCGATCCCGGCCCTGCCGTCCCATTGGCCCAGCATGTAGTCGATCAGGACCGAAAGCTGGCGGGCGCGGTCGACGACGTCCGTAGCCCTGCTCTGATCGCGCCAGTTGTCGCCCGTATGGGTCAGGGTCGCGACGATGAACCCGGCCCCGGCGAGGGCCTCGGCCGTATCCCGGTGACTGCGAAAGTCACCGCCGTTGCCGTGCGAGATGACGATCAGCGGACGAGGCGTCGAAGACGGCACGGCGGGCCACCAGACGCCGGCCTCAATGGATGGCTGGTCGCCATCGGCCACGGTCAGGCGGGACCATTCGACGCTGTCCGGCGTCGACGGGCGTGTCTGCGGCAGGGTAGCGACAGACAGCAATCCGGCCTCCGACGCCGCCGGTGAGGGGAGGCCGCCGCAGGCGGTCAGCAGAAGGCAGGCAGTGCCGATCAGGAAGGCGGAGGACATCGGTCAGGACTTTCGGTGAGAGAGCGATACGCTCCTGTGACGGGGTCCTGCCTCGCCCTGCCAGCGGAGATGGGCGAACGGGCGAACGGGTTCGTTGGCGGGCGAATGGCTGTCGTTGCCCGCAACGCTTGCTAGGGTGGGGTGATGGAATCTGAACCAGTGAAGGACAGGGGGTGGGGCCCGGTTGCGACCGGGTTTGCGATCTCGACCGTCCTCGGCCTGACCCTGGGGGCGATCGGTCCCTTCGGCAGCTATCTAAACGGCAGCCTCCCGGTACGCCTTGCTTACTGGGTGGTCTGTCTGTGGTCCGGATGGCTGGCGTTCGGCGTCAGCCTGCCGATCCTGACACAATGGGCGCAAGCCCGGGGTGTCTCCGTCTGGCTGTGGGCGCCGCCTGCGGTGGCAGTGCTGGCCGTCGTCCCCGCCGTGCTGAGCCGGATGCTGGCGGTCAGGATGTGGCCGATCGTCGGTCAGGTCGGTGGTCTGGAATGGTACGGCCAGTGTCTGGTGATCAGCGCCCTGGTGACCGTCGGCATCATGTGGATCAGCCGACCGCGCCAGCTGTCGCCGGCCGGACCGAACCCCCTGTCCGCGGATCCGCGTGATCGCCTGCCGCCCCGACTGGGCCGGGACGTGCTGTGCCTCCAGATGGAGGATCACTATGTCCGGGTGCACACGTCGGAGGGATCGGCCCTTGTCCTGATGTCCCTGTCCCAGGCCATGGCCGGTCTGAAACAGGTGGAGGGCGTCCAGACCCACCGCTCCTGGTGGGTGGCGCGAGCTGCCATCACGGGTGTGGTCGAGGATGGTCGCAAGATGCGGCTGCGGCTGGCCGGCGGTCTGGAAGCGCCCGTTTCCCGCGCGCGGGTCGGCGTGTTGCGCCAGGAGGGCTGGCTGACCGACGCAGCGGCTCGCTGATGCTGACATCCCCTGAGCCCGAAATGGCTGCGCATCGGCGGCTAGTGGTACCCCCGCGGCGGCATCCCGATCGACGTCTTCTGGCAGACTGGCGCCCCGCCCGAGGGGCTGTGGCTGCCCGACCAGGGCGTGCCGACCTATCGCGGGCGGGGCCGAGCTCCGTCGTCTATCGGGCCTCGCGCCAGTTGTGTTCCCGGACCGCCCGGGAGAGCATGACCCCCGCCATCGTGACCTCGGCCGACCTGGCAGACAGGATGACGACCCCTGTCCGCTGTGCGACGTCGATCGAAAGATATGAGGCGTAGCCGCCCACACGACCGTTGTGCCAGACGATCGTCCGGTTTCCGGCGACTCGATCAACCGGGGAGGGCGCCATCCATCCCAGCCTTGCGTCGTTCGGCCCGCGCTCGCGGTGCATCGCTGCCAAAACCGGTCCCGGAGCGCCGTCTGCGGTCAGAACAGCCTGGATGAAGGCCGACATGTCGTTGGCGGTCGAGCACAGGGCGCCTGCCCCTCCAAGGGCGCCGAACCGCCAGACCGGAGCCGGATCTCCCACCTCGGATGCGCCCGGAACCACGGACCTCGCCGAAGCCTGGAGCGGCGTCATGAAGGTCGAGGACATCGACAGGGGAGCGAAGATGCTCGTCGACATCAGTTGCTCCAGCGACGCCCCGGTCCGGTCTTCCAGCACATGCCCCAGCAGGCCCATGCCGTAGTTGGAGTATTCGACGCGTCCCGGCCGCCTGATGCCGTCGGCGGTCGCCAGATAGCCGTAGACGTCCCCGCGCGTGAGCCGGCTGTAGGGATCGGCGTCATCGCGCGGCAGCATCATCAGCGAAGGGGGAACAGGCGGCAGACCCGAGGTGTGCGACGCCAGCTGGCGCAGGGTGATCGCCCCGGCGGCCCGCGACAATCGAACCCGGTCGCCGAGAACCCGGGTCAGATCATCGGCCAGCGAAACGAGACCCTCACGGACCAGGTCGAGCATGGTCGCGACAGTGAAGATCTTGGTCAGGGAGCCGATCTGAAACACGGAATCGCCGTCCGGACGCGCGGCGCCGTTCAACGGACGATCTCCGTAGCTGCGCGTCCAGGTCCGCCCCTGTTTGACGACGCCGATCACAAAGGCGTCCGAGACGCCTTGGTCGACCATCTTCCCGGCCTCGCGATCGATCGCCTGCTCCAGATCGACGCCGTCGGCTTCGGCTTCGGCTCCGCGACCGGGGGCGCAGGCTGTCGCCAGCAGCGGCAGCGACAAGAACAGCCGCCGCAAGTGAAACGCGCCGCCGGTCATCGGGCGCTCCCATAGAGGCCGGCCTCGAGTCGACAGGCGTCCGCCAGATCGCCGGGCTGAACACCCATCACCGCCAGGGCGCGCGCTACGGCGCCGATGTCGCTGGACAAGGCGGCCAGCACGACGTCCGCCCCCAGCAGCGGCTTCGAAGCTCCGAAAGGCCTGTCCTTCGCAAGACTTCTGATCAACGTCCGGGCCGATGGCTGGCTCCTGAACAGGCCGGGATTCTCGCCGGGTTCAGGCAACCCGTCCGGTGTCATCAGGCTTCCAACGATCGCCACCCCGATCCGCCTCAGGGCGTCGGCGTACTGTTGCCTTACGGCGGCGGCGAACTGGGACGGGTCCGCATCGACCCGACGAAACGCTCGCGGCGCCGTCTCGTCCGCAAGCGTCAGGGCGGCCATCACCAGATGTTCCGACCCGGGCTCTGCCACGCCTTCGGCGCGGGCGAACGCCTCGGCCGTCAGGAGCAGTTGCTTCAGGACGCCCATATCCTTCAGGCGTCGTTTTATTGCGGCCAGCACGATCTTCTCCCGACGCGTTCAGGAAACCAGCGGAGCGAGACGCTTGTGCGCCGCCTGCCGGGAGACGCCGAGCGCTTCGGCGATCTGCGCCCAGGTCCATCCGTCGCCCAAGGCATGCGCGACCGCCCGTCGTTCGAGCGTGTCGGCCACCCGTCGCAAGGCCACGACGGCCGCAAGGGCATCGGCGGGTTCAGTGGCGTTGGGGAGATTGGCGAACTCAAGCATCTGTCAACATTGGTTGACAATGGCGGGCCTGTCAACAAAGGTTGACGAAGTGCGCCCCGGGGGGGCCGCCGGAGGGACTACGATGATCGCGTCATGGACGTTTTCAGGGCTGTGTTTGCTTCTGTGTCTGTTCCAGCTGGCCTTGATCGCCGGGGCGCCATGGGGCGACCTGACCCAGGGCGGGCGTCAGGAGGGCGTGCTGTCGCCTGGAGCAAGACTGCTCTCCGCAGTTTCGATCCCGATCCTCGTCTTCATGGCGCTCGGCATTCTTTCCGCCGCCGGAAGTTGGCCCCATTGGCCCCGGTTCGCGGGTTGGCTGGCGCTTGGTGTTACGGGTCTGACCACCGTCGCGAACTGGGCGTCGCCGTCGAAACGGGAGCGGCTGATCTGGGGGCCGGTTTCGCTGGCGATGCTGGCCTGTGCGCTGCTCGCGCTGTTCAACTCGCAGCCCTGAGCGACCGGCTGCCGCATAGACCAGCGGTCGCTCAGGTCACGCCATGGCAGAAGCTTCGATTTCGGGGAGAGCTCAGGAATTGCACATGCAGGATGGGCCGAGGGCGCCTAGGTTGGGGGCATGATCGGTCCGTCTCGTCTGCCGCTGGAAACCTGGGGTCGTCGCGCGCTGGCGGCGGCGGACGCCTGGGCCGAGCCGTCGCCGTGGCGACGGGGTCTGCTGGAGTTCCTGTGGTTCGGGCTGAAGCAGGCCTACGCCTGTCTGTTCGGCGGGGCGATGCTGGGGTTGATCCTCGCGACCTTCCTGCTGTGGCCCGACGACAGCCCGGTGTCGCGCTACGACTTCCTGGTTGTCGGGGCGGTGGTGATCCAGGCGGCGATGCTGGCGCTGAAGCTGGAGAGTTGGGCAGAGGCGCGCGTGATCCTGCTGTTCCATGTCGCGGGGACGATCATGGAACTGTTCAAGACGGCGCACGGGTCATGGATCTATCCGGAGGACAGTGTGCTGCGGATCGGGGCCGTGCCGCTGTTCTCGGGCTTCATGTATGCGGCGGTGGGGTCCTATATCGCGCGGGTGCAGCGGATCTTCCACATCCGCGTCAATGGTTACCCGCCGCTGTGGACGACCTGGGTCCTGGCGGCGGCGATCTACGTCAACTTCTTCGCCCATCACTGGCTGCCGGACATCCGGCTCGCATTGTTCGTGGCGACGGCCCTCCTGTTCGGGCGAGGATGGTTCTGGTTCACCGCGGACAGGATGCGTCTGAAAATGCCTTTGCTGCTCGGCTATTTCCTCGTCGCCCTGTTCATCTGGTTCGCCGAGAACCTGGGAACGCTCGGGCGGGCCTGGGCCTATCCGGGGCAGGAGGCGGGGTGGGAGATGGTCTCGCTGGCCAAGCTGGGCAGCTGGTTCCTGTTGATGATCATTTCGGTGGTGATGGTGTCGCTGGTCCACCGGCCGGAGGAGGAACCGCGATGAGCGACGGGTGGGACGTTTCGGCCGAGGCCTGGATCGCGTCGCAAGGCGAGGAAGGCGACTTCGGGCGGCGCTGGGTCATGGATTCACCGATGCTGGAGCGGGTCCGGCTGAGGCCTTATGCCCGCGCGCTGGACGTCGGCTGTGGCGAGGGGCGGTTCTGCCGGATGCTGAAGGCCGAGGGCATCGCCGTGGTCGGTATCGATCCCACCGAGGCCCTGATTGATCACGCCCGATCGCTGGATCCCGACAGCGAGTATCGCGTCGAAGCGGCCGAGGCGCTGGGGTTCGAGGACGGGGCGTTCGATCTGGTGGTCAGCTATCTGTCGCTGATCGACATTCCCGACGCGGGGGCCGCGATCGCGGAGATGGCGCGCGTCCTGGCGCCGGGGGGACGTCTGCTGATCGCCAATCTGGCAGGCTACAACTCCGCCGCCGACGCCAACGATCTGGGTTGGCTGACGCTGCCCGACGGGCGGCGCGCCCATGCGATGGACCATTATCTGGAGGAGACGGTCGGCTGGATCGCCTGGAAGGGCATCCGCATCCAGAACTGGCACCGGCCGCTTAGCACCTACATGACGCTGTTGCTGGAGCAGGGGCTGACCCTGACCCATTTCGCCGAGCCGCGCGCCCATGGCGGTGATCCGGCGCGACAGGCCCACTATGACCGCGCGCCGTGGTTCATGATGATGGAGTGGTCGAAGACCTAGGGCAGGGTGGTCGTCAGGGCCGCGACGTTCGGTCTATCCCGTTCCAGCAGCGGCTCGGCCGCCGTGCCGAGGTGGATGAAGCCGGCGACCCGCTCGCCTTCCCGGACGCCGAACAGGGGCAGGGCGTCCGCGTCATAGCTGTACCAGTCGGTGATCCAGCTGGAGGCGAAGCCGAAGGCGGAGGCGGCGTGCTCAAGGTTCATGCAGACGGCGCCGGCGCTGAGCTCCTGTTCCCAGACCGGTTTGGAGCCCGGGGCGGCGGTCGAAATCACCAGCACGGTGGTCGGGGCGGCGGTCAGCTTGGCGAGGACGGCCCGGGCCTTGGGTGGCAGACCCTTGTCGACGGCCAAGGCGCCGAGCGTCTTGGCGATCTCCGCGCGGCTGACCGGGCCCATGACGACGAACCGCCACGGGAACAGCTTGCCGTGGTCCGGCGATCGGGCGGCGAGGGTCAGGATGTCGGCGATCTGCGCCGCGTCGGGGCCGGGCGCCGTCAAGTCCTGGGCCGGCGCCGAGCGGCGGGTGGCCAGCCGGACCAGCATTTCGGTCGACGCGGTGGGCCAGGGGAGGGGCGCGCCGAGATCGACGGGAGGAGGCAGGGTCATGGCCGTCTAGCTAGGCGTTAGACACCTGCGGCGCCATATGCGCCGGATGAGCGACTCCCGCGACGACTTCGACGCCGACCGACCTGTGCCTTCGTGGGACGGCGATCCGCCCACGCGGCCGGCGTGGACGAGCGACAGCGATGCGACGGTGTTCGAGAACCCGTGGATGAGGCTGACGTCGCATCCGGCGACGGCGCCGACGGGAGCCGAGGCGACCTATGTCGTCATGCGACCGAAGAACCTGTCGGTCGGGGTCCTGCCCATTCATGCGGACGGGACCGTGACCCTCGTCGGACAGGCGCGGTTCGCCCTGGCCAACTATTCCTGGGAGATGCCCGAGGGCGGTGCGCCGTTCGACGAGGACCCGCTGGACGGTGTCAAACGCGAACTGGCCGAGGAGGCCGGACTGGCGGCGAAATCCTGGCGCGAGGTGCTGCGGATGGAGATGTCGAATTCCATCACCGACGAGCGGGCCATCGCCTGGCTGGCCTGGGACCTGTCGGAGGTGGAAAAGGCGCCGGACCCCACCGAGGTGATCGAACTGGCGCGCGTGCCCTTCATGACCCTGATGCGCGAGATCGACCGGGGCGCGGTGCGCGACACCTTTACGGTGGTTACAGCCCTCAGGGCCTACCACATGGCCCGGGCGTCCCTGATCCCGGGCTGGCTGGCGCATGCCATGCTGACGCGAGTATGATGGACGAATGGAGCCGTTGATGCCCAAGCTTGAAGTCGTCGCCTCGCAGGACAGCGTCTGGACCCAGTTGCGCGCCTCGGCTGAGGACGCCGCGCGCAGCGAGCCGCATCTGGGGTCGCTGATGAACGCGACCATCCTGTCGCATATCGACCTGGCGAATGCGCTGAGCTTCCAGATCGCGAGGAAGATCGGCGACGCCGAACTGGCGCCCATGAGCGTGCGCGAGGTCTGCGCCTTCGCCTACTGGTCGGACCCGACCATCGTCGCGGCGGCCGAGGCCGACCTTCAGGCGGTGGCCGAGCGTGATCCGGCGATCAAGACCCTGTTGCAGCCGTTCCTCTACTTCAAGGGCTTCCAGGCGCTGCAGGCGTCGCGCGTGGCCCACTGGCTGTGGACGCAGGGACGCGAGACCCTTGCCTTCCACTTCCAGAGCCGGATCTCCGAACTGTTCCAGATCGACATCCACCCGGGCGCGAAACTGGGCTCGGGCCTGTTCCTCGACCACGGCACCGGTATCGTCATCGGCGAGACGGCGGTGGTCGGCGACGAGGTGTCGATGCTGCACAATGTGACCCTGGGCGGAACCGGGGCCGAGCGCGGCGACCGGCATCCGAAGATCGGCAAGGGCGTGCTGCTGGGCGCGGGCGCCAAGGTGCTGGGGAACATCACGGTCGGCGACTACGCCAAGGTGGCGTCGGGCTCGGTGGTGCTGAAGCCGGTGCCTCCGGGTTGCACCGTCGCGGGCGTGCCTGCGCGACTGGTCAACTGTCCGACCGAGGCGACGCCCGCCCGGACGATGGACCATACGCTGGCCGACGTCGTCTATGATTTCGTGATCTAGGCCTGACGGGCTTTCCTTGGCGGGACCGGTTCTCTAGGGTCCGCGCCTTCAATCCAGACCACCGAGGCCCGCCGTGAACGAAGCAGACATGAAGCGTATCGAGACGCACCTGAAGCGCACCTTCAACACCGGCGGCATCATCGTGAAGGCCCGCGCCAAGGTGAACGACTCTGCCGAGGTCTATGTCGGCGACGAGTTCATCGGCGTGGTCTTCGACGACGAGGACGAGGACGGCAGCTTCATGTTCGAGATGGCGATCCTGGCGGAAGACCTGCCCGCCGACTGATCCATCCGCATACCAGACACGAAAACGCCGGGCGGTGCGAACCGCCCGGCGTTTGTCGTATCAGGCCGCTGGTTTCAGCGCTTGCCGAAGATCGCGTCGGCCAGCTTGTCGAAGAAACCCTTCTTCGGGGCAGGCGCGGCCGGCTTGGCGGCCGGAGCGGCGGCGGCCGGAGCCACGGCGGGCTTGGCGGCGGGAGCGGGCGCAGCCGTCACGGCCGGCTTCGGCGCGGGAGCCGGAGCGACAGCAGGCTTGGCGGCCGGGGCGGCGGTGACAGCAGGCTTGGCGGCCGGAGCAGCCTTCGCCGCCGGCTTCGCTGCGGCCTTGGGGGCAGCGGGCTTGGCGGCCGGCGTCTTCGCGGCGGCCTTGACCGGAGCCTTTGTGGCGGCGGGCTTGGCGGTGGTCTTGGGTGCGGCGGCCTTCACCGTGGTCTTGGGAGCAGCAGCCTTGACGGCGGGAGCCTTCGCGACGGGGGCCTTTGCGGCGGGCTTTGCAGCGGTCTTCGGAGCCGGCTTGGCGGCCGGCTTCGCCGCGGTCTTGGGGGCCGGAGCCGGCTTCACGGCGGCGGGTTTGGCGGCGGCGGCGGGCTTGGCGGCCGCAGGCGTCGCCGTTTTCGCAGTCGACTTCGCGGCTGGTTTGGGCTTGGAAGCGGCGGACGCTTTAGGCGACGCTGTAGACGGTGACTTGGCCATGTATTCCCCGACCCCTCGGTTGGAACGATCGCGACCGATGCGGGAGAGCACGGCCGCAAACTCAAATAGTATCGATTCGCAATGATACCGGTGTTTGAATAAATGTCCCACAACCCCGTCCAGATAATCGCGCGCGGCTCTCGCGCCGCCGCCGAAGCCGCCGCCGAAGCCATTGATTCCGATGTCCTGCTGGAGGGCGCGACCTATTCAATTCTCGAGGAAGACGAGGATCGCGACATCTGGCGCATCGACGCCTTCCCGACGTCCGAGGAAGAGGTCGAGGCCCTGACCGCCCGTCTGGCCGAACATCCGGGCGTGACGGTGAAGGTCGAGCCTCTGGCCGACGCGGACTGGCTGGCCATGTCTCTGTCGGGCCTGCCGCCGGTGCGCGCGGGGCGGTTCTTCGTCTACGGCGCCCACGATCAGGGACGGGTGCCGCCGAACGCGGTGAACCTGAAGATCGACGCGGGCGCGGCCTTCGGGACCGGGCACCACGGGACGACCGTCGGCTGTCTGGTGGCTTATGACGAACTGCTGAAGCGGGAACGGTTCGAGAAGGTTCTGGACGTCGGCTGCGGCACCGGCGTGCTGGCCATCGCGGCGGCGCGGACCGGGGCGGCCCTCGCGGTCGGCACCGACATCGACGCGCCCTCGGTGCGGATCGCCAACGAGAACGCCAGGCTGAACCAGGCCAAGGCCAGGTTCGTGCACGCCTCGGGCCTGAACGACATGAAGGTGCGGGCCGGGGCGCCCTATGATCTGGTGTTCGCCAACATCCTGGCGCCGCCGCTGGTCGCCCTGTCGCAGGATATCAAGATGAGCCTGCGTATCGGCGGGGTCGCCATCCTGTCGGGTCTGCTGCGGACGCAGGAACGGCGGGTGTCGGCGGCCTATCTGTCGCGGGGTTTCAAGCTGGAGCGGCGGATCCATCGGGATGCGTGGAGCGCTCTGGTGCTGAGGCGGATGGCGTAAGCGGAACCGTCCGCAAGCGGCGCCGTTGTGCTGGATCAATGGAGGGATTTCCCGTGAGCCAGTACGATCCGAACATCGACCCCAACGCCAAGATCGAGCGCATCGTGGTGACCGAACCCGTCTACACCGAGACCGTCGTCGTGCGCCGCGAGTCGAGCACCGGCTGGTGGATTGCAGGCGGCCTGGCTGCTGCAGTCCTCGTCGCCGTGCTGTGGATACTGGCTTCCGGGGGCCGCGATGAGGACACTGATGTCCTTCTCGCTCAGGCCCAGGCGGATGCAGCGGCCGCTCAGGCCCAAGCCGATCAGGCCGTGGTTCAAGGTCAGATCGCGGGCGCCCAGCAAAGCGTCGATATCGCCCGGATGGATGCCGCCCGCGCCCAGGCGGAAGCGGCTCGCGCGACCAGTCAGGCGCGGTCCGACATCGCCCGCGCCGCCACCCAGCCGGCCCCGGTGATCATCACCGTCCCGGCCGCACAGCCCGCCCCGACCTCGGGTTCGGCGACGATCACGAGCACGACGCCGCAAAACTGATCCGGCGCATCGCCCCTTCCCCAAAAGCGGGAGGGGGCGCTATGCGTGCGGCATGCGCCAGTCCTTCGACGAAACCACCTCGCCGTCCTTCGGGGCGAAACACCTTCCGCTCGTTCGCGCAGCCATGGCGAAACAGGGGCTGGACGGATTCCTCGTTCCGCACGAGGACGAACATCAAAACGAATATCTGCCCGCCGCCAATGACCGTCTGGCCTGGCTGACCGGTTTTACCGGCTCGGCGGGCGCAGGCGTTGTGATGAAGGACAAGGCCGCCGTCTTCGCCGACGGTCGCTATACCGTTCAGGTCCGGGCCCAGGTCGATCCCGCCCAGTTCGAGATCCTCGACCTCGTCGAGGGCGGGGTGCCCGCCTATCTCGAGCGCGCGCCGAGCGGGGCCGTCATCGGCTACGATCCGAGGCTGCATAGCCCGGATGCGCTGACGACCCTGAAGCGCGCAGCGGCCAAGGCCGGGGCCAGCCTGAATCCTGTCGACAGCAACCCGGTGGACGCGGCCTGGGCCGAGGCGCGCCCGGCCCAGCCGCAGGCGCCGGTCGTGCCTCACGAGGACCGTTTTGCGGGCGAAACGAGCGCGTCGAAGCGCAAGCGGATCGGCGAGGCCGTCGCGGCCGCCGGCGCCGACGCCGTCGTCCTGACCGCGCCTTCGTCGATCGCCTGGCTGTTCAATGTGCGCGGCGGGGACGTGATCCGTTCGCCCCTGCCTCTGGCCCAGGCCATTCTTGCGGCGAACGGAACGGCGATGCTGTTCCTCGATCCGGCCAAGGTGACCAACGAACTGCCCGGCTGGCTGGGCGACGACGTCACCCTGATGATCCCGGACGACCTGGGGCAGGCTCTGGAAGGGATGAAGGGGTTCAAGGTCCTGATCGATCCGGCCCAGTCCTCGGCCTGGTATTTTGACCGGCTGGACCTGGTCGGGGCGACCGTGGTTCGCGGCATGGATCCCTGCGCCCTGCCGCGCGCGGCCAAGAACCCGGTCGAGATCGAGGGCAGTCGTCAGGCCCACATCCGAGACGGCGCGGCGCTCGCGCGGTTCCTGCACTGGGTCGACACGGTGGCCCAGGTCGAGCTGCCCGACGAGCGCGGCGTGGTCGAGGCGCTGGAGCGGTTTCGTGAGGAGACCGGGGCGTTGAAGGACCTCAGCTTCGACACCATCGCCGGGGTCGGACCGAACGCGGCCCTGCCGCACTACAAGCCCGTCACGCGCACCCTGCGAAAGATGGAGCCGGGCTCGCTGCTGCTCGTCGACGGCGGCGGACAGTATCTGGACGGCACCACCGACGTGACCCGGACCATGGCCATCGGCGAACCCTCGACCGACCAGCGCCGCATGTTCACCCTGGTGCTCAAGGCCCACATCGCCATGGCCGTGATCCGCTTCCCCGTCGGGACCAGCGGGCACCAGCTGGACGCCCTGGCGCGGGCGCCGATGTGGATGGCGGGCTTCGACTACGACCATGGCACGGGCCACGGTGTCGGCTCCTACCTTGGCGTGCACGAGGGCCCGCAACGGATCGCCAAGGCGGTGAACGCCCAACCCCTGCTGACCGGCATGATCCTGTCCAACGAGCCCGGCTACTATCGCGAAGGCCACTGGGGCATCCGCATCGAGACCCTGCAGGTCGTCACCGCGCCCGAGCCCATCCCCGGCGGCGAGCGGCCGATGCACGGCTTCGAGCAACTGACCTTCGCGCCGCTGGATCGCAAGCTGATCGACGTGGCCCTGCTGACCGCCGATGAGCGGGCCTATGTCGACGCCTATCACGCCGAGACGTGGGCCAAGGTCGGGCCGTTGCTTGAAGGCGACGCAAAGGCCTGGCTCGAAGCCCAGTGCGCACCGCTTTGAGGGGATGAGCAGATATGGTAGAAACAGTTCTACCATGCTGAACATCAAGAACCCTCGCGCGCACGAACTGGCTGTCGAAGTGGCCCAGGCCACGGGTGAAAGCCTGACGGACGCCGTGATCCACTCGCTGGAGGAACGGCGGGACCGTCTGAAGCCTGTGCCTGGAGAATTGGACCTGGAGCGGATCCAGGAACTGCTGGCTGAAATCCGGCCTCGGTTGTCCGAGTCATTCATAAAGGAGACGGACCCGACGGCCGACCTGTACGATCCTGAAACCGGTGCGCCGGTTTGATCGTAGACACGTCCGCGCTCGTCGCCATCCTGCAAGGCGAGCCGGAAGCGGACGTCTTCGTCGGAAGGCTGACTGAAGCAAGACGCAAGGGCGAACGCGCGGCGATCACCGCCGCCAATCTGTTCGAGCTGATGCTGGTGATCGATGGCCGGAAGGACGATGAATTGTCCAAATCGGTCGATGCGCTTTTTGGGGCGCTTGGACTGGTGGTCGTTCCGGTGGACGCCGAACTGGCGGCGAAAGCCCGACTGGCCAACCGAAGCTATGGTCGTCGCTTTCATCCGGCGAAGCTGAACTTCGGCGACTGCTTCGCCTATGCCCTCGCCAAACAGACCGGTGAGCCCTTGCTGTTCAAGGGCGAAGACTTCGCACAGACGGATGTCGTTTCGGCGGTCTGACCTTGCGGATCGACCGGGCGGCGCCGACGTTCGGGTCTCAGCCCAGCCTCAGGAGATCGCCCCATGAAGACCCGTCGTCTCGGACCGAACGGTCCCGAAGTTTCGGCCATCGGCCTGGGGTGTATGGGGATGGCGTCCTTCTACGGCACGCCGTCGGACGAGACCCAGGCGACGGGGGTGATCCATCGGGCGCTGGAGCTGGGCGTCACCTTCTTCGACACGGCCGAGATGTACGGCCCCCACACCAACGAGATCCAGGTCGGCAAGGCGCTGGCCGACCGTCGCGACAAGGCCTTCGTCGCGACCAAGTTCGGCATCGGCTACAACGCCGACCGCACCGCCCTGAAGGTCGACGGGTCGCCGGCCAATGTGCGTCGCGCCATCGAGGGCAGCCTGACACGGCTGGGGATGGACCACGTCGATCTCTACTACCTGCACCGCGTCGATGCGGACACGCCGATCGAGGAGACGGTCGGGGCGATGGCCGAGCTGGTGACCGAGGGCAAGGTCCGCTTCCTCGGCCTGTCCGAGGCCGCGCCGGAGACGATCCGCCGGGCCCATGCGACCCACCCGATCACGGCGCTGCAGACCGAGTACTCCCTGTGGAGCCGCGAGCCGGAGGACGAGATCCTGTTGACCGTGCGCGAACTGGGCATCGGCTTCGTGCCCTACAGCCCCTTGGGGCGCGGCTTCCTGTCGGGCGACATCAGGTCGATCGGCGACTTGGAGCCGGGCGATTTCCGCCTGTCCAATCCGCGCTTCCAGGGCGAGAACTTCCAGAAGAACCTGAACCTCGTCGAGGCCGTCAAGGGCATTGCCCACGACCGGGGCGTGACGGCGGCGCAACTGGCCCTCGCCTGGGTGCTGGCCCAGGGCGACCATCTGGTCCCGATCCCCGGCACGCGCCGGATCGCGACGCTGGAGCAGAACGCGGCGGCCGCGGACATCACCCTGACCGCCGAGGACATCGAGGCGATCGAGGCGGTCTTCCCGAAGGATGCGGCTTCGGGGCACCGCTATGCGGAAGCCGCCCGGAGCGCGCTGAATCGCTAACCGATCAACGCCAGCCACTCGTCCTCGGTGAGGACGGCGACTCCGTGTTTCTGGGCCTCGACCAGTTTGGAGCCGGCGCCGGGGCCGGCGACGAGGTAGTCGGTCTTCTTCGACACCGATCCCGACACCTTGGCGCCGAGGCTCTCGGCGCGGGCCTTGGCCTCGTCGCGGGTGAAGCGCTCGAGCGAGCCGGTGAAGACGACAGTCTTGCCGGCGACCGGGGTGTCCGCCTTGGGGCGTTCGGCGTCCTCGATGGTCGTCAATTGTTCGACGAGGGCGGCGACGACCTCGCGATTGTGGGGCTCGTGGAAGAACTCGGCGACGGCGCGGGCGGCGACGGGGCCGACGCCGGCGATGGATGCGATCTCCCCGAGCGTCATCGACGGGCCTTCTTCCCGGGCGATGCGGGCCAGTTCGACGATGCTGGCCCAGTCCGTGGTGAGTTCGGCCAGCGCCCGGCGGGCCGGGGCGGCGACACCGGGGAAGGCGAGGGCCAGTTTCTGGTCTAGCGGCGCCTCGGCCCAGGGATCGGCGCGCGACAGTTCGGCGGCCGCCATGACCGACAGGGTCCGCGGAGAGACGCCATGGCCCTCGGCCAGTCGGGTCCACTCAGGCGAGGGGATGCCGGACGCGGCCTCGAGCGCCGCGGCATGGAAGCTCTGCCAGTCGCCGAAATGGCGGGCGAGAAGCAGCGAAGTCTGGTCGCCGATGTCACGGATGCCGAGGCCGAACAGAAGGCGTTCGAGCGCGATTGTGCGGCGGGCGTCGATGCCGGCGACGAGGTTCTTCACGCTCAACTCGCCGTAACCGTCCTCGGCGCGCAAGGCGTCCAGCTTCTCCGCGTCACGGGCCAGGCGGAAGATGTCTGCGGGTTCGTGGATCCAGCCGCGCTCATGGAAGGCGATCAACTGCTTCTCGCCCAGCCCCTCGATATCGAAGGCGCGGCGCGAGACGAAGTGTTTGAGACGTTCGACCAGCTGGGCGGCGCAGACCAGGCCGCCGGTGCAGCGACGGCGCACCTCGCCCTCGGGTCGCACGGCCTCCGAGCCGCAGACCGGGCAGTGGGTCGGGAAGACGTAGGGGACGGCGTCGGCGGGGCGTTTGTCGGCGACGACCGAGACGATCTGGGGGATCACGTCGCCGGCGCGTTGCAGGACAACGGTGTCGCCGATGCGGACGTCCTTGCGTGCGATCTCGTCCTCGTTGTGCAGGGTGGCGTTGCGGACGACCACGCCACCGACGGTCACGGGTGCGAGGCGGGCGACGGGGGTCAGGGAGCCGGTGCGGCCGACCTGGATGTCGATGCCTTCGAGCACCGTCGTCGCCTGCTGCGCGGGGAATTTGTGGGCGATGGCCCAGCGGGGGCTGCGCGAAACGAAGCCGAGGCGGCTCTGCCAGTCAAGCCGGTCGACCTTGTAGACCACGCCGTCGATGTCATAGCCGAGGCCCGCGCGATCGGTCTCCAGCCCGCGATAGACCTCAATCAGGCCGTGGGCGCCCTTGACGCGGGTCGAACGCGGATTGACCGGGAAGCCCCAGCTCTCGAAGGCCTTGAGGGCGTCGGCCTGGGTCTCCGCGAACGGCGCGGAGGTCTCGCCCCAGGCATAGGCGAAGAAGCTGAGAGGACGACCGGCGGTGACGGTCGGGTCGATCTGGCGCAGCGATCCGGCGGCGAAGTTGCGGGGGTTGGCGTAGGTGCGGCGGCCCTCGGCCTCGGCGGCCGCGTTGAAGGCGGCGAAGGCGTCGTTGGGGGCATAGACCTCGCCGCGCACCTCGATCAGGGCGGGCCAACCGGAGCCCTTCAGGCGGTGAGGGATGTCGGCGATGGTCTTCAGGTTGGCGGTGATGTCCTCGCCCGCCCGGCCGTCGCCGCGCGTCGCGCCCTGGACCAGAAATCCGTTCTCGTAGCGCAGGTTGGCCGAAAGCCCGTCGATCTTGGGTTCGGCGACGAAGGCGATCACCTCGTCAGCCGGCAGGTTCAGGAAGCGCCGGATGCGGGCCACGAAATCGGTCACGTCGCCGTCGTCGAAGGCGTTGTCGAGCGACAGCATCGGCACGCCGTGCCGCACCTCGGCGAACTGGCTGGTGACCGGCGCGCCGACCTTCCGGGACGGCGAATCCTCACGAATCAGGGCGGGGAAGCGGGCCTCGATGGCCAGATTGCGCAGGCGCAGGGCGTCATAGTCGGCGTCGGAGATCTCGGGCGCGGCCTCGGCGTAGAGGGCGTCGTGGCGCGCCATCTCGGCGGCGAGCCGGGCCAGTTCGGCCCCGGCTTCGGCTTCGGTCAGGGATTCGACAGTCGGTTCGGACATGGCGTCGGTTTAGCACCGGGCGCGGTCGCGACCAGCCGGGCGGGCGTTGTTGATGACACGAATTTAATCGCGCGCGAGGCGGACGGAAGGCTATTCGTGGAGCGAAGTCCTGGAGGATTCTGCATGTTCCGTTCCCTTCGCGCCGTGGCGCTGTCGTCCGTCGCGGTGCTGATCCTGTCCGGCTGTGCCGGCATGACCGAGACGCAGCCGACGACCGAGGCGTCCGCGGACGTCGCCGCGACGCCGATCTCCTACGACCAGCTGATGGCCGATGTGCGCATCCTGTCGGCGGACGACATGGAGGGACGCGATACCGGCGCGCCGGGCGGCGAGCGGGCGCGGGCCTATATCGTGTCGCGTCTCGAGGCGCTGGGCGTCGCCGCCCCGCCGATGGGCCGGTTGCAGCCGTTCGAGGCCCAGGGCCGGACGCGCGAGGGGCCGAAGACCTTCAACGGTGTCAACATCCTCGGCCTGATCGAGGGCACGCGGGCGCCGGATCGCTACATCGTCATCACCGCCCACTATGATCACGTCGGCTCGAACGGCGGCCAGATCTACAACGGCGCCGACGACAACGCCTCGGGCGTCGCCACCATGCTGGAGATCGCCGGGCGGCTGCAGGTCGCCAGGCCGGAGCACAGCGTGATCTTCGTGGGCTTCGACGGGGAGGAGCGGGGCCTGATAGGAGCCAAGCATTTCGTCCAGGCGCCGCCGGTCCCACTGTCGTCGATCGCCATGAACCTGAACTTCGACATGATCGCCCGCGCCGAGACGGACGGAAAGCTGTGGGTCACGGGAACCTATCAGCACCCGACGTTCCGGCCGCTTCTGGAGGGGATCCCGGCGAACGGCGCGGTGGCGCTGGCCTTCGGCAAGGACACGCCGCAGGACACGGGGGCGGACAACTGGGTCGAGGCCTCGGACCAGGGCGCCTTCTACAACGCCCAGGTGCCGTTCCTGTATCTGGGCGTGAACTACCACCCCGACTATCATCGGCCGTCGGACGATTTCGAGCGGATCACGCCGTCGGTATTCCAGAGCGCGGTGGAGCTGTCCTACCTGGCGTTCCGGGCGCTGGATCAGGGTCTGGACCGTTGATCGCAGGCGATTTTCACTTGCAAAGATAGGTGTTGCGCCTGGCCGCGTATCGGCGCTTCGGTCTTCGGATAACCGAGGGGGCTTGGAAGCGGCTATGACGACGGTGACTACCGACGCGTTCGATCTTCAGCGTATCCAGAAGATCCGGAAATGGGCCATCGGCCTGTCTCTACTGGCGGTGGTGGTGTTGGCCATGTTCACCGCCACCTGGTGGGGCGACGGTCCGACCCATGAGGCGGTGGAGGCCGCGGGGCTTGGCGCGATCGTCCTGAGCATCGTCGGACGCGCCTGGTGTTCGCTCTATATCGGCGGGCGCAAGAAGCAGGAGGTGGTTTCCACCGGACCGTATTCGCTGAGCAGAAACCCCCTTTATCTGTTCAGCTACGCCGGAGCCTTCGGGGTCGGCGCCCAGACCGGCAGCATGGTCATCGCCTGCCTGTTCGTACTGATCGCCGTTGTCGTCTTCCACTTCACGATCGAGAAGGAGGAAGCGTGGCTGACCGCTGAGTTCGGCGACACCTACAAAGCCTATATGGCGCGCACGCCCCGCTGTGGCCCCGACTTCTCGAAATGGCGCGACGAGGAGGACCTCAGCATCAAGCCGCGCTTTTTCCTGACGACGATTCGCGACGGGCTCGTCTTTCTGCTGGCCATTCCGGTCTTCGAAAGCGTTGACATGGCCCAGGCCGCCGGCTGGCTGCCGGTCCTGTTGCGCCTGCCCTGAGGAGAGACGCCATGCGCACGATCATCCTGCTGACCGCCGTGGGACTGACCCTGGCCGGCTGCGATCTGTTCAATGCGCCGTCGAAGCCGGCCGAGCCAGGCGCGCAGACGCCCGTGACCGCCCCCGCCAGCGGCGGCGCCTTCGCCCACATCCAGAGCGAAGATCTGTCCGGCTACTACCAGGTCGGCGAGGCCCAGGTCGGCCCGGGGGACTATTCCCTGATGCATCTGTTCGTCGGTCAGGCGCAGGAGTTCGTCGACTGGGAGGAGGGCAAGCGGTCCGCGACCTTCGCCCCGGTGATGCTGGAGTTTCTGGTTCCCGGCGAAACGACCGAGCGGGTCCTGCCCGAGAGCTATTCGGTCAGCGACGGCCGTATCCGCATGACGGGGACCAGTTCAAACGGCGACCGCATCAACTTCGACGGCCAGTTGAACGCCGGGACGCTGGCGACCGCGCGACGTAATCTGGGCGGGTCGGAAGAGCCGGCGATCACCGCGACCATCCGGATCGGCGAGCAGAGCTTCACGGGCGTGAAGCTGGGCTGGTACGGCGGCGATTGACGGATACGAAAAAGGCGGCCCGCGAAAGCCGCCTTTCCAGAATGCTAGTTGACCGTCGCCTTGACGATCTTGCCCGGCGCGCGGGGCGGCTCGCCCTTGGGCAGGGCGTCGACGTGGTCCATGCCCTCGATCACTTCGCCCCAGACCGTGTACTGGCGGTCCAGGAAGGTGGCGTCGTCCAGGCAGATGAAGAACTGCGAGTTGGCGGTGTCGGGCTGGTTCGTGCGAGCCATCGAGCAGACGCCGCGCACGTGCGGCTCCGACGAGAACTCGGCCTTCAGGTTCGGTTTCTTGGAGCCCGAGGTGCCTGTGCCGGTCGGATCGCCGCCCTGGGCCATGAAGCCCGGGATCACGCGGTGGAAGACGACGCCGTCGTAAAAGCCCTCGCTCGCCAGCTCGGTGATGCGGGCCACGTGGCCGGGCGCCAGGTCAGGGCGCAGCTTGATGACGACGTCACCGGTGTCGAGGGTCAGGGTCAGGGTCTGGTCGGCCATGTGGCGCTCCATTTTCGGATGATTGGCGGGGGTCATAGCCGCTGAGGGCCGTGGGCGCTATGTGGGAGCGATGAGTGACGACGAAAAGCCCACACCCGCGCCTGCCGAACCCGCGCGCCGCCGCATGGTGCGTCCTCCCACCGGCGGTACGGCCGCCGGCCGGAGTATGGGCGGCAAGATCAAGACGGCCGAGAAGAAGTCGATCTCGTCCATCGAATGGATCAAGCGCCAGCTGGCCGATCCCTGGTCCGAGAAGGCGCGCGCCGAGGGCTGGCGCAGCCGGGCGGCGTTCAAGTTCAGCGAGATCGACGACCGGTTCCGGCTGGTCAAGAAGGGTTCGCGGGTCATCGACCTGGGCGCCGCGCCGGGCGGCTGGGTGCAGGTCTGCGTCAACCGGGGCGCGGCGGCGGTGGTCGGCGTGGACCTGCTGCCGATCGAGCCGATCCCCGGATCGATTCTGATCCAGGCCGATTTCACCGAGCCCGGGGTGGACCAGCAGCTGATCGAGGCCTTGGGCGGGCCGCCGGATCTGGTGCTGTCGGACATGGCCCACAACACCGTCGGGCACCGTCAGACGGACCATTTGAAGATCATCGCCCTTATTGAAATCGCGTCAGAATTCGCCATCCGGACACTGAGGCCCGGCGGACATTTTGTAACGAAGAACTTCCAGGGTGGGGACGCGGGCCATGTGCTGGCGGACCTGCGCGCCAACTTCCAGGACGTGAAATACGTCAAGCCCGCCGCCAGCCGGAAGGGCTCGTCGGAGGTCTATCTGGTGGCTTTGAACAAGAAATGAGTAGGCGGAGGTCCGCGCGGCGTTCGCCCACCAGGCGGCCATGCGCACGGCGCCGGGTACGAATGGCTGGCCTGATCAGGCGGTCTGGGGCGCCCGGCGGGCTTCGCGGATCGTCCAGATCCGGTCGTGGATGGCGAAGAACACCATCTGAACCAGGGGTTCGACCACGCCGATGGCGAGGGCCGTCCGCCAGTTCTGGGTGATCGCATAGGCCACGGCGACCGCGACCGCGAAATGCATCAGGCCATAGGTCAGGGTCTTGATGGCGATTTTCTTGAACGACGGCAGGCCGTGGGAATGGCCGTGGTGGGCGCGCGTCCGGGCCTGTTCCTCGGCGTCCATGACGTTCAGACGGGCGGTGAAGGCCTCGGCCGTCTCCTCGATTCCGCTGCCCATGCGGCGGCGCTCGATGCGGTGCCAGATCCGGTCGTGAAAGGAGTAGGCGATGGTCTGGAAGAAGGGTTCGACCACGCCGATCGCCAGGGCCATGCGCCAGTCGCGGGTGATGGCGAAGGCCACCAGCATGGCGACGATCAGATGCATCACCCCGTAGGAGGCGATCTTGAGCGCGAGGCTCCGCACGGATCTGGCGAGATTGACGACCATCTGAAGGAGAGAATGTTAGCTTGGGCTGAAAGTTTCAAGGGCGGCTGAAAAAACATACGGGCCCTTCCTGCACCCGGATGCGCCGTCATGGTTGACTTCGCACCCGCGAAAGAGGATAGGCGGCCCGCAAAACGGAGACTCCCATGGAGATTCGCGAAGGGCTCACCTTCGACGATGTTTTGCTTGAACCCGGTCCGTCAGAGATCATGCCCGCCGACGCGGATGTCTCGACCCGGCTCACTCGCGACATCCGGCTGAACATCCCGCTGACTTCGTCCGCGATGGACACGGTCACCGAAAGCCGGCTGGCCATCGCCATGGCCCAGGCCGGTGGTCTGGGCATCCTCCACCGCAACATGACGGTGCAGCAGCAGGCCGATCAGGTCCGCACCGTAAAGCGGTACGAGAGCGGCATGGTCATCAACCCGGTGACGATCCGTCCGGAGACGACGCTCGGCGAGGTTCGGCAGATCGTGGCGGCGCGCAAGATCTCGGGCTTCCCGGTGGTGGACGCGAACGGCAAGCTGGTCGGCATCCTGACCAACCGCGACATGCGGTTCGACACCGACCCGAGCCATACGGCCGCCCAGCTGATGACCACGGGTGATCTGGTCACGGTTCGCGAAGGGGCGTCGAAGGAAGAGGCGAGGGAGCTTCTTCGCACCCGCAAGATCGAGCGGGTCATCGTTGTGGACGAGGACTACCGCGCAACCGGCCTGATCACGATGAAGGACATCGAGAAGGCCCAGGCCCATCCGCACGCCGCCAAGGACGACCAGGGTCGTTTGCTGGTCGGCGCCGCCTCGACGGTCGGGGACGCGGGCTACGAACGCGCCATGGCCCTGGCCGACGCCGGCTGCGACGTGGTGGTCATCGACACCGCCCACGGTCACTCCGCCCAGGTCGCCCGGGTGGTCGAGCGCATCAAGCGCGAGAACAACCGCCTGCAGATCATCGCCGGCAATATCGCCACCTATGACGCCGCCAGGGCGCTGATCGACGCCGGCGCCGATGCGATCAAGGTCGGGATCGGTCCGGGCAGCATCTGCACCACCCGGATCGTCGCGGGCGTGGGCGTGCCCCAGCTGACAGCCATCATCGACGCTGTCCGCGCCGCCAAGGCCTCGGGTGCGCCGGTCATCGCCGACGGCGGGATCAAATATTCGGGCGACCTGGCCAAGGCCATCGCGGCCGGCGCCTCAGTCGCCATGATGGGCTCGATGTTCGCCGGCACGGACGAGAGCCCGGGCGAGGTCTTCCTGTACCAGGGCCGCAGCTACAAATCGTACCGCGGCATGGGCTCGGTGGGAGCCATGGGGGCCGGCTCGGCAGACCGCTACTTCCAGAAGGAGGTCGAGGACACCCAGAAGCTGGTGCCCGAGGGCATCGAGGGTCAGACGCCCTACAAGGGGCCGATCGCTCCGGTTCTGCACCAGATGGTCGGAGGCCTTCGCGCCGCCATGGGCTACGTCGGCGCCGCCACCATCGCGGACTTCCAGGAGCGTGCGCGGTTCGTCCGGATCACCGGCGCCGGCCTGCGCGAAAGCCATGTCCACGACGTGATGATCACGCGTGAGGCGCCGAACTATCGGCAGGGATAGCGAATGTTCAACATGACGCCCGAACTGACCTATGCGGCCCTGACGATCCTCCTGGCGGTGGTGCAGATCTTCCTGCCCGCCACGGGCCGGACGCTGCAGCATGGGCCGAAGTGGAACGCCGGGCCGCGCGACGCGGACGTTCCACCGTCCAACGTCATCACCGGGCGACTGGAGCGGGCCCAGGCCAATCTGTACGAGACCCTGCCGCTGTTTCTCGGCGCCGTGCTGATCGCCCATGTCGCGGGTGAGGACGGATTTCTGACGTACTGGGGCGCTACGCTCTATTTCTGGGCTCGCGTCGTCTATGTGCCCCTGTACGCCTTCGGCGTGACGGGCGTGCGCAGCCTGGCCTTCCTCACTTCGCTCGCCGGTCTCCTGATGATCGTCGGCGCCCTGTTCATCTGAAAGTTTAAGTGACCCCAGCCGCTCGCCTCGCCTCCGCCGCCGCCATCATCGACCGCATCACTGCGGGCAAGGCCCCGGCCGAGGCCGTCCTGAAGACCTGGGGGACCGAGAACCGCTACGCCGGCTCCAGGGACCGTCGGGCCATCGCCGATCAGGTCTACAAGGTCATTCGCGCGCGCGGCCGGCTGGTCTGGGCCATGGGCGGACGCGAGGACGGTCGGGCCCTGATCATCGGCGCGCTCAGCCTGATCGACGGCCTGTCGGTCGAGGAGATCGAGGCTCTGCACTCCGGCGACGGCTACGGCCCCAAGCCCCTGTCGAAACAGGAGCGCAGCCGCATCAGCCTGACCGGCGACGAGGTCCCCGGCTGGGTCGCCGCCGGCCTGCCCGAGTTCGTGGTCGATGACTTCAGGAACACCTTCGGCGACCGCTGGGCCGAGGAGGCCGCGGGCCTGATGCTGCCGCGCGCCCCGATCGACCTGCGCGTCAATCTGGCCAAGGCCACCGTGGCGGAGGTCGAGGCCGAACTGCGCGAGGCCGGTCTGGCGCCGGAACGTACGCCTTGGTCGGCCGCCGGATTGCGCCTGCAGTCCGAGCCGCCGCCCAACGTTCAGGCGCTTGAGGCCTTCAAGCACGGCCGCATCGAGATCCAGGACGAAGGCAGCCAGATCACCTGCTGGCTGGCGGGCGTCGAGCCCGGCATGACCGTCGTCGACTATTGCGCCGGGGGCGGGGGCAAGACCCTGGGCCTGGCGATGCAGGGACTGGCCGTCGGGGCTTCGCGCGTCGAGGCTACGCCGCCCGAGCCCGAACGCATCTGGACCCCGACCGGCTGGGTCGATGCGCCCAAGTCGAAACCCAAACCCGCGACGATCGCCAGGGCCGAGGGTCGGCTGATCGCCTGCGACGTGGTCCAGAAGCGGCTCGACAACATCCGGCCCCGGCTGGCGCGCGCGGGCGTGGAGGCGGAGCTGATCCACCTCGGTCCCAATGGCGGAGGCGTCGAAGACATCGTCGGCATCGCCGATGTCGTCTTCGTGGACGCCCCCTGCACCGGCTCGGGCACCTGGCGGCGCCGGCCCGAGGACGCCTGGCGTCTGAAACCCGAAGAAGTGGACCGGATGCATTCGCTTCAGATCGCCATCCTGGCCCGCGCGGCCAAGCTGGTGAAGCCGGGCGGGCGTCTGGTCTATGTCACCTGCTCGATGCTGCGGGTCGAGAACGAGGCCACCCTGGACCACTTCGAAGAGGATCATCCGTCGTTCGCGCCGGTCGCCATCGCCGAGGCGCTGTCGTCGTCCGCCTTCACCGATGCCGGTCGCAACAAGCTGGCTGAACTGGCTCAGGGTCATCGCCTCCGGATGTCGCCTGCGACCACGGGCACTGACGGCTTCTTCGCCGCCGTCTATGAGCGGCAGGCGTGAGCGAGACCTTCGAACTGACGACTTTCGGACCGCTGACGGTGCTCTGCGTCATGGCGGCCCGCCCGGAATACGGCCCGGCGCTGAAGGCTCGGATCAGACCCCTGATCACCGGCGTCGGTCCGGTCGAGGCGGCGGTCGAGACCACGGCGGCGCTGGCGCAGCTGGCGGCCGAGGACCGGCTGCCGGACGTGCTGATCTCCCTCGGCTCGGCGGGCTCGCAAAAGCTCGAGCACGCCCGCGTCTACTGGGTGGATGAGGTCGCCTATCGCGACATGGACGCCTCGGCGATCGGCTTCCCGAAAGGCGTCACGCCCTTCCTCGACGAACCCGCCAGCCTGACCCTGGCCAGCGGTCCCGCCGGCCAGCCCTATGCGCGCCTCGCCACCGGCGGCAGCGTCGTGACCGGCGAGGCCTATGACGACATCGACGCCGACATGGTCGACATGGAGACCTATGCCGTCGTCCGGGCTGCCGCGAAGTTCGGCGTGCCGGTCATGGGTCTGCGGGGCATTTCGGACGGCAAGGCCGATTTGACCGGCCTGTCCGATTGGACCGACACGCTGACGGTGATCGACGAGGGTCTGGCCGAGGCGCTGGACCTGCTGAAAGCCGAATTCGAACGCCTGACCGCCGATCCCATGGAGCCCGCATGACCGCCGCCGCAACGACTGATCACCAGAAGGTCCTCATCGTCGATTTCGGCAGCCAGGTGACGCAGTTGATCGCGCGGCGCCTGCGCGAGGCCAGCGTCTATTGCGAGATCCATCCCTATGCGAAGGCGGAGGCCGCCCTGGCCGCGCTGAACCCGGCGGCGATCATCCTGTCGGGCGGCCCCGAGAGCGTGCACGAGGAGGGCAGCCCGCGCGCGCCCCAGGCCGTGTTCGAGGCCGGCGTGCCGGTGCTGGGCATCTGCTACGGCGAGATGACCATGTGCGAACAGCTGGGCGGCAAGGTCGAGGGCGGCCACACCCGCGAGTTCGGCCGCGCAGAGATTACCGTCGCCAGATCATCGCCCCTGCTGGCCGACCTGGCCCCCGTCGGCGAAGACGAGACCGTCTGGATGAGCCACGGCGACAAGATCGTCGCCATCCCCGAGGGGTTCGACGTCGTGGCGACCTCGGCCGGTTCGCCCTATGCGGTGATCGCGGATGAGAAGAGACGCTTCTACGGTGTTCAATTCCATCCGGAAGTCATGCACACGCCGCGCGGCCACCAGATGCTGAAGAACTTCACCCACGGCATCGCCGGGCTGAAGGGCGACTGGACCATGGCCGCCTATCGCGACGAGAAGATCGCCCAGATCCGCGAACAGGTCGGCTCGGCCAAGGTCATCTGCGGCCTGTCGGGCGGGGTCGATTCCTCGGTCGCTGCGGTGCTGATCCACGAGGCGATCGGCGACCAGCTGACCTGTGTGTTCGTCGACACCAGCTTGCTGCGCAAGGATGAGGCGACCCAGGTCACGACCCTGTTCCGCGAGCACTACAACATCCCCCTGATCCATGTGGATGCGTCGAAGGAATTCCTCGGCGCCCTGGCGGGCCAGTCGGACCCCGAGACCAAGCGCAAGACCATCGGCCGGGTCTTCATCGAGATCTTCGACCGCGAGGCCCACAAGATCGAGGGGGCGGAATTCCTCGCCCAGGGCACCCTCTATCCGGACGTGATCGAGAGCGTGTCATCCTCCAGCGGCAAGGCTCACGTCATCAAGAGCCACCACAACGTCGGCGGCCTGCCCGACTATATGAAGCTGAAACTGGTCGAGCCCCTGCGCGCACTGTTCAAGGACGAGGTCCGCGCACTCGGCCGCGAGCTCGGGCTTACGGATGCGTTCGTAGGACGCCACCCGTTCCCCGGACCGGGTCTGGCCATCCGCATCCCCGGCGAGATCACGCCCGAGGCCGTCGAGACCCTGAAACAGGCCGACGCCATCTATCTGGACGAGATCCGCAAGGCCGGCCTCTACGACAAGATCTGGCAGGCCTTCGCCGTCCTGTTGCCGGTCAAGACGGTCGGGGTCATGGGCGACGCCCGCACCTACGAAAAAGTGCTTGCCCTGCGCGCCGTCTCATCCACCGACGGCATGACCGCCGACTTCTTCGAGTTCCCCTGGGACGTCCTGGGCAAATGCGCGACCCGCATCGTCAACGAGGTCCGGGGCGTAAACCGGGTTGTCTATGACGTGACGTCGAAGCCGCCCGGCACGATCGAGTGGGAGTGATTCGCTAAGCCCCGCAGACGATCGACGACCATAGACAATCCTCGACTAAGGCGTTGTAAAAACACATCTTATTCCTGGTGGATAGCGAGAGCTATCGGAGCGCACCCGAGCCAGATGACGGCCGGGTCAGGTGCGGGAATTTTGGTCGCGGGACAAATGGTCAACGATCAGAGTATCTCCCTGGCGGCCGCGCTTCCCTGGATCGACCACACCAAGCCGCCCCAGACCAGTCCTGCCGCTGCCACTACCCTTCCGTCCGTCGTTACCCCGCCGGTCCCCTTGTCCAGCCCGCCGATTCGACGATCAGCATCCAGTGTCAGGGGCCGGACTTCGCCAGCAGCGTTTCGATCCGCCAAATCGTCGGATCGAATCCTGATCTCACTGTGACGGGACAGGTCACTTGGCCGACGGTGTTCACCACCAGCCTCAGCGTCTCGGTCATCCCGGGAGCGACGGCCTTGCCGTCAAACGCGTCAGTGAGGCCGTTAATCTATGCTGCCACCTGATGAACGCCCGGGCGGGTCTTGCTGGCTTGGCGTCCAAGCTGTGGGTGGCGGCAGCCTTTCTCGGCGTCGAGATTTCCTACTTCTTCGCAGATCTGACGCGGGGATCTCCAATCCTGGGCCCGGGAGAAGTTGTGGTGAACGGCGTCGTGTCGCGTTCGACCCTGGAACTGACCCGGCTTCTGCCCAGCCTCCCTCCGTTGCAGCAGCGTCTTTTGCTCGATCTCGCGCGTCACCTGAGCGCCGGAAACCAGAATGCGGCTCCGGCCGCTGCGTGAATCAGAGGGGTCGGCCCCCCGGTGAGCGCGCAGGACCGTCGCCGATTTCCGATCCGTGCGGAGGTTCACAAGCCCTGCCGCGAATGGCCAGGAAGCCACTCAGCTCATCGTCCCGGTCCTGCACGATCTCGTCGCGGAGCGCCGATTGAATGTTCCGGATGGCGTGAACGTCGAGACCGTCGACTCTGTGCCCCTCGTCCAGATCGTGGCAGATGATTTCCAGTTGAACGATGATCTCGGCGGCATTTCGAGGCAGGTGGCCCAGGATGACGGCCTCCGCCCGCTCCACCGCTGAATAAGTGTCTGTCGCGGTCTGGTCATCGTTCGCCGCAGCGTTTTCCACGCAGGACGCCCAGGTCATGGCGTGCATCATGAAGTCGTCGGAAGCGCACAGCAGCATTGGATTCTCCGATTGAAAGAACAGCCTTGCAGGCAAGAGTTTGGCTAGGCGGTTTGGGTGTCCGTGCGGTCGGCGCGCCGGATTCGGGTGAGCGCCCATCCTTCCCATGCGCCGAAAAGCACGATGCCCATCATCAGCAGCCACGCTGCCCAGCGGATGGACACCATGGTCCATTGCAAGGCGTCGACCCGAAGCAGGGCGACGATGTGGGTCGATAGGGCCATCAGTTGGCAGCCGGCCGCGAACAGAAGCCACCATCGGTCCCCCCTCAACGCCATCCACAGAAGGACGCTGAACACCACAAGCGAGGAAAGTGCGACCGCCCAGCGAAATCCGCTGATCGTATAGGGCTCGATCATCGGGGTGAGCACCATCACGG
Source organism: Brevundimonas sp. (assembly GCF_031412435.1). Classification (GTDB taxonomy): domain Bacteria; phylum Pseudomonadota; class Alphaproteobacteria; order Caulobacterales; family Caulobacteraceae; genus Brevundimonas. Next base: position 32,066 of record NZ_JANODA010000065.1, read on the forward strand.
CCGCGAAGAGCATCGCGCCCCGTCGCTCGGTCCAGCCGCCACCCATGGCCAGAAGGCAAAGGGCGGCGACCGAAAACCAGATGAGCGGCGTGAATGCGACGTAGCTCAAGGCCAACCCCTCAGGCTACGGCGACGAGCTGAGCTGTTGGCCTGGAGCCTGGCGGTACCGGTTTTGTTTCCGTGGGACCGTCCAGGCGCCAGACGACGCCGTGACCCTCGGCGACATTCAGCAAGCCCGTGTGGGCGCTGACGGTCGCGATCCGGGCGGTGTTAAGGGCCGAGAGACCGGTCACGATGTCGCTCAGGCTGTCCTGGCCTACGGCCGCTGCGAGGCTCGCCGCCTTGCGGCCCTCGATCATTCGGGCTCCGAGGCGGAACATTTCGGCGAGCGCGCTGTCAACCGCGTGCTCCGTGGTGCGAAGCTGCCGAGCGATCTGGATCCCGGCTTCGTGCTTGTTGGTCATGGTCTGTCCCGTGAAGGCGATTTGAAAGGGCTTCAGATCGCTCCAGCCGGCGCCAACCGATTCCCGAGATCCGCCAGCGCGTTGAGCAAGGCAATCCCGAAGAGCACCGCCCCGGTCAGGGCGAGGAAGCTCAGGACGACCCACCGCAACCGGCCAGATGCTTCGGGTAATTCCGGAAGCACCCGGCCGAACAGACGAGGACGGCGAGGCAAAGAAGGCGGCGACTGAGCGGATGTCGCACTCACAGGAGGCGCCACGACGACCACGCCGGGTATATCGACTTCGGCGTATAGCGGATGAACCGCTAGGCGAGCCATCGCGTCGCGACGATCCGAAGCGCCAAGGCGCCGCATCGCTTCGCGTATGTGGTTGCTGACCGTATCGGGCGAGATGCCGAGGACGCGTCCGATCTCCTTGTCGCTGCTTGCGGCTCGGCGAACGCATTCCAACTGCATGGGTGAAAGCGGCCGTTCCATCGTCAGTCCTCCGGCCGCGACGCTACGTCTCTGGGGAGGTTTTCGCCACACGGTTAATTCTTTGCAAGCGTAGAGCCGGAATCCGCCTTGCAACGAGGGGGCTGGCCTACGATCGTCGGACGGCGAGAGCGGGCCAGTCAATCTATGGTCGGATGGAAGCCAGTCGCGCGGGGTTGGACGCCTTCTCGGAGACCGGCGCCAGCTTCTACGCCCTGTCTTACGAGGCGATGGACCTGCAAACCCTGACCGGCAACCTGGGCATCCGCCTGGACTGGTCGATGCAGGCGCGTGAAACAGTGTTCATGCCGTCGATCCGGGTGGAATGGCGCCATGAGTTCGAAGAGCCGTCTGCCGATCTCCGTTGACGGTAAAGCAGACGGCGAGCGCCGAAGACCAATGAAAGTGCTGGTAAATCAAGATCCTGAGCCGCTCGGAATAACCGAGTGGAAGTGAAGGCGGCAGGCCGCTTCAGCCATACGCAACGCCTGGTCAGAAGAATGCGCCTGCGCTCTTCCAAAGCATATAGCCCGCGACGACGAAGATGAGGACCGAGAAGACGGTCGTCAGCAGGCCGGTGGTGCTCGACAGCCTCTTGGCGGCGAGCGCGCCGCCGAAGCTGCCGGCAAGGCCGCCGAGGATGAAGACACCGGCCAGAGGCCAGTCGATCAGACCGGAGAAGGCGTAGTTGAGCGCCGTCGTGAGGCCGAACGCCGTGACCGCGACGAGCGACGATCCGATCGCATTGAGGATCGGCATGCCGGTCGAGGCGACCAGGCCGGGGACGATCAGGAAGCCGCCGCCAATGCCGAAGAAGCCGGAGAATACTCCGGTGCCGAGACCGTAGCCCAGCACCTTGGGCGCGTTCTCGCGATTGCAATTCGCGCCCGGGTTGCCGACGTCTCCTCGTCCTCGCAGCATCTGCACGCCGACGACGACCATCACGATGGCGAACAGGAACAGCAGCTTCTCGCCGTCGAACGCCTTGCCGACGGTCGAGCCGGCGAAGGCCCCGGCGACGCCGGCCCCTGCATACATCCCTGCGCATCGCCATTTCACCGTGCCGTTACGGGCATGGTTCATCAGTCCCGCCGCCGCATTGGCGGCGACGGCCAGGGCGCTGGTGCCGATCGCGACGTGCGGACTGGGCACCCCGACCAGATAGACCATCAGCGGAACGGCCAGAATGGACCCGCCGCCCCCCACGAGCCCGAGGGTGAAGCCGACCAGGCTGCCGGACAGAGCGCCAAGCAGATACTGAACGGGTTCGAGGGTCATCGGGCGTCAAGCCGTGCCCGAAGCGCCGACAGATCGTAGCCTGCATCGGCGGCGGTCGCGATCAGGCTATCCGTCGACTGCGCCCCGGCCTGTGTGAGGGCCCATAGCGTCGCCGAGCGCATGCCGCTGCGGCAGTAGGCCAGGATGGGTCCGTTCAGGCGAGCAACGGCCTCTGCCATCTGGGCGACGTGCTCGTCCGTAACCGCCCCACCAAGGGTCGGCACATGGGCGAAGCTCATGCCGTGGGAAGCGGCCATGGCTCGCATTTCGGCGGCCGTCGGCTGTCCCGACTCCTCGCCGTCCGGTCGGTTGTCGATGATCGCGCGAAATCCCTCGCGGGCCGCCTGTGCGACGTCCGCCTCGGTCAACTGGGCCGAAACGGAGAGGGTGGGGGTGATGGCCTTGAACGGCATGACAATCGTCCTTGAACGGGTGCTCGAAGTGGGGGGCTCAGCGATGCCGGGGCCGGGTGGAAATGCCGAACGGCATGTAGGCCGGGCAGGTCGCGGTCAGGCTGGTCAGAAGCAGGACGACGGCCATGCCACCGAGGACCAGGGCAAGGGTCCCGCCGATCAGACCCAGTCCATAGGCCCCGATGACCGCCGCGACGGCGGTGAGCCGGATGACCCGGTCGATCGTTCCCATGTTCTTCATGACCGTGTCTTTCGGACGAGAGGGAGCCGGGGCGACTGATACGATCGCAGCGGGCCGACTGTGTTCCGGGTCTCAGACATTGTGTGTCTCCAGTCTGGGCTGCTTCACCGGGGCGGCGGGCAGCAGGCGAGGCAGGATCATCCCGCCGAGCATCGCCAGGAAGAAGATGGCGACGGCGACGGGGGCGATGGCGAAAAGGTCGCCCATCACAGCACGTCCAGCGGAATCTTGAGGTAGCGGGTGCCGTTCGATTCCGGCTCGGGCAGATGGCCGCCACGCATGTTCACCTGGATCGAGGGCAGGATCAGCCTGGGCATCGACAGGGTGGCGTCGCGCGCATCGCGCATGGCCACGAACGCCTCCTCGCCCACGCCCTCGTGGACGTGGACATTGCCTGCACGCTGCGCGCCGACCGTGGTCTCCCACGCAAAGGTGTCGCGCCCCGCGGCCTTGTAGTCGTGGCAATGGAACAGGCGGGTCTGCTCCGGCAGGGCCATCAGCCGGCGGATGGAGCGATAGAGTTGCCGGGAGTCTCCGCCGGGGAAGTCGGCTCGGGCCGTGCCGTAATCCGGCATGAACAGGGTGTCGCCGGTGAAGACGGCGTCGCCGATCACATAGGCCAGGTCCGCCGGCGTGTGGCCCGGCACGTGTAGAGCGATTGCCTGGATTCCGCCGATGGTGAACCGGTCGCCGTCCTCGAACAGGCGATCGAACTCCGAGCCGTCGCGGGCGAACTCGGTACCTTCGTTGAAGATTTTTCCGAAGACGTTCTGGACGTGGATGATCTCCCGCCCGATCGCGAGCAGGCCGCCCAGGTGCTCCTTCAGATAGGGGGCAGCCGACAGGTGATCGGCATGGGCGTGGGTTTCCAGCAGCCAGGCGACGGTCAGACCTTCGCTCCTGACGTGGGCGATGATGGCGTCCGCCGAGGCGAATGAGGTCCGACCCGCTGCGGCATCAAAATTCATGACGCTGTCGATGATCGCCGCTTCGCGGGTCGCGGGATCATGGACGACATAGCTGACCGTGTTGGTCGGCTCGTCGAAGAAGCTTCTGACAGTCGGAACAGGTCCTGGGCCGGACCGGGAGTGCTCGATGATGAGCGTTGCGCCCTGCAGGGGGGTGTCGTTCACGTCAGGCTCCAGGAAGAAGGGGGTGATTGTCGGACGTTCGAGCCGGGTGGGGACAAGTGTCCCATCCTGGCTGAGCAGGTCGTTGACCCAGATCAACCGGCCGCCGGCTCGCGGAATTGGGGTGACCGGATCGAAGGGGGCGAAACAGCCTGACTTTGTGGCGCTGCGCCATGTAGGCTCCTTTCGACTCCCTATATATTAGCTATTGCTCATTTAGCAAACACAAATATAAGACTGCAGTGATCGAAACGGAACATCCTGATCTTGCCCGGCTCGAGGCCAGCGCCGGCGAAGCGGCCGGGCTGCTTCGCGCCCTCTCCAACGAGAAGCGGCTGATGATTCTGTGCCAGCTGGGGGATCGCGAGATGGCCGTCAGTCAGATGATGCCCCTGCTCGGTCTGTCGCAGTCGGCTCTGTCCCAGCATCTCGCGAAACTGCGCGAGGAGACCCTCGTCGACACCCGGCGGGAGGGTACGACGATATTCTATCGGATCGCCGAGCCGGCCGTCCTGAGGGTCATCGCCCTTCTGGCCGAGATCTACTGCCCCCCGGACGGGTCTCTTCGGCCCTAGGATGTATGCAGGGCTGACGGCACCGGTCCTGGACCTCAACTGCCCACAGGGTGGACGGGCCTTCGGTTTCCGCGTCAATGGCACGGTTGTCGGCCGAAGCTGGTGATCGGGACCGTCACATGCCTGATTTGAGGCCCAACCATGCTGCGCTATGACCGCCGCGTCCATTTCCTGGCCGCCTGCTTCTCAGGCGTGGCGGGCTATGTCGATGCGATCGGCTTTCTACTGACGGGAGGGTTTTTCGTGTCCTTCATGAGCGGCAACTCGACGCGTCTGGGCATCGGGATGGCGGAAGGGTCATCGCAAGCCGGATTCGCCGCCGTGCTGCTCATGGCCTTCGTCATCGGCGTCATGATGGGGACGATCACCGGCCGCATCGCCGGCAGGCATCGTCAGGTCGCGGTGCTTGGTCTGGTGACCTTGCTGCTGGCGATCGCCGTGCTCCTGCACAGCCTCGGAGCGGGCATCCTGGTGGCGCTGCCGATGGTGCTCGCCATGGGAGCCGAGAACACGGTCTTTGCGGAAGACGGCGAGGTACGGATCGGTCTCACCTATATGACGGGCGCCCTGGTCAAGGTGGGCAAGCGGCTGACGACCGCGTTGACGGGGGGCGATCGCTGGAGCTGGCTGCCGTTCATGCTGCTTTGGTCCGGACTGGCGGCGGGCGCTGTGGCGGGGGCCCTGGCCTATGGCGCGTTCGGGGTCTATGCGCTGGTCGGAGCTGTGGTGCTCATGGCTGTGATGACCCTCGTCACAGCCGCGATCGGGCCCATCTCAACACGCGGTCCCCACCCATCCTGAAAGGCGTCAAACCCGGGCGTTCGGCGCAGGCTCCATGCCGGCGATGGCCGCAGCCAGGATGCCGGCCGATGCAACCAGCCCCGCCGTCTCTGCCGGGCTCAGCGCAGGGACAAGAATGCGCTCCACTCCGCCCGCGCCAAGGATGCATGGCAGGCTGAGACACAGATCCGACAAACCATACTCGCCCGTCAGCAAGGTCGAGACCGGCAGCACGGCGTGTTCATCGCGAAGGATGGCCTCGCAGATGCGAACGATGGCCGTCGCGACGCCGAAAGAGGTGTAGCCTTTGCCCTCGACGATGGCATAGCCGGCATCCCGGACTTCGCGTGCGATCGCTGGAAGATCAGGCTGTGCCTCGCCCCGGCAAAACTGATCCAGCGTCTGACCGCCGATCCGCACAGTCGAGAAGGCGGCGACCTCGCTGTTGCCGTGTTCGCCCAGGACGAAGCCCTCGATCGATGCGGGCGCGACCCTGAGGGTCTGCGACAGCGTCTGGGTCAGGCGGCTGGTGTCCAGCAACGTTCCTGTTCCGATGACCTGCGCAGCCGAAAACCCGGACCGGCGCAAGGCGACAAGCGTCATCAGATCGACGGGATTGGCCGCGACCACGATGATGCCCGCGAAGCCGGCGGCGATCAGCCGGTCGACGCAGTCCGAAACGATCGCCGCGCTTTTCGCCGCCACGGAGAGACGGTCCTGTGAGCCCTGGGTCGCGCCGCCCGCAGTGATGACGGCGATGCCGGCTGTGGCGGCGTCCGCATAGTCGCCGGCCCAGACCCTGGCCGGTCGTGCAAGGGCGTTGGCGTCGGAGATGTCCGCCGCCTCTGCCTCGGCGAGGGCCGTGTTGCTGTCGATCAGCACGATCTCGTGGACCAGGGCCCGAAGCATCAGGGCGTAGGCGGCTGTTGCGCCCACGTGGCCCGCCCCGATGACGGCGATCCGGTTGAGGTTTGCGCCGAGGCTTTGGTGTGACGTCATACGACGGCTCCAAAAAGCCGGCCAATGCCGGCGGTGATCGCCATGGCCAGCACGCCCCACAGGGTCACGCGGAGGATGGGCGTCAGCATCCTGGCGCCGCCGACCTTCGCGCCGACCCCGCCCAGGATGGCGAGACCCAGCACGGCCGCGGCGGTGACTGCGACGACCGTCGTCGACGTCGGCGCGACGACGGCGACCAGCAATGGCACGGCGGCGCCCACCGAGAAGGCGGCGGCCGATGCGAACGCCGCCTGGATCGGTCGGGCAGTGGTGTGCGCCGAGATGCCCAGTTCATCACGCGCATGGGCGCCCAGAGCGTCCGTCGCCGTCAGCTGGGTGGCGACCTGGTCCGCAAGGTCCTGGGTCAGGCCGCGCGCGACGTAGAAGCCCGCCAGCTCCCGCAACTCGGCCTCGGGTGCGGCCGCCAGTTCACCGCGTTCCCGGTCGAGATCGGCTTTCTCGGCATCCGCCTGCGAACTGACCGAGACATATTCGCCGGCCGCCATCGACATGGCGCCGGCGACCAGACCCGCGACCCCGGCGACGAGGATGCCGCTGCGACCCGCCTCCGCCGCAGCGACGCCGACGATCAGGCTCGCGGTCGAGACGATCCCGTCATTGGCGCCGAGCACGGAGGCCCTCAGCCAACCCACGCGTCCGACCAGGTGACGTTCGAGGTGGTGGTATCTCGGCATCGGGTTTGGCCTTTGTGCTGGCAGTTCAGCGGCGTGCTCAGGATACGGCGCCGCCGCCGTCCGATCTATGATCTCGCCATTCAATGAACCGACGAAGCCGTGACTGACGTCACGGTGTCGACGCGCTCCGCGACGAAACGAGGTGATCGCGGCGCAGGCAGAGGCTTTGGCACGGCGACCCCGGATCACTATACGCCTCAATGCCGCATTGGGCCCATCCTATGGTTGATCTGGATCAAATAACTTGAACGAAAACATTCTCCGCATTTGATTCTGATCAATGTAGAGCTTGAGATCTTCTGTGAACTGGAAGTTCAATCGAGGATCTGGAATGCCGCTTCATATCATCGTCAGCGCGATCTCCTGCGCTGCGATCCTGTTCGCGCTGGTGGGCGCGCTGGCGTGGGGCATCCGTCACCGGCCTTCTCCGAGGATGCTGGCTCATCGCCATCCATGGCCGGCTCATTGTCAACAAGGACTGTTTCGCCAGGATCGACGCCAGAAAGGCGAGACGGTCCCGATCCTGGCCGGCCTGCTCGCAGGGCGAGATCGCCGCCCGGGAGCGGACGCCTGATGACCGACCACCGCATCCGCAGCGCCGGTCACCGCGCCAAGCTCATGTCGGCCGAAGACGCCGCGCTCCTGATCGCGCCGGACACAACGGTGGGGCTGAGCGGCTTCACCGCCTCGGGCTATCCGACGGCGGTGCCTCTGGCGCTCGCGGCCCGGATCGAGGCCGAGCATGCGGCCGGACGGCCTTTCAAGCTGCGCATCTGGACGGGAGCCTCGACCGGTCCCGAGCTGGACGGGGCCCTGGCAAAAGCGGACGGGATCGAGTTTCGGCTGCCCTACAACTCTGACCCCACCTGTCGCGACAAGATCAATCGCGGCCAGATGGAGTATTTCGACATGCACCTGAGTCAGGTGGCGCCCGCCGCCTGGCAGGGCATTCTCGGCCCGCTGGATACGGCCATCATCCAGGTCACCGGAATCCGCGAAGACGGCGCCCTGATCCCGGCGTCGTCGGTTGGAAACAACAAGACCTGGCTGGACCGGGCCACTCAGGTGATCCTTGAGGTCAACCGCTGGCAGAGCCCGGAACTGCTGGGCATGCACGACATCTACTATGGAGCCGCCCTGCCTCCTGACCGGGTCCCGATCCCTCTGATCCGTTCGGGCGACCGGATCGGCGAGCCCTGCTACCGCTGCGATCCGGACAAGATCGTCGCGATCGTCGAGACAGACCGCTCGGATCGCAACGCCGGCTTCACGACGCCCGGAGCAGACGACCTGGCCATCGCTGGCCACCTGCTGGAATTCCTTGAACACGAGGTCAAAAGAGGCCGTTTGCCGCCGTCCCTGTTGCCGCTTCAGTCCGGCGTCGGCAACACGGCCAACGCGGTCCTGACCGGCCTGATCGACGCCCCGTTCGACGACCTCACCGCCTGGACCGAGGTGATCCAGGACGGGATGATGGCCTTGCTGGACAGCGGCAAGCTGCGCCTGGCGTCCTCAACCGCGCTGAGCCTCAGCCCCGACCTCAGCGAAAGCGTCAACCGGCGCATGGGTGAGTATCGCGACCGCATCATCCTGCGGTCACAGGAGATCAGCAATCACCCCGAACTGATCCGCCGCCTGGGCGTGATCGCCATGAACGGGATGATCGAGGCCGACATCTACGGCAACGTCAACTCCACCCATGTGATGGGGTCGCGGATCCAGAACGGCATCGGCGGCTCGGGCGATTTCGCCCGAAACGCCTACATCTCCATCTTCATGAGCGCATCGACGGCCAAGGGCGGCGCGATCTCGACGATCGTGCCGCAGGTGTCCCATGTCGATCATATCAATCAGGACGTCCAGGTCATCGTCACCGAGCAGGGCCTGGCGGACCTGCGCGGTCTTTCGCCCAAACAGCGGGCGAGGGCCGTGATCGAGACCTGCGCGCATCCGACCTATCGGCCCATGCTGGCGGACTACTACCAGCGGGCGCTGACCGGTTCCTACGGCCTGCAGACGCCCATGTTGCTGGATGAGGCCCTGTCCTGGCACCAGAGGTTCGTGCGGTCCGGATCGATGCAGGTGTCGTGATGCAGGAGGGGGGGGGCGGGAACGTCCGTTCTGGATCTGACGGGCCATGAGAGTGAATGACGACCGTAATCGTGACGTCGTCATCATCGGCGGCGGCCAGGCCGGCCTTTCGCTGGCCTACTATCTGAGGCGGGCGGAGGTCGACTTCGTCATTCTCGACGCCGAGCCGCAACCGGGGGGCGCCTGGCGTCATGGGTGGGATTCGTTGCGGCTGTTCTCACCGGCGGGCTGGAGTTCACTCCCCGGGTGGCCGATGTCGGCGACGGGGTTTCCGCAGCGGACTGAAGTGGTCGACTACCTTGCCGCCTATGAGGCGCGATACGGCTTTGATGTGCGCCGACCTATCCGGGTGCTCGCGGTGACGCGCGACGGCGACAGACTTCGTGTCGCTGCGGGCGGCGTGGCGTGGTGCGGTCGCGTCGTCGTCAGCGCCACGGGAACCTGGAGCGCTCCATTCACGCCGGCCTACCCCGGTCTGGAGACCTATCAAGGGCTGCAGTTGCATTCCGCCGCTTACCGGCGACCCGACGCCTTTGCAGGACAACGTGTGCTGGTCGTTGGAGGAGGCAACTCCGGAGCCCAGATCATGGCCGAGATCGCGCCGATAGCGACGGCCGATTGGATCACGGTGACCGAACCGGTTTTCCTGCCCGATGACGTCGATGGACGCGTCCTGTTCGAGCGTGCGACGGCCCGTCTGAAAGCCGAGCGGGAGGGGCGGCCGGTCCCCGAATTTGAAGGCGGCTTCGGTGACATCGTCGCCGTTCCGCCCGTCAGGAAGGCACGGGATCTCGGCCTTCTGGCGACGCGCCGGCCTTTCACCGGGTTCACCATCGACGGAGTGCGCTGGGCCGACGGGACGGAAGAACCGATCGACGCGGTCATCTGGTGCACCGGCTTTCGCCCGTCGCTTGATCATCTGCGTCCGCTCGATCTGGTCGAAGCCAATGGCCGGATCGATGTCCGGCAAGGGCGTGCCTGCCGGGAGCCGCGACTCTGGTTGCATGGGTATGGCGACTGGACGGGTGCGGCCTCGGCCACGCTGATTGGGTCGGGCAGGACTGCGCGGGAGTACGCAGGATCGATCATCGCAGCTGTGAAAATCGCCTAGCTGGCCGATATTCTGTTGCGCAAGCCGGTACGCACCTTCAGGTCGACGTGAACGGAGCCCCGGCGGGGAGGTTCGCCCCATTTCGTCCATTTCGCTGAAGCATGCTCCTGCGAAGAGGCGACACGGGATCGTCTTCCTGCCAGGCTGAAGCCATGACGACACAGAACCTGCCGCCCCGCCACTATCCGACGCCCCGCGCGAAATGCGCGGATCTGGTCGTTCACCTGACCGGACTGACCTTCGCCCTGTTCGGCGGCGGCGTCCTGCTGGGCCTCTCGGTCGCGCGGGGCGATATGGGGCTGGTCCTCGCGGTCGGCGTCTATGCGCTCGGCATGCTGGCCATGCTGGGTTTCTCGACCGCCTACAACTTCGCCAAGCCCCAGTGGCGGCCGCTGCTGCGCAGGCTCGATCACGCCGGCATCTTCCTCATGATCGCGGGCTCCTACACCCCGTTCACGACGCACAACCTGGAAGGCGCCTGGGCCTGGGCGATGACCGGTACCGTCTGGGGGTTGGCGACGCTGGGCGCCGTGGGCAAGCTGTTCCTGCCGGGCATCGGCAAGGGCCTGTGGGTCGCGGTCTATATGGCGCTCGGCTGGCTGGTGGTGATCGCCTTCCAGCCGATGGTCGCCCACGGCTCATGGATCGCCCTGCTGCTGCTGGCCATCGGAGGGGCGCTCTACATGACCGGCGCGGTCTTCTATGTACGCAAGAAACTGAAGTGGTTCCGGGCCATCTGGCATGGCCACGTCGTCGCCGCAGCTAGCGTGCACTGGGCCGCCGTGCTCGTCGGCGTCGTCCTGACCACCAACCACTAGGGTCGTCGATACCTCAACGCATCGATCAGGGCCGTGAAGGCCGGCGTCGGCTGGCGGCGGCTGGGGTAGTAGAGGTGATAGCCGGGAAACGGCGGCGACCAGTCCTCCAGCACCCGGATCAACCGGCCGTCGGCGACCTCGGCCGTGACCTGGTCCTCCATGACGATGCCCAGGCCGACCCCGCCGAGCGCGCCGGAGACCATCAGGTCCATGTCGTTGACGATCAGCGGCCCGTCGACGCGGACGTTCAGCGGCCGGCCGTCCTTTTCGAACTCCCAGACATAGAGGCCGCCGCGCGTGGGCAGGCGCAGGTTGACGCAGGCGTGGGCCGTCAGGTCGTGCGGCGTCTGCGGGACCGGGCGGGTCGCAAAATAGGCGGGCGAACCGACGACGATCATTCGCATGTCGGGTCCGATCGGCACGGCGATCATGTCCTCGGCCAGATGCTCGCCCAGCCGTATGCCGGCGTCGAACCGGCCCTCGGCCAGATCGATCATCCGGTAGTCGGTGGCGATCTCGACCCGGACGTCGGGATAGAGGGGCAGGAACCGCTCCAGCACGGGCCAGAGCACGGTCTGGGCCGCATGCTCCCCGGCAGTGATGCGGATCGTTCCGGAGGGTCGGTCGCGCAGGGCGCTCAGGGCCTCGATCCGGGCGTCGATGCCGTCGAAGGCCGGACGCAAGGCCTCGGCCAGCCGTTCTCCCGCCTCGGTCGGGGCGACGCTGCGGGTCGTGCGTAGCAGAAGGCGCAGGCCCAGACGCGCCTCCAGACGCCGGATCGTGTGGCTCAGCGCCGACTGCGACAGGCCCAGGCGCGCGGCGGCCCGGGTGAAGCTGCGCTCCTCGGCGACGGCCAGAAAGGCGGCGAGGTCGCCAAGTTCGTCCCGCTTCATTCATGATCTCCATTCATAGGATCATGCCGATTATAGCGGGTAATCGGATGCGGTGTCGCGGCCTATTCTGGCGTCATCGACGGGACGGTGCCTTCCAGACCTGGGGGCGCCGTCGCCGCGCCAGCCGTTCAAGGACCCGCCCCATGAAGACCATCGGTTACGCCGCCCATTCCACCACCTCGCCGCTGGCCCCATGGGAGTTCGACCGGCGCGAGCTGCGCGCGAACGATGTCGCCTTGGAGATCCTGTACAGCGGCGTCTGCCACTCCGACCTGCACCAGGCGCGCAACGACTGGGGCTTCTCATCCTATCCGATCGTGCCGGGCCACGAGATCATCGGCGTCGTCACCGCCGTCGGCCCCGGGGTGACGAAGTTCAAGGAAGGCGACCGCGTCGGCGTCGGCTGCATGGTCGATTCCTGCCAGCACTGCGACCAGTGCGACAAGGGCGAGGAGCAGCTCTGCCGCCACGGCAACACCCAGACCTACAACGGCAAGGACCGGATCACCGGCGAGCCGACCTACGGCGGCTATTCCAAGCATCTGGTGGTGCGCGAGGAGTTCGTGCTGTCGGTGCCGGACGCGCTCGACATCGCCAGGGCCGCGCCCCTGCTGTGCGCCGGCATCACGACCTGGTCGCCGCTCAAGACCTGGGGCGTCAAGGCAGGCAGCCGCGTCGGCGTCATCGGCCTGGGCGGCCTCGGCCACATGGCGGTCAAGCTGGCGGCCGGTCTGGGCGCCCACGTCACGGTCCTCAGCCGGACGGCCGACAAGGAGGCCGATGCGAAGGAACTCGGCGCCCACGCCCTGCTGGTCTCGTCCGACAGGGCGGCGATGAAGGCGGCGGCGAACAGTCTGGACCTGATCATCGACACCGTGCCGGTCAAGCATGACCTGAACCCCTACATGCCGCTGCTCGACATCGACGGCACGCTCGTGATCGTCGGCCAGCTCGGTCCGATGGAAGAGATGTCGACCCTGCCTCTGCTGATGGCGCGTCGCCGCGTCTCGGGCTCGCCCATCGGCGGCATCCGCGAAACCCAGGAGATGCTGGACTTCTGCGCCGAGAAGAACATCCACCCCGACGTCGAAATGATCCGCATGGACGAGATCAACCACGCCTTCGATCGGATGGAGAAGTCCGACGTCCGCTACCGCTTCGTCATCGACATGGCGTCGCTGGACGGCCCGGCCGCCTGAAGCCGACGCCTTTCCAAAGCTTCATCTTCGCCGCCCCAATCCCGCCTCAATCCGCTACATATGTAACGCTACAAATGTAGCGGAGACGGGTCATGATCGAGGGGCTGCCGAGGCGGGAACGAGAGGTGTTCGAACTCCTCTGTCGTCTGGAGGTCGCGACCGCCGCCGCCGTGCGCGCGGCCATGCCCGATACCTTGAGCGATTCCGCCGTCCGAACCCTGCTGAAGCGACTGGAAGATCGCGGGCTGGTGTCGCGTTCGGCGGGCGGGGACGGGTTCGACTATCGGCCCGTTCCCCGCACCGAGACCGTCGCCGCCGGCGCCCTGAAGCGGATGGTCGACACCTTCTTCGCCGGGTCCGCCGCCAGCGCCGCCACCGCCCTTCTGGGCATGGGCGAGCCGTTGAAGCCCTCCGAGATCAAGGCCCTCGAAAAGCTGCTCGACGCCGCCCGGGAGCGGGACCAGTGAGCGCCGCGCTTCTGGTCGCCCTGCTGGCCAAGTCGTCGGTCGTCGCCGCCCTTGGCCTGGCCCTGTCCGCGACTGTCGCTCGCGGCGCCGTGGACCGGGTCGATGTGCTGCGCGCCACCGTCTGCATCCTGCTGGCCCTGCCGGTGCTGATGACCTTCGGCCCGGCGCTGAGCTTCGCCCTCTTGCCCGCCGCCGCCCAGACCGCTCCTCCGCTCGCCCTGTGGAGCGGCGACCTGCAGCCGGTTGAAGGCGTCACCGTCTCCGGCTCCCTGCTGTTGCCGTCGCTGGGCCAGACCCTGGCTCTGGTCTGGACCGTCGGGGCCCTGATCGTCGCCGGCCGGTTCGCCGCGGGCGTCTGGACCCTGTCGCGCTGGACCGAGGCGGGCGAACCCGTGAAGGCCGAGGTCTGGACCGAGGCCCTGCGCACCCTCGCGCCCGCGGCCCGGCCGGAGCTGAAATCCAGCGACCGGATCACCAGCCCGCTCAGCTGGGGCCTGCCGCCGGGCGCTGTCCTGATCGACCCGGCCACCCTCGCGCGACCCCAGACGGCCGCCGCCGTCATGGCCCACGAGATGGCCCACATCCGTCGCCGCGACTGGCTGTTCCTGGCCCTGTCGCGGCTGGTCCTCGCCCTGTTCTGGTTCAATCCCCTGGTCTGGGTGCTTCACCGCAGCCTGATCGAACGCTCTGAGGAGGCGGCCGACGCCGTCGCCGTCGGACAGGTGGATCGTCACGCCTACGCCCGCGCCCTGATCGGTCTCGCCGCCGCTCCGGCTCCGCAAATCACGTCCCTGGCCGCGACCGCGATGGCGGGCGACGGCCGCTCCCTGAAACGAAGGATCGCCAACCTCATGACCGACAAGTCCCCCGCACGTCGTCCGGCCGTCATCCTGACCGCCGTCGCCGTCCTGGTCGCCGTGGCCACCCCGATCGCCGCGCTGGAGCTGCATTCGCGGAGCCCGGAGACGACCCAGGCCGCCTCAGCCCCCGTCGCGGCCGCTGCCACGACCGCCCAGGCGGCCGCGCCGAAGACGGACGCCGCTCCGGTCGTTGAAGCGCCTCGGGGCTTCTTCAATCTCGCGGCCTTCGGGTTCGCCCCGCCGGCCCCGCCCGCACCTCCGGCTCCGCCCGCGATGGTCGTACCGCCGGCGCCTCCGGCTCCGCCCGCGCCCTTCAGCATGATTGCGCCGCCGGCGCCGCCTCTGCCGCCCGTTCCGCCGGCCCCGCCCAGCTATAACGGCCAGCATGTCTTCAGCTACAACGGCCGTAGCTGGGAGGAACTGACGCCGGAAGAACGCCAGCACGTCGAAGAAGCCCGCCAGGCCGCCGTCGAGGCCCGACAAGCAGCGATGGAGGCCCGTGCCCACGCCACAGAGCAACGCGCCTTCGCTGAAGACGCCCGCACTCGCGCCGAGGCCGACCGCAACCATGCCGCCGTTATGCGCGACCACGCCGAATCCGTCCGCATCGCCGGCGGCCACGCTCGCGCTGTCGGCGAACATGCCCGCCAAATCGGCCTGACCCACGCCGCCGAGGGGCGCCGCTCCGCCGAACGCGCCCAGGCCCAGGCCCGTGTCGCCATGGCCGGCGCCCGCGAGGCCCGCGCCAACGCCCGCGTCAACATGCGGATGGGCGCGGAGAATATGCGTCGCGGCGCCGAGCAACTGAGACAGGAGAGCCGCCGTCTGGAAGATCCGGCGTATCGCGCGCGGCAGATCCGCGAGAACGCGGCGCGCGGCAACACGGTCACCGATGCCGAGCTGCAGGCTGCTGGCCGCAGAATGCCCGGTCAGGCTGCAGACATGGAACAGCGCGCCGCCGAACTGGCCGCACGCGCCGACGACGCCTGAAGCCGGGAAGGGCGGTCGGGCTGGACCCGGTCGCCCGCTCTCTCTACGCCGACAGCGGTGTTTCTCGGGAGGGACGGATGCTGCTGATCGGTCAATATGACTCGCCGTTCGTGAGGCGGGTCGCGGTAACGCTGAACCTGTACGGCGTCCCTTACGAGAACGCCCCGCTCTCGACCTTCGGCGATGCGGAGGCTATCGCGCCGTACAATCCGCTGCGTCGGGTGCCCGTGCTGGTCATGGACGACGGCGTCGCCCTGACCGACAGTACGGTCATCCTTGAAGCCCTGGACCGGATGGTCGGCCCCGCCGCCGCAAGCCTCGACCGACCCTGGCCCGAACGACGCGAGATGCTGCGGCTGGCGGCCCTGACCGCCGGTGTCGCCGACAAGGGCGTCAGCCTTCTCTACGAGCAGGCCTTCCGCGAGACGGGGCTGGACATGTGGGTCGCGCGCTGCCGCAGCCAGGTCGGTGACACCCTGGCCGTGCTGGAGCGGGAGCGGGCCGCGCGCACCACCCCCTGGCTGTTCGGCGACACCCTGAGCCACGCCGACGTCATCCTCGCCACAGTCTATCGCTTCATCGCCGAGGCGCTGGAGGGTGCGTTCGACATGGCGGGCTACGCGACCCTGAGCGCCCATGCCGACGCCTGCGAGGCGATGCCGGTCTTCGCTTCGGTCTACAGGCCCTACACCCTGACCCGGCCGGCCGAGGGCTGATGGCCGCTCGCATGGCCGGGCGTCCGCGCCTCGGCTAGGGTCGTCGGGAATCGCAAGAGACCCGCATGGCCCGCACTCCAAAGACGCCCCCTGCCACACCTCGGCCAAGAGCGGTCCGCGCGATCAAGGCGGCGCCCGGGGTCGCCGTTCCTGACGCGGTCGAACCGCCGCCTCCGCCGCCCGCGAAGAAGCCGATCTGGACGCATCTGTATTTCCAGGTCCTGGTCGCCATCGGCCTGGGCGCCCTGATCGGCCATGTCTGGCCGAGCTTCGGCGAGAGCCTTAAGCCGCTGGGCGACGCCTTCATCAAGCTGGTGAAGATGATCATCGCCCCGGTCATCTTCCTGACCGTGTCGCTCGGCATCGCCCACCTGAGGGACCTTGGAAAGGTCGGGGCCGTGGCGGCCAAGGCCTTCGCCTATTTCCTGACCTTCTCGACCCTGGCTTTGATCGTCGGTCTGGTCGTCGCCAATGTCGTCCGGCCCGGCGCAGGCATGAACGTCGATCCGGCGACGCTCGATCAGGGTCTGGTCCAGGGCTACACCGCCGCCGCCCACGACAGCACCATCGTCGGCTTCCTGATGAACATCATCCCCGACACGGTCGTGGGGGCGTTCGCGGGCGGCAACATCCTTCAGGTCCTGTTCTTCGCCATCCTGTTCGGCATCTCCCTGGCCGCCGTCGGCGATCGGGCGAAGCCGGTGATGACGGTGCTGGAGAGCACCTCGGAGGCCTTCTTCAAACTGGTCGCCATTCTGATGAAGGCTGCGCCCATCGGGGCGTTCGGGGCGTTCGCCTTCACCATCGGCCGTTACGGCATCGAGTCGGTGATCAGCCTGGCGGCCCTGGTCGCCACCTTCTACCTGACCTCGGCCCTGTTTGTGGTGGTGGTGCTGGGCCTGGTCGCGCGGGCCAACGGCTTCTCGATCTTCAAGCTGATGCGCTACCTGAAGGAGGAGCTGCTGCTGGTGCTCGGCACCTCCTCATCGGAGGCGGCCCTGCCCAGTCTGATCGACAAGATGGAGAGGGCGGGCTGCGACAAGCCCGTCGTCGGTCTGGTCGTACCGCTCGGCTATTCGTTCAATCTCGACGGCACCAACATCTACATGACCCTGGCGGCGCTCTTCATCGCCCAGGCCTGCGGCATCGACCTGACCCTGGGACAGCAGGCCCTGCTGTTGGGCGTCGCCATGCTGTCGTCCAAGGGGGCGGCAGGGGTGACGGGCGCCGGCTTCATCACCCTGGCCGCGACGCTCGCCGTCGTGCCGTCCGTCCCGATCGCGGGCATCGCCCTGATTCTCGGCGTCGACCGGTTCATGAGCGAGTGCCGCGCCCTGACCAACTTCATCGGCAACGCCGTGGCGACCATCGTCGTGGCGCGCTGGGAAGGCGGACTGGACCGCGAGCGGCTGGACGCGGCGCTGGCGGGTGCGCCGACGTCGGTCACCGTAGGCTCGCGGGAGATCGACGCGGACTAAGGGGGGCTCACGCGCTAAGATTATTTTCCTTTTGACGCCTTGTTCTCAGAACCCGTCGGCACCACGTCGCTCACAGGTCTTTGACAGCTCGAAACCCGGCGTCGCCGGCGAATAGCCGAACCATCCGACCGCTTCGGTCTCTCCGGACGCTTCGGACTGTGTTCTGGAGTCCGGAGGGCGTCGCCAACGAGACTCTAGGGACTATCTGGACTCTGAATTCCGGAGTCTGGCCGTTTAGCCGACCAGCGCCACCCGCTCCTCGGCGGTCAGCATCCGCCAGGCGCCTTCGGGCAGATTGTTCAGATGGATCGGCCCGATCCGCACACGGAGTAAATCAACAACATCCAGATCCGCATGTTCGCACATGCGCCGGATCTGGCGGTTGCGCCCCTCGGACAAGATGAATTTCAGCCTCTGCTGCTCCATCCGCGACACCCGCGCATATTTCAGCTGACGCCCGTCCAGCATGATGCCGTGGCGCAGCAGGTTCAGCTTCTTCTCTGTCACGTCCCCGGCGACGCGGACCAGATATTCCTTGTCGAGCTTCGACTCCGGCCCGATCACCGCCTTGGCCACGACCCCGTCCGAGGACAGCATCAGCAGCCCGCGCGAATCTTCGTCCAGTCGCCCGATGGGGGGCAGGGAGGCGTCGATGGCGGGCGTCACGCCGTCGCCGATCCGGTTGGCGTCGGTCAGCAGCCGCACCGCCGGGATCTTGTCCGGCTCGGGCTGCCCGGAGACATAGCCGAGCGGCTTGTGCATCACGATGGTCACCCCGGCCGCCAGCGCCGTCGTCGCGCGGTCGGACAGGGTCAGGGTCTGGCCCGCCTCGATCTTGCGGCCCGCGTCGGTGACCACGTCTCCATCGATGGAGACCAGGCCGTCGGCGATCAGGGCGTCGGCCTCGCGGCGCGAACAGACGCCCGTCTGGCCCAGCCATTTGTTGATTCGGCTGGGCTCGGCGCCGTCATAGGTGCGGGAAAAGGCCAAGGCGTCAGTCGGCCGCCAGGGCGACGGCCGCGACGGCGGCGTCCTCGGCGGCCGAGGCGCCCGACACGCCGATGGCGCCCACGATATGGCCGTCGACGACGATCGGAACGCCGCCCGCGATCGGCAGGGAGTCGTCGTTGGCCAGGGTCACGATGCGGCCGGCCAGGGTCCGCTCCTCCATTGTCGCAGTGGCCAGACGATAACGGGCGGCCGTCCAGGCCTTGCGCTGCGCGACCCGGATCGAGCCGTACTGGGTGTCGTCCATGCGCGCGAAGGCGACCAATTCGCCGTTCGGCTCGACGATGGCGATGGCCAGTCGATGTCCGCCGGCGCGCGCGGCCGTGACGGCGCGGTCGATAAGTTCCTCGGCGGCCTCGAGCGAGATCGGCGCGCCGTATGACGGCGGGCTGGCCTGTTTGGAGATTCCGGTTGGGGTCTGGGCCATTCCGGCGGGGGCGACGGCGGCGAGGGCCAGGGCGAGGATCAGGGCTTTCATGGTCGAAACTCCGGTCAGGCGCGGCGGAAAAGAAGCATCAGATTGTTGGCGGGCATTTCGACCCGGCGCGTCAGGTGCAGACGGTGGCTCCTCGCCAGGGCGACGACGGCGTCCAGCTCGCGCAGACCCCAGGCCGGATCGCGGGCCTTCAGGCTCTCGTCAAAGGCTGCGTTGGACGGGGCCAGGGGAACGTCGGTCTCGCGGTACGGGCCGTAGAGGACCAGCAGGCCGCCGGGATCGGGCAGGACGCGCCCGGCGCCGGCCATCAATCCCTCAGTCGCCGCCCACGGGCTGATGTGGACCATGTTGGCGCAGAAGATGGCCTGCGCGTCGACCTCGGGCCAGCCGTCCGGATCGGCGGCGTCCAGCGCCAGCGCCGGGGCGACGTTCGACAGGGCGGCCTCCGCCGTCCAGGCGGCGATACTGGCACGGGCTTCCGACGACGGGTCGCTGGGCGTCCAGGTCGTGGCGGGCAGGGCGCGGGCGAAGGCGATGGCGTGCTCGCCCGAGCCGGAAGCGATCTCCAGCACCCGGGCGCGCGCGGGCAGGTGTGCGCGCAGCACCTGAAGGATCGGCGCGGTGTTGCGGGCCACTGCCGGGGAGGCGAGGGCGCCCTGCGGAGCGGCGGTATGAACGGAATCGAGCGTCTGCACAGAAGGCAGATACAGCCGCCGGAGCCGTCGCGCGACCGGATTCAGCCCACGGACCTGCATGTCGGCGCAAAGGGGAGGCGAAATCTTGCGCCGGTTGACGTGGCGTCGCGTCGGGTGTCTTTGCGGCTGTTACAGCCCGTGAGGTCTTGTAACATTTGGGAGAGGCCACGGCGGCGACAGATCAGCCGGGCCGACGCATCAGGAGAGTTCGCGTGGATTCCAGCACCGCCGTCCCGGGCCTTCGCCCGGCGCCGACCCGTCACCATGGCCTGATCGCCTGGGTCGAGCAGATCGCCGCCCTGACAAAGCCCGCGCGGGTCCATTGGTGCGACGGCTCCGAGGCCGAGAAGGCCGCGATCATCGCCGACCTGATCGACAAGGGCACGCTGAAGGCCCTGGACCAGACCAAACGCCCCGGCGGCTACTACGCCGCCTCGGATCCGCGCGACGTCGCGCGCGTCGAGAGCCGCACCTTCATCTGCTCCGGGCACGAACAGGATGCTGGCCCTACCAACAACTGGTCTGACCCGATCGAGATGCGCGAACGGATGGCCGGCCTGTTTGACGGCTGCATGGCCGGTCGGACCATGTACGTCGTGCCCTTCTCGATGGGCCCTCTGGGTTCGAAGATCAGCGCCCTCGGCGTCGAGATCACCGATAGCGGCTATGTCGCCGTCTCCATGGGCATCATGACCCGGATGGGTCAGCCGGCCCTGGACGTGCTGGGCGAGGACGGGGTCTTCGTGCCCGCCGTCCACACCCTCGGCGCGCCGCTGGCGGAAGGCGAGGCCGACGTGCCCTGGCCCTGCAACGCCGACAAGTGGATCGTTCACTATCCCGAGACGCGCGAGATCTGGTCCTACGGCTCCGGCTACGGCGGTAATGCCCTTCTGGGCAAGAAATGCTACGCCCTGCGTATCGCCTCGGTCATGGCCCGCGACGAGGGCTGGCTGGCCGAGCACATGCTGATCCTCAAGCTGACCAGTCCCGAGGGTCAGGCCAAATACATGGCCGCCGCCTTCCCCAGCGCCTGCGGCAAGACCAACCTGGCCATGCTGCAGCCTTCGATCCCCGGCTGGAAGGCCGAGACGATCGGCGACGACATCGCCTGGATGCGCTTCGGCGATGACGGTCGACTCTATGCCGTAAACCCGGAAGCCGGTTTCTTCGGCGTGGCGCCTGGCACGAGCCGCAACACCAACCAGAACGCTCTGGCGACGCTCGCGACCAACACCGTCTTCACCAACACGGCCCTGACCGCCGATGGGGACGTCTGGTGGGAGGGCCTGACGAAGGAGGTCCCGGAGGGGCTGACCAATTGGAAGAGCCAGCCGCACGACCCGGCCTCGGGCGAGCCCGCCGCCCATCCCAACGCC
Source organism: Brevundimonas sp. (assembly GCF_031412435.1). Taxonomy (GTDB): domain Bacteria; phylum Pseudomonadota; class Alphaproteobacteria; order Caulobacterales; family Caulobacteraceae; genus Brevundimonas. The sequence goes on from NZ_JANODA010000065.1 coordinate 53,252, forward strand.
CGCTTCGCGGCCCCTGCCTCCCAGTGCCCGACCATCGCGCCGGAGTGGGAGGACCCCCGGGGCGTGCCGATCGACGCTATCCTGTTCGGCGGCCGTCGTGCCTCGGCCGTGCCTCTGGTGACCGAGGCCTTCGACTGGGAACACGGGGTGTTCATGGGCTCGACCGTGGCCTCCGAAGGCACCGCTGCGGCGGAGAACGCCATCGGGACCCTGCGCCGCGACCCGTTCGCGATGCTGCCCTTCTGCGGCTACAACATGGGCGACTACTTCCGTCACTGGATCTCGATGCAGCGGACGCTCAGCGAGACGCCGCGCATTTTCCATGTGAACTGGTTTCGCAAAGGCGACGACGGAAAATTCCTCTGGCCTGGCTTCAGCGAAAATATGCGGGTGCTCAAGTGGATCGTGGACCGCGCGAATGGCCGCGCCCTCGCCAAGGAAACGCCGATCGGTTGGGTGCCGCACTATGAGGACATCGATTGGACCGGCCTCGACTTTTCGCAGGAGAGCTTCGAGGAGCTCCAGCGCTTCGATCGCGCGGCATGGCGCGAGGAGATCATGTATCACGAGGAACTTTTCCTCGACCTCCGCACGCATCTGCCGAAGGAAATGATCTACGAGCGCGAGTTGCTGATCTGCCGCATGTAGGCGGGGAAACGCGACCGCTACTGGCTCGGCGGCGCCACTTCGCGGACGGTCGCGCCGTTCGCTTCGCTGAGGACGAGGATGGCGAGCTTCTCGACTTCGTTCAGTTCGTTCGGGCGGAGCATCTGGTAGTTGAGGCCGCCGGTGCTCGCGGCTTCGTGCGGCAGCGGCACGAGGCGCGCGGTCTCGTTGCTGTTCAGGCTCGCGTAGTCGAAGCGTCCGCGGAGATCGGTGTAGCCGTCCTTGAAGAAGCGCACCGTGCCGTTGCGCAGCCGCGCGTAGACTTTCACGTAGGCGCGGCTGAGCGCCTTGTCGGTGGCGGAATCGCGCACGTCGCAGCGCCCGTAGTTTTCCGCGAGCGCGAGCTTCAGCGTGTTGGCCAGATAGGCCTGCGCCTTCCGCTGACCGGCGGCGACGACCTCGACGAGCACATTGGCGCGGGCGAAGTCGGCGGGCAGGGGAATCTCGAGCGCGTCGCGCCCGGCGGGCAAAACCTGCGTCGCGGATTTGTTCGGCTTGATGACCGCGAAGCGGCTCGCGTCCTGCGACACGAACGGGCTCGAGCTAAACGAGAACTCGGGGTCCATCAGGTAATAATGGATCGCCACCTCGCCGACGTTTTTCCAAGTCAGCGCGATGCTGCGGTTCTCGACCTTGAAGTCGAAAGTTGGCTCGGTCGCGCTCAGCTCGCCTTGCTGATTCTCGCGGTTCGGCTGCGGATCGCCGGGGCGCGGCACCGCTTTGCCTTCGATCTCATCGAGCTGTGCCGTGACCTCCGCGAAGAGTTTGCGCCAGCGATCCACGCGATGATCCGCATACTGCGCCGCGATACCGCGCGCCTCGGCGAGCTGCATCTCGGAGAACGCCGCGTAGCAACGGAAGTAATCGTGCTGCAGCCGCGTTGGGAGTTGCTCGGGCTTGATCGTCCGCAGCCGCGCGAGCGCCTCTTCCACGCGGTCCTGCAGGAAGAGATAATACACCACACTCATTTCATCCGTGGCTTCGAGCGCCGGTTTGTGGCTGAGCGCGCTGAGCAGGGATTGGTATTGTCCGCGGAAGACGGTGTTCGCGATTTTGTTCTCCGCACCGACGCGGTGGGCGCGTTGATTCACCAGCGGCGAATACTCGAGGTGCTCGTAAGCGCGGCGCTCGATCGGATCGATCCGCACCAGCGTCGCCTCGAGGGCCGGTCCACATTGCGCGAGGAAATCCTCCCGATGCCGCAGCCACTCGCGCAGCACCGCCGTGTCATTGTGTACGATTGCGTAGCGGTACAGCGGCTCGCTGTAGAGATGTCGCCGCTCGAGGTGCGCCACGAGTTTGC
>NZ_JANODA010000066.1:0-3219 GCF_031412435.1 Brevundimonas sp.
GAGAGGACGTGAAAACGAGGGCATGGGGAGATCCTCTCAGTCTTTTTCCATAGTGCATTGTAACGGGTGCTGGTGACGGCGCGCCGTCTCGACCACCTGGGCGACCTTGGTTTCGGCCACTTCGTAGGTGAAGACGCCGCACACCCCGACGCCATGCTGGTGCACATGCAGCATGATGCGGGTCGCGTCCTCGCGGCTCTTCTGGAAGAACCGCTCCAGCACATAGACGACGAATTCCATCGGCGTGTAGTCGTCGTTCAGGATCAGCACCCGGTACAGCGAGGGCTTCTGAAGCTTCGGTTTCGTCTCGGTGACGGTGCCAGCGCCGAAGCCCTGATCCTGTCCTTCACCTGGCCTTTTGGTTGGCATCGTCGTCCGTCATTTCGGGGGAGTCGAAACGCTATGTAGGAAGTGTCAGCCGGTTTTGGAGTCGCGTCCAGTCACGGGTGTCGTGAACAAGCCGCGACTCTTGATCGCCAGACAAGCAAAAGACCCCCCGGATCGCTCCGGGGGGCCTCAGCTTACGCTACTGAACTTTGGCAGGTCGCCTTAACGGGCGGCCTGGAACTTCTCGACCGAGGCGGTGACGCGCTCGTTGATCGGCTTGAAGCTGTCCTTGACCGAACCGGTCACGGTCTCGGTCATCTTGGTGACTTCCGAGAGGTAGGTTTCCATCGCCGACTTGGCGAAGTTGGTCTGCAGCTCGATCAGCTCCTGGATCGAGCGGGCCTGCGAGATCGTCTGGGCCGCGGCGACGCCGTTTTCCCAGCTCGACTTCGTGTAGGAAACGACCTGGGCCGACAGGGCCTCGGCGCCCTTCTGGGCGGCCGTGGCCGAGGCGGTCAGGGCTTCGAGATTCTGCTTGGACTGGGCCGACAGCTCGGCGATCGTGGCCGAGGTCTTCTCGACGCCTTCGCGCAGGGCTTGCGTGCCCTTGGCCTGGAACTGCTCGGCCTGGGCCTTGAACTGCTCGCCCTGGACCTTGGCGGTCGCGGTGGCCTGTTCGACGGTCTTCTTCACGGTTTCGACGCTGTCAGCCATGGTAGTCTCCTGAACCTGGTTCGGCGGTTGGCCCGCCAGAATGTTTCTCTCCCCGGGCGGGTCCCGGGTCGACGAGCCTCATATGGTGCAGGTGCGAACAGACGTCAAGAACTTTTGTGCACTGCAACATCGGAACGGTGATCCGGTTCCCGGCGAACGGCCGGAGCCAGGCTCGCGTATCAGGATTGGTTCGTTTAAATCCGCGTTGATACCTGCTTAACCACCGTGAAACCTGCGGCCCTCATGCTAGGCTCATCACTTGCGTCGCGCCGGGGGGCCGTCGCCGCGTCACGGATGTAAGAGGCTTCGCTTGGCGATGATGCGTACCAGACCCAGCCCCATGCGCCGCATTCTTGCGGGGCTCTGCGCCCTCTCCCTCCTCGTCGGCCTGGCCGGCCTTGGGTTGAACCGGGTCGAGGCCCAGTCGGGTGAAAACAGCCGCTACGCCGCCATCGTCGTCGACGCCGGTACGGGCGAGGTCCTGTTCGGCCGTCACGCGGACAGCCGCCGCTACCCGGCCTCGGTCACCAAGGTCATGACCCTCTATCTGGTTTTCGAGGCTCTGGAGAAGGGCAGTGCGACCCTGGATGACGTCATTACCGTCTCGCCGCTCGCCGCCTCGCAACCGCCGTCCAAGCTCGGTCTCGCCGCCGGTCAGACGATTCGCCTCGACGACGCCATGCGCGCCACCGCCGTGCGGTCCGCCAACGACATGGCCATGGCCCTCGCCGAACACGTCGGCGGCTCCCAGGCCCGTTTCGCCTCGATGATGACGCTGAAGGCCGAGGAACTGGGCATGACCCAGACCCGCTACGTCAATCCGAACGGCCTGCCCGACAGCCGCCAGCTGACCTCGGCCCGCGACCTGGCCATCCTGGCCCGCGCCGTTATGCGCGATTATCCCCAGTATTACAGCTACTTCGGTCTGCACGACTGGAACTATCAGGGGCGCGAGTACCGCAACACCAACGGCCTGCTCCTCAGCGGCCAGGGCTACGACGGGATCAAGACCGGCTTCACCAACGCCTCGGGCTACAATCTCGCCGCCTCGGCCGTGCGCAACGGCAAGCGGGTGATCACCGTCGTGCTCGGCGGGCGGTCCAGCCCGACCCGCAACGCCCACGTCGCCGCCCTGATGGACACTGGCTTCGAGGTCGAGACCCGTCGCGCCGCCGGCGAGCGCATCCAGACGGCCCAGACCTTCTTCGAGGCGCGCGGCTTTGGCGTCGGCGGCCCCGACACCGGCGGCGCCGTCGCCTATGCCGCACTGAACGGCGCTCCGATCGTCGAACGGGAAGAGGGCCAGGGGTCCAGCGGCGTCGCCTGGACCGCCTTGCCGACGCCTGCGTCCCAACCCGTCCTCGCGACCGCCTCGCCGTCGGGCTACACCCGCGCCACGCCGCCCCCGTCGGCGGCCACGCCCGCCGCGCCGCCGGTTCACCGGGCCGAGGTCGCAACGCCCACCCGCAACGGAAGCCTGACCGCCAGCCTCAACGGCGGCGTCGCGCCGCCCGCCGGCGCGCCCTCCACTCTGAACCGCGGCGCCGTCGCCAATCCGCCCCGCCCGGCCGCAACACCGCCCGCCGGCCGCTGGTCGGTCCAGGTCGGCGCCTTCCGGGACGAGACGGTCGCACGCAACTGGCTGACCGAGGTCAACCGCCGCTTCCGCGCCCAGTTCACAGCCGCCGAACGCAACGTCGCCAGCGCCGCCGGCTGGCACCGCTCGCGCTTCACCGGCATGACCGAGGCCGCAGCACAATCCGCCTGCGAGGCCCTCGCCGAACGTCGTGTCACCTGCATGGTGGTCCGCCCGGGCGGCTGATTTTCCTTCCCTCGCCCCTTGCGGGAGAGGGAGGCGGCGCACGAGAGCGTAGCGATCGTTCTTGCGCCGGCGGGTGAGGGGTGATTCCGTCCCTGGCCAGTGAACCCGGTCCAACCTCAACTCAGCCGTCGGCACGACCCCTCATCCGTCAGCCTTCGGCTGCCACCTTCTCCGGCAAGGGGGAGAAGGAAAACACCCAGACGCATCAACACATCCCCCCCAGGACCCCAACGATTTCAATGTCCGGGATTATTTAGGGCCTTTATCGCAGGCGCCCTCCAAACCGCGCGTACACTTCTCCCGTCCCGTCGCGAGGGGAAGGCGTCCTGGGCCCAGGACCCGGACGTGCGGCGGGG
>NZ_JANODA010000067.1:0-20996 GCF_031412435.1 Brevundimonas sp.
CCGGGAGAGCGTTTCGATAGAACGGTCACCGTGCGGCTGCGGGCCGGGGTCGACGATCAAATCAGTCGAAGTCGGCAGCAGTGCCGCTGTCGGACGTCACAACTGGTTGGACCCCGGCAAAGAATGGCGCGCCCGGAACGATTCGAACGTCCGACCCTCAGATTCGTAGGGAATTTTTTGGCCATTTTCACTCGGTTTCATCAGAACACGGATGGTTTCATAGCTCGTTGTTTTTAGAGTAACTTTTGCTAGAAAGTGGCTTCCGGGCGTTTCAGGCCGTTTCTCTGGTTTGCAGATTTTCTGTGCCCCATATGTGCCCCAAAGCGATTCTAAGACTTTTCGTCTAACCGTTCGTGGGGCACGCGAAACCCAAGTCTGTCGTGCCGGAGAGGTGCGCCAATGAGCAAGGTCAAACTCACCGATCGTTACGTCGCCACCGTGACGGCTGAACGGGGTAAGCGCCTTGAGGTGTTCGATCAGCATGTGATGGGCGCGGGCTTGATGCTTCGGGTCACCGACACCGGCCGCAAGGTCTGGATGGTGCGATACCGGACCGACGACGGCCAGCAGCGCCGGCTCAACCTGGGGCTCTATCCTGACATCGGACTGTCGGAGGCGCGAGGCCGAGCCGTCGAGGCCCGGCGGAAGGCCGTCGATGGCGACGACCCGGCGGGCGAGCGCAAACAGCGCCGGGCCGAGGCCAGGGCCGTTGCGGTCAACAGCTTCACTGATCTGGCTGAAAGCTATTTCATGGCTAGCCGGCTGGGTGAGTGGAAGCCCCGAAAGAAGAAGAAGCGCGCTTCGACCCTTGCCGCCGAGAAGTGGCTGTGGACGCGCCACATCAGGCCCTACCTTGGCGATCTGCCGCTGGAGGAAGTAACCCCCGCAGCGATCAAAAAGGTGCTCAGGGCGCTTGTCGCGACTGGACGGGAGTCGACCTCTAACAAGGTGCGAGCCCAAATCCGGCAGATGTTCAACTTTGCGATCGCGGAGGAGCGGATCCTCGTCAATCCGGTCGCCAAGACGACCGCGATGGGAGATGAGGTCCCGCGCCAGCGCGTGCTCAACGACGATGAGATTCGCACCGTGTGGACCGCGCTCAGCAACAGGACCGGTCTTGTCCGCCCGACAGGGTCCGAAAGCAAAGGTCGGGTCTTCGTCGGTGAGCCGGTCAGCATCGCTCTCAAGCTTCTGCTGGTCACGATGGTCCGGCGCGCCGAAGTGTCAGGAACGGCGAGGACGGAGCTCGACCTCGACAACGGAGTCTGGCTCATCCCGGGCACCCGCACCAAAAGCGGGAGACCGCATCTCGTGCCGCTCGGCCCAATGGCTGTCGCTCTCTTCCGACGCGCCATCGCGATCGCAGACGATGGTCACGTCGAGCCCTCAGCCTTCGTTTTTCCGTCCCCTCGCGATCGAAAGCAGCCCGTCACGCCAGCGGCGCTGACGCACGCCCTGCGCTATGTGCGCGAGGCGCTTGGGTTGGAGCGGCTGACGCCGCACGACCTGCGGCGTACGGCAGCTACAGTCATGGCGAGCGAGCGGCTCGGCGTGTCACCATTCCTGATCGGCAAGCTACTAAGCCACTCGACCGAGCTTGGCGGGGCGGCTTCCGTCACGCTGACCACCTATGCGTTATACGATTATGTAAAAGAGAAGCGCGTCGCTCTTGCGGCTTGGGAAGCGCTGTTGGGCAGTATCGTGGGCCTTGAACCGATACCCGCTGTGCCGCCGTCCGAAGCGGACACGGCCTCCTCAGCGATCGGCGAGGATTTGAGAAAGCGGCTCGGCGACGATCCTGCGCTTCGCCGGGCGCTAATCACGGAACTGCTTGCCATGAGCAAATTGTAGCGATGACCGGGGAAGCAGGTCTCAGGTGTTTACGCCGTGGCGTCCGCAGCCAGGGAATCCACGCCAATTCCCATCATCGCCGATAGTCGCTGGCCGGTTCTATTGGCGACGAGTTTCAATGGATCATCGCTCAGGTGGGCGTAGATTTCCGTGGTTCGCGCCTGCTTATGTCCAAGAACCTTGCCGATCATGAACAGCGACGCTCCATCGGCGATGGCGAAGCTCGCGAAGCTGTGACGGAGGTCGTGGATGCGGACGTTCAGCATCGTCTTCACGTCTCTCGGGTCCTCGCCGATTTCGGCCGCTCTGCGCCGCATTATGCCGTCGGCGCGAGCCTTGACGTCCTCCCACACGCGGGGGAGACCAACGTAATGTCCCGACCCTTTAAGTGCGGGCAGGACGTATTTCGAGCGCGTCTCAGAGATGGCGGTATCACCTGAGTTGTGTCCACGGGAAGCGTCCAGCGGCCGAGATTCATCCCAGCGGCGTCGAAGAATGTTGATGGCGGCATCAGCGAGGGGGACGGTCTTCGCCCCCGTCTTCGACTCCGGGAGACGGAGGCATCCAGCACGCCAATCGACAAAGTCCCACTGCAGACCGAGTATCTCGCCGCGTCGGCAGCCGGTCAGGATCAGCAGCCGAACAGCGTCCGCCATAACGGACAGTCTCTCGTCCTCGCGTGTGATTTCAAGGACCGCTTCGCTAACGGCCGCCACCTCTCGTTCCGATAGGTACCGCTCCCGACGCACAGTCTGGAACCGCTCAACCCCCTTGGTCGGATTGTCCTTCAGATAGCCCGCCATAATCGAGAACTCATAGGCAGCGCCAAGAGTGGCAACCGCAAGCGACGCGACGCGCTTGCCGCCGGTCACCAGCGAGCGCTTCCGATGCCCGACCATCATGTTGCGAGCGGTCTTTCCCTGCGAAACTTCAAGCTGGAAGCGCGCGATATCCAACCTGGTCAGATCCCGCGCGAGCCTGGATCCGAGAAGCGGCCTGACATGGCAGTCGAACAGGCTTCGATTCGTCGCCCAACTCGCCTGCTTCTTGTTCGGCTTAAACGCTGGCCCTTCGGTCATGTATCGATCGATCATGGCGGCGACCGTCATTGCGCTCCGTTCGGCAACCTTCTCGGCTTGGGGGTCGATGCCGTTACGAACGTCCTGGAGCGCGGAACGCGCGCGGTCGCGCGCCTCTTCTAGAGCGTAGCTTGCGTCGGCCCTTCCAAGGGTCAGTTTTCTGGACTGGCCGCCCAGCCGATAGGTGAGCGTGAAGGTCTTTGAGCCCGTCTTCCAGACCCTGACCCCAAGGCCGATGACCTCGGTGTCGCGCACCGTGTACTCGGCCTCTCGAGGCTCCAGTTGTGCAATCAGTTTCCGCGTCAGCCTGGGCATTTCCGGTCCCTTTCGAGGCCCCGTATAGGTAACAGACAGCAGATTTTCAGAACAAATCAACCGTTATCACATGGTGCCAGAAAGAATTTTTTCGTCAACTCATTCAATGCCTTGAAACCGAATGAGAGCTTTTGAACAGGTGCGAAAAAGACAAAAGGTCGATATGGCATGCAAGAGGTCAGCGGTTCGACTCCGCTAAGCTCCACCAATTTCCAAGGGGCTAGCAGGAAACTGCTAGCCCCTTTTGCTACCCGCCAACGCACGACCCGGGCCCGGCCGGCCAGTGTGTGTAGATGAATGACTTCCTGGAATCTTTCGGTGCTGCCCGGTGGCCGGCACTGTCGGCGGCGTGCAGGTGCGCGTGGCGCTGACCGGGTCAGCGGGCCCTCACAGCGTCCGGGCCCGGCGTCTCTCCAGAGAGCGCTCCGGCCGCCCGCCAGCACCGGAAGGTCGATCGGATGAGACCGGAGCGGGGTCGTGACGGCCGCGCCAGTGACGCACCGGCGGACGACGCGGGTTACGGAATGCTCGCCCTAGAACTTGGCGGCGAAAAAGGTGAACGAGCCGAGTCCACCGATGAAGGGGTCCGGCGTAACGTCCAGCAGACGAAGTCGATAGCGGAGCATCTCCTCGAGGATCACTGCGGTCGGCAGACTATGCATCTCGATCTCGCGGAGCGGTTCGGTCAGATATTTCTCTGCATCGAACGTGTATCCGGGGATATGGGTCGGGATCTGGAACAGGACGCCCCCGCCCGGCCGCACGCGCGAGAACAGGGATCGCAGGATCAGCTTCTGGATCGGCGGCGGATTGTGCTGGAGCACGATGACCGAGAACAGCACGTCGAATTCCGGCAGGGAATCGAAATCCTCGAAGCTGGAGACCAGCCTGCATTCGACGTTGTGCGCGCCCTCTTCGGCCATGTACTCGGCGCAGAGTTCCAGATTGCCAGGTGAAATATCGACCGCGATCACGCGTTCGAATTTTTCCGAGAGATAGCGAGTGATCCGACCGACGCCGGCCCCCAGTTCGACACATGTGCCGCGCGAAAGGGCGACACCCGCCCGCGCTTCGAAATCGTCGATGAGCTGCGCTTCGCGCTGACCCGACCGCTTCAGATCCGCGATCTTTTCAGGTGTCAGGCTGGCCTTGCGGAAGTCCGGCGAACTCAACACCGACCAATGGGGATCCTGCTCGCCCAAGGAGGTCCATTGCTCCCGGACGCGTTCCAGCATCGCCTTGAGAACGTCGGCGCTGACCTGGTGATCGACGGCAGGCGGAGGTCCGTAGAGGACCTGATCCATGGCCTGAACCGTCGCCGGTTTGATGTGCCTCTCGACAAATTCTTCGCTGTTGAAGAGCGCGTCCCGCCAGGCCTGAACGGTCTTCATATGCCCGTGATGGGCGTCGATGATGTCGTCGGATTCAGGGGTGCGGCCGAGGAACAGCCGGTAACCCTGAACGACGTCGTCGCGTGTGAGTGCTTCTTCTGGATCGGACACCCGTCGCTCATGCGACGGAACGCTGATCAGGCGCAAGAAGCTTCTGACACTAAAGCGCTTTTTCGACCTCGATCCCGCCATCCGCGCGTCAGGGCGCCGAAGGCGCGCCGGACGCGGCGAAGCAGTCTTCGAGGGCATCGGCCTTCATCGGCCTCGCGTCGTTGACCGCCCGCTGAATATCTGCGGCGATCGTCGCCTCCTCCGCGTGGCCCGCCGCCAGGTGTTCCTCAAGGCGACCGTTGATGGCCGTGAGCGAGTTCATGATCTCGCGCTGGCGCGGGTCGCGCTGCCTCAGGTCCTGCTGGGCGACGTACAAGACGCCGATGCAGCGGATGTTGTCGGCATAGGCGGCCTGGGGGCCGTCCAAGGCCGAAACGGTGGAGGGTTGGGTCGCCGAATCCTGCACGAGGATGGCCATGATGATTGCAAAGAAACTCGCCAAAATCTTTCTCGTCTTGTCGTTTTCAGCAACGGTGCAGCCAAGGCTGCGACAGCGGGTATTCGAAGGGACCAGCGCCGCCGCCTTGCAATCTAGCGCGAGCCCCGGTGGCTTCCAACCCTGTCTGGCGGCCGCTCACCGGTCAGTTTCGGAGTGTGTCGTCGGCAGTCCCGTTGACCTGGGGGCCATCCGCTGACGAGTCAGGCTTCATGACATCGTCGGCGGCGGCAGTCGCCTCGGCGAGCGTCGTTGCAGCGATCCGGGTCGCCTCGACACCTTTGCAGATGAACTCGTCGTCGAGCACCCAACCCTGTTCCAGGGGTGTCGGATCGGCGGTGATCGGGATATCGAACACGGGTTGCCCGTCCTTCAGCCCGATCGCCCGAAGGAATTGGCCCTCCCGGGCGCCGCAATCAATCCGGGCGCGCACCCAGAACACCTGGGCCGGCTCGGGAGCGTTGCCGAAGCGCGTCGGCTCCGCCAGGAACGCCAGCGACCAGGCCTCCGCAACATCGCCCGTTCTGTCCACGCTGTTCAGGTCGAGCAGGACCACCTCGGCTGTAGAGGCCATGGAATAGACCATGCGGTAGGGTTCGGCCGGCGGGCCGCTCTCCTGCGCCGGCTGTGCGGACGCCATGGTGGCGAACAGCGTCATGACTGCGGCAAACGCCGGGGATTGGATCATCGAAAGTTCCTGATTGCGCAGAGGAAGGATAGGCCGGGCGCACCTCGTCGGCCAGCCATGTCGGACATGCTCGACGCAAGCGGCCCGCGCGCCTGGGCCCATCAAACCGCGCTTGGCGAAACCCTGTCATGACAGCTATCAGTCCCTCTGTCGTAAGGAACACGCCATGTCGTTGATGCTTCGCGCCGTCGCCCTGACCGGACTGCTGGCCCTCGTGGCCTGTGAGAGGGCGCAGCCAGCCGCACAGGAGGCCGCTCCGCGCGAGCCTTACAAGATGGTCTACACCATGGCCTCACCTACCGAGGTTACGCTTCTTGATCTCAACAGCGTGACGAAGACCGGTGAGGTCGCCGAGGCCTGGTCGCTCACATTTCTGGCCGAACCCGTCAGATTCGAAGGCGCACCCAGGGAGGCCCAGGTCTTCTGGGTCAGGGCCCGCCTGGACTGCGCTACGGGCACGGGACAGTTCGTCGAGGCCATCGGCCTGCACAATGGCCAGACCATCTTCACGGTGCCCATCAAGACGGAGCCGACACCCCTGGCCACGGCATGGCCGCTGGATGAGGAATTCATTTGCGAGAACCTTCAAGGCGCGCGCACGGCGGCAGCGACATTCGCCGAGGCGGTCACGGCGGCCAGGAACGCGATGACTCCGCCAGCGACGACGCCGTCCGCGTCGGGCGCAGCCATGGCGCCCCTGGTTCCCGACGGCCAATAGAGGTCGGCGACCGGCGGCGCCGGATGCCGACAAGACCGGCGGTTCATTGATCAATCAGACGGTGACATCGCCTTTGTCGTCCGGGCGTTAGAGCCTATAGCTGAGCCCGGCCCGCGCCGTCGCGACAGCAGGCCATTGGAGCTCGATCGCACCCGTGCTGGACGCCTTTCTCGGCAAACGCCCCGGATCTGAGCCGCTGTTTGCGGCGCTGAGGCAGTGCCGTGTCCACTTCATGGGCGCGGCGGCCTTCAGCGCCCTGGTCAATCTGCTCTATCTGACCCCGACCCTCTACATGATGCAGGTCTATGACCGGGTGGTGCCGACCGCCGGACTGACGACCCTGGTGCTGGTCAGCGCCGTGACCGTTCTGGCGCTCGCGTCGCTGGCGGCGCTGGACTGGCTCAGGACCCGCATCCTGATCCGGGCCGGAATTCAGCTGGACCGCGATCTGGCCGGAACGATCCTGGCCCGGGTGACCGAGGCGGGCGGCCGGACACAGGGGGTTCAGGCCCTGCGCGATTTCGACGCCCTGCGCGGCGCGGTGTCGGGTCAGGGCGCGCTGGCCCTGTTCGATGCGCCCTGGACACCGATCTATCTGGCCTGCTGCTTCCTGCTGCACCCCGCCGTCGGCGTGCTGACCCTGGTCGGCGGGATCATTCTGGCCGTCCTGGCCTGGCTGAACGAGCGCGACACCCGGCCGCGTCTGGGTCGCGCGAGCCGGGCCGGCAACGCCGCCTACGCCGCCCAGGAAGCCCTGTCCGGTCAGTCGGAGGTGGTCCAGGCCCTGGGCATGCGCCGGGCCATCATCGCCCGGCAACTGGACGGCCGTCGCACGGCCACCGACGCCCAGGCCGAGGCCCAGCTGACAGGCGGCCGCTATTCCGGGGCGATCAAGTTCGTGCGTCTGGCGCTGCAGTCCGCCGCGCTCGGCCTCGCCGCCTTTCTGGTGGTCAGGGGCCAGATGTCGCCCGGAGCGATCATCGCTTCCTCGGTCCTGCTCAGCCGCGCGGTGATGCCGATCGAACAACTGGTCGGCGCCTGGCCGACCCTGGTCCAGGCCCGGACCAGCTGGAAGAGCCTGATCGAGCTGTTCACCAAAACAGCGGGTCACGGCCAGCCCCGGACCGCCCTGCCCGCCCCGACCGGTCGCATCTCGGTCGAAGGGATCGGCGTCCGACTGCCCGGCGCGGAGACGCCCCAGCTACGCGCCGTCTCCGTCAAGATCGAGCCGGGCCAGGTGCTGGGCGTCATCGGGGCCAGCGGATCAGGAAAGACCACACTGGCGCGCGTGCTCGCCGGCGCCCTGGCGCCGGATAGCGGCTCGGTGCGTCTGGACGGCGCAGATTACGGCGCGCGCGATACGGACGCTCTGGCCCGCCACATCGGCTATCTGCCACAGAACCCGACCCTGTTCGCCGGCACGATCAAGGAGAACATCTCGCGCTTCGCCGATCCGTCGGCCGAGACCGACGCCGCCGCCGTGCGGGCGGCCATGGCGGCTGGGGTACACGACCTGATCCAGCGCCTGCCCCAAGGCTATGACACCGTGCTGGGGTCGCAAGGGGCCGGCCTCTCAGCAGGGCAGTCGCAGCGTATCGGCCTGGCCCGCGCCCTTTACGGCGACCCGGTCCTGCTGGTGCTCGACGAGCCCAACGCCAGCGTCGACCAGGACGGCGAAACGGCCCTGATCGCCGCCGTCGAGGCCGCCGCCGCGCGCGGGGCCGCCGTGGTCATCGTCGCCCACCGCGCAGGCGTGCTGGCCAAGGCCGATCGCCTGCTGGCGCTGCGCGACGGCGTGGTTCAGGTCGAAGGTCTCCGGGAAGAGGTCCTCGCCCGGATGCGCGGTCCGCGCCCCGGCGGCCTGCACGAGGTCAAGGCGGGATGAGCCTCCCGTCCCCGGCAGACGCCGCGCCTTCCGGGCCCGGTCATGTGGAACCGCAGACCGCCTCGCCGCGTCGCGAGCTGGTCCTCGGCGGCATCATCATCGTTCTGTTCTTCGTCCTGTTCCTGGGCTGGGCGGCGATCGCGCCGCTCGATTCCGGCGCCTATGCGCCCGGCCAGGTCGCCGTGACCGGCAATCGTCAGGCGGTTCAACATCGCGAAGGGGGCACGGTGACCGCCCTGCACGTCGCCGAGGGCGACGAGGTCCAGTTGGGCCAGGTCCTGGTCGAACTGTCGACCGGCGAGCTGACCGCCGCCGAGCGGGGTCTGGCCGGACAGGTCTATGCCCTGGTCGCCCAGCGCGCCCGGCTGATCGCCGAGCGCGACAAGCTGGCCTCCATCCCGGTGCCGGCGGAGTTCGCCAACCTGTCGCCCGAGGATCGCGTCCTCGCCGACGAGGCCATTCGACTGCAACGATTGCAGTACGGCGCCCGCAGGGCCGGTCGATCGACCGAGGTCGGCGTGCTGCGCCAGCGTATCGGCCAGCTGGAGGAACGGATTCAAGGCTATCAGCGCCAGATCGAGTCCAACATCGAGCAGCGCCGCCTGATCGGCGAGGAGCTGGACGGGCTGCGGTCGCTGGCGGCCCAGGGCTATGCGCCCCAGACCCGTGTGCGGGCGCTGGAACGCGACGCCGCCGGTCTCGACGGCCAGCTCGGTTCGCTCCGGGCCGAGGTGGCCGGGACGCAACAGCAGATCGGCGAGACCCGGCTGCAGATGCTGACCATCACCACCGGGATGAACGAGGACGTCTCCGAACAACTGCGCGCCATTGAGGTTCAGTTGAACGAGACCCAGCCGCGGCTTTCCTCCCTGCGCGACCAGATCGAACGCAGCCTGATCCGCAGCCCGGCGACCGGACAGGTCGTGGGGCTGGCTGTGTTCACCCAGGGCGGCGTCATCCAGCCCGGCCAGGTGCTGATGGAGGTCGTGCCCGATGCCGCGTCCCAGATCATCGTGGCGGAGATCAATCCGGCGGACATCGACAACGTCCGCGTCGGACTGGAGACGGAGGTGAAGTTCCCCGGTCTGCGCGAGCGCGACCCGCCGATAATTCATGGCCGCGTCACCCGGCTATCGCCCGACACCTTCACCAATGAACAGACCGGCGTCCGCCACTATCGCGCCGAGATTTCCGTGCCGCCGGCAGAGATGGAGCGGCTGGGTCAGGCCGCGCGCGAGATCCGTCCGGGCTTCCCGGTCGAGGTCGTGGTGCTGCTGAGGAAGCGGACAGCCCTGTCCTATCTGACCGAACCCCTGACCCGGAACCTGTGGCGGTCGGGCACCGAACAGTAGGTCAGCCGATGCGGCCGAGTTCCAGATAGCGGGCCAGGTAGCGGCCGTAGTCCGATCCCGCCGTACGGGCGACCGCCGTCTCCAGCGCCGCATCGTCGATGAAGCCCATATGGTGGGCGACCTCTTCCGGGCAGGCGATCTTCACCCCCTGGCGCTGTTCGATCGTGCGCACGAACAGGGCGGCGTCGAGCAGGCTCTCGGGCGTGCCGGTGTCCAGCCAGGCGAAGCCCCGCCCGAGCCGCTCGACCGTCAGCCGGCCCCGCTCGAGATAGACGCGGTTGACGTCGGTGATCTCCAGTTCGCCCCGCGCCGAGGGTGTCAGCCCGGCGGCGATGTTGACCACCTCTGCGTCGTACAGATACAGGCCGGTGACGGCCCAGTTGGAGCGCGGCTTCGCCGGCTTCTCCTCGATCGAGGTCGCGTGGCCGGCCGCGTCGAAGCCGATGACGCCATACCGTTCCGCATCGCTGACCTGATGGGCGAAGACCGTCGCGCCGCCGCCCCCGGCCGCCCGCACCGCGCTGTGCAGCCGTTCGACCAGACCGTCGCCGTGGAAAAGATTGTCGCCGAGGATCAGGGCGGACGCTCCGCCGGCCACGAAGTCGGCGCCCAGCACAAAGGCCTGGGCGATGCCGCCGGGCGTGGGCTGGGCGAGGTAGGAAAAGGACAGTCCCCACTGACTTCCGTCGCCGAGCAGGGACTGGAAGGCGTTCAGATCGCGTGGCGTGGTGACGATCAGTATCTCGCGGATCCCCGCCAGCATCAGGGTCGTCAGGGGATAGTAGATCAGAGGCTTGTCATAGACGGGCATCAGCTGTTTCGACGTCACCGCCGTCATCGGATGCAGCCGCGTCCCTGCGCCGCCGGCCAGAACGATGCCCTTCATGGCGCGACCCTTTGTCGTTGGAGTTCGGCGACGATGTCCGCGACGGCGAGCCGCCAGTCCCGCATCGTCACCCCGTAGTCGCGCGCCAGCCGTTCGCAGGACAGACGCGAATTGGCCGGGCGCGGAGCAGGAGCCGGGCGGTCGGCGGCGGGTATGGGGACGACGGTCGTGCGCGAGCCCGCCAGCCGGAGCGTCTCGGCCGCCAGCCCGGCCCAGCTGGCCTCGCCCGCATTGACGCAGTGATAGACGCCTGTCGGCGCTGACGGGGCGGCGACCATGGCCAGGCTCAGGGTGACGAGCGCCCCGGCCAGATCGTCGGCCGAGGTCGGGCTGCCGACCACGTCGGCGACGACGGGCAGCTCGGACCGGCTCGCCGCCGCGTCGAGGATGGTCCGGACGAAGTTCCTGCCCCGGGCGCTGACGACCCAGGCCGTCCGCACCACCGCCGCTCGCGGATTGCCGGACAGGACGGCGACCTCTCCGGCCAGCTTCGAGGCGCCATAGACGCTGATCGGGGCCGTCGCGTCGTTCTCGGCGTAGGGCCGGTCCAGCGCGCCGTCGAAGACGCAGTCCGTCGAGATATGGACCAGTGGAATGCCTGCCCGGCGCGTCGCCTCGGCCAGCCGTGCGGGAACCTCGGCGTTGGCGACGAAGGCCTCGTCCGGTTGCGCCTCCGCCGCATCGACGGCGGTGAAGGCGGCGGCGTTGACCACGGCGGCGAAGGGGGTGCGGGCGAAGGCCTCGGCCAGGGCGGCCTCGCTCGTCAGGTCGAGGTCCGTCCGCGTCGGACGGTGGAGCCGCACCTCTTCGGGCCAGACCGCGTGGGCCAGGGCCTGCCCGACCTGTCCGTGGCCGCCGGCGATCAGGATGTGAACCCGCTCACCCACCGGCCAGTCCCCGCCGGGCCACGGCGTCGCGCTCGGCGACGATCGCCGCCCACCAGGTGCGATGCTCCAGATACCAGGCGACCGTGTCGCGGATGCCCTGTTCGAACGCGACCTGAGCCGACCAGCCTAGCTCGGCCCGGGCTTTGGATGGATCAACGGCATAGCGCCGGTCATGGCCGGGGCGATCCGCGACGAAGGCGATCGCCTCCGCATGAGGCCGACCGTCAGGGCGCGCGGCGAGGTCGTCGAGGGCGGCGCAGATCGTCTGCACCAGATCGATATTGGTCCGCTCGGCCCCTCCGCCGAACACATAGGTCTCACCGGGTGTTCCCCGCTCGAACGCGGCACGCAGGCCGCAGACGTGATCGTCGACGTGCAGCCAGTCGCGGACATGCAGGCCGTCGCCGTAGACCGGCAGGCTCTGACCGGAGAGCGCGCGCAGGATCATCAGCGGGATCAGCTTCTCCGGAAACTGGAAGGGGCCGTAGTTGTTGGAGCAGTTCGTCACCACGACGGGCAGGCCGTAGGTGTGACCCCAGGCGCGAACCAGGTGGTCGGCCGCCGCCTTGGTCGCCGAATAGGGCGAGCGGGGGTCATAGCGGGTCGTCTCGTCGAAGGCGCCGCTCGGGCCGAGCGATCCAAACACCTCGTCGGTCGAGACCTGATGGAAACGGAAGTTCGCCGCCGCCTCGCCCGACAAACCGCGCCAGTGGTCAAGCGCCGCCTGGAGCAGGACGAACACCCCCACGACATTGCTGTCGACGAACGGCCCCGGTCCGTCGATCGAGCGATCGACATGGCTCTCGGCCGCCAGATTGATGATCACATCGGGCGCGAAGCCTTCGATCGTCGAACGCACCAGGTCCGCGTCGGCAATGTCGCCCTTCACGAAGGCGAAGCGCGGGTTGGCGCGCACAGCGTCGAGGGCGGCTGGACTGGTCGCATAGGTCAGGCTGTCGAACACCAGGACCCGGGCGTCCGAATTCGCGATCATCTCGCGCGTCAGGGCCGAGCCGATGAAGCCCGCGCCGCCCGCGACCAGAATCCGAGATGCCGCCAAGCCCGCCCCTTCGCCCCGGACCATTCCGGTTCATCGCTGTTTCTAGAGGCGGGAAACGACCCCGACCAGTGGCGCCGGTGATCGGGCTTGCTCCGCCCGCCCCGCCTGCCCATATCGGATCATGGCCGACGCCTCGCCGATCCCGGGGGGCTTCAAGCCGCAGTCGCTTGTCGAGGACTGAACCATGACGACCCGAACCGTGCTGTTCGACAGCCCCTTCCTTCTGGGATTCGACCAGACCCGCGCCCTGATCGACCGCGCCGCCAAGGCCGCAGCCGAGAGCTATCCGCCGTATAACGTGGAACAGATGGGCGACGACGCCGTGCGCATCTCACTGGCCGTGGCCGGCTTTGCGCCCGACGACCTGGCCATCACGATCGAGGGGCGTCAGCTGACGATCGCCGGCAAGCGCGACGGCGTCTCGCCGGACCAGGCCTTCCTGCATCGCGGCATCGCGGCGCGCGGGTTCGTCCGCAGCTTCGTCCTCGCCGATGGTCTGGAGGTCGAGGGCGCCCGGCTGGAGCATGGCCTGCTGCATGTCGATCTGCTCCGGCCCGAGAATGTCGAGCCGGTGCGGCGTATCCCGATTAGCGTCGGCTGATCACCTGAATAACCTCGCTATGACGCGCCCTGCGAACCTGCAGGGCGTCCGGGCGTTGTCCTATTGAAAAGGAGGCGGTCTTTATGACGCCGATGATGACCAACAAAGATTTCGCCGGCCTGGGCGCGCCCGATCTGGTTTACGTGCGCGCGATCACCGCCGCCGACGTGATGGCGGATGCGATCTCAGACAGGCCGCTGGAAGACGCCAAGGGTCTGGTGATCGATCCCGATCAGACCCTCTACGCCGTGCACAGCGCCGACGGCGAGCGGCTGGCTGTCATGATGGACCGGGAGACCGCCTTCGCAGCCGCTGTGGCGCATGAACTGGCGCCGGTGTCGGTGCACTAGCGCTCAAGCTTCGAGCAAAGTGAGCGTGGAATCGCGCTCAAGCCGCAAGCGACCGCGTCGCGCGCGGCAGCGTCCCAAAAACGACGTTTACGCCGCCGTCGCCGGGACGTTGGCGTCGCGGACAAACAGGGCGTGGATCGCGTCCTCGGTCCGGGCCTGACGCAGTTGTTCGCGCAGCTCCGGTGAGCGCAGCGCTCGCGAAACCGCCGCGAGAGCGCGCAGGTGCTCGGCGCCATCGCGCGGGGGGGCGAACAGGGCGAACATCAGATCGACCGGGCGATCGTCGACGGCGTCATAGGCCACCGGCGTGTCGAGGCGCACGAACACCGCCTTGACGCTGTCCAGACCGGCCAGACGCGCATGCGGAACCGCCACGCCCGAACCGAGACCGGTGGAACCGAGGGCTTCACGCTCCATCAAGGCGTCAAAGACGCGAATCTCGTCCTGGCCCATGGCATGGGCCGCGGCGGTGGCCAGCACATGCAGGGCCTGCCGCTTCGATGACGCGCCGCTTTTCAGGACGATTCCGTCCCGAACCAGCAGTTCCCCGATATCCATGATCGTCCCGACTCATACTCGAGGTTGTGGGCAGCCCCCGCTGGAGGGGCGCGCGCCGTCTAGACGGTTCGCGCGCCCCTGGGAAGCCTTATGCGCCAGAACCGTTTACTGAACCGTGTCCGTTCAACGACGCGGTGCGTTCAGGATCTATCCATCCGACATTGCCGTCGGGGCGACGATAGACGACCGACAGGCCGCCATGCGCCGCGTTCTTGAAGAACACGACGGGGTAGCCGGTCATGTCGAGTTCCAGAACCGCGCGACCGACCGTGATCGTGCGAATTTCCGAAACGCTCTCGGCGATAACCATGCCGACGGGCGGGGGGCCATCATCGTCGCCGGCGGTGTCGAACATCGAATCCTCGACGTCATCGTCGGGATTTCGCAGCACGATGCTGCGAGCCACCGAAGCGGCCGCCATTTCAGTCTTCTCGGGCGACAGGCCCTTGGGTCCGATATGGTGATCCTTGAGCCGGCGCTTGTAGCGCCTCACCCGCTTCTCAAGTTTTTCGAGGCTGTCGGTGAAGGCCGCATGGGCGTCCCCGCCGAGGCCTGTGGTGACGAGCGATTGCCCGGATGCGAGGCGGACCCAACAGTCCACCTTGAAGCCGTGGCCGTCCTTGGACACCACGACCTCGGCGTCCTGGCCGCCGCGTTCGAAGTATTTTCCGACTCCGTCTTCGAGTTCCTGGGAGATGCGCGAGCCTAACGCTTCGCCGACATCCACTTGCTTGCCGCTGACTTGGACTTGCATGTCGATAGAACGCGACCGCGCGCGAAAGGTGTCAATCGGGAACGCCGATTTTACAGTCACGCTTTGTTGTTCGGTCAGCCGGTCTTCAGCATTCGCCGACGCTCGACCGAAGACGGAATCCTGAGCGCTTCCCGGTACTTGGCGACTGTGCGGCGGGCGATGTCGATGCCGGCTTCCTTGAGGATCTCGACGATCCGGTCGTCGGACAAAACGTCGCCGTCGCGGCCTTCGTGGTCGATCATCGACTTGATCCGGTGACGGACGGCCTCGGCCGAGTGGCTCGCCCCGCCGTCGGTCGCCTGGATGGCTGCGGTGAAGAAGAATTTCAACTCGAACACCCCGCGCGGGGTCGAGACATATTTGTTCGAGGTGACCCTTGAGACCGTCGACTCATGCATGCCGATGGCGTCAGCCACGGTCTTCAGGTTCAGCGGCCGCAGGAACTCCACGCCGAAGGCCAGGAAGGCGTCCTGCTGGCGCACGATCTCGGACCCGACCTTCAGGATCGTCTTCGCCCGCTGGTCCAGCGACTTGACCAGCCAGTTGGCCTGGGCCGCGCAGTCGGCGACGAAGGCTTTCTCGGTTTCGGTCCGCGCACCGGCGGAAACCGAGGCGTGATAGCGTTTGTCGACCAGCAGACGCGGCAGGGTGTCGGAGTTCAGCTCCACCCGCCAGCCGCCGGCCGGATCGGGCCGCACATGGACGTCGGGGATCACCGTCTGGGCGACCTCGCCGGCGAAGCCCGCCCCCGGCCGGGGCGTCAGGGCCTTGAGCTCGGAGATCATCTCCGACAGATCCTCGGCATCAACGCCACAGACAGTGCGCAGGGCCGTCAGGTCGCGCCGGGCCAGCAGGTCGAGGTTGTCGAGCAGGGCGCCCATGGCCGGGTCGAAGCGATTGCGCTCGACCAGCTGCAGCTTCAGGCATTCGGGCACCGACCGCGCCATGACGCCCGTCGGCTCGAAGCCGTGACAGACGGTCAGCACCGTCTCGACCCGTTCGAGGCCGCAGCCCAGCCGGTCAGCGATCTCGGCCAGTTCGCCTCGCAGGTAGCCGCCCTCATCCACTCCGTCGATCAGCGACAGGGCGATGGCATGGTCCGTGGCCGAGAACCCCGCCGAGGACGCCTGTTCCTGCAGATGCTCCCACAGGGTGGGATCGTGGCGCTCGGGGCGTTCGCCGCCATCGCCGTCGTTGAACGATCCGCCCTTGCCCGCTGCGGACCAGTCCGACAACCCCGGCTGTTCTGCGGCTTCATCGGAGAGGCGGTCGGAGGTGCGCTCGCCCGGCGTGGCGTCGCCATAGACGTCGTCCTCGCGCGCATCGACGGTCGAGGACCGGTCGGACGCCTCGGCCTCAGAGAAACTCAGTTCGGTCGAATCGGCCGGCGCCTCGCGCTCGACCTCGGCGCCGGCCTCCGGCTCCTCGCGCTGGAGCAGCGGGTTTTTCTCGAGCTCAGCCTCGACGTATTCGTCCAGCTCCTGGTTCGACAGTTGCAGCAGCTTGATCGCCTGCTGCAGCTGGGGCGTGATGACCAGCCCCTGCCCCTGCCGAACCTCGAGCCTCTGACCGATCACCCTGATGTCCCCCCGAGGGCCGTTGTGGCCCGGAACTTGCTGTCAGGATGAACGCGACCGGTTAACGCCGGCTTTCACGCGTCGAGGCATGCACCTCAGACGACCTGCGCCCGATCCTAGTAGATCCGGAAGGTGAAGACCTGGCCGGGCTGCACCTGCATCCGACCGCGAGCGTCGCCGACGCCGATCGTGCCGCCCGCCACGTCCCAGCAGCCCGCCGAGACGGTGAAGTCGTAGGCGCCGCCGTTCGGGATCGCCATGCCGCTGGGCAGGCGGTTCAGGCCGTAGGTCGAGGCGCTGCAGGCCGAGATCAGGATGGCGTTCAGCTGACCGCCCGTGGCGTTGACCACCCGGATCGCGCCCAGCGGTTCGCCCGGACGGATAAGCGGCCCCCCGGTGACGAGGTCGGCGCAGCCGGAGAGCGCCAGAACACCGGCGAGGGCGACAGTGGCTTTGAAGGCGTTTTTCATGGTCGTGTGCTCCAGAACAGGTCTGGTGGACGCTCGACGCTTGCGAAGACCCTGTCGTCATCCAGATTGATGACGCGGTCCGCGGCTCTAATCGTCGCCTAGGCCGTGCCGAGAGCCAGTCCGGCCAGCAGGGCGGTGACCTCGGCCTGACGTCCGCAGCCGGTCTTTTCCAGCACGCGGCGAACCTGGGAGCGGACGGTGGTGATGGCCACCTCGCCCTCCATCGCAATCTCTTCGGCCGTCTTGCCCGCCGCCAGCCCCCGCGCCACCCGCGCTTCCGACCGGGTCAGGTCGAACAGAGACCGCATCAGATCGGCGGACGGCGATTTGTCGGTCCCGATGGGTGTCAGGACCAGCAGGGCATAGGCGTGGCCGAAGAGGTCGCAGGCCGTGCGCCTGACCGGCAGCATGTGCAGCACGCCCACCGGCTGCGACAGACCGTCCCGCAGCGGCAGGCTGCAGGATCGCGCGCCGTCCGGCGTGCCGATGGCGCCCAGCATGGCGAACAGGGTCTCGTTGGCCGCACGGTCGGTCAGAAGGATCCTGTTCCCCGCGCGGAATCCGATCTGATCGGCCATCGCCTGGATCATCTCATTGGCCTCGACGACCCGCCCGGTGTCGTCGAGCAGCAGTGCGGGCAGGCGGAGCGCGGTCAGGACATCAGTCGCCCCCTCGGCCCGCTGCAGACCCAGCCGGGCGCTGATCAGGGCGCTGCGGGCCAGGTGCGGGCGCAGTTCGTTGAGCTTTTCGACGTGATCCCGCTCAATCGGCCCGCGCTCCAGCGTCCGTTCGATGCTGAAGACGATGTTGTCGCCGCTCGGAACCCGCAGGGCCGTCCCCGCTGACCAGCCGAGCCCCCGGGGCCGAAAGAAGTCACGGTAGATGGGATCGGTCCCCATCTGCTCCTCGCTCCAGAAATCCTGCTCGGTGAAGAAGGACGGCTCGTTGGCGTTCATGATGCAGACGCGACGACTGCAACGGGCAAACCAGCCGTCGTTCACATAGTCGGAGAAGATCTCGCGGACCGTATCCGAGGCCGTCCAGTGCAGGACCTTGCGGGCCGAGAACAACAGGCCGCCACGCGATTCCGTCAGGCCGGCGATCTCGTCCAGAACTTCGGGCCAGAGCTCCGGAACGACGGAACACTCGTAGATGCGGTCGATGAAATCGGTGTGCACGGCGTCCTCCGACTTCATCTGACGACGTTATACGTCAGCCGTAAAGATCGCCCAGATAGACGCGGCGCACCTCGGGGTCGTGGATGACCTCGTCGGCGGTGCCCTCGAAAAGCACGCTACCGTTCGAGATGATCGAGGCGCGGTCGATGATGTCGAGCGTCTCGCGGACGTTGTGGTCGGTGATCAGGACGCCGATGCCCTCGCCGGCCAGATAGCGGATCACCTGGCGGATGTCGGCGATGGCCAGGGGGTCGATGCCGGCGAACGGTTCGTCCAGCAGCATGAAGCTGGGCTTGCCGGCCAGTGACCGCGCGATCTCGACCCGGCGACGCTCGCCGCCCGACAGGCCGGTGGCCGGGGCGTGACGCAGGTGATCGATATGCAGTTCCTCAAGCAGACGGGTCGTCTCGGTCTCGATCGCCTTGCCGGTTTCGTTCAGCTCGACCACGGCCATGACGTTCTGCTCGACCGTCATGCCGCGAAAGATCGAGGCTTCCTGGGCCAGATAGCCCAGTCCCATGCGGGCGCGCTGGTACATCGGCTGGGCGGTGATGTCCTCGCCGTCCAGCCAGATGGACCCGCTGTCGGCCGGGATCAGGCCAGTGATCATGTAGAAGCAGGTCGTCTTGCCGGCGCCGTTGGGGCCCAGCAGGCCCACCACCTGGCCACGCTGGACCGTCAGGGACACGTCCGACACGACCTGACGCGCGCCGAAAGCCCGGGCGATGTTGCGGACCCTCAGGCCTTTCTCGGGCGCGGGCCGGGGCGCGACGGCCGGGGCCTCGCGGTCGTCCAGGTTGAGGGCGGAGAGTTCCTTTCGGGCCATCGCGGGCTAGTCAGCGCCCTGCGGATAGAAGACGCCGCGCACCCGGCCGCCGTTGGCCGAGGTCCCGCCCTGGATCCGCGCCTGACCGGTGTCGACGTTGTAGCTCAGGCTGCCGCCTGTCAGGACGTTCTGACCCTGGGTCAGGATCACATCGCCGGTCACCACGACCGTGGCGTTGGAGACGGTGTAGATCGCCCGGTCGCCCCGGATCGTCTCATTCGGGGTGACATAATACACCTCACCCGTCGCCTCGATCCGCGTCAGGCCGCCCGAGGCGTCCCGCACGCCCTCGATGGCGTTCGCACGCAGACGGGTGTCACCCTGGGTGATCTCGGCCCGGCCGCGCAGAGAAACGGCGGTATTGGTCAACTCGCCCGTGTCGGCGCCGTAACCGATCGGCTGGTTGCTGACGCTCGAGCGCGTCTGCGCAACGGCCATGCCGCCCAGGCCCAGGGCCAGGACGCTCGCGCCGGTCAGGATGAGGTGGCTGGTCTTCATGTCATTCACCGGAAGCGGGGTTGATGGTCCCCTGCACCTTGTTATCGCCAGAGCCCCTGAACACGACCCGTTGGCCCTGTTCATGGATGGCATAGGACGTTGCCGAGATGGTTCCAAGGGGTCCGCGTCCGTCGACGCCCTTGTCGCCGGTCACCACGCCCGTCGCCGTATCGACCACGGCCTCCGGCGTCGTCAGGGTGAACCCCGATCCGCCGTCGGAAATGCGCACGTTCGGCCCGATCGTCACCGTGCGTTCGGCCTCATTGTAGATGCCGGCGTCTGCGGTCATTTCGGTCACCTTGGTGCCGCCGAGATTGAGCCTGAGCACCGGGCCGTTGAGCCGGAACCGCCCCGTCGCCGGATCGCGCACCGCGCCCTGGGCGCCGATGATAAAGGACCGACCCGCCGCGTCCTGGCCGTGGAACATGGGGTTGTCGAGGCGGATTTCCTTCGACTGGCTGGCCTCGCGCTCGACGCCCGACATGACGGTGCGGAACACGGTCCAGGTCAGGGCGCCGCCCGCCAGCACCACGATCAGGATCGGCAGCAGGCGGCGATACAACTGGACCCGACGGGAGCGCGAACGCCAGCGACCGGCCTGCTGGGCCAGCCTCGCCTCGTCGGCGCGCTTCCTGTCGTCGGCCGGATCGAAGGTCATGTGTGCGCGAAGATATCCATCTCATCCCAGCCGCGGAGATCCAGACGGGCGCGGACCGGCAGGAAGTCGAAACAGGCCTGGGCCAGCTCCATCCGGCCCTCGCGGACCAGCATCTCGTTCAGCCGGGTCTTGATCACGTGCAGGTGCAGGACGTCAGAGGCCGCGTATTCCAGCTGGGCCTGCGACAGTTCCGGCGCGCCCCAGTCGGAAGACTGCTGCGCCTTGGACAGGTCGATACCCGCCATCTCGCGCGCCACGTCCTTCAGCCCGTGCCGGTCGGTATAGGTCCGGGCCAGTTTGGAGGCGATCTTGGTGCAATAGACCGGCCGCGTCTCGACCCCGAGATGCAGCTCGACCATGCCGATGTCGAACCGGCCGAAGTGGAAGATCTTCAGCACGTCGGGATCGGCCATCAGCCGCTTCAGGTTGGGGCAATCGTAGCCGGGCCGGTCCAGCCGGACGACATGGGCGTCGCCGTCCCCGGCCGACAGCTGGACCACGCACAGCGGGTCACGGCGGAAGCGCAGTCCCATGGTCTCGGAATCGACGGCGACCTCGGAGCCCAGGTCGAGGCCGTCAGGGAGGTCGCCTTCATGCAGATAAACGGTCATGGACGGGGTCTAGCAGTCCCTCTCCCCTTGCGGGAGAGGGCTTGAGCGCCCGAGAGCGAAGCGATCGGACTTGCGCGAAAGGGTGAGGGGTTTTGCTGCTGGTCGGTGAGAGTCGGCGTGACCCCTTGTGTGTTGGCGAATGTTTATTCTGGGTCTGTCTTCCGGGACGTCCGCCTGGCGTTCGCGCGCCAGGCGGACTGTCGGCGGAGGGGCCGATGACCCCTGAGCCTTTTGGGCTGTGGGTGAGCTGGGCCGC
>NZ_JANODA010000068.1:0-35183 GCF_031412435.1 Brevundimonas sp.
GGCCCCGCCTAAGGATCTGAACCCCTAGGACTTAAGATTCGAAATCAACCGAACCGCATTACGCGGCGAGGCGGACTTCTCCAGCGAAGTTATCGTTCGCAGTTAGAAAATGGCCCGATACGGTGGGCCAGGACGGGCAAAAGCAGTCTTCTTTACACGTCCGTCGATGCTAGTCGGCCCCATAAGCCTCCGCCGATAACGCGGGGAGAAATGGTGGAGCCGCCGGGAATCGCACCCGGGTCCGGTCCGCTTATTACAAGCGCGTTTATCGCCATATCCGGAGCAAGCCCCGGCAAGACCAATATAGGGCCTCATGCCCTTGCATCCAAGTTACGAAGTGAAGTCTCTTCGCAAACAGGGGGATCGACCATGGATGCGGACGGAAGGCTGGAGATCGCGGCGGGATTCGCCACGGCGCTCGGGCCGCGCAAGGACAACCAGGATTTCGGGGCGGTCCACCTCGGCACACCCTCGGAACAGGCCTTGCACGGCATGCTGGCCATCGTCGCGGACGGGGTCAGCGGGTCCAAGGCCGGTCGTGTGGCTTCGGAACTCGCGGGCCGGACGTTCATCGACGGCTACCTCGACCAGAGCCCGCTGAAGGGCGTCGCGGCCGCCGGTGTCGCGGCCCTGTCAGGCTATAACCGCTGGCTCCACGCCAAAGGCCGGTCGGATCCGGAGATGGAGGGGGCGGCCACGACCTTCACCGCCCTGGTCATGCGCGGGCGGGAAGCGACGGCCCTGCATGTCGGCGACTCAAGGGCCTGGCATTTCCGCGACGGCGTCCTGACGCGGCTGACCGAGGACCATGTCCTGACCCAGCCCGGCCTGAGCCATGTCCTCTATCGCGCCATCGGTATCGAACCCGACCTGAGGCTCGATGTGCGGGCGGTGACGCTGAAAGCCCATGACCGGCTGCTGCTGACCACGGACGGGGTGCACGGGGCGGTGTCGGAGGAAGACCTGACCCGGCTTCTGGCTCGCCGCGCCTCGCCCGAGGCCGACGCCCAGGCCATCGTCGACAAGGCGGGTGAAGAAGAGACCCGCGACAACGCCACCGCCATCCTCATTGACGTCATCCGCATCGGATCGGTGGATCAGGACGCCATCGGCGCCGAGGCGGCGGGTCTGGCCATAGAGCCCCCGCCGAACGTCGGCGACAACGTCGACCGGTTCCGGCTGGAGCGGCTGCTGTCCGACGGCAAATACACCCGGGTCTTCGTCGCGAAGGACGAAGAGGGCGGGGGCCCGGTGGTGCTCAAATTCCCCAAGCCCGCCCTGCTGTCCGAGAGCGGCGCGCGCGGCGCCTTCCTGCGCGAGAGCTTCATCGGCCGGCGCATCGACAGCCCGTTCGTGGGCAAGACCCTGACGCTCGACGCCGGTCGCCAGAGCCGTCTCTATATCGCCCAGCCTCTCTACATCGGCCGCACCTTGCACGCGAGGATCGCCGACGAACCCTATGATATTCCGGAAGGCGTGAGCATCGCAATCCGCCTGTCGCGCGGCGTGGCGGCCCTGCACCGGCTGGGGATCACCCACCGCGACATCAAGCCGGACAATGTCATTCTGGAGAGCAACGGCGGGGTGAAACTGATCGACCTAGGCGTCGCGCGCCTGCCCCGGATCGAGGAGTTCGCCGAGGCTGAGACCCCCGGCACGCCTGGCTACAAGGCGCCGGAGATGTTCGCCGGCAACAAGGGCGACGCCCTGACCGACCAATATGCGCTGGGCGTGACCCTCTACCGCATCTTCACCCGTGACTATCCGAGCGGCCAGGAGGAGGACTTCAACCGCATGCGGTTCGAGAAGCCGACCCGGCCCTCGAAACACCGTCCCGACATGCCCGCCTGGCTGGAGGCCGCGATCCTCCGCACCCTCGCAGTCGAGCCCGGAGACCGGTTCGCCGACGTCGAGGAACTGATCCATGTGCTGGAAAGCGGCAGCGCCGTCGCCGTACCGCCGAGACGCGAACTGTCGCTGATGGAGCGGGAGCCCGTGCGCTTCTGGCAGGGGGTCAGCGCGCTGCTTCTGGTGCTGCTGCTGGCGTCGCTCATGGTGCAGTGAGTCACACCGGGTTCGCGCCACCCCAGTTCAGATAAACATACCAGGCGATCAACAGCACCAGTCTCGGCGCCGTCGCGGATCGTGTCAGGACGCCTAGGATCATGGCGGTCGCGGAGGTCGCGGCGCCGACAGCGGCGGCTTCCATCAGGATGCGTGGGTCGCCCGCCATCAGACCCTTGGCTACCGCCGGCGCGGCCATGACGAGGGCAAGCGCCGTCCCTGCCAAAACGAACGCGATGCGACGCGCCACTGGCGAAAGGGCGGTGGTCGTGGTCAGGGCCAGCAAACCCTTCTGCTCGGTCCGGCCCGCATGGGCCGTGGTCACGAAGACCAGCAGCAGCATGGCCGCCGGGCCGGCGATGGCGTAGGGCGCGAACAGGCCCAGAACCGCCACGACCGCCATGGCCAGCACGCCCTTGCGGCTGCCGGCCATCAAACGCGCCTCGGCGACGACCAGCGCCACCCCCGGCAGTCTGCCGGCCCGGGCTGGCCTGGTTTCCGGATCGGCCGGTCGTGCTCGACCGGGCTCAAGGAACCTCAGCCAGGCGGCCGTCCTGCGTGTCTTGCCGCTGACGTGGGGCGCATGGATCAGGCCCGCCAGCAGCGGAATGAAGGCGGCGATGGCGAGCCAGGTGAGGCGCGAGGCCAGATAGCCGTCGGCCATGATCCCGCTCATGATGTCCAGCCGGATCGGCGCGCTGCCGGCCGTGATCTCGGCTCCGCCGATCGAGAAATTGTCCGTCCCGCCCTGGCCGTAGCTGATCGGCGACATGAACCCGGGCAGGTCGAACATGTTGGCGGCGTAGCCGTGCCCCGGGCCGCCGCCGGCGGCCGCGACCAGCGATCCCATCCAGAAGACGAAAAACAGGACCTCGCCGAGCGGCCCGCGCGTCCAGCGTCGGGCGTCGAAGAGCAGGCGCAGGGACGCGACCATGGCCACAGGCGGCGCGGCGATGACCCACAGGGTCAGGATGATGCTGGGCAAATCCACTTCATTCAGCGGCAGCAGCACGAAGGCCAGAAGGCAGCCCGCCGCCGTCGTCGCGGCAAGCACGGCCGCAAGCACGGTCACATCGGCCAGCCAGCGGCCATAGGCGATGCTGATCCGGCTCGCCGGGCTGACCTCCTCCACCTGCCACGGCTGCCGCCGGGTGACGTTGGACCGCAGGTAGATGAAGGCCACGGGCAGCAGAAGGGTGGCGATGACGACGCCCAGCGCCATGCCGAGCACCGGCGAGGTCAACCACGGCACACGGCTGTCGACGGCGATCAACGACGCATCCGCCCCGCGCTCGGCGATCATGAAGCGGGCCCCCACCGGGGCCACCAGCAGCAGGATCCACAACCCCGTGCTGCGGCCATAGCGGGCGAGCGTAGTGGTCAGGGAGGACGCGACGACAGCCACGCTCACGCGGAGGCTCCGGCGACCGGCGTCAGCTTGCCGCCCTCGACCCGCAGCTCCGTCATGCCGCCGCCGATGGCGTCCGTGAGGTGGGACGTCATGATCACCACGGCGGTCTGGGCCGCCAGACTGATCAGGGCGCCGACCCGCTCGCGGGACTCGGCGTCCAGCTCGGCGGTCGGCTCGTCCAGCGCCAGCAGTCGCGGCGACCCGAGCAGGGCCTGGGCGAACACCAGCCGTCGGCGCATGCCGCCGGAGAAGGTTGAGATCCGGCCGTTGGCGTCGCCGCTGAGATTCAGCGCGTCGAGCAGCATGCGGAACTGGGCGTCGGCTTCGCCGGCGTTGAGGCCCTTCAGCGCCGCCATATGCAGACCGAACTCGCGGGCGGTCAGATCTTCGGGCAGATCCACTGCCTGGGGGGCATAGCCCACGGAACGTCGCAGCCGTCCCCGGGCGCCTGGCAGAGCCTCCCCATTCCAGAACAGCTTTCCACTGCTGGGCTGTTCCGCTGTCGCGCAAAGCCGCAGCAAGGTCGACTTGCCCGCGCCGCTGGGCCCCGACAGCAGGGTCAGCCCGTGCTCGAACGTATGACTGACGCCCTCCAGCACCCGTTTGCGGCCATAGCGCCTTGAGACGTCTTCGAGTCGCAGGGACGGGGAGGATTGGTCCATCAGAGGTTCGTATATGTGCGAGACCCAGCCGATCCCCCGGGCCCTGTATGAGCGGGCCTGCAGCAGCGCCAGTTAATCTTGGGTCATGACAGCGCGGAAAGGCAGGTTCGCTCGCCGTCAGGCCCTCGCCCAGTCCCGGCACTGGTTCCGGAACCAGGTCAACTGGCGTTTGGCGTAGTTGCGGGTGGCCTGCTGCAGGGTGGACACGGCCTCCGCGCGGGTCGCCTTGCCGGCCAGCCAGGCGGCGATCTCGCGGACCCCTACGGCCTTCATGGCGGGCAGGGCGGGGTCGAGATTGCGGGCGATCAGGGCGCGCACCTCCTCGGCGGCGCCCTCCTGCATCATCGACAGGACCCGGGCGTCGCAGTTGGCGTAGAGGGTCTTGCGGTCCGGCTCGAGGACCAGCCGGTCATAGGTTCCGGGCTTGAGCAGGGGTGTGGTTCCGGCCTGCCAATCCGACAACGACCGGCCCGTCGCGCGGGCGACGGCATAGGCGCGTGTCAGGCGCTGGCGGTCGCCGCTCTCGATGGCGGCCTCTGCCGGCGGATCGAAGGTGGCCAGGCGCAGGCGGAAGGCGGCCTCGCCCTCGGTGTCATACAGCGCCATCGCCTCGTCGCGCGCTTCCGGCGGTACTTCGGGAATGTCGGCCAACCCCCTGGTCAGGGACGAGAAATATAGCCCCGTTCCGCCGACGATCAGAACCGGATGACCCTGGCTGCCCAGTTCGTCGATCAGGGGAGCGACGGCGCGGGTCCAGCGACCGACCGACCAGGCCTCCGCCGCGTCGATTGTGCCGTAGAGATAGTGCGGCGCTTCTCGTTCCTCGTCGCGCGAGGGGCGGGCGGTCAGGACGCGCAGGTCGGCATACAGTTGCTGGCTGTCGGCGTTGACGACGGCCGCGCCCGTCGCCTTCGCCCGCTCAAGCGCGAGGCGCGACTTCCCCGAGGCGGTCGGGCCGGCGATCAGTGTGATGGACGGTCGGGACACGGGGCGCTCGCGCTGGCAGGGGGATGGCGATAGAACGCGCATCCTTCCCCCGCAACCGGGACACAAGACCTTGATTGACCGCGCCTCCGTCGAAGCCGTGCTGAACGCCATCCCCGATCCGGAGACGGGGCGGGGACTGATCGACGCCGGCGTGCCCAAGGGGCTGACGGTCGCCGAGGATCGCGCCGGCTTCGTCATCGAGGTCCCGGCGAACCGCACCGCCGCATACGCCCCCGTCCGCGACACGGCCGAGGCGGCGCTGAAGGCCATGCCGGGAATGGCGCGGGTCTCGGTGGTGCTGACGGCCGAGACGGCGCCGGCCGGCAGGAAGGCCTCCCTCTCGCCCGCCGCCGTCGAACAGACGCGGGCCAGGGCCCCGGTCCCGACCGATCGCCCCGCCCACGTCCGTCGCGTCCTGGCCGTGGCCAGCGGCAAGGGCGGGGTCGGCAAGTCGACGGTGGCCGTGAATCTTGCGGCGGCGCTGGCTCGGCGGGGGCTCAGCGTCGGCATCCTCGACGCCGACGTCTACGGGCCGTCGTTGCCGACCATGCTCGGCCTGTCGGGCCAGCCGGCCTATGAGGACGGGGCGATCGTGCCCCACGTCGCGCACGGCCTGAAGGCCATGTCGGTCGGCCTGTTGACCAGGTCCGACGACGCCATGATCTGGCGAGGGCCGATGGCGTCCCAGGCGATCACCCAGATGCTGACCCAGACCCGCTGGGGCACGGAGGATCAGCCGCTCGACGTGCTGGTCGTCGACCTGCCGCCGGGCACGGGGGACGTGCAGTTGACCCTGATCCAGAAGACGCCTCTGGACGGTGCTGTGATCGTCTCGACGCCGCAGGAGGTCGCCCTGGCCGACGCGCGCCGGGCGCACACCCTGTTCCAGCGGGTGAAGGCGCCGACCCTGGGCCTGATCGAGAACATGAGTGGCGACGTCTTCGGACGCGGCGGGGCGGAGGCGGAAGCCGCACGGCTGGGCGTCGATTTCCTCGGCGATCTGCCGCTGGATGCATCTTTGCGTCAGGCGGGGGATGCGGGGACGCCGTTGTCGGCCGGCGAGATCGCGGGGCGGTTCGACGCCGTCGCAGCGAAGGTGGCCGAAAAACTCGACGTCTGAGGGTTTTCAAAGGCAACGGAAACGGCCACCTTGCCGGTTCCAGTCCTTCCCCGCGAGACTTCCGATGAGCGTCGAGACCCTGTTCCGCCCCTTCACGATCAAGAGCCTGACCCTGCCGAACCGCATCGTCATGGCCCCCATGACGCGGTCCTTCTCTCCGAACGGGATCCCGACCTCCGACGTCGCCGCCTACTATCGCCGTCGGGCCGAGGGTCAGGTCGGGCTGATCATCACCGAGGGCACGGTCGTCGAACGCCCCGCCGCGCGCAATGACGCCAAGGTGCCGGTGTTCCACGGCGAGGCTCTGCCGGAATGGAAGAAGATCGTGGACGAGGTCCACGCCGCCGGCGGCCTGATCGCACCGCAGATCTGGCATGTCGGCGCGGCGCGCGGCCAGGGCGCGGAATGGCAGCCCCTGGGCCAGGTCGACAGCCCCTCCGGCCTCGTCGCCCCCGGCAAGCAGAAATACGAGCCGATGACCGAGGAGGACATCGCCGACACCATCGCCGCCTTCGGCCGGTCGGCGCAGGCTTCGCGCGACCTCGGCTTCGACGCCGCCGAGATCCACTCGGCCCACGGCTATCTGATCGACCAGTTCTACTGGTCCGGGCTGAACGCGCGCGGCGACCGCTGGGGCGGCCCCACCATCAAGGAACGCGCCCGCTTCGGGGTCGAGGTGGTCAAGGCCGTGCGCGAAGGCCTGGGGCCGGACATCCCCCTGATCATCCGCCTGTCGCAGTGGAAGCAGCAGGACTACGACGCGAAGATCGCCAACACCCCGGACGAGATGGCCGGGTGGCTTCTGCCGTTGTCGGACGCGGGCGTGGACGTCTTCCACTGCTCGCAGCGCCGCTTTTGGGAACCCGAGTTCGAGGGGTCGGATCTGAACTTCGCCGGCTGGGCCAAGGTCATCACCAAGAAGCCGACCATCAGCGTCGGATCGGTCGGTCTGGACGGCGAGTTCATGGCGGCCTTCCGCGGCGAGGGCTCACAGCCCGCCTCGCTGGACGGTCTGATCGCGCGGATGGAGCGGGACGAGTTCGACCTGATCGCGGTGGGCCGCGCCCTGCTGGCCGATCCGGACTGGGTGCTCAAGGTTCGCGACGGCCGCGAGGACGAGCTCTCCGCCTTCGACCGCAGTCATATGGCTGTGCTGCACTGATATTCCTCCCCCAGAGGGGGAGGGGGACCACGAAGTGGTGGAGGGGGCCAACCGCGGACGAGTTGCTCGGAACTGGCCCCCTCCGTCACGACGCCAAGCGGCGTCGCGCCACCTCCCCCAAAGGGGGCGGATTGGGCTAGTCTGGCGCCATGACGTTCACCGCCGTTCTGATCACCACCGTCTGGCTCAGCCTGATCATCGGCGCGCGCTACCTGGTGGTCGCGGGCGGCGTGTGGTGGCTGACCTGGGGTCGGGCGTCAGGCGTTGGGCGCCAGCTGAACCGCGAGCGGCCGTCGCGTCGGCTGATGCTGCACGAGATCAAATTCTCTCTGCTGTCGACGCCGATCTACGCCTTCCCGGCGGCCATCGCCCTGGAGGCGTGGAAGACGGGCGGCACGAAGCTCTATCTCGATCCGGGAGCGTATCCGCTGTGGTGGCTGCCGGTCAGTTTCGTGCTTCTGATGATCGTGCAGGACACCCACTACTACTGGACGCACCGGGTGCTGCATGACCGGCGGGTGTTCGGCTGGGCCCATGCAGCGCACCATCGGGCGCGCGACCCCAGCCCCTTCGCCAGCTTCGCCTTCGACCCGGCGGAGGCCGCCTTGACAGCATGGCTCCTGCCTGTGCTCGCCTTCCTGATCCCGCTGAACATCTGGATGCTGGCGGTCATGCTGACGGTGATGACGGCGACAGCTGTCATGAACCACTGCGGCCGGGAGATGTGGCCCGAGCGCTGGGTGCGGGGCCGCATCGGCTCGCAGCTGATCACTGCGACCCACCACAGCCGCCATCACACCCATATGAAAACGAACTTCGGGCTCTATTTCCGGGTCTGGGACCGCTGGTGCGGGACGGATGCGATGCCTGAAGCGAGGGACTAAGGCTTAGGGACTACTCGCCATGGATCAGGACGGAGTTTCAAACCACTCGCCCGGATTCTTGATCCCTGGCCCCTGGTCCCTAAGCCCTCACTGAGGCTCAACCACCACCGCCGTGCCGTAGGCCAGCACTTCCGTCACGCCCGGCATGATCTCGGTGGCGTCATAGCGCATGGCCAGGATGGCGTTCGCCCCGGCGGCCCTGGCGTGTTCGACCAGATGCTCGAACGCTTCCTGCCGCCCCACCTCGGCCAGTTTCACATAGGCGCCGACGCGACCGCCGAGCATCGACTGGACCCCGCCGATGGCGTCGGAGACGACGTTGCGCGAGCGCACCGTAATGCCGCGCACCACGCCGATGTGGCGCACGACGCGATGGCCGAAGATCTCGTTGGTGGTGGAGGTCATCATGGCGGGCGGCTCCTGTTTCAGATGCGCTCGAGAATGCGGAAGGCGAAGGCGTGGTCGTCCTTCTCTCCCGCATCATGCCGCTCGATCGAGACTTCGCGGAAGAGGGATTCGTCGAAGGCGGGGAAGACCGCGTCGCCTTCGGGCTCTGCCTCCACCTCGGTGATGTAGAGTCGTTTCGCGCGGGGCAGGGCGGCCTCGAACAGGGCCGTGCCGCCGATGACGCAGACCTCATCGATCTCGTCGTCCTCGGCCGTCTCGCGGGCGATGTCGAGCGCGTCGGCGAAGCTGGAGACGACGACCGCCCCCTTCGCCTTGCCGCTTTCCTCATAGGACAGGTCGCGCGACAGGATCAGGTTCAGCCGGCCGGGCAGGGGGCGCAGCGGCAGGCTCTCCCAGGTGCTGCGGCCCATGATGCAGGGCTTGCCCGTGGTGATGGCCTTGAACCGCTGCAGGTCCGAGCGCAGTTTCCACGGCAGATCGCCGTCCCGGCCGATGACGCCGTTCCGGGCGCGTGCAACCACGATGGCGATATGGGGAATGGGCATGGGCGGCTCCGTCTGGACGTAGCCGCCCTTCACCCGATCAGGCGTCCGGGTCCAGCACTTTCAGGCGGAACAGCAGGGCGCCCAGCACCGCCCCCACGGCCGGGGCGACGATGAACAGCCACAGCTGGCTCAGCGCCGGGCCGCCCGCGAGGACGGCGGGGCCGAAGCTGCGCGCCGGATTGACCGAGACGCCGGTCACCTGGATGCCGACGATATGGATGACCGCCAGGGTGATGCCGATGGCGACGCCGGCGAACGGCCCATGGGCCTCGTCACCGGTCACCCCCAGGATCACGACGACGAAGATGGCCGTCATCACCACCTCGAAGATCAACGCCGCCTGCATACCGTACTCACCGAGATAGCCGGGCCCCCAGCCGTTCTGGCCCAGGTTGGCGACGCCGGTCTTGGCGATCAGCGACAGCAGGAAGGCCCCGATCAGGGCGCCGATGAACTGGGCGACCCAGTAGACCAGCATGTCCCTGGCCGACATCCGCCCGGCGATGAAGGCGGCGAGGCTGACGGCCGGATTGACATGACAGCCCGAGACCGGACCGATGCCATAGGCCATGGCCACGATGGCGAACCCGAAGGCCAGCGACACCGCCAGCTGGTCGAACGGCGCCGGCCCCAGCACCGCCGCCCCGCACCCGAACAGAACCAGCACCATCGTCCCGACCAGCTCGGCCGAAAAACGCTTCACCATGGCGAACCCTCCCGTTTGCCCCGTCCGCCGATGCGCGGATCGAGTCGGAAGGCTGCGCCGAGTCTTATGGTGAAGCTAGACGGGTTGAACGTCGGTCTTCGGCTCGAGTTCAGGTCGCTTGAGTGGCCGCTTTCTTCGCTGCTCGCGCGGCGTTCTGTGTAGCTTTCTTGAGGCGGTCCTTCGCCTCGGTAGCCTTCTCACCATCCACGAGTTCGCGCTTGACGACGTGGAGCCGCATCAACTCCTCGACAGCCTCGGGATCGACCTTGAGGTCAGGAAACGCCTTGCGCAGTTCACGGCGGATTGTGCTCACCACCGGTTCTGACATTGCGATCTGGGCCACCGTGAACGGGTTGAACAACTGGGTTTGTTGATGGAACGCGCTGATGGCATCGGTCGCTAATCCCTCTCGTGCGAGCAAGAACAGCTTTTCGAGATCGTCCTCCGAACGGGTATTTATGTCTGGCAAACAGATCCGCACGACCTCGTCCCAGTCGATGGGTTGCGCAAACTTGACCCGGAAGAAACGCCACTCAATGGCGTTCGTCAGAATGATCCACTCGATCCCTTTGTGAGCTCCGTAATTCACCGCCTGCCGGAGGTGAGCCTCGCTCAAGGTGGACCCAGCCGATTTCACCTCGATCAGGTAGCGAACGGCACCGTCTGTCTGAACTGCGAGGTCACAGAAGGTCCCTCGTATTTGATGCTCACTGGTGAGTTCGGTGTATTTGTCATAGCCGAACACCTCGGCAAGGATGTCTTTGACCAGCGTTACGGTGTCCGCTTCGGACACGTCTCTCGCCTTCTGGTTTACTGCTATCGCTTGAAAGTGCTTGAGGCGTGCTCGCACGCGGTCCGTGAATTTCTTCGGTAACTTGGCCATCTTCCCCCCAGGTTGCGGGCAGGCGTTCACATCGGGCTCAAAAGGTCAAGTTTTACGCTGTCTTCGGCTCTAGCCAGTGCAGCCATTTGCGCTGCATGGCCTCTTCGAGATCGACCCCCGCGCGGGCGCAGTAGATCAGCAGCATGCCGAGGACATCAGCCGCCTCGTCGCCCAGCGCCTGTTCGCTCGGCTCGCCGCGCGCCCGTCCGCTGAGGCGCAGATGCTCGGCGGTCAGTTCGCCGAGCTCCTCCTGCAGCTTCAGGATGGCCCAGTCGCCGGAGCGGTCGATGCCGTGTTCGGCGGCGTAGATGTCGGAGATGCGGAGGACGGACGCGGAGAGGTCAGAGAGGTTCATTTTGCGTCCCGCCAGCGGACATAGAGCTCTGAAAGGCGGGGCTGCGGATTCCAGAAGTCCTCGACGTGATTTGCGGGCGCGAGCAGTGTCGCCAGGTTCGGCCAAGTGAAAGCGACGGTCTCTCCGAACGCCGCTTTTGCATCGGCTTCGGGAATTTGCCCGCTCAGAACGGCGTCCGCCAGTCCATCCAGGAAGGCAAACACCCTTCTCATCCGAGGCCTCAAGGCCGCTGTCTCGTCGTCGTAAGGATCGAAGTTGACGCTGCCCAGACTACTGCGCACATCCGCCAACGGACCGTTCCATTCTGCGATGTAGTCAGCAAGGCTGGTTTGTCTGACGTCGCCAACAGGTTTGCCACGCCTGTCTTCGGAAAACTCTATGACTGAGCTGTCCTTTTCATAATCGCGGATCGCTCGCCTGACCTGGTTACAGGCAGGGCCCAAGGCCGCCAGCAGGTTCTTGTCGCTTCTGTTGGCTGGGTACGTCAGCGGAGCTACACCCAACAGATCCGTCGGCAGGTGCATGGCGAGCCCGCGCGGCTGAACAATGAAACAACGCCCCGGTTCGAGCGCACCGATGAATAGACCTAGCTCGAAGATAACGTTGTCCCGGGGGACCATCGTGGCTTCGCCTCGCATGACGACCTCATCGTCGGGCGTGAAAATGAAGATCGCCAGCTCTGACCTGCGTGTCTGCACATACAGATCGGCCAGAGCCATCTTGCTCGGCTTGAAAACGCCTTGCGTCCAAACCGTACTTTCACAGTCGAACTCAAGAAGTTCCTGAACCGTGTGAGCGATATCCAGGCCCTCGACGGAGGAACCGATAAAAACCGCTGGCTTGCGGCTCACTTCGACACTTTTGCCGGAATATGCGGCCAGGGTTCATAGCCGACGAAGCGATAGTCGCTCATCTCATGGGAATAGAGATCGGGACGCTTCGTCATCTCAAGCGCAGGGAAAGACCTGGGCTGCCGTGTAATCTGCAACTTCGATTGCTCGATGTGGTCGAGATAGATGTGGGCGTCTCCCACGCTCCATACGAAATCACCGACAGCCAGTCCGACCTGATCCGCAATCATATGCGTCAGCAGCGCATATGACGCGATGTTGAACGGCACGCCGAGGAAGACGTCGGCCGAGCGCTGGTAGAGCTGGCAGCTCAGTTTGCCGTCGGCGACGAAGAACTGGAAAAGACAGTGGCAGGGCGGCAGGGCCATGTCCTCGATATCGGCCGGGTTCCAGGCCGAGACGATGTGGCGGCGGCTGTTCGGGTTGGTCTTCAGCCCCTCGATCAGGCGGGCGATCTGGTCAATCGACTCGCCGTTCGGGGCGGCCCAGGAGCGCCATTGTTTCCCATAAACCGGACCAAGTTCGCCGTTTTCGTCGGCCCACTCGTCCCAGATCGAACAGCCGTTCTCCTTCAGCCAGCGGGTATTGGTCTCGCCGCGCAGGAACCACAGCAGTTCCACGATGATGGAGCGCAGATGCAGTTTTTTGGTGGTCAGAAGGGGAAAGCCCTTCGACAGGTCGAACCGGATCTGGCGGCCGAAGACGCCGAGCGTGCCGGTACCGGTGCGATCGTCGCGACGCACGCCGTTGTCGAGAATGTCGCGCAACAGGTTCAGGTACTGGAACTCGGGATGGTCCGCGGGCGCGGCCGCGATACGGTCCTGAAGGTCACTGATCTGGGCCACGGCGTTCATCCGCACAGTGTGCCGGTGATTCGCCTGCGCCACATCGGCCCGATTCGGTTGCTCACAGGAAAGTGGCAAGGCCTGCGACCGGTTCTGATGGACGGTTATGCCCCGGTCGCGGCATGAGCCGCGAATGAGCCGTGGCAAAGCGGTTTAAGTTCAAGTTCATGAACCGGATATCTGACATGACGACTCAGGATTTGGACTCTCTGGACTCTGTTTTCCGAGTCCAATCCCGCGCTTCATCCGCCGAACCCGCCCTGATCCAGGAAGGCCTGTTCCTCGGCCGTGGTCTCGCGGCCCAACGCCCGGTTCCGGTGCGGGAAGCGGCCGAAGCGGACGATGATGTCGCGGTGGATGTGGGCGAATTTCAGCACCTCGGGCATGTCGCCGGACAGGCGCACGGCCTCGTCCTGGTCGGCCAGGGCCTCGGAATGCTCGAACGGGGTGACGAAGAACTGGCGCAGATCCGGCTCGAACGTCAGGGGATAGCCCAGGTCCCAGGCCTGTTTCGCGAACATCAGGCCGAGGCTGTCGGTGGCGAACTGATGCGCGGCGCCACGGAAGCTGTTCCGGGGATATTGATCGAGCAGGATCATCAGGGCCAGGGCCCCCTCAGCCGTGGCCATCCAGCCGTCCAGCTCGCGCCGCGCCGCCGCCTCGTGCAGGGCGCGCCCGGCGTCGCGGAACTCACGGTCGAACGCCTCGTCCTTGGCGTACCACATCTTCGGACCCGCCTCTTTCCAGAAGGCGACGACGGAGGAAGGCGTTATGAGGACGGTCATGACCCAGTCCTTACCCGCTCCTCTGCCCGTCTTCCACGACCGCGACTGTGATCTGTCCATCATCCGGGGCAGGCGGGTGGCGATCATCGGCTACGGCAGCCAGGGCCGGACCCATGCGCTGAACCTGCGCGACTCGGGCGTGGCGGACATCGTCGTCGGGCTGAAGGCCGGGTCGGCGACGCGGGCGAAGGCGGAGGCCGACGGCTTTTCCGTCCTGACCGCCGGCGAGGCGACAGCCGGGGCAGACGTCGTAGCCCTCATGGTCTCGGACGAAGCCCATCGCGACCTGTACCGCGACGAGATCGAGCCGAACATCAAACCCGGCGCGGCCCTGATCTTCGCCCACGGCCTGTCGGTGCGGTTCGGCCTGGTCACGCCGCGCGCGGACCTCGACGTCATCCTCGATTCGCCCAAGGGCATCGGCCCGCGCATCCGCGATCTCTACGAGGCCGGGGAGGGGGTCTTCTGTCTTTTCGGGGTGCACCAGGACGCCACCGGCGGGGCCCATGCCCTGGGCCTGTCCTATGCGGCGGCCCTGGGCTGCGGCCGCAAGGGCATCCTGGAGACGACCTTCGCGGCCGAATGCGAGAGCGACCTGTTCGGCGAGCAGGTGGTCCTGTGCGGCGGCGTCGGCGAACTGATCGACGCCGCCTTCATGAAGCTGGTCAACGCCGGCTATCCGCCCGAGGTCGCCTGGTTCGAGTGCTTCTATGAGGTCAAGCTGGTGACCGACCTGATGTACGAACGCGGCATCGCCGGGGCCTTCGCCAAGATCTCGAACACGGCCGAATACGGCGCCTATCTGACCGGGCCGCGCGTGATCGGGCAGGCCTCGCGGACGGCCATGGATGGCGTGCTCGCCGATGTGCGCGACGGTTCGTTCGTGACGCGGCTGATGGCCGACTACGACGCCGGCTCGCCCGAGTTGCTGGCGCGGAGGAAGGCC
This sequence comes from Brevundimonas sp., assembly GCF_031412435.1. Taxonomy (GTDB): domain Bacteria; phylum Pseudomonadota; class Alphaproteobacteria; order Caulobacterales; family Caulobacteraceae; genus Brevundimonas. Next base: position 14,615 of record NZ_JANODA010000068.1, read on the forward strand.
TTGGGCGAGCGCACGATCGAGGCCGTGGGCGCGCATCTGAACGGCGTGGCGACAAGGGCGGGTTGACCGCAACCCGGATCAAGGCCTGGCGTTACCTCAGTCAGAGGTGACGACATGGAAATCCTGATCGGACTGTTCGTGCTGCTGACGCTGTGCGGGCTTGTGGGTCTGGCGTTTCAGCCCCTTGGAGGGCCGAGGCGCTTTCGCGATGTGAACCGCGACGGCGAACCGGACTGAGGAAGGGGCGCTCGGGCGGCGCCGGGAAAGATGGTCGGAGTGAGAGGATTCGAACCTCCGACCCCTGCCTCCCGAAGGCAGTGCTCTACCAGACTGAGCCACACTCCGACTTGGAGGCGGGCTTATAGCGACGGGTTTCGGAGGCCGCAAGCGCCCTTCACAGGCTTTGTAAAATAGTCCGGAAACCGGGTGTTGCATCCCCCGCGGCCTTGGCGTATTCGACCGCCTCTCTCGGGCCCAGGCCCGGGGAGCACCGGTCCTGCTGGGGAATGGTGTAATGGTAACACTCCGGTTTTTGGTACCGTCATTCTAGGTTCGAGTCCTAGTTCCCCAGCCACCGCCTTGCACCAGACAGCAGCGATCAGGCCGACAGGCCGGGCCTGGCGGCGGAGCCGCCTGTCCGTCTCAGGACGTCAGTGGGTCGTGTCGGTCCGGAGGGGCAGGCGCACGCGGATGCCGACTCCGGCTCCGGCGGCGGATTCGATGACGATGGCGCCCCCGAGATGGGCGATCAGTCCCTCCACCAACGCCAGGCCGTCGCCCTTGATGAGGTCATCCGAACCCACGCCTGCATCCCGAACCACCAGGCTGACGCCATCGGACGCTCGCGAACAGGCGATGGCGATCGAGCCGCGCCGGTCGTCCGGAAAGGCGTGGCGCACAGCGTTGGACATCAGTTCGTGCACGATGATGGCCAGGGGAACGGCGTGGCTTTCCGGCAGGTCGGTCGAATCGCCGCGCAGGTCGATCCGCACGCCGCGTCCGTCACAGTTCCTCCGCCAGAAACCGACCGCGTCGTCCAGATAGGCCGCGAAATCGACTGAGCCGCTCTCGACGATGCGGCGGTTGATCAGGCCCATTGCTGCGACGACGTCGCTAAGCCAGGTCAGGTGCCGTCGGCTCTCGGGATCCTGGACGCTGCGCAGCCGGATTCCCACCAGCGCCTGAAGCAACTGGTAGCCGCCCAGGAGCCGCCGCTCGAGTTCGGCGACCCTGACGTCCGCGTCTGCGGTCATTCGTCCCCCAAAAAAGACCTGAAAACTGGCCATTTTGATAGCTTACAGCGAACCAATTCGCCAAGCGTGCGTTGAGATTGTCCGGTATCCGACACAGTAGCGTTACGGCCGTCGGCGGGCCGCGGGGAACAGTATTGCAACAGACGTCTGACCTGCGGGTCATGATCGTGGAAGACCAGGCCATCCTCGCCATGGAACTGGAACTCGTGCTCGGCGAAGCCGGGTGCGACGTCGTCGGTTGCGCCATGGACAGGGCCAGCGCTTTCGAAATCGCCGAACGAGAACGGCCCATGCTGGCCCTGGTCGATGTGAACCTGCTGGACGGGATGACGGGGCCGCAGATCGCGCACCGGCTGGTCACCGACTACGGCACGGCAGTGATCTTTCTCACGGCCAACCCGGAGCAGATACCCGATGGATTCGCAGGCGCGCTGGGTGCGGTATCCAAGCCGTTCGACGACCAGACGATCCGGGCCGTGGTCGCCTTCGCACAGCGTTTTATCCTGACCCGTACCTTGTGCGACCCGCCGAGGCGCTTTCGCCTGGCGCCATGGCTGACCTCGCCGCCATCGGACATCGCCCCGCACTGATCAGGCGAGCCCCCCGGTCAGGTCGATGCCTGGAGCAGTGGGCGGAGCGCCGGCCGGGCCGAGATCGAACTGCATCAGGTGGACATCGATCCAGCGATCGAACTTCCAGCCGACCTGATGGTAGGTTCCCGCCCGGCCGAACCCGAGGCCTTGGTGCAGGGCTATCGACGCCTGGCTGGTCGCACTGTCGCTGATGGCGCCGATGATGTGGCGCAGGCCCAGTTCGCGGGCTCGGTCGATCAGGGCCGACAGCAGGGCGCGACCGACGCCGTGGCCGCGGGCGGTTTCCTCGACATAGATCGAACCCTCGACAGCGTAGCGATAGGCCGGACGCGGCCGGAACGGCGAGGCATAGGAATAGCCGGCGAAGGCGCCGTCGATCTCGGCGGTCAACCACGGTAGGCCCTTCGCGCGGACGGCCTCGAAACGGGCCGTCATTTCGGCCAGTGAAGGCGGGTCCATTTCGAAGGTCGCCGTACCGCTCAGGACCTCCCGGCCATACAGGGCCGCGATGGCCGGGAGATCGGCTAGGGTCGCGTCGCGGATCACGCCGTTTCCCAACCCCGCTGAATCGCCCAGACCGCGAAGGCGTAGTCGTGGGCGACCTCCTTCAGATAGTCGAACCGGCCGGAGGCGCCCCCGTGGCCAGCCTCCATGTTGATCTTGAGCAGGACCGGCTTGCCGGAGGTGGTCGCGGGCCGCAGCCTGGCCACCCACTTCTCCGGTTCCCAGTAGGTCACGCGGGGGTCGGACAGGCCGCCGGTGGCCAGGATGGCCGGATAGGCCTTGGCCCCGACGTTGTCGTAGGGGCTGTAGCTGGCGATGTAGTCGTAGGCCTCGACGTCCTCGATCGGGTTGCCCCACTCGGGCCATTCGGGCGGGGTCAGGGGCAGGGAGACGTCGGACATGGTGTTGATCACGTCCACGAAAGGCACCTGGCCGATCACGCCGGCCCAGAGCTCTGGCCGCATGTTGGTGACGGCGCCCATCAGCAGGCCGCCGGCGGAGCCGCCCTGGGCCACGATGTTGCCTGCGCGGGCGTAGTCGCGCGAGATCAGGTGATCGGCGGCTGCGGTGAAGTCGGTGAAGGTGTTCTTCTTCTTGAACTTCCGCCCATCCAGGAACCAGCCCCAGCCCTTGTCAGAGCCGCCCCGGATGTGGGCGATGGCGTAGATCCAGCCACGATCGACCAGCGACAGGCGACCGGTCGAGAAGCTGGCCGACATCGGGATGCCGTAGGAGCCGTAGCCGTACAGCAGCAGGGGGGCTGAGCCATCGACCGGCGTCGTGCGACGCCGCAGGACTGTCACCGGCACCAGCTTGCCGTCCGGCGCCGGGGCGTTCAGCCGCTCGACGACATAGTCGGCCGGGTTGTGACCCGACGGGACCTCCTGAACCTTCCGCAGCACGCGCACGCGCGTGGCCAGATCGTAGTCATAGGTCGAGGTCGGGGTGGACGGCGAGTTGTAGCCGTAACGCATCGTCGTGGTCTGGAACTCCGACGCCCCGCCCAGCGACAGGGCATAGGCGGGCTCGTCGACGGCGATCTCGTGTTCGTCGCCGGCGCGGTCGCGGATGACGATCTTCGTATTGGCGTCGGCGCGCTCCTGACGGGCGATGAAGCTCTTCACCAGCGCCACCCCCTCGATGAAGCGACCGGGCGTGTGCGGGACGAGGTCCTCCCAGTCGGCGCGGCCGGGCCGATCGGTCGGGGCCTGGACGATCTTGAAGTCGATCGCGTCGTCGGCATTGGTGCGGATCACCCAGCGATCGTCCCAGTGATCGACGTCGTAGCGGACCGCGACCTCGCGCGCGGCCAGCACAAGCGGTTCGTCCGTCGGCTGATCGGCCGGAATATAGCGGGCCTCCGAGGTCTCCTGGTTCTGGATCGCGATGACGATGAAGGAGTCGTCGGCGGTGCGCTCGACCCCCATGAACATGCCGTCGTCGGCCTCCTCATGGACCAGGGTCGTCTCGCCGCCGCGCGAGGGACGACGGAAGATCTTGTCGGGCCGGCCGTTGTCATCGCGGTTGGTCCAGAAGATCCAGCGCGAACAGGGCGAGAAGGTGAAATTGCCGGTCGCGGACGTGATCGGATCGGGCAGGACTGCCCCAGTCGCCAGGTCGCGGATGTAGATGTGGTGGACCTCGGAACCCTGGGCGTCCTCGGCATAGGCGAAAAGGCTGTGGTCCGGGCTGTGCTCGACGGCCGAGACCTCCGAATAGGCCTTGCCCTCTGCCAGCAGGTTGCAGTCCAGCAGCAGTTCCGGCGTCGGGGCGACGATGAAGTTCTTCGTCACCGGCTGGCCGTCGACGATGTAGGTCCCCTGCCGCTCGACCCGCATGTAGCGAGGGTGCTGCTCACCGGTGCGGTACTCGGTGAAATACTCCCACGGGCCGTCGGGCGACGGGACGGAGCTGTCGTCCTCCTTGATGCGGCCCTTCATCTCCTCGAACATCGCCGCCTGCAGCGGCAGGGTCGAGGCCAGCATGGCCTCGCGATAGGCGTTCTCGGCCTCGAGGTGTTCCTTGACGTCAACCTTGATCAGGGTCGGGTCGCGCAGCACGGCCTGCCAGTTGTCGTCCTTCATCCACTGGTAGTCGTCGGTGCGGGTGCGACCCAGCTGTTCGATGACGACGGGGATTTTCTTCGCAACAGGAGGAGTAGGCGACATCTGGGCATCCGTGACGGGGCGGGCGAGGGCGGGGGAGGCGGCGGCCACGAGGGCGGAGGCGGCGGTGGTGGCGACGAATTCGCGGCGGTTCATCGTATCGTTCCCCTGTAAGTCACCGACGCAGCTTGTGCGACCGGCATGCGCGCCGTCAAATGCCGCAGCCTTCACGAAAGTCCGCCCATGATCGAGGTCCCGCCCGCCCAGGACGCCGCGCCGCCGCCGGTCGTCGCTCCCGCCTGGGACCTGACGGTCGGTCTGATCGAGGCGACGGTGCAACTGGACCAGCCGTCAGGGCCGAATACGCGCACGGTCGGGACCGGGTTTCTGATCCAGGCGCCAAGGCCGGACGGTACGCCCCGGATCGTTCTGGTGACCGCGGCCCATGTGCTGGAGAGCATGCCGGATCCAGAGGCGCGGATGGGTTGGCGTACCGCGTTGGGCGATGGAACCTGGAGATTCGATCCCGAGCCCCTGAGCATCCGCAACGGCGAGGGCGAGCCCCTGTGGACCCAGCATCCCGATCGCGACGTCGCTGTGATGGAGGTCCAGGCTCCGGAGGCTTTCGCCCGGGCCGCGATCCCGTTGGGCTGGCTGGCGGACGAGAACGCCTTCGGGGCTTGGGAGGTGGGGCCGGGGGACGAACTGCTGTCGCTGGGCTTTCCCCGTGGCCTGTCTGCGAACCGGGCCGGGTTCCCGATCCTCAGGGTCGGGCGGATCGCGTCGTATCCGCTGTCGCCGGTGGCGGCCTTTCCGACCTTCCTGCTGGATTTCACGGTCTTCCCGGGCAACTCGGGCGGCCCTGTATTCTGGACGCCGAGCGCGCGCAAGCGGCCAGGCACGATGGAACCGGAGAGCGCGTTCATCGCCGGCCTGCTGAGCCAGGAAGTGCGGGTCAACGACGAACAGCTGGAGATCGGCGTGGTCACCCACGCCGTCTATGTTCGCGAAGCGATCGAGATGCTGGACCGCGTGGAGCCCTAAGCCCCCAGCGCTTCCCGGCTGATCCGCGAGAGCAGGTCTCCGCCCTGACCCACAGCGGCAAGCCGGCTGGAGGCGTGGCCGAGGATGTTGGCGGCATAGACTTCGTAGAGATCGACCTTGCCCTGTAGCCAGGCCGGATCGCCATCGTTCGCGTCGAGACGGATCTTGGCGGCCAGCGCCCCCTTGGCCAGCATCCAGCCGCCGATGACGTCGCCCATGAGCTTCAGATAGGCGTCCGCCGCCGCCAGGACGTCGGCGCCGCGCGCCGGATCGGCCTTGGCGTCCAGCAGCCACAGGGTGGCGTCCTCCACGGCGCCGACAGCCGCCGCGAACCGTTCGACCGGCTTGCCGGAATAGAGGCCGCCGAGGTCTTTCAGGGTCGCCTTCATCTCGGCGATGACGGCCTTGGCCGAAGCGCCGCCGTCCTGCGATAGCTTGCGACCGACCAGGTCCATGGCCTGGATGCCGTTGGTGCCCTCGTAGATCGGGGTGATGCGGGCGTCGCGATAGTACTGGGCCGCGCCGGTCTCTTCGATGAAGCCCATGCCGCCGTGGATCTGTATCCCGTCCGAGGCGACGTCGCAGCCGATGTCGGTGCTCCAGGCCTTGGCGATCGGCACAAACAGGTCCTCGCGGCCCTTCCATTTGCGGCGTTCGTCCTCGGTCGCGGCGTGCCGGGCGAGGTCAGCGGCGACGCCGGTGGCGAAACAGATGGCGCGGGCGGCCTCGATCTTGGCCTTCATGACAGCGAGGGTGCGCCGGATATCGGGATGGTCGATGATCGGCGCGTTGGCCTCTCCGGTCCAGACCGAGCGACCCTGACGGCGATCCAGAGCATAGGCGAGGGCGTGCTGATAGGCCCCCTCGGCCACGCCGACGCCCTGGACGCCGACGGCCAGGCGCGCATTGTTCATCATGACGAACATATGGGCCAGACCCTGGTTCGGCTGGCCGACCAGTTCTGCGCGGGCGCCCTCATAGCTCATGACACAGGTCGGAGAGGCGTGGATGCCCAGCTTGTGCTCGATGCCGACGGGGCGGAAGTCGTTGCGGGCGCCCGACGAACCGTCTTCCTTGACCTCGAACTTGGTGGCCAGGAACAGGCTGATGCCCTTGGGTCCCGGAGGGGCGTCGGGCAGGCGGGCGAGCACAAGGTGGACGATGTTGTCCGTCGCATCGTGGTCGCCCCAGGTGATGTAGATCTTCTGGCCGTTGAGCGCATAGGTCCCGTCGCCGTTCGGCGTCGCGGTCGAGGTCAGGGCGCCGAGGTCGGAGCCGGCGCCCGGCTCGGTCAGGACCATGGCCCCCGTCCACTCGCCGCTGACGAGTTTGGGCAGGTAGGTCGCCTTCTGGTGCTCTGTGCCGACCTGTTCCAGCGCCTCGATCGCCGCCAGCGACAGCATGGGGCAGAGGGCGAAGGCCATGTTGGCGGACTGGATCGTCTCATAGGCCGCCAGCTCAAGCGCCTTGGGCAGGGCCTGGCCGCCGGCCTCGGCCGGAGCCGTCAGGCCGGTCCAGCCGCCCTCGGCGAACTGGCGATAGGCGTCGGCGAAGCCGGGCGCGGCGGTGACGGAGCCATTCGCGTATTTCGCCCCGGCCTGATCGCCCGGGCGGTTCAGGGGCGCCAGCACGCCTTCGGAGAACTGGCCCGCCGCTTCGAGAACGGCGCCCAGGACATCGGCGTCGTAATCGGGGAAGGCGCCGGTGGCGGCGACCTGATCGATGCCGGCGATGGCGGTCAGGCTGAAAGCGATATCCCGAACGGGGGCGCGATAGGTCATGGCGAAGTCTCTGTGATCGTCTCGCGCACGACACCGCGCGTCCCTCCTTCTTGCGACCATGCCGCCGCGTCAGGCAAGGGATGGGTTGGCCTGCGCGGTTTGCGGCGCCAAGCTGTCGCCGGAGAGCGACGTGAGGAACTTAATGGCCGAGCCGAGAAATCGCTATTCGATCGTATCGCTGGCTTTTCATTGGGGGCTGGCCCTGCTCGTTTTGGCCCAGGTGCTGCTGATCACGGCAAATGAGGCGACCGACGGCCCGATCTCGCGCGAGTTCCTTCAGGTCCACAAGGCGCTGGGTCTGACGGTTCTGGTCCTGACGCTGGCGCGAATCGGCTGGCGGATGGCCAACCCCGCCCTGCCAATGCCGCCTGGCACGCCCGACTGGCAGGCCTTCGCCGCCAAGGCGACACATGTGCTCTTTTATGTCCTGCTGATCGCGATTCCGATGTTCGGTTGGGCGGCGTCGAGCGCAGGCGGCCGGGACATCAGCTGGCTTGGCCTGTTCAACTGGCCGCTGCTGCCGGTCGAACGCAGTCGCGATCTGGCCGGAACCTTCATGGATCTTCACGAGGCGGGGGTGAAGGTGCTCTACGTCCTGCTGGCGCTGCACGTGCTGGCGGCGCTGAAGCATCATTTCGTCGATCGGGACAACGTCCTGCACCGCATGATCCCGCTGATTCCCCGGCGGCCCTGAAATGCGTCTGGTACTGATCGCACTGCTATTCGGGGCGGTCTGTCTGGCGACGGGCGCGAGCCGGGCCGAGGTCGAACGCTGGGCCGTGGTCCCGGGCGAGTCCCTGATCACCATGCGGGTCGGAACCCCGGTCGGCGCGCGCACCGGGCGGTTCACGCGCTGGACAGGCGATATCCGCTTCGATCCGGCGGCGCCCGAGACCGCCCATGTGGCCATCGACGTCGAGGCGGGCTCGCTGCGAATGGACGACGCCCGGCTGACCTCCACGGCGGCCGGTTCAGGCTTTCTCGACACCGGTCGTTATCCCCGTATCGCCTTCCGTCTGACCCGGCTGGAACCGGCGGGCGGCGACCGGTTCACCGCCCATGCCGGGATCACCATGAAGGGCGTCACCCGGCCCGTGACCTTCCCCGCCACCTTGCGCAGCGCAGGGCGGACGGCGCAGATGACCGGCGGCTTCTTGCTGGATCGGGCGGCCTTCGGCATTGGAACGCGTGGACCGTGGAACGGACTGATCGGCCGGCAGGTGAGGGTGGACGTGTCCCTGGCGACGCGCACGGTCGGTTGAGCGGGGTCGAGGGCGCCGTCGCGGCGCTGAAGGCCGGCGAACTGCTGATCCTGCCGACCGAGACCGTCTACGGGTTGGCGGCGGACGCCGGGAACGCGGAAGCGGTCGCGAAGATCTTCGAGGCCAAGGGCCGACCCCGCTTCAATCCCCTGATTTCCCACGTCGCGGATGCCGTCGCGGCCGAGCGGATCGCCGTCTTTGACGAGGCCGCGCGGAAGCTGGCGGCGGCCTTCTGGCCCGGGCCCTTGACCATCGTGGCGCCGTGCCGGGACACGATCGCGGTCAGCGACCTGGCGCGCGCGGGCCTGGACAGTATCGCGGTGCGGGTCCCCTGCCATGCCGGGGCGCGGGCGGTGCTGGACGCGTTCGGCGGTCCCGTGGTGGCGCCCTCGGCCAACCGCTCGGGGCGCCCCAGCCCGACAACGTTCGCCGACGCCATGGAAGAGACGGGCGACTCCGCGAGCGCGGCCCTGGACGGCGGGCCCTGTGCGGTCGGGGTCGAGAGCACGGTCGTTTCGGTGCTGGACGGGCGGGTCTCCCTGCTGCGGCCGGGGTCGGTCACGCGCGAGGAGATCGAGGCCCTTGTCGGTCCGCTGGATGGAGCGGGCGAGGGCCATCGGTCGCCGGGGCGGCTGACGCGCCACTATGCGCCGTCGTCGCCGGTGCGGCTGGAGGCGATGAGCGCGGCGGATGGCGAAATCTTCCTGGGCTTCGGGCAGGGCCAAGGCGAGACACGGTGGAGTCTCAGTCCTTCCGGCGACGTGCGGGAAGCGGCGGCCAACCTCTTCCGGCTGCTCCGCGAGGCCGACCGGGAGCGCCCGTCCGCCATCGCCGTGGCCCCAATCCCGATCGACGGTCTCGGTGAGGCGATCAATGATAGACTAAGACGGGCCGCAGGGTTCGTCGGCTAGCCGAACCGTGCCTGCAGATCGACGCTTGAGCGAACCCCGACCTCCGCGAAGCAGCTTTCCAGCCAGTCGTCGGCGGCGGCGCGACCGCGCGTCTTGAGGTCGTTCAGGAACGTCCATTCGGTATTGAACTTGGACCCCAGCGACAGGTCGCCCAGCCAGCCGTCGGCCTCGATCGCGTGCATCAGGATGTGGCGATACTGGTCGCGGGCGGAGGGGGTCAGTCGGCCCTCCTCGATCAGTTCCTGGACGAAGGCGACGGCGCGCAGTTCGGCGACCAGAGGCGCGTTGAAGACCACCTCGTTCAGCCGGTCCATGATGTCGCCGGCGGCTTTTGGGGCGTCGGCGCGCTCGAAGGCGTTGAGGGTGATCAGGAGAACATCGTCCGGCGTGTCCTGGTAGAACAGCGGCCAGAGCGGCGGGTTGGCGAGATAGCCGCCGTCCCAGTAGGGCTCGCCGTCGATCTCCACCGCCTGGAACAGGTGCGGCAAACAGGCGGAGGCGAGCAGGACCTGATCCGTGATCTCGGCGGATGTGAAGACGCGGGACTTGGCGTGGCGGACCGCGGTGGCGGCCACGAAGAACTTCACGTCCGAGGCGCGGACCGCCTCGAAATCGATCGTCGCCTGCAGGACCCGCTTGAGCGGATTGTGATTGAACGGATTGAATTCATAGGGCGACATCGACATTGCCAGGGTCTCCGACGCGCGCCAGAGGGCCGAGTCCTTCAGCCAGGCCGGCTGCAGGGCGTTGGACCAGATCGAGGTGTCGCCGAAGACGTTCTTGCCGCCCGACTGATTGGTCTCGCGCCACAGCTTGTCGAGCGACTGGCGGGCGCCGTCCGCGCCGCCCGTGGCCAGGCCCGAAACCAAAGCCGCGCCGTTCATGGCGCCGGCCGAGGATGCCGTGACCGCCCGGATGTCGACGACGTCGGCCTCGAGCAGCCGGTCGAGCACGCCCCACTGGAAGGCGCCGTGCGCGCCTCCGCCCTGAAGCGCCAGACAGATGGGGCGGCGACCGCTCGCGGGCGGTTCAGGCGCTGCAGGCGCCGGGGTCGACTTGCGTTTGAAGAGCGCCATCGTCCCCCGGCCTTCGTCCTATTGGGCGGTCCAGCCGCCGTCGATCGAGAAGCTGGCCCCGTTGGCCGAAGCCCCCAGATCGCTGACCAGATAGAGGAAGATGCCGGCCAGTTCGTCGGTCGTGACGAACCTTTTGGTCGGCTGGGCCGCCAGGATCACGTCCTTCAGCACCTGTTCCTTGGAGATGCCGCGCGTGCGGGCCTGATCGGCGATCTGCTTCTCGACGATCGGGGTCTCGACGAAGCCGGGGCAGATGGCGTTGCAGGTGATGTTGTCCTGCGCGACTTCCAGCGCCACGGTCTTGGTGAAGCCGAGCACGCCATGCTTGGCCGCGACATAGGCGGACTTGAACGGCGAGGCGACCAGGCCGTGGGCCGAGGCGACGTTGATGATCCGGCCGCGACCCTGGGCCTTCATGATCGGGATGGCGGCGCGGGTGGCATAGAAGGTCGAGGAGAGGTTGATTGCGATGATCTTCTCCCACTGGTCGGACGGGAATTTCTCGACGGCCTCCACGTATTGGATGCCGGCGTTGTTGACCAGAATGTCCAGCCGGCCCAGCTGATGCTTGGCGTAGGCGACCATGTCGGCGACCTCGTCGCCCTTCAGCATATTGGCGGCGTGATAGCGGACGCGGACGCCGCAGCTGGCCTCCATCTCTGAACGGGTGCGCTCGATCTCGGACGGATCGCCCAGACCGTTCAGAACGACGTCGCCGCCGCGCGAGGCGACCGCCCGGGCCAGGGCCAGGCCGATGCCCGACGTCGAGCCGGAGATGACGGCCACCTGGCCCTTGAGATCGTTGGGATCGCGATAGACGGGGCGCTCGGTCTCCGAGCCGTCCTTCTTGCCGGGCCACTGAAACATGGGGTCGTTCACTCTCGCTTCTTGCCCCTGTCCGCGCCGATCAGGCGCGTCCGGGGTCTCTGGTTTGCCGGAACCCTAGCCTTTCGCGACTGCGAAGGCGACCCGGTGTCAGGAATTTCCTTGCCTGGTGAATATCCAGTCGGTCTCGGTCGAGGCTGACTTCTGGAAGCGGTAACCGTCGCGATCAAACGCCTTCAGATCGCCGGCGGTTTCAATCCGTTCGTCGATGGCGAACCGGGCCATGGTGCCGCGCGCCTTCTTGGCGAAGAAGGAGATGATGCGGCTCTCGCCGTCCTTCTCCTCACGGAAATGCGGGGTGACGACCGGCAGCTTCAGCGCCCGGGCGTCGACGGCGCCGAAATACTCCTGGCTGGCGAGGTTCACGAGCACGGGGTCGGTGTGCCCCTCCGCGTCGGCGTTCAGCTGTTTCGAGATCCGGTCGCCCCAGAAGTCGTAAAGGCTGGACCCGCGCCGGGTCTTCAGCCGGGTGCCCATCTCGAGCCTGTAGGGCTGGATCCGGTCCAGGGGGCGCAGCAGGCCGTAGAGGCCCGAAAGGATCCGCAGGTGATCCTGAGCGAAGGCGAGGTCTGCCGTGGCGAGGGTGCGGGCGTCCAGTCCCTGATAGACGTCGCCATCGAAGGCGAAGGCGGCCTGGATGCCCGCGTCCAGTGACTCGGGCTCGAAGGCCTTGAAGCGCGCCTGGTTCAGTTTGGCGAGGTCGGCCGAAATGCCCATCAGCCGGCGCAGGTCGGCCTGGGTCTGGTTGCGGGCCGTCTTCGACAGGGACGCGGTGTCGTCGACGAAGCGCCGGTTCGACGCCAGGATCTCCGGCGACGGCTCGGTGAAGTCCAGCCGCTTTGCGGGCGAGAGTACGATCAACATGCCGCGCGTTTAGGCGGGTTCGACGACGGTTTGAAGGGCGCGGGCTAGAACAACACCGCCGGGTTCATGATCCGCTGGGGATCAATGGCTTTCCGGATCGCCTGCATGGTCGAAATCTCGAGAGGCGTCTTGTAGCGGCGGGCCTCGTCGGTCTTGAGGCGGCCGAGGCCGTGCTCGGCCGAGATCGAACCCTCGTAGCGGGCGACGACGTCGTGGACGACCCGGGAGCCGGCCTCCCAGCGGTCGAGGAAGGCAGGCAGGTCGCCACCGGGCGGGCACAGGATGTCATAATGCATATTGCCGTCGCCGACGTGGCCGAAGGCCGAGACGCGCGCGCCCGGCTCGAACGCCTCGACGGCCGCCGTGGCTTCATCGAGGAAGTCGGCGATGCGGCTGACGGGGACAGAGACGTCGTGTTTCCAGCCGCCGCCTTCGGGCCGCTGGGACGCCGACTGCTCCTCGCGCAGTTTCCAGAAGTCGCGGACCTGGGTCTCGTTCTGGGCGATGGCGGCGTCGGTGATGAGGTCTTCCTCGAAGGCCGCGGTCAGGATCCGCTCCATCCCGGCCTCGGCCGCCCCTGGCTCGCCCGAGGTCAGTTCGATCAGGACGTACCAGGGCTGGACGCTGTCCAGCGGCTCCCGGACGCCGGGAATGTGTTTCAGGGCGAACTCGACACCGATCCGTTTCATCAGCTCGAAGGCCTCGACCCCACCGCCGGTCTCGGCCTTGGCGCGGGCGAGGAGCTGGATGGCGGAATGGGCGCTGGCCAGGCCGACGACGGCGGTGGCCCGGCTGCGCATGACCGGGAACAGCTTGAGGGTGGCGGCCGTGACGACGCCGAGCGTCCCCTCGGCGCCGATCAGAAGCTGTTTCAGGTCGTAGCCGGTGTTGTCCTTGCGGAGCCGCTTCAGGCCGTTGAAGACTTGGCCGTCGGGCATCACGGCCTCGATGCCCAGCACCAGATCGCGCATCATGCCGTAGCGCAGGACGGCCGTGCCGCCGGCATTGGTCGAGATGACCCCGCCGATCGTCGCCGTGCCCTCCGCCGCAAGGCTGAGCGGGAAGAAGCGGTCGGCCTTGGCGGCCAGCTGCTGCGCCTCAAACAAGGTGATACCGGCCTCGACCGTCATGGCGTCGTCCAGCGGAGTCACGTCGCGCACTGCGCGCAGACGGCGCGTCGTCAAAAGGACTTCACCGAAGGGCACCTGACCGCCGACCAGGCCGGTGCCGCCGCCCTGGGGGGTGATGGCGACTCCGTGACGGGCACAGATCTCCACCGCCCGCGCGACCTCGGCGGTCGAGGCAGGCTTCAGCATCAGGGGGGTGTGCCCCTTCCATTTGTTGCGCCATTCCGCGACCCAGGGCGCGATCTCCGTCGGATCTTCGGTCCAGCCGGAAGGGCCGAGCGCGGCTTTCAGTTCGTCGAGGGCGGCGGGGGAGGGGGAGGCCATGGCGTCTTGTCTCAAAGCCTCGCCGTCCGCGCCACTCAAAAGCGATACGCCGGTCTAGGGTGGCGTCATGAACGATTCTTCCCTGACGCCCGTGCCTGCCGTCGGTGTGGTCTGCCTGAAAGGCGACCAAGTCCTGCTGATCCGGCGTGGGACGCCGCCCCGGATGGGGGAATGGAGCCTGCCGGGGGGCCGGATCGAACCCGGCGAGCGGGCGATCGACGCGGCACTGCGGGAACTGCGCGAGGAGACGGGGGTCGAGGCCCGGATTTTCGGCCTGATCGACGTCGTCGACGGCATATTTCCCGAAGCGGGGCGACACTATGTGCTGATCGACTATGTCGCGGAGTGGATCAGTGGTGAGCCCGTGCCCGGCGACGATGCGTCGGCGGCTGTGTTCATGCCTGTTGCGGGGGCGATTGCCGCTGTCGCGTGGGACGAGACGCGGCGCGTCATCTCCGAAGCCGTCGCGTTTCGGACGCCCTGACGGCATTGTCAGGTCCCGTCACTTACCCCGGAGTGCTGCAAAGCCGACATATTTGGACGACGGCATGGGCGATTCCGCCCGGCCGGTCTTTTTGAACTTCGGCCGGCATCCCGCCGGCCCAGGGGGACTATCTAAATGAAAAAGAACCTGTTCATGGCGGCCTCGACCGTCGCCCTTCTGTTCGGGACCAGCGCGGTCGCTCAGGACATGGCGTTCTCGATCACCAACAACAGCGAAGCGACGATGGTCTCGCTGAAAGTCGGCGAATCGTCCAACGAGAACTGGGACGAGGACATCCTCGACGGCGAATCGATCGGCCCGGGCGAGACCGCCAGCATCTCGGTCGAGGATGAGCTGGAAGACTGCGAATATGACCTGCAAGCCGTGTACGACGACGGCGACACCGAAGAGGTGTTCAACGTCGACCTCTGCGAACTGAACGACCTCGGCATCGACGACGACGACGTGGATGAGGAAGAAGAGGAAGAGGAAGAGGAAGAGGACGAGGAAGAGGACGAGGAAGAGGAAGAAGAAGAAGAGGAAGAAGAAGACGAGGAAGAGGAAGAGTAGTCTTCCGACCCACCTTTTTTGCGACGCGGCGGCTCCCGGGAGGGGGCCGCCGTTTTCGTTTGCGGCGTTCGGATTCCGTGGCGCGGCGGCGCGGGTCGGGGTAGAATCCGGGCAGGAGGATCCGGAATGACCTATTTCGCCGTCGTGCTGCTGGTTTTCGCAGTCATCTTCGTGTTCAGCATCGTCAAGATCGTGCCGCAGGGCCGTGAGCTGACGGTCGAGCGGTTCGGGAAATACACCAAGACCCTGAAGCCCGGCATCAGCATCCTGATCCCCTTCGTGGAACGAATTGGCCGGCGGATGAACATGATGGAGCAGGTCCTGGACGTGCCCCAGCAGGAGGTCATCACCAAGGACAACGCCATGGTGAAGGTCGACGCGATCGTCTTCATCCAGGTCATGGACGCGCCCAGCGCCGCCTATCGGGTCGAAAACCTGCCCTATGCGATCACCCAGCTGTGCTCGACCAATCTGCGGACCGTAGTGGGCTCGATGGATCTGGATGAGGTCCTGTTCCAGCGGGATAACATCAACTCACGCCTGCTGACCGTCATCGACGCGGCGACGGAGCCGTGGGGGGTCAAGGTCAACCGGATCGAGATCAAGGACCTGACTCCGCCGGTCGACATCACCAACGCCATGGCCCGCCAGATGAAGGCCGAACGCGAGCGCCGTGCCGTCATCACCGAGGCCGAGGGCGAGAAACAGGCCGCCATCGCCCGCGCCGAGGGCGCCAAACAGGCGGCGATCCTGGAGTCCGAGGGCCGCAAGGAGGCGGCTTTCCGGGACGCCGAGGCGCGCGAGCGCGCCGCCGAGGCCGAGGCCAAGGCCACCGCCATGGTGTCGGAAGCCATTGCGCGCGGGGACGTTAACGCCATCAACTATTTCGTCGCCCAGAAATATGTCGAGGACTTCGCCGAACTGGCCCGCAACCCGACCGCCAAGACCGTCATCGTGCCGGCCGAGATGAGCGGCCTGGTGGGTACTATTGCGGGTATCGGCGAACTGGTCGGACTGGCGCGCGACCAGCAACACACTGCGCGGCCCGCGCCTTCGACGCGATCCACCAAGTCCGGCGGCGCCGTGCCGCCGACTGCCTGACGGAGGACTGAGCCATGGGCGCGATTCTCGACATCTATGCCTCCCAGCCGTTCTGGATCTGGCTGGCCGTGGGCGTGCTGCTGCTGGCCGTCGAGGCGGCGTTGTCGACCGAATGGCTGTTGTGGCCCGCAGTAGCGGCCGGCATCGTCGCGGTGCTCACGGCGCTGGGACTGCGGATGGGTCTCGCAGTCGAGGTGGGCCTGTTCGCGAGTCTGACGGTCCTGGCGACCCTGCTATCGCGACGATTGATCAAACGCGTCAATCCGGACGATCATCCCGACATCAACGATCGCGACCTGCGTCTCGTGGGTCAGCGCGCCCGCGTGGTACAACCGTTCGTCGAGGGCAGGGGACGGGTCTTTGTCTCCGGCGCGGAATGGGTCGCCCTGATTGACGGCGACGCTCCGCCGGTCGGCGACAGTGTCGTCGTGGATCGGCTGGAAGGTCCGTCGCTGAAGGTCCGCCGGGAGGCCTGACGGATCAGCCGATGCCGGCGACCGCGCCGACCTCGTCGCGACACGCGCCCGAGGCGGCGTTCAGCTGGTCGGTTTCCTCACCCGCCAGTCTTACGAGCGCGGCGATGTCCTGCGCCGTGATCACGCCGGCGTCCAGCACCTCGACCTGCTTGTTGTAGAGCGCCACCCGCTTTTCGCTGGCGGCGTAGGCGGCGTCGCTGATCTCGTCGGGGAAGACCATCGTCATCTGGAGGTACTGTTGGTAGATCGACGTCGAGACGGCGTCACCGGCTTCCATCCGCGCGGTGATTTCGGCGCGGACGTCGTCGTCGATCGGTCCCTCGTACAGGGCTGCGGCCTTTTCGCTGTCCGACGATGCGCGTGCGGTCAGTTCGCTGAACTGCAGGCAGGTCGCCAGCTGGGTTTCGAAGATCTTCTGCCTCGCTGCCGTTCGGGACACGTCCAGCGCCTGGACGGCGGTGAACATCGACGCAGCCGCGACGATCATCGCAGAAATGGCCGAGACGGAAGCGATCGTACCCTCGACGGAGACCCGTTGGGTCTTGCCCTTGGAGCCATTGTCGATCGGGTCAGTTTCCGGGGGAATCGGGGTCAGATCGGTCATCGGCGAAGCAGAGCCTATTCAAAGCTTTGCAGCAAGACCGCTGGTCGATGAATCGGGAACCGTCAGGCGAAGGTTCTCAAGCGCCGGCGCGCATCCGTTCGATCCCCAGATTCGCAAGCTGGTCCGCGCGCTCGTTCAGTTCGTGACCGGCGTGCCCCTTGACCCAGTGCCAGCTGACATCGTGCCTTGTGCGGGCGACGTCGAGCCGTTTCCACAGGTCGTCGTTCTTGACCGGCTTCTTGTCGGCCGTCTTCCAGCCTCGCGCCTTCCAGCCGTGAATCCAGCCGGTGATCCCGTCCATCACGTATTTGCTGTCGGTGTGCAGGTCGATCTTGCAGGGCCGGGTCAGGGCCTCCAGCGCCATGATGGCGGCGGTCAGCTCCATGCGGTTGTTGGTGGTCAGCGGTTCGCCGCCGCACAGTTCCTTGGTCTTTCCGCTCGCCTGGAGGATGGCGCCCCAGCCGCCGGGTCCAGGATTGCCCTTACAGGCGCCGTCGGTGTGGATTGTCACGTGACTCATTCGCGCGGACTTACAGGTTCCCTTGGCGCGTCGCCATCCGCTGGACTATAGGAGCCGTATGTTTGACGCGGGCCGCATTTGGCCCGTTCGAGGAGAGTGTGCCGTGGGCGCTATCAGCATCTGGCATTGGGCCATCGTCATCGTCGTCGTCGCCCTGCTGTTCGGCGGCAAGGGCAAGATCTCGAACCTGATGGGCGACGCCGCCAAGGGCATCAAGGCCTTCAAGGAAGGCCTGAAGGACGAGGACAAGAAGGACGGGCCGCATGACGGCGTGTCCAGCCTGCCGCGTACCGACGCGGAAAAGGAAGAGCTGAAGCGCTAGGCCTGACAGCGGAAAGAGCCTGACGCATGGGCGGCCTCGGCCCCGGGATCGGGGGCCTCGAATATCTCGTGATCGGCATCGTGGCCCTGCTCGTGGTCGGACCCGAGCGGCTGCCCGGAATGCTGCGCCAACTGGGCAAGATGGTCGCCAAGGCGCGTGGCATGGCCAACGAGTTCCGCGCCAGCTTCGACGAAATGGCCCGCCAGTCGGAGCTCGATGATCTGCGCAAGGAGGTCCAGGCGCTGCGCGACGGTCAGGGATCGGTCGGGCAGGGGATGGTCCGCCTGGGTGACGAGGCCAACGCCGCCTTCAAGGACATCAAGGCGGAGCTGGAAGCGCCCGCCTATGTCGAGCCCCCGCCGCGCGCGGTGATGCTGGACCAGCCGGAGTTCCCGGAGCCGGTGACAACGGCTCCGGTCGTGCCGGCCACCCGGGCGAAGACCCGCAAGCCCCGCGCGACGACGGCCAAAGTTTCAGCCGCACCGGCCGCCAAAGCCGCCAAAGCCGCCACGGCCAAGCCACGGGGCAAACCCGCTGCCAAGCCGGCCGTCACAACGGCTCCAGCCAAGCCGCGTGTGCCGCGTAAGCCCAAGACCTCCCAATGACGGACCGCGACGAAGCCGAGATCGAGGCGTCGCGTGCGCCGTTGATGGATCACCTGGTTGAGCTGCGCGGCCGGCTGGTCTGGTGCGTCGTGGCGTTCGGCCTGGCCTTCATCCTGTGCTTCTTCTTCGCCGGGCCGATCTACATCTTCCTGGTCCGGCCGTTCGCGGCGGCCAGCGCCATCTACGCGACGAACATCGGGCACCACGTCTCCCCGTTTGACCTGATCCTGGTGACGGCGGGCATCCATCCGATACCGCCGACGACCGAGGAGGCCGCGCAGCTGATCTATACGGCGCCGCTGGAAATCCTGTTCACCAAGATGAAGCTGGCCGGGTTCGGCGCGGTCTTCCTGGCCTTCCCGGTGCTGGCGTTCCAGCTCTACCGGTTCGTCGCGCCGGGGCTGTATCGCAACGAAAAGGGCGCCTTCCTGCCCTTCCTGATCGCCTCGCCGATGCTGTTCCTGCTGGGCGCGGCCCTGGTCTATTTCGTCATGCTGCCGTTCGTGATGTGGTTCTCCCTGAGCCAGCAGATCACCTCTGACACCGTGGCCGTCGCCCTCCTGCCCAAGGTGTCCGAGTATCTAAACCTTGTCACCGCCCTGATCCTCGCCTTCGGCCTGTGTTTCCAGCTGCCGGTCGTGATGACCCTGTTGGGCCTGGCCGGTCTCATCAGCTCGAAATTCATGTCCGAGGGGCGTCGCTACGCCATCGTCGGCGTGGTCGTGGTGGCCGCCATCGTGACACCGCCGGATCCGATCAGCCAGCTGATGCTCGCCGTGCCCCTGGTCATCCTCTACGAGATCTCGATCTGGTGCGTGCGGCTGATCGAACTGCGCCGGAACATGGACGAGGACGGGGAAGAATCGGGTTCGGCGGAGTTGGCCTAGGGCGTATCGACCGTCGAGAACTCTGCGAATCGGGTCTCGTTCGCCAGGCTTTGCATCCACCGGCGAACAGCCGGCAGCGGGGCATGCTCGAAAGGCGTGCTGAAGTACCGATGCGCCGACAGTCCCAGTACGATGTCGGCGACGGTGAACGTGGCCCCTGTCGTGAAACCCGCAGTCGCGGCGAGCTGGGCGTCGAGGACCTGCATCATTCCCGTCCAGCGATCGACGCTGCGTCCGACAAGGTCGGCGTCGCCATAGCCGTCAGCTCCACGGACCAGGGCCATGAAGGCGTAGGTCCAGGCGTTGTTGAGTTCGGTCGCCTGCCAATCCATCCACATCTCCACAGCCGCGGCGGCTGCCGGATCCGTCGGCAGCAGATCGTCACGGTCGTGCTTGCGCGCGAGGTAGCGGCAGATGGTGTTGGACTGCCACAGCACGCCGCGCTCGTCGTGGTAGACCGGCACCAGGCCGTTCGGATTCAGGTTCAGGAAGGCAGGCGTTCGAGTGGATGCGGCGGGCGACCCCCAGTCGGCCTCGTGTGTGAAGGGCTCGCCGACCTCCGCCAGAGTCCAGAGGGCTTTCCGCACGTTGATTGAGGACGTGCGACCCAACAGTCGTGACATGGCGTCTCCAGACGTAACGAGGCGCCGGACAGTCTCCCGTCCGGCGCCTCTGTGTCGTCAGCCGATCGAACCGGTCAGCAGCTGTAGTACATGTCGAACTCGACCGGGTGCGGGTGGAGGGCCAGGCGCATGACCTCTTCCATCTTCAGCTCGATGTAGGAGTCGATGAAGTCGTCATCCATGACGCCGCCCTTCTTGAGGAAGGCGCGGTCCTTGTCGAGGTTCTCGAGCGCTTCCTTCAGCGAGCCGCAGACCTCGGGGATCGAGCCGCGCTCTTCGGGCGGCAGGTCGTAGAGGTTCTTGTCGGCGGGACCGCCCGGATCGATCTGGTTCTCGATCCCGTCGAGGCCGGCCATCAGCAGGGCCACGAAGGTCAGATAGGGGTTGCCCATCGGGTCGGGGAAGCGGGCTTCCAGACGCTTGGCCTTGGGCGAGGTCGTGTGCGGGATGCGGATCGAGGCCGAACGGTTGCGGGCCGAATAGGCCAGTTTCACCGGGGCTTCGTATCCGGGCACCAGACGCTTGTAGGAGTTGGTGGTCGAGTTGGCGAAGGCGTTGATGGCCTTGGCATGCTTGATGATGCCGCCGATGTACCACAGACACTGCTGCGACAGGCCGGCGTACTTGTCGCCGGCGAACTGGGGCTTG
>NZ_JANODA010000069.1:0-26800 GCF_031412435.1 Brevundimonas sp.
GGCACCGGAAAGCCTCCAAAGCTCGTCATAGTCGCCGTCATGCGAAAGCTCGTCGAGGCCGCAAACCTCATCCTCGCCAGAGGCCAACCATGGGCCAAAGCCAAACCCGCCTGAACATGGTTGCTCACCCGACCGCGCCAGGACGACGGCTCCGCCGTCGTGCGCGGTCTCCCTCTCCCGCAAGGGAAGAGGGAGCTCCATGCCCTACTGCAGCGCCGCGTTGTCTAGGTTCAGCGCCGTGATCGGGATGACCTCGACGTTCGGGTGTTTCGCGCGCAGGGCGTCGATGAACTGGGCCGCGTCGCCGACGATGACCAGGCTGGCCCGATCGACCGGCAGGTGTTCGGCAAAGGCGGACTGTACCGCCGCCCCGTCGATGGCCTCGACCTTGCCGACATAGGCCGCCAGCTCGCTCATCGGCAGGTCGTAGAGCGCCAGGCCGGCGACGAGACCGCCCAGACCGTCGACGGTTTCCAGAGAGTCGCCGAACGCGCCGGTCAGGATGGCCTGGCGGGTAGTCAGCTCGCTCTCTGTCGGCCGGGTGGTCGACAGGCGGCTGATCTCGGTCAGGATCAGGTCGGAGACCTCGACCGCCGCGTCGTTGCGCGTCTGGGCGCTGGCGGTGAACAGGCCATCCTCGCGCCGCACGCCCAGGGACGAGCGGGTGCCGTAGCTGAGACCGCGCTTGATACGGATTTCCTGGTTCAGGCGGGAGGTGAAGCTGCCGCCCAGCAGGGTGTTGCCCAGGGTCAGGGGGAAATAGTCGGCGTCGGTCCGCGACACGCCGCGAAGCGCCACCGTGACCGCCGCCTGACCGGCGCCCGGCTGGTCGATGACGACGATCCGCGGCGGCAAAGGCTGGTCGATCGGGGCCGCGCGTGCGTCGCTCGGGCCGGCCTCGCTCCAGTTCCCGAAGGCCGACTGCGCCAGGGCGCGGGCGTCGGATTCGGAGATGGCGCCGGAGAAGACCAGGGTCGCCTCGGACGGGCGATAGCGGCGTTGGTGGAAGGCGGCCACATCCTCACGGGTGATGGCGGGGATGCTGGTCAGGGTGCCTGAACCCGGGGCGCCGTAGGCCGCATCGCCGTAGATGACCCGGGCGGCGGCCTGCGAGGCGACCGGACCGGGGGTGGCGAGGGCGACGCGCAGGCCGTCCAGGGTCTGGTCGCGCTGGCGATCCAGCTCTTCCTGCGCGAAGGCCGGATTGCGCACCAGATCGGCCATCAGGGCGACCGTCTGCGGGAAGACGTTGGCCGGGGCATTGGCGTAGACATTGGAGAAATCGGGACCCGAACCGGCGCCGATCGTGGCCCCGAGCTGTTCGATCTCGGTGGCGATTTCGGGTGCGCTGCGCGTGGCCGTGCCCTGGGTCAGCAGGGCGGCGGTCATGGCGGCGACTCCGGCCTTGCCCAGAGCCTCGTCGCCCGAACCGGCGTCGAAATTCAGGCGGGCGGAGACCAGCGGCAGGCCGTCCTTCTCGACGACCAGCACGCGCAGGCCGTTGTCGAGATGGAAGTCGGCGACCGGCGGCGTGGTCGGGGCGACCGGCTCGGTCGTCGCCGGCAGGGCGGCGCGCTCGGCCTCGGGCAGGAGGGTGAAGACCTGACCGACCGGGGCCAGGTCGGCGACGGTGACCGGGGCGGTGAAGGCCGTCGTCTGTTCCGTCACCGGGTTGGCGTCGTCGGCGTTCAGGTAGCGGATCGTCAGGGCGCGCTGATCGGTCAGATAGCGCCGGGCGACGCGCTGGATGTCGGCGGCGGTGACGGCCTGGATCTGGGCGATCTCGCGGTCGGCGACCGAGGCGTCATTGGTGTTGATCAGGGCCCAGCCGAGCGCGCTGGCCCGGTCGTCTATGGTCTCGCGGCCGCGCAGGGCGTTGGCGACCAGTTCGTTCTTGGCCTCTGTCAGTTCCGCCTCGGTCACGGGCGCATCGCGGAAGTTCGCGATCTCGGCCCGGATGGCGGCGATCCCGGTCTCGGGCGTCTCGCCGTCGGCCATGATGGCGTAGGCCGACAGATAGCCGGACTGCTGGGAGAAGTCGGGGCCGGACGAGGCCTGGGCCGCGATCTGCTGCTCATAGACCAGCGAGCGGTACATCCGCGAGCTCTCTCCGGTCGACAGGATACCGTCCAGCACAGTCAGGGGAATACGATCGGCGTCACGATAGGCCACGGTCGGCCAGGCCAGGACGACGGCCGGCAGCGGCACGTTCGGCGCATGGAAGGTCGCCTCGCGCGGGCCGGTCGGCTCGGGCTCGACGACGTTGTTTTCGGGCAAGGGCCGGTCGGGATTGGCGATCGGCGCCATGTATTCATTGATCCAGCCGTCCAGCCGGGCCTGGTCGAAATTGCCCGCCACGATCAGGATGGCGTTGTCGGGCCGGTAGTAGGTGGCATGGAACCGGCGGACGTCCTCGATGGTGGCGGCGTCCAGGTTCTCCAGTGAGCCGATCACGCCGCGACGGTAGGGGCTTTGCTGATAGATGGTCGCCGGCATGAACAGGCTGAACAGGCGGCCGTAGGGCTGGGCGAGGACCCCCTGTCGGTACTCCTCCTTGACCACGTCGCGCTCGCTCTCGAACACGCTTTCATCGACGACCAGCGAGGACAGGCGGCTGGCCTCGGCGAAGATCAGACGCTCGAGGTGATTGGCCGGGATGGTCTCGTGATAGGCGGTGACGTCGTCACTGGTGAAGGCGTTGTTGTTGCCGCCCACGTCCTCGGTCAGGCGGTCGAAGGTCTCGTCCGGGAAGTCCTTGGTCGCCTTGAACATCAGGTGTTCGAACAGGTGGGCGAAGCCCGAGCGGCCTTCCGGATCGTCCTTGCCGCCGACCCGGTACCAGACCTGGACCGTGACGTTCGACGTCGTCGTGTCGCGCGCGGTGTAGACGTCCATGCCGTTCGCCAGGGTCCGCTTCACGAAGCCCAGCGGCGGCACCTCGACAGAGGCCGGCGGAGTCTGGGCCATCACGGGCGAGAAGGTCCCCAGGGCGGTGACGATGGCGAGGGCGGCGACGGCCGATTTCAGACGAGACTTCATGGACGGGGACTCCGGAGTTGCGGAGGGACCGTATCAGTCCGGGGGAAGGGCGCACGTTACGGCGGTGTAATGTGAAGGGTGGCTGGCGAGAATCGGGCGCACGATCAGCCACCAGCCGCCTACTTCCCGAACACCTCGACGCCGATCTCGCCGTCCGGCGTCAGCCAGGCGCGCTTCATGCCCTGGCTGTTGAAGGGGTCGGCGCGATGGCCCGCAGCGTCGAGCGCGATCAGGCCGCCGTCGCCGCCCATCGCGCCGATGCCGGCGATGACCGCCTGTCCAGCCTCGGTGATGGAAGCGCCCGCCTCGACGCGCCAGTCCATCTGGGCCGCCGCCGCAGTGCGGATGAAATATTCGCCCTGACCCGTGCAGGAGACGGCGACCCGGTTAGTGGCCCAGACGCCCGCTGCCGGGATCGGCGTGTCGCCCACCCGCCCAGGCAGCTTGCCGAACACGCCGCCGGTCGAGGTGGCGGCCGCCAGCCGTCCCTCTGTGTCCAGCACGCAGCAGCCGACCGTGCCGTGGCTCAATGCCGGTCCCTGTCCGGGCGGGTGGTTGTCCTCGCCCTGACCGGCGCGGGTGAACCAGGCCTCGGGATCGGTGATCGGCTCCAGACCGTGCTCGCCCGCAAACCGGGCCGCGCCGGACCCGGCCAGCAGGACGTGCGGGCTGTGCTCCATCACCGCACGTGCGGCCCGAATGGGATTTTTGTAGCCCTGGAAGGCGGTGACGGCGCCCGCCCGGCGGCTCGGCCCGTCCATCAGACTGGCGTCCAGTTCGTATTCGCCCGCCAGGTTGGGGGAGGCCCCGCGACCGGCGACATAGAGGCCGGAATCCTCCAGCAGCACCGTCGCCTCCACCGCCACATCCAGCGCCGACGCGCCGGCCTCCAGCCGCACCCTCATGGCCTCGACCACCTCGCGCATATGGGCGATCTCGGCGGTGTAGTCGCGGCTGCGCCGCGCGCCGGCGCCGCCGTGGAGGATGAGGGCGGGGGCAGGCATGGCGTCTTCCCTAAAGCGCATCGGATCGTTAGCGTTCTGCCCTGCACCGGGGGACAGCATCCTGTCCACTGCGGCCATTCGGATAATTTGTCCCTGTCGATGACCGATCGTCTTATTCGCCCGTCCGCTGGTCCGGCTGACCTGCCGGGGCCGCTGTCGCTGGACCCGACGCTGGATCCCCGGCCGCTCAAATCCGCGTTCGACCGCTTCGGCCGCCTCCATGTACCTGGCTTTCTGACCGCCGACGCCGCCCACCATCTGCATGCTCTTCTGGCGTCGGAACGCGACTGGATATGTTCGACAATCGGCGGAGGGGTGGTCGCCGACGTGCCGGTGGAGATGATCGAGGGCCTCGCCCCTGCCGATCGCGCCAAGGTCCTTGCCCTGGCTCACCAGGAGGCCGCGCGCGGCTTCCACTATATGTTCGACACGGTACGGATCTCGACCCCGATCGAGAAGGGCGGACCTCTGCCAGACGCGTGGCGCCAGGTCGCCGCCTTTCTGAACGGACCTTCGTTCCTCGGTTTCGTGCGAAGCCTGACCGGTGACCCTCGCTGCGTTTACGTCGATGCCCAGGCGACCCGCTATACGGCGGGCCATTACCTGACCGAGCACGACGACGAAAAGCCCTCGGCGGGGCGACTCTACGCCTATGTACTGAATCTCACGCCGGACTGGCGGACGGACTGGGGCGGACTGCTGGCCTTCATCGACGATGACGGCCATGTGGCCGAGGCCTACCGGCCGAGCTACAACGCCCTGAACATCTTCCGCGTGCCCCAGCGCCATGCGGTCAGCTTCGTGGCGCCGTTCGCCGGCGCGCCCCGTCTGTCGATCACCGGCTGGATCCGGGACGCGATTCCGCCCGGCCACGCCTGATCCGGGCCATCATTTTTCAAAGCGAGAGACACTCCATGCGCGCAGTCCTGTCCAAGACCGTCGGCGGCCCCGACAGCCTCGTCGTCGAGGAGGTGCTGGATCCCACCCCCAAGGCGGGCGAGGTCATCATCGAGGTCAAGGCCGTGGGGGTGAACTTCCCGGACACCCTGATCATTGAGGACAAATACCAGTTCAGGCCGCAGCGGCCCTTTTCGCCTGGCGGCGAGGTCTCGGGCGTGGTCGAGGCCGTGGGCGAGGGGGTGAAGGGCGTCTTCAAGGGCGACCGCGTCATCGCCATGCCCGGCTGGGGCGGCATGGTCGAGCGGCTGGCCGTGCGGGCCGAGACCCTGATCAAGATGCCCGACGCCATGTCGTTCGAGGAGGGCGCGGCCCTGATCATGACCTACGGCACGTCCTACTACGCCCTGAAGGATCGGGCCCGGCTGAAGGCCGGAGAGGCCCTGCTGGTGCTGGGCGCGGCCGGCGGCGTGGGCGCGGCGGCCGTGGAGCTGGGCAAGGCCATGGGAGCGCATGTCATCGCCGCCGCCTCGACCAACGACAAGGTCCAGTTCGCCCTGGAGCTCGGGGCCGACAACGGCCTGATCTACCCGTCAGGCGCCATGGACAAGGCGGCCCAGAAGGAGCTGTCGGGCGAGTTCAAGCTGGCCTCGGGCCGCGACGGTCCGGACGTGGTCTACGACGGCGTCGGCGGCGACTATGCCGAACCGGCCCTGCGGTCGATGGACTGGAACGGCCGCTATCTGGTGGTCGGCTTCCCGGCGGGCATCCCGTCCTTCCCGCTGAACCTGACGCTTCTGAAGTCGGTGTCGGTCGTGGGCGTCTTCTGGGGCGCCGCCGCCGCGCGCGACCCCGAGGGCCACAAGGCCAATGTCGCCGACCTGATGACGTTCTGGGCCGAGGGCAAGATCAAGCCGCGCGTCAGCCGCACCTTCCCGCTGGAGCGGGCCCACGAAGCCATCCAGGCCCTGTCGGACCGCACGGTCATGGGCAAGGTCGTGGTGACCGTCGAAAGCTAGCTGTCGCGCAGGCGGTCGAGGGCTTTCTCGGCCGCCTCGCGGTGCCGCTTTCTGATATTGGCCCCGAGCGTGGCGATGACCGCCGTGATCACCGCCGCGTCGTCGGTGAAGCCGATCCCGGCCAGGACGTCCGGGATGGCGTCGATGGGCATGACGAAATAGGCCAGCGCCCCCAGCATGATCCCCTTGGCCGCCATCGGCGTCTCCGGGTCACGCGCGGCGTAATAGACGGACACGGCCTGGTTCGCGAACGGGATGCGGGCGGCCACCCGCCCGATCTTGGGCCAGAAGCCGGCCTTGACCCGCACCTCGTTGACCTTCTGCACCGAAGGGACCAGCGCCTTCGACGGATCGATGGCGTCTTCGGGGGTGATGGGTTTGGCTTTGGCGGTCATGGCGGCTAAATCCCCGCGGCAATCAGAAGTTCAGATCAGAACATAGGGACGATTACGATGAAACTCGACGGGTCGATCGCGGCAGTGGTCACGGGCGGGGCTTCGGGCCTCGGCGAAGGAACGGCGCGTGCCCTCGCGGCGACAGGCGCAAAGGTCGCCCTGTTCGACCTCAACGCCGAGAAGGGCGAGGCCATCGCGAAAGAAATCGGCGGAATCTTCTGCTCCGTCGACGTCACCGACGACGCCTCGGTCGCCGCCGCCTTCGACAAGGCCCGCGCCGCCCACGGGCAGGAGCGTCTGACCGTCAACTGCGCCGGCATCGCCACCGGCATGAAGACCGTCTCGCGCAAGAGGGACACCGGCGAGATCAAGGCCCACGACATGGCCCAGTTCGAGCGCACCGTCCGGGTCAACCTGTTCGGCACCTTCCGCGTCCTGAGCCAATCGGCCGCAGGCATGCTGACGCTGGAGCCCATGGAAGACGGCGAACGCGGTCTGATCGTCAACACGGCCTCGGTGGCGGCCCAGGACGGTCAGGTGGGCCAGGCGGCCTATTCGGCCTCCAAGGGCGGCGTCTACGCCATGACCCTGCCGGTCGCCCGCGATCTGGCCCAGGAAGGCATCCGCTGCAACACCATCCTGCCCGGCATCATGTGGACCCCGATGATGGCCGGCATGGACCAGAAGATCCAGGACGCCCTGGCCGCCCAGATCCCCTTCCCCAGCCGCCTGGGCAAGCCCTCGGACTACGCCTCGCTGGTGCTGGAGCTGGCCCGCAACGTCTACATCAACGGCGAATGCATCCGGCTTGACGGGGCTATCCGGATGGCGCCGAGGTAATTTTCGAAAAGGGGCCTTGCGACGGACCGTCAGGGTCCGCTATAGGCCCCGCTCTCGACGAGACGGATCGCCCAGCCGGGCCCCGTTACGGAGTGCGGGCGTAGCTCAGTGGTAGAGCACAACCTTGCCAAGGTTGGGGTCGAGAGTTCGAATCTCTTCGCCCGCTCCAGTCGATTTGAAGAGGCCCGGTTTCGACCGGGCCTTTTTCAATTCCGCACCGGGCTGCGTGAGTTTGCCAAGGTTGGGGTCGAGAGTTCGAATCTCTTCGCCCGCTCCAGTCGAAACAAGAGGCCCGGTTGCAAGACCGGGCCTTTTTGCTTCTTTGCCTTTGGGACGCTGCCGCTCGGATCGCGGAGCCTCGCTGCTTGAGCGCGGTGTTCAGTCCTCGTTCGCCGCGTTCGGGTCGATCGCCTCGTCCACCAGACGTCGCCAGTGGGGATCGGTGTCGTCGACCAGGTCGACATCGTCCAGCAGGGCCACCACGGCGTCGCCGTCGGGCAGGATCAGGCCCAGCACCTCCATCGGTTCGCCGAAGGCGCCGGCGTGGACCTCGGCCTGGACCGCGACCGCCCCCTGTTCGCCGTCGTCGTCCCACCAGATGACGGGTTGGGGCAGGTCCATGTCGATGACCTGCGGGTCTTCGCTATCGCCCAGGGCGAAGACCGCCCGGCGGGCCTGGACGTCGTCGAGGGTGGCCACCCGACCGGTGAAAGGCTTCAGCCGCGACCAGTCGTCGGCGTCGAAGCCGCCGCCGTCTTCGCTGAAGTCTTCGGTCGAATCGTCGGAGCCATGATCGTCGGTCATCCGGTCAGACTAACTACCGGAGGCCTCGCGGATCAATCAGAGGCCGAGCGCCGCCTTGATGACGCGCCAGTCGATGTATTTGAAGTTCTGGGTGCCGACGTCGTTGACGTCGTCCTGGACCACCACGACGCCTTCGGGGAAGGCGTCCGAGACCCGGCCGCCCAGGGCCGCCAGACCGTCGGTGCCTGTGACCCCGTCCACGACCCCGTCCTCGACCACGAACCGGCCCTTGTACTCGGGCGCGGCGCCGTCGATGCGCCAGACCGGGAAGGCGCTGTCGCCCTGGCTGGAGCCGATCAGATAGCGGGCTTCTCCGTCCGCCAGAATGGTCAGGCCCTCGGCGTCGGCGACCAGTCGGTCGGTCTCGATGCCCTGGATCAGGGTGCGGGCGTCGCCCGAGGCCGGGTCGAGGCCATAGCGCCAGACGCCGACGTTCTCCTCGGCCAGATACAGGGCGTTGGTCGCGTCGTCGGCGGCGCAGCCCTCGGAGATGGTGCCGATGTCGAACCGGCGAACCTCACGCGAGACCGGCTGGCCCGCGGCGTCGGCGGTCAGGACGAACTGGCGCACCTCGCCCTCGTGGCCGACGAGGATGGCGTGGATCTCATTGCCGCGACGGGCGAAGCAGAAACCATAGGGCTCGACCACATCTGTGCGGATGGCCCCCCAAGGGCGGACGCCGTTCTGGCCCGTGGCGGCGGGATCGAACAGATAGAGGGAGACGCCCTCCCTGCCGGGCGTCCGGTCGCTGGCGCCCAGCACCACCTGCGGACGACCCGAGACGGCCAGGCCGTCAATCGCATCGACGTTGTTCAGAAGGCCCTCGGGCATGAACTGGAGCACGGCGCCGTCGAAGCCGTAGATGTAAAGACCCGCCTTCTTGTCGGTGCCGGCGACGAAGCCGGGGGTGGTGGTTCCCATGATGACGACGGGGCGGTCGCCGACCCAGATGGCCGGGTCGTCGGCCGCGTCCTCGCCGCCACCCGTGCCGACCGACGGCGTCTCCAGCGTCGCCTGGACCCGGACGCCGGCGCCGATCACGCCTTCGCCCTCACCCTGGTAGTCGACCTCGCGGGTGGCGCAGCCGGCGAGCAGCAGGGCGGCGACGGCGGCGGTGAAGAGGGCGATCTGGCGCATGGCGAATCCTTGATGGAAGGGCGTGGCGCGGCGGCGCAAACCACGCGGGATACCGGTGGTCAACCCCGGTCAGATGCGGCGTTTCGGTCAGACGGAGCGGATATTCGACCGTCTACGGATGGACTGTCACGACGGTGTTCGCGAATCGCCTCGGGCTCTTCGCACAAGCGTCGCCGTGGCGTCGCTGCTCCAGCTTAGCAGCAGCGGACAGAACCGGCAGCGGCAGCGCTGACCGGGCCATCGGGGATGCTCAAAATGAAACTCGCACTTCTGCTGGGCGCCGCCTTCGCGCCCCTGCTCATCGGCAACGCCGCCTTCGCCCAGGTTCAGGAGGCTCCGGCCACCGCGCTGGAAGAGGTGATCGTCACGGGCCGCCCGGTCCTGCGGAACCGCACCGACGAGGTCGTTCCGACCCTGTCCTACGACCTGGAATATTTCCAGCGCTTCGAGCCGCTGACCGTCGGCGACGCCCTCAAGCGCGTGCCCAGCGTGACCTTCCTGTCGGACGTGCTGGAATCGGACGGCGTCCGCCTGCGCGGCCTGGACCCGGGCTACACCCAGGTCCTGATCAACGGCGAACGGGTCCCGGGCGCCGGCGTCGACCGCTCCTTCTTCGTCGACCGCATCCCCGCCGAGCTGATCGAGCGTGTCGAGGTCGTGCGCTCATCCTCGGCCAACCGGTCGGGCGACGCGGTCGCCGGCGCGATCAACATCGTGTTGCGCGACGCCCTGTCGCTGGACGGCGGCTATGTGCGCGGCGGTGTGATCGTCTTCCCGGGCAATGAGATCGGCGAGACCTTCGGCGCCGTCTACGGCGGCCAGGTCGGGGCCGGCCGTCTGCTCGTGGGCGCCAGCATCCAGGACCGGATCAACCCCAAGGACAAGTTCAGCGCCCGCTACGACCGTCCGGGCGGCGTTCTCGAAAACGTCGAGGTCCAGACCGATGTGCGTTCGGGCACCGACTACTCATTCAACGCCGCCTATGAAGTCGACGTGGCGGGCGGCACCCTGGACGTTTCCGGCGTCTTCGTTCGCACCGAACGCCTGCAGGACGAGGATTCGATCGAGTATCGCGGCGGCCGCCGGTCGGACGCGGACCTGCTGACGATCAACGACAACAATGTCGATATTGAAACGGACAACCTGCAGCTGCGCGCCCGCTACGAGCGCGAGATGTTCGGCGGCGAGACGCGGTTCAAGCTGGGCTTCGCCTCGCTGACCGACGACCAGTTCGAGTTCGAGAACGAGGCCGAGTACCTGCGCGACGCCATCATCTTCCCGGAAGAAGATCGTTTCACGGCTGACCAGACCTATACCGACATCGAGGACCAGGAGGTTTCGGCAGCGCTGGAGCACACCCGTCCCCTGACGGACTCGATCGAGCTGGAGTTCGGCGTCCAGTACGTCGGCAAGGAGCGGGACACCGACATCACCGAGCCGGCCCGCGTGCGCTTCACCATCCCGAACGCCCCGGCGCCGCGCCCGGCCCAGCCCGCCTTTGGCCCGCTCATCCCCATCCCGGGCGGTCTGTCGACCATCGAGGAAACCCGCATCGACCCCTACGTCATGGTGTCGGGCGGCAGCGGCGATTTGAAGTGGGAAGCCGGTCTGCGCTACGAAACCACCGAAACCTCGATCGACGACCAGACCATTCCGCGCATCGCGCTCGCCGGTGCGTCGAACGCCATCGAGAAGGACTACGCCATCCTGCTGCCGTCGGCGAGCGCGCGGTTCCAGCTGAACGACACCGACCGCCTGATCGTCTCGGCTGCCCGCACCGTTCGCCGCCCCAACTTCGACAGCCTGTCGCCCGCCCTGCTCGAAGAGGAAAAGGGCGACAGCGATTTCGTCGGCAATCCCAAACTCCAGCCCGAAACGGCCTGGGGCGTGGACGTCGGCGTCGAGCGCCGCCTGGGCGCGCGCGGCGTGGTCGGCCTGAACGTCTTCTACCGTGACATCACCGACCTGATCGAAGACGTGAACACGGGCCGGACCGGTTCGGCAGGCGCCGGGACCTTCGTCTACACCGTCGATAACGTCGGCGACGGCGAGGTCTATGGCGTCGAGTTCGACCTGTCGACGCCGCTGGACTTCATCGGCATGGACACCACGGGGGTGTTCCTGAACGCCTCGTGGCTGGACTCGTCGATCTCGGACTTCATGGGCGATCGTCGCTTCAACGACCAGTCGGACTATGTGCTGAACTTCGGCTTCACCCAGGACATCCGGTCGTGGAACGCCGCCTTCGGCGCCACCTACCGCAAGCAGGGCGAAGCCTATGGCCGCGTCATCGCCGAGGAGGTCACGACCCGCTACGGCGCGGACCTGGAAATCTTCGTCGAGAAGCAACTGTGGTCGAACACGGTCCTGCGCCTGACGGGCTCCAACCTGCTGGACTCGGCCAAGGAAGAGGACTTCAACAAGTTCGCCGATCTGGGCGACCAGATGAGCCGCAGCTTCGACGAATACGAGCTGGAGCGGGAAACCGCCGGCCCGGTCTATCAGGCCGTGCTGCGCGTCGCCTTCTAGGGCCCCAAAGCGTCTCGGAACAAGAAGGGCCGGGCGGTGACGCCCGGCCCTTCTGCGTTGTTCAATGGTCGTTCACAGGCATCGCGCGAAAGCGACTGGACCCGCGCCGGGACAGGCCGTAACCGGCTTGGGACGCCGGGCGGCGCCGGGCTTGCAGTCATCCGGTAGAACACCGCGCCGCGTGCCAAGACAGGAAGACCGAACATGTTCATGGAAGGCGACATCGACTGGGTTCTGGTGCTGGGCGTCGTCGCCGCCGTGACCTCGGTCGTCGCCATCCTGTCGCTGATCTTCGCGGTGACCAACCGGACCCGCCATGTCTCGACCTCAGACGAACTGGGCGCCGTGTCGAAGGCGCGCGAGGCGGCGGAGACGCGGCTCTATGAGACTCTGAACGCCATTCCTGTCGCCCTGGTCCAGACCGATCGCGGCGGCAAGTTCGTCTTCGCCAACCGCGCCGCCCACCAGCTGATGGGGCGTCGCGACGCCGAGCTGATCGGGCTGCGGTTCCATTCCGCGACCTGGGGCATCACCTATCCCGACGGCCGTCCTGTCCCGCCGGACCTGCTGCCCAGCGCGCGCGCCCTGCGCGGTCAGACGGTGAAAGGCTTCCAGCACATCCTCGCCAATCCCGCGACGCGTCGAAAGATGCTGGTCTCGGTGACCGCAATGCCGATTGAGGACTCCCACGGCCAGGTCATCGGCTCGACCGCCGCCATCGTGGAGACCGAAGGTCTGACCACGCCGGAAGTCTTCCAGCCTGAGATCCCGCCTGTCGCGACCAGCGACGACCTGACCCGCCGCGTGTTCGAGGCGGCCTCAAGCGCCCTGGTGGTGGTGTCCGCCCACGGCGTGGTGCGCGAAGCCAATCCCGTGGCCCTGGCCCTGTTCGGGCGCACGCTCGATGTCATCGGCGCCGATTTCGCCGACCAGTTCCTGGGCGAGACCGAGCGGGTCGAAGGCCGCCAGACCCTGCGCGCCGCCATCAACGCCCAGCCGGGCGAGGCCGATGGCATCGCCTCGACGATGGGTGGCGACAACGGCGTGGCCTGGCGGATTCTGCCGCTGAACGCACCGGGCGAGCCGATCGACGCCCTGCTGCTGGCCGGCGATCCAATCGTGCCGGAGGCCGAAGTCGAGCCCGCGCCTGTAGTGGAGCTTGAACCCGCCCCCCAGCCGGAATCTACGCCGGACGCCGGGAGTGTCGCCCCGGCCGAACCGGTCGCCGACCCGGCGCCGGAAATTGAAACCGCCGCGTCGCGCGAGACGCAGCTGCAGGCCGAACTCGAGGCCGCCCGCGCCCAGATCGAAGCCGAGCGGGCGGAGGCCCAACGGGCCGCCGGAGAGGCGCGCGCGCAGGCCCTGTCCCAGGTCGAGACGGGCAACGAAGCGTCGCGCCGGCTGGAGAGTGTGGGTCGCCTGACCGGCGGCGTGGCCAAGGACTTCAACGCCCTGCTCGCCGTCATGACCAGCGCGCTCGACATGATGCTGAAGACCGCCGACGACCCCGCCCGCGTGCGTCGTCTGGGTCAGGCGGCGCTTGCGGCAGGGCAGCGTGGCGAGGCCCTGACGCGCCGCCTGTCGGCCTTCTCGCAGGGCGAGGACGCCCATGCCCAGGTGCTGGATTCCGGCGTTCTGCTGCGCGCCATGGAGACGCGGTTGCGCGCTCTGGCGGGCCCCGGCGTCGATCTGATGATCGAAGGACCCTCGAATGAAGCGCCTGTGCGGGTCGATCCGGTCGGCTTCGAAGGCGCGGTCCAGGCCCTGGTCCGCAATGCGGTCGAGGCGCTTGGCGGTGCCGGTTCGGTCGCGGTGCGTCTGGAGGCCCTGGCCGACGGCGGGGTGCGGCTGACGGTGCGCGACACCGGTCCGGGACTGGACGCGGCGACGGCGGCGCGCGCCCTGGAGCCCTTCTTCACGACCCGCGACGGGGCGGCGGGTCTGGGTCTGGCCCAGGCCCATGCCTTCGCGCGTCAGTCGGGCGGCGCACTGACCCTGACAGGCGCCGAGGGCGAGGGCGCCGAGGCGACCCTGACCCTGCCGGCCGCTGAAGCGCGCGTCGAAAGCGCCGCCTGAGCCCTGTCTTCACCTTGGCTATACGCAGGGTCATGCTAGGTTAACGAACGTCGTTTCGCGTCGTTTGGAGCCCGGCCATGAAGATCCTGCGGTTCGTTCTGGTCCTCGCTGTCATCGGCTATGCGGGCTGGCTGGCCTGGCCCTTCATCTCTCCCTTCTTCGAGGGCGCCGATCCCACGGTAGCGACCGAGCGGGCCTCAGCCATGGCCGAAGCCGGCGGCGGCATTCCGCAGGCCGCGCTGTGGATCGGAGCGGTGGTCCTCTATCTGATTGCGGCCTTCATGCTGGGCGCGGGCAATCCCCGGGCGGCCGTCGCCTATTTCCTCGGCTTCCTGGCCGACGCCGTCCTGAGGCTGGCGATCGATCGGACCAGCAACGGCGGGCCGGCCAGCGACTCGATCCAGGCCGACACCTATGCCGGCGGCGGCGAGATCGCCCAGCGGTCGGCAGAGGCGGTGGCGCCGGCGGGTCTGCCGGTCGATCCGACCTGGCTGATCCTCGGAGTCCTCCTGGCGGTGGGCCTGATCATCGTAGCCGTCTCGCGACGGAGGCGTCGACAACGACAGGCCGGACATCTCACCGTCTGAACGCTCCCCGTCGGCCTGTCGCCCCCCGGGCTGTTTGAGGCCGGAACGAATACCCATATCCGCCACAGCGGTTGACCCGGGACGGTCAGGCGCTAGGACATCGGCCGACTCCCCGCCCGCGCCCGATCCAGAGGTTTCCATGGCAGACGCCGCCCCCGCCCCCGCCGCAACCGCTTCCTACGACGTCGTGATCATCGGCGGCGGACCCGGCGGCTACAACGCCGCGATCCGCGCCGGACAGCTGGGTCTCAAGGTCGCCTGCGTCGAGAAGGCTCAGACCCTCGGCGGCACATGCCTGAACGTCGGCTGCATGCCTTCGAAGGCCCTGTTGCACGCCTCTGAACTTTTCGAGATCGCCAACAAGGAGTTCGGCACGCTCGGGATCGATGTCGGCACGCCCAAGGTCAACCTGCCGCAGATGATGAAGCAGAAGGCCGACAGCGTCACGGCCCTGACCAAGGGCATCGAGTTCCTGTTCAAGAAGAACAAGGCCGACTGGATCAAGGGCACCGGTAAGATCGCGGCTGCGGGCAAGGTCGAGGTGACCGCCGCCGACGGAACCGTCACGACGCTGATAGCCAGGGATATCGTCATCGCCACGGGTTCGGAGCCCACCCCGCTTCCGGGCGTGGACTTCGTCGAGGGCAAGATCATCGATTCCACCGGAGCCCTGTCGCTTCCGGCGATCCCGAAGAAGATGATCGTGATCGGTGCAGGCGTGATCGGGCTTGAGCTCGGCTCGGTCTGGCGTCGTCTGGGCGCCGAGGTCACGGTGGTCGAGTTCCTCGACAAGGTCGGCGCCGGGATGGACGCCGAGGTCGCGACCGCCTTCCAGCGCGGCCTGACGAAACAGGGCATGACGTTCAGGATGGGGACCAAGGTCACCTCGGCGAAGGCGGCCAAGGACGGCGTCGTCCTGACCCTGGAGCCGGCAGCCGGCGGCGCGACCGAGACCCTGACCGGGGACGTGGTGCTCGTCGCCATCGGCCGTCGTCCCTATACGGCGGGCCTGGGTCTTGAGACCGTCGGGATCGAGACCGACAAGCGCGGATTCCTCGACAACGAACACCTGAAGACCGGCAAGGACGGCATCTGGGTCATCGGCGACGTGACCCACGGGCCGATGCTGGCCCACAAGGCGGAAGAAGATGCCGTCGCCGTCATCGAGTACATCGCCGGCAAGGCGGGTCACGTCGACTACGACCTGGTGCCCAGTGTCATCTATACCGCCCCGGAAGTGGCCTGGGTCGGCAAGACCGAGGAACAGCTCAAGGCCGCCGGCGTCGCGTTCAAAAAGGGAAAGTTCCCCTTCAGCGCCAACTCACGCGCCAAGATCACCCATGAGACCGAGGGCTTCGTGAAGGTCCTGGCCGACGCGACGACCGACAAGGTGCTGGGCGTGCACATCTTCGGGCCTGCGGCGGGCGAACTGATCGCCGAGGCCTGTATCACCATGGCCTTCGGCGGCTCGTCGGAAGACATCGCCCGCACCTGCCATGCCCACCCGACCCGCTCGGAAGCCGTCAAACAGGCGGCTATGGGCGTCGATGGCTGGACGATGCAGGCCTAGGCGTGGACCTCCGCCTCACCTGCAAGAGGGCCCTCGTCTGCGGGGCATCCAGCGGCCTCGGTCGGGCGGTCGCCGAGGCGCTGGCGGCGGAGGGCGTCCATGTCGCCCTGCTGTCGCGCGATGCGGCGAAGTTGCAGGTCGTGGCCGACGGGATCAATGCGACCGCGACCGGCAAGGCGGTGGTCGTGCCCGCCGATCTGGCGGACCACGCAGGGCTGCTGGCGGCGGTCGACACGGCCGAGGGCCTGCTGGGTGGGCCGATCGAGATCCTGCTGAACAATACGGGCGGGCCACCGCCGTCGGGCGTGGCGGGGCTGGACCCGGAGCTGTGGCGGACCCAGTTCGAATCCATGGTGCTGTCGGTGTTCCGGCTGACCGACCGGGTCCTGCCGGCCATGCGGGCGGCGGGCTGGGGACGGATTCTGAACGTGGCCTCGTCCTCGGCGGTCGAGCCCAGTCCCGTGCTGGGCGTGTCCAACACCCTGCGGGCGGGGATCACCGGCTGGGCCAAGAGCCTGGCGACGGAGGTCGCCGCCGACGGGGTGACGGTCAACACCCTGCTGCCCGGCCGTATCGACACGCCGCGCATCCAGCAGCTGGATCGGTCGAACGCCGAACGCACCGGCGTGACGCCCGAACAGGCGCAGGCGAAGTCGGTCGAAAGTATTCCGGTCGGACGGCTGGGCCAGCCGGCCGAATTCGGGGCCGTGGCCGCCTTTCTGGCCAGTCCGAAAGCGGCCTATGTCACCGGCTCCCTGATCCGCATCGACGGCGGCGCGATCCGGGGGATTTGAGCTACCGCTCGACGGCCGAGGGCGTGGTTCGCGGCTGCAGCCCGCCGAAGCCCATGCGACGCGAGCCGTAGTCCAGCTCCACCCGGCGGAAGCGAAAGAGAACGTCAGCGCCGATCAGAAGCGCCGGCCGGTCGCTGAGACCCAGGGCCCGGAAGGCGTGCAGATCCGCGAACAGAAGCGGCGTGGGTCCGAGCTGGTACCGGCCGATCTGCAGGGTGTCCAGGCTTCCGGCCTGGGCATCCATGGTCTGGCCGGTGACGCCGTAGAGCGGAATGGGGCGCGGATCGACCTGACCGCCGACGGCGCGAAGGAGAGCTGTGTTGCCGATTGAATACTGGCCCCCGCTATCGACGAACGACTGGACCGGCACGCCGTCGGCCACGGCATTGGTCAGGATGAGCTGGCCGGAGGCGTCGGCGCGCGCCCGCGCTCCGCCCGGCAGCCGCGTTGGAATGAAGGAGGCGGTACCGCGCGCATAGAAGTTCGGGCCCGAAGGCGTCAGGGCGACGGTTCGATCCGCCAGGTCCATCGACAGCCGGAACTGCGACAGGATGTCCAGACCCAGCAAGCCGTCCGCAGCCAGAAGCGACCGCTCGAACACGGGCATGACCATGTGGTTGAAGCGCCGCCTGCCGAAGTTCAGTCGATCGACCAGAACCGTGGGGGTGGTCGCCGCTGAGGTGATGCCGTGGACGACCACGGTCGGTCCGGGCTCCAGTCCCATGGTTTCGGCGAGGTCGCGGGCGATCGAGGTCCGCTCGGCGCCGGTGTCGATCACGAAAAGGCGCGGGCGCCCTCCGTTCAGCCGCACGGCGGCCGCCATCCGGGTCAGTAGATTCGCCGACAGGGACAGTGCATCCGGCGGCGGGGCGTCCGGGAGAGCGAGCGGCGGTGGAGCGGCCTGTTGCGCGGAGGCCGGACGGCCCGGACCGATCAGCAGGCCGGCGCCGCCGCCCAGCACCAGCCGGCGGTCGAGGCCCTCGCGCCCGGGTTCCTCCCTGGTCTGCGTTGCTCGCTCGATCATGGCCGCCTCCCCGCGGCATTTGCCCGAGCCTAGGACGGGGGCGACGGCGCGCATAGCCCGCGCGCGTTACCGATTGGTCATATCCGGGTGCAGCCTGAAGGTGTATGATGCCGGGCCTGAGCGGAGGTTCCGATGCTGTCGATGCTGCTCCTTCTGGCTGGCGCGCCCCAGTCGACGATCCCGCAGATGCCGCCTCCGCCCGTTCCCGGAGGGCAGGGCACGTTGCGGGTCTATGGCGCATCTCCCGGCTGCGCGCCTGGGCCGACGCAGGCCAATGATCCGACCTCGCCGGGCAACGGTCTGATGTGGCGCGAGGGCGGCCACGCCGTCGCCCTCTATCGCCTGCTCGACCGGCGTGTGAACGGCTGCCCGGATCCGATCGTCGTCAACTACCGTGTGCCGGGCTCGAACGCCGTCGGCCGTGAAGTCGGGCGCTCGACTGAACCCTCGTCGGTAATCATCCGCCGCTAAGCGCGTGGGTGCGCCGCAGCGTAGGCCCCCAGAAGGTGGGCGGCGTCGACGGCGGTGTATTTCTGGGTCGTCGACAGGCTGGCGTGGCCCAGAAGTTCCTGGATGCTGCGCAGGTCGGCCCCCGCGCCGAGCAGGTGGGTGGCGAAACTGTGCCTGAGCGCATGCGGCGTGGCGCTGGCGGGCAGGCCGAGACGGCCGCGCAGCTTCTGGACCGTCGC
This sequence comes from Brevundimonas sp., assembly GCF_031412435.1. GTDB lineage: Bacteria > Pseudomonadota > Alphaproteobacteria > Caulobacterales > Caulobacteraceae > Brevundimonas. The sequence continues at coordinate 18,405 of NZ_JANODA010000069.1, forward strand.
TTGCACATGGCGGGCGCTGAGCGGGCCGCCCCGTCGGGCGCGAAACAGGGCGTCAGACGGTTCGAGCGGGAAGGGCTGGGCGGCGAGTGCGGCGTCCACTGCCGAGCGGACGGCGGGCAGGACGGGTACGATCCGGGTCTTGCCGCCCTTGCCGGTGATGCGGAGGCATTCGGGCAGGGGTGCGTCGGCGCGGGTCAGGGACAGGGCTTCCGAAATTCGCAGGCCGCAGCCGTAGAGCAGCGACAGGACGGCGGCGTCCCGCAGGGCCTCCCACGGCTCGGTGTCGGGATCGAGGGCGGGCTCGGCCAGCATGCCCCGCGCCTGATCGGCGCTGACCGGGCGAGGCAACGAGGCCTTGACGCGCGGCCCGCGCACGAGGGCAAGCTGGGGCGCCGGCGTGTCGCAGCGACGGTCGAGGAAGACGTGGAAGGTGCGGATCGCCGACAGGGTCTGGCTGAGCGAGCGGGCGTTCAACGGGTGATCGCCACTGCGACGCTCGGCCAGATGACCGCGCAGTTCGGCGGCGGTGACGGCTCCGAGGTCGGCGAGGCTCTGCGGTCCGCCGCGATGGCGTTCGAGGAAGGCAAGGTAGAGCCGGCCGATATGACCATAGGCCTCCAGCGTCCGCGACGACAGCCGACGTTCGTGCGCCAGATGCTCGAGCCAGGCGGAGAGGGCCTCGGAGGCTGTCAGTTGAGAATCGGCCATCGTTCAGCCGTGCGTTCGACGACCCGGGCGATGAAGGCCACCAGTTCGCAGCCCATGCCCGGGGTGAAACCTTCTTCCTCGGACGACGCGAAGGCGCAGAGTGCGGGGCGGGCCTCCTCCGGGCGCTCGCCGCCCAGGTGCGGAGCCATGCGGATCAGGGCGATCGATCTGACCTGCTCCGTCGACGGGCCGAACAGGTCGAGGCCCTCGAACATCGGGCCCAGCCAGGTCAGGCCGTGGTCACCCAGCAGGGCGTCGACGCCGCCCACCTCAAGCGCGCGCCAGCCGAAGGGGACGCCGCCGGGCTTCTCGATGGCGATGGCGGCGCCGGCCAGACCGAACCTCCCTTGCGCGACCGCATCAAGCCGGCGGGCGAGGTCGGAGTGATTGCGCGATTCCATCAGGTCCAGGGCCGCGACGTGGGTCTGGGTCTGGGCGGCGAAATTGGCGCGGGCGACGGATTCGATGCGCTTCCTGGCATCGGCTTCGCGCTCGGCGGCCTCCTCGAGCCGGGTCAGGGCCGCGCGGCCGAACTCGACGACGTTGCGGCCGTGGGGTTTCAGCCCGACCTCTTCCAGCAGGGAGCGGTCGTCAAGAAGGGTCTGGGGATGGGCCTGCAGCCAGGCGCGCACGTCCGGCCAATGAAGCTCACCGGCTGAGAACAGGTCTGCGGTCTGGTCGGTGGACTTCACGTCGGCGCTCCTCCCGGAACGCCGGGTCGCAGGCTACAGAATCGACTGGCCGGTCTTGCCCCAGTCCGCCAGGAAGGCATCAAGACCCTTGTCGGTTAACGGGTGCTTGATCAGGGCCTTGAAAGTCTCGGGCGGCAGGGTCGCGGCGTCCGATCCGGCGAGGGCGGCGCCCGAGACATGGGCCGGGTGGCGCAGGGAGGCGGCCAGAATCTGCGTCTCGAAGCCGTGGATGTCGTAGAGGGCCCGGATCTCCTCCAGCAGCTCGAGCCCCTGCGCCCCGTGGTCGTCGAGGCGGCCGACGAAGGGCGAGACGTAGGTGGCGCCGGCCTTGGCGGCCAGCAGGGCCTGGGCGGCGGAGAAGCAAAGCGTCACGTTGGTCTGGATGCCCTTGTCCGCAAAGTTGCGAGCGGCGCGCAGGCCGTCCCAGGTCAGGGGCAGTTTCACGACCACGTTCGGGGCGATGGCGGCGAGCTTGTCGCCCTCCTTGACCATGGTCTCGAAATCGGTGGCGACGGCCTCGGCGGAGATCGGACCCTCGACCAGGGCGCAGATTTCGGCGATGACCTCGGCGATGTTGCGCCCGGACTTTGCGATCAGCGTGGGATTGGTGGTCACGCCGTCCACCATCCCGGTGGGCAGCATGTCCTTGATGACGGCGACGTCGGCGGTGTCGAGGAACAGTTTCATGGGGCGGTGTCTACCTGACGGGGCCTCGCGGTGAAAGTCGCCTCGGTCCTGATTCCCCTGCCGGTGCACGAGGCCTTCGACTACGAGGTGGCCGACGGGCTCGAGCTGGCGCGTGGCGATCAGGTCGCCGTGCCCCTGGGTCCGCGCCTGATGCGGGGCATCGTGGCCGAGGTGCGCGAGACAACGGGATCGAACCGGCGACTGAAATCGGTCGAGAGCCGGCTGGACGATCCGGCATTGCCGCCGGGGACGGTGGACTTCGTGGAGTGGGCCGCGCGCTGGACCCTGAGTCCGCCGGGAGAGATGGCGGCGATGGCTCTGAAGGGCTTGCGGGCGCCGCGTCCGAGGCCTGAGCGAAAGGTGCGGCGGGTCAGGGATCGGACCCCGGCACGGCCGACGGCGGCGCGGACTTCGGTGCTGGAGGCGCTGGGCGAGGGCGCGATGCGGGGCCCGGATCTGGCGCGGGCGGCGGCCGTGTCGTCGGCGGTGGTCAAGGGACTGGTCGACGAGGGGGTGCTGGAGGTTATCGAGACCGAGGCGGAGGCGGCTTTCGATGCGCCCGACCCCGACCATGCGCCGGCGAAGCTGAACGCGGACCAGGCGGCGGCGGCGGACGCTCTTTCGGCGGGGACGGAGGCCGGGGCGTTCAAGCCCTTCCTGCTGGACGGGGTCACCGGGTCGGGGAAGACCGAGGCCTATCTGGAGGCGGTGGCGCGGACGCTGAAGCGCGATCCATCGGCCCAGATTCTGATCCTGCTGCCAGAGATCGCCCTGACCCAGGCCCTGATCGAGCGGATCACGAAACGGTTCGGGGCGGCGCCGGCGGAGTGGCATTCGGGCGTGGCCCCGCCGCGTCGCCGGATGGTGTGGGAGGCGGTGGTCGCGGGCCGCTGCAACATCGTGGTCGGAGCGCGGTCGGCCCTGTTCCTGCCCTTCCCGAACCTGAAGCTGATCGTGGTGGACGAGGAGCACGACGGGTCGTTCAAACAGGAGGACGGGCTGGTCTATCACGGTCGCGACCTGGCCGTGGCGCGGGCCCGGATCGAGGGGGCGGTGGTGGTCCTGGCCTCGGCGACCCCGTCGCTGGAGACGCTGTGGAACGCCCACCATGGTCGCTACGGCTGGCTGAAGCTGTCGAGCCGGCACGGGGCGGCGGTCCTGCCGCAGATCAGCCTGCTGGACCTGAGGCAGAACCCGCCCGACCCCCAGACCTGGCTGTCGCAGCCGCTGAGGGAGGCGATCGGGGAAACCTTGCTGGCGGGGGAACAGACGCTGCTGTTCCTGAACCGGCGGGGCTATGCGCCGGTGGTTCTGTGCCGGGCCTGCGGGCATCGCATGACCTCGCCCGACACCGACAGCTGGCTGGTCGAGCATCGCTACACCGGGCGGCTGGTCTGCCACCTGACCGGGTTCTCGATGGTGCGGCCGAAGCTCTGTCCATCGTGCGGAGCCGAGGACAGTCTGGTCTCGGTCGGACCGGGCGTCGAAAGGGTCGAGGAGGAGGTGCGCCAGTTGTTCCCCGAGGCGCGGACGGCGGTGTTCTCCTCCGACACCATCCCGGATCCGAAGGCGATGCGGGCCCTGATCCAGCGGATGACCGACGGGGAAATCGATATCCTGGTGGCGACCCAGGCGGCGGCCAAGGGGCACAACTTCCCGCATCTGACCCTGGTCGGGGTGGTGGATGCGGACCTGGGGCTACGCGGAGGCGACCTGAGGGCGGCCGAGCGGACCTTCCAGTTGCTGACCCAGGCGACGGGCCGGGCCGGGCGGGCGGACAAGCCGGGACGGGCCATCCTGCAGACATGGACGCCCGAGCATCCGGTCTTGATGGCGCTGGCGGCCGGGGATCGGGACGCCTTCGTCGAGGCCGAGATGGCCGAGCGGGAGGCGGCGTCCCTGCCTCCGCACGGGCGGCTGGCGGCGATCATCCTGTCGGGGATCGATGCCATGGCCGTGGAGAAGGTGGCCAACGATCTGGCCGCAGCGATCCCCAATGCGGAGCGGTTGGAGGTCTATGGGCCGGCCGATGCGCCGCTGGGGCTGATCCGGGGACGGCGGCGGAAGCGGCTGCTGGTCCGGGCGGATCGCGACGTGGATCTGCAGGGGTTCCTGCGGTCGTGGCTCAGCCGGGTGAAGGTTCCCGGATCGGTGCGGCTAACGGTCGATGTGGACCCGTACAGCTTCCTGTAGGGCGCTACCGCTCGACACGCGGCGTCTTGTTGCTTGAGCGCGCGGCCGCTTGGATCAGCGCGCCTCGGTCAGCCGGATCTCGAACAGCTTCGGCCAGTTCTTGCCGGTGACGAACAGTCGCCGGTTCTCCGCGTCCCAGGCGATGCCGTTGAGGACGTCGTCGGCGGGATTGTCGACCGGGTCGGGCAGGATGCCGGTCAGGTCGATGACGCCGGTGACCACACCGGTCGCAGGGTCGATGCGGACGATGAAGTTGGTCTGCCAGACGTTGGCCCAGACCTCGCCCTCGATGAACTCGAGCTCGTTCAACCGCTCCAGGGGGCGGCCCATATAGGTGACGGGCACCGAGCCGGTCTGTTGCAGGGTGACGGGATCGAGGAAGCGCAACGCGGCGGTGCCGTCGGACAGGATGACGCGCGTGTCGTCGTGGGTCAGGCCCCAGCCTTCGCCGGAATAGGAGAAGGTCCCGGCCGGCTCCAGATCATCGATGTCCCAGACGAAGCCGTGACCGCCCTGCCAGGTCAGGGTGATGATGCGGTCGCCGACGGCTGTCAGGCCCTCGCCGAAGAACTGCAAATCCAGGTCGCGCTTCTGCAAGACCACGCCGTCCTCAAGGCGCACGCGGCGCACGCTGGACGGATGGCGTCCGGTGCTCTCCAGCAGGATGCCGTCGTGAAACACGAGCCCCTGGGTGAAGGCCGCCGGATCGTGCGGATAGACGGCAACGATCTCATAGCCGTAGCGGGGCGGCCGGGCGGGCTGGGCCGGCGCCACGGTCTGGGTGACGGGGGCCGCCGGCGCCGCCGTCTGTGCGAACACGGCCGGGGCGAAGGCGAGGCCGATCAGCCCCGCGAACGCCGCGACCCGCCCGGGCGCCCGCCCACGCATCAGTGAGTTGGGTCGGCGGCGGCTTCCGCCTCCGCCGCCTTGGCGCGCACTTCCGCCTGATCGGCGACCTGACGGGCAAGCTTGGCCTTCTCCTGCTTGGAGGTGGCCGATCGACCCATCATGTTCAGCGCCTCCACCCCGGCCGAGAAGGCCATGGCGGCGTAGATATAGCCCTTGGGCACATGGAAGCCGAAGCCGTCGGCGATCAGCACCAGGCCGATCATCAGGAGGAAGCCCAGGGCCAGCATGACCACGGTCGGGTTCTTGGCGATGAAGTTGGCCAGCGGGTCGGCGGCCAGCAGCATGACGGTGACGGCGGCCAGAACGGCCACGACCATGATCGGCAGGTGCTCGGTCATGCCGACGGCGGTCAGGATGGAGTCGATCGAGAAGACCAGGTCGAGGATGATAATCTGGACGATCGCCGAGCCGGCGTTGGAGATCATCACGTCCTTCTTGTCGAGGACGTCGTGGGTCGGCGTGGGATCGACCGTGTGGTGGATTTCCTTGGTCGCCTTCCAGATCAGGAACAGGCCGCCCGCGATCAGGATCAGGTCCTTCCACGAGAACTCGTTGCCCATGACCGTGAAGACCGGCTGGATCAGGCCGACCAGCCAGGCGATGATCGACAGAAGGGCGAGGCGCATCACCAGGGCCAGGCCGATGCCGATGCGACGCACCCGCTGGCGATGCTCGGGAGGCAGCTTGTTCGACAGGATCGAGATGAAGATCAGATTGTCGATGCCGAGCACGACCTCCATCACCACCAGGGTGACGAGGGCGGCCCAGGCGGCGGGATCTGAGAGAAGCGGGATGATGCTGTCGAACATTGGGGTCTCGCGGACGGGATTAATTTTCCCTGTAGCGCACGGGGCGCGACAGAGTTCAAGCGGACGTTAGGGCGAAAGGGACGAGGCTCGCGCCGACCGGGCGCCGGCAGGGTGCGACCGTATCGTTCCCCGGCTTCGGTTGCGACAGCGAAAACCCCATGCTATCAGGCGCCCGGCTTCCAGGGGGCGTTTCTGACGAGACGGCCCTTGGCGTGCTTTCCTTAAGCATTACAAGCCTTTGACCGGCGCGAGCTTCGCGGCCGGTCGTTTGAACAGATACGCACAGCGGACGGACAGGCCTTGGCTGACGATTTCAGAACGACGGAAGTCGGCGCGCGCTACGCACAGGCGCTGTTCGACCTGGCCCTGGAAACGGGTGGCCTGGAGGCCGTTCGCGCCGACCTGAAGTCGTTGAAGGCCGCCTGGATCGAGAGCGCCGACCTGCGCCGCCTCGCCCATTCGCCGGTCATCGCCGCCGAAGACCAGCAGAAGGGCCTCATCGCCATCGCCGACAAGGCGAAGTTCGAGACCACGACGAAGAATTTCCTCGGCCTGCTGGCCCAGAACGGCCGGGCCCGCGACCTCGGCGCCGTGATCACGGGCTTCGAGACTCTCTATTCGGTCCATACCGGCGCCGTCGCCGCCGAGGTGGTCTCGGCCGTGCCGCTGACGACCGCCCAGACCACCCACATCCGCTCGGCCCTCATGAAGGCGCTGGGCAAGGCCCCCGAGATGACCGCCCGCGTCGATCCGTCGATCCTGGGCGGGCTGAAGGTCAAGGTCGGATCGAAGCTCTTCGACGCCTCGCTGAAGACCAGGCTCGACCAGATGAAGTTCGCCCTCAAACGGGCCTGACGTAAACTGCAATCCGCCGCTGGCGGGAAACGCCAACACTGCTGATCGGCTCTGCCGATAGCGCCAAGACAGCCGACGACGCCAACAGCGCCGAACGACAAGACAGAGAGACAGACATGGACATCCGCGCCGCCGAGATTTCGGCCATCCTCAAGTCCCAGATCGCCAACTTCGGCGTGGAAGCCGACGTCTCGGACGTCGGTCAGGTGCTGTCGGTCGGTGACGGCATCGCCCGCATCCACGGTCTGGACAACGTCCAGGCCGGCGAGATGATCGAGTTCCCCAAGGCCGGCGTGAAGGGCATGGCCCTGAACCTCGAACGCGACAACGTGGGCGCCGTGATCTTCGGCGCCGACGCCCAGATCGCCGAGGGCGACGAAGTCCGCCGTCTGGGCGAGATCGTGGACGTTCCGGTCGGCAAGGGCCTGCTGGGCCGCGTCGTCAACCCGCTGGGCGAGCCGATCGACGGCAAGGGCCCGATCCAGTTCACCGAGCGTCGCCGCGTGGACGTGAAAGCCCCCGGCATCATTCCCCGGAAATCGGTGCACGAGCCGATGCAGACCGGCCTGAAGGCCATCGACACCCTGATCCAGAAGTCGATCAACGTCGAAGGCGCGTCGGAAGGCGAGAAGCTGTACTGCATCTACGTCGCCATCGGCCAGAAGCGCTCGACCGTGGCCCAGATCGTCAAGACGCTCGAGGAGCGGGGCGCCCTGGAATACACCATCGTCGTCGCCGCCACGGCCTCGGAGCCGGCCCCGCTGCAGTTCCTGGCCCCGTTCTCGGGCACGGCCATGGGCGAGTATTTCCGCGACAACGGCATGCACGCCCTGATCGTGTATGACGATCTGTCGAAGCAGGCCGTCGCCTATCGCCAGATGTCCCTGCTGCTGCGCCGCCCGCCGGGCCGCGAAGCCTATCCGGGCGACGTCTTCTATCTGCACAGCCGCCTGCTGGAGCGTTCGGCCAAGCTGAACGCCGACTACGGCTCGGGTTCGATGACCGCCCTGCCGCTGATCGAGACCCAGGCCAACGACGTCTCGGCCTACATCCCGACGAACGTGATCTCCATCACCGACGGCCAGATCTTCCTCGAGTCCGACCTGTTCTACCAGGGCATCCGCCCCGCCGTGAACGTCGGCATCTCGGTGTCGCGCGTGGGCGCCTCGGCCCAGACCAAGGCGATGAAGAAGGTCGCCGGCTCGATCAAGGGCGAGCTGGCCCAGTATCGGGAAATGGCCGCCTTCGCCAAATTCGGTTCGGACCTCGACGCCTCGACCCAGAAGCTGCTGGCCCGCGGTGCCCGCCTGACCGAGCTGCTGAAGCAGCCGCAGTACAGCCCGCTGACCATGGAAGAGCAGGTCGTCTCGGTCTACGCCGGCACGCGCGGCTATCTGGACGGCATCGCGGTGGGCGACATCGGCCGCTTCGAGACCGAGCTGCTGGCCCGCATCAAGTCGTCGAACGCCGGCCTGCTGGACGGCATCCGCGCCAAGAAGGACCTCACCGCCGAGCTCGAAGCCGAGCTGAAGTCGGTGCTGGA
>NZ_JANODA010000070.1:0-7668 GCF_031412435.1 Brevundimonas sp.
GCCGTGGCGGCGAAACTTGTCGTAAAGCGTCTTCCGTGGGACCCGCAGGGCTTCGGTCATGGCGACGACATCACCGGCGTGACGGTGCAGCGCCTCTTCCAGCACCGCCTTCTCAAAGCGCTTGAGCCGATCGGTCAGGCCGAAAGTCGTCTCGTCGGCTGTCGCGGCAGGTTGGCGCGAGTTCCTTCTCCGGGGCTATCGATGGTGACGGCGAGGGCGTGGGCCCTCCCGCGCGCGCAACAACGTCGGGTCGACCGCCAAGCGTGGCAATGGACTATTGCTATCGGTCCTTCGCAGCCAATGATGGTTCGACCCATTTCAGGCCGACATTGCGTTGATCGACAGCCATCGTAGCGCCGGAGATCTCGTTGGGGTGGTTTAGGCTTGTCTGAATGTCTGAATGTCTGAATGTCTGGTTCGCGGCGCGACGGTTGCGTCCGCTTGTGATGCTGTGGACGGCTCTCCAACCCACCGGCAGCATCAGCGTCCGGTTAGAGCCGGAGGAGAGCCATGGGTCCGGTAGTCACGATTGGTTTGGACATCGCGAAGTCGGTGTTCCAGGTGCACGGCGTCGATGCTGAAGGCGGCGTCGTCATTCGACAGAAGCTGACGGGAGCGCGCCTGCTGAAGTTCGTCGACTAGGAAAAGGGCAACGCGGCCATGCGGTTGTGTTGCCCACTACGAGCCAGGTCGACACCATCGTCACTCTTACGTGGGCCAGAAGAGAGCCAGATGGACAGCGCTGAGGGCCTAAGCCTTGGAGCGGGCGGCGGGAATCGAACCCGCACGAAAAGCTTGGGAAGCTTTCAGGCTACCACTACATCACGCCCGCGGAAGCTGGCGGCACCCTAACGCAAAGCGCCCGGCGCTCAAGTGCGGACGGTGCAGTCACTGAGTTATTCAGTCTTGTGACAATCGCTCCGGACAAGGAATCCTTGTCTTCAATCAGAAGAAAGTATTCGTGGCGATGATTTCCCGAATATCGATCAGCCTTCGGATCAACTGTAATAATCCATCGATTTTCTGTCACTTGAAATTTGCAATGACCTCTTAAAGGCGGCCCTCGGGATCGCTGGAAACGTGTCGGAATGACGCGCGGCGTTCCGCACATTTCCAACCCGAGGGGAACTCGATGCTTCGTCTGACCAAGGTACTGATGGCCGGTGCGGCCGTACTGGCGCTGGCCGCCTGCGGCTCCGCCGAAGTAGCGTCCCCCGGCGAGGGCGATTTCGGCGGCGGCACCGGCGGTGGCGGCACGGGCCCCACCCCGCTGCCACCCGGCACCCCCGCTGCGGACTGCCCGGCTGGTCTGGCCAACGTCGGCGTCGTCGCCGGCGGCACGCTGCGCGCCTGCCAACTGCCGGCCGACATCACCGGCAACCTGACCCTGTCGGTCCGCGCCGGCACCATCTACGCCATCTCGGGCCGCACCCAGGTCGGCCTCGACCGCGGTATTGATACGGCCTCGACCACGGGCGTCCAGGGCGTTCTGACGATCGATCCGGGCGTGCGCATCTTCGCCTCGGGCGGCTCTGACTATCTGATCGTCAACCGCGGCTCGCAGATTTTCGCCGAAGGCACGGCCTCGAACCCGATCATCTTCACCAGCCGCCAGAACGTCGAAGGCACGACGACCCTGACCTCGCAAGGTCAGTGGGGCGGACTGGTCATCGCCGGCCGCGCGCCGCAGGCCAACTGCCAGCTGACCGCACCGGTGACCTGCACCGGCCAGGTCGAGGGCACCTCGGCCTTCTACGGCGGCAACACCCCGACCGATAACTCGGGCCGCATCCGCTACGTCCAGATCAAGTTCTCGGGCTTCGAGATCTCGACCGGCAACGAGCTTCAGGGCCTGACCATGGCCGGCGTGGGTTCGGGCACCACGGTCGAGTTCGTCCAGATCCACAACTCGTCGGACGACGGCATCGAAATCTTCGGCGGCAACGTCAACCTGCGCCGCGTGGTCATCACCGGCGCCGACGACGACGGCCTGGACACCGACACCGGCTGGCGCGGTGGGGCCCAGTTCGGCATCGTGACGCAGCGGGCGCCGAACTCGACCAGCCGCTCGGCCGGCTTCGAGTTCTCGGCCGCCCCGGCCGCGACGCCGCTGGCCTCGCGCTATGTCTCGCAGCCCAAGATCGCCAACTTCACCCTGGTCGGCCGCGTCTCGCCGATCGACGCCCACACCGTCGCCCACTTCGACACGGGTACGGACGCGACGATCATCAACTCGGTCTTCACCGCCGCCGCCGGTTCTCTGGCCGGCTGCCTGGACATCGCCGACGCCGACACGGCCACCAGCCAGCCGACGTTCAACGCGGTCTTCATGTCCTGCCCGGTCTCGTACCGCGCGGCCAACGTCGCTCGCTCGACCGCAACCTTCGCCCAAACGCCGAGCGGTGGAAACACCGCCGCTGGAACCTCGACCCTCACGGCTCCGTCGGGCGCCGTCCTGACCAACCAGATCCTGACCTTCATCAACGGCGCCAACGAAACCGCCGTGGTCCCGGTCAACGCCCCGGCGGTCTATCCCTTCTTCACCGCTACGACCTACATCGGCGCCGTCCAGAACGCTGCCGACACCTGGTACCTCGGCTGGTCCTGCGGCCTGAACTCCACGGCCTGCTGATCACGGAAGCACGGCGGTGATCCCGTGAGGGGTCGCCGCCGACCTTTCCGCTTTCCGTTTGAACCCCTTCGAGGCGCAGATCATGAAGACGCTTTCCCTGACCCTGACAGGGGTCCTCCTGGCTACGAGCGCGCTCATCGCGCCCGGCCTGGTTCACGCCCAAACGGCGCCGGTCGAACCGACCCCGGCCGAGCAATCCGCGCCTCAGGACGAGAGCACCCAGGTCGATGAGATCGTCGTCCTGGGCCGTTACATTCCCGAACCGAACCGGGAGAGCCCTGAAGTCGCGGCCTTCCTGACGTCGGAAGACCTGGAGCGCACCGGCGACGCCAGCGCCGCAGCCGCCCTGACCCGCGTCACCGGCCTGTCGATCGTCGAAGGCCGCTTCATCTATGTGCGCGGTCTGGGCGAGCGCTACTCGTCGGCCCTGCTGAACGGCTCTCCCCTGCCGAGCCCCGAGCCCCTGCAACGCGTGGTGCCGCTGGACCTCTTCCCGTCCAGCATTCTGGAAGGCGTGACCGTCCAGAAGACCTACTCGGCCAACTATCCGGGCGAATTCGGCGGCGGGGTCATCGACCTGCAGACCATTGACGCCCCGTCCGAGCCCTTCTTCACCTTTGGCGCTTCGCTGAGCGGCAATACGGAGACGACGGCCCAGGAAGGCCTGATCTACTATGGCGGCCGCACCGACTTCCTCGGTTTCGACGACGATACCCGCGACATTCCGGGCCCTCTGGCCCTGGCCTTCAACTCGGGTCGCCAGATTCAGGCGGGGCCGAACTATACCAATGCCCAGTTGCGCGCCATCGGCCAGTCGCTGGTCAACGCGCCGCTGCGTCTGCTGCAGATCGAGGAAATCCCGGTCAACGTCGGGCTGGAAGCGACCGGCGGCTTCTCCCACGAGACAGCCATCGGCGCCCTGGGCGTGATCGTTTCGGCCGGTTACGACAACAGCTGGCGGACCCGTTCGGGCTTCCAGGAGGAAGGCCAGTTCTCGGGCTCCAACATCGTCGCTTCGACGAGCTACGCCTATGATTCGACCCAGAACGATGTGCAGCTGAACCTGCTCGGCGGGCTCTCGCTTTCGGGCCTGGACCACGAGGTCAAGTGGACCAACTTCTACGTCCGCAACACGACCAAGGAGGCCCGTTCGCGGGTCGGGCCGGACTTCGACGCCGGCGGTTCGATCCTGCGTGACGACTATACCGAATGGTTCGTGCGCCAGCTCTTCTCCAGCCAGCTGGCCGGCGAGCACGACTTCATGGACGGCACGCTTAGCCTGGACTGGCGCGCTGCCTATGCGACCACCTCGCGCGACGCGCCCTATGAGACCCGCTTCGGATATGGCCAGGACGCGGCCGGCGACTTCGTCCACGACCTGGAACGCAATCTGATCTCGTTCAGCGAGCTGAACGACGACGTCTATTCGGGCGGCGCAGACCTCGCCTACACGATTCCCCTGTCCGACTACCGCGAACTGACGGTCAGCGGCGGTTTCGCCCTGTACGAAAACACGCGGGATTCGGTCCGGCGGGATTTGCGTTTCATCTCTCCGAACGGCCTGACCGTCGAACAGACCGAGAGCCGCGTCGACTTCCTGTTCTCCGATTTCAACATCAATGACGTCACGCTCCAGCTCAACGAGATCACGGGTTCGAACGGCGCGGCGGCCTACGACGGCGAACTGGTCGTCAACGCCGTCTACGGACAGGTCGAGGCCGAGATCATTCCTCTGGTCAACCTGACCGTCGGGGTGCGGTTCGAAGACGCCGAACAGTCGGTGACGCCGCGCGATCTGTTCGGCGGTTCGGCGACCTTCGGCTCCACCCGTCTCGAAGAGCAGTACTACCTGCCCGCCGGTACGGTGACCTGGAACTTCGCCGAGGACATGCAGCTGCGTTTCGGCGCCTCGCAGACCATCGGCCGTCCCCAGTTCCGGGAACTGGCGCCCCAGTCCTACACGGACCCGGAAAGCGACCGGACCTTCATCGGCAACCCGTATCTGGTGGATACGGAACTGCTGAACCTGGACGCGCGCTGGGAGTGGTACTTCGCCCGTCAGCAGTTCGTCACCGCCGGCGTCTTCTACAAGAAGCTCGACAAGCCGGTTGAGGCGGTCATCGTCGACGTCGGCAATCAGCGCCAGCAGTCCTTCCTGAATGCGCCGGAAGCCACGATCATCGGCGCCGAGGTCGAGGCCAAGAAGTATTTCGAGTTCCCCGACAACGGCATGTCCTTCATCGCCAACAAGCGGTGGCTGGTGCAGGCCAACTACACCTTCTCCGACTCGGAAGTGTCGGTGGATCCGTCGGACACCGTCCTCACGCTGGGCGGAGCCGGAACGCCTGAGCAGGCCGCCTTCTTCATCACCGACGGCAGCCGCCTTCAGGGACAGTCCGAACACGTCGCCAACCTGCAACTCGGCTGGGAAGACGACACGGCGCGGTCCCAGGCGACCATCATCGTCAACTACGTGTCCGAGCGGATCACCGCCCGGGGCGCCGGCGTCGCGGGAAGCCGCGAGCCCGACTATGTCCAGGATCCGGGTGTCTTCCTGGACTTCGTCTACCGCAAGGACTTCGAGGCCATGGGTCGCGACCTGGGGTTCGCCCTGGAGCTCCGCAACCTGCTCGGCACCGACTTCGACGAGTATCAGGAACTGGGCAACAAGGTCCGGATCAACAACTACGACCTCGGCTCCAGCGCCTCGGTCAGCCTGACCGCCCGCTTCTAGAACGCTCACGATCTAAAAGACCGGGGCCGTCCACCGCGAGGTGGGCGGCCCTTTCTCTTTCAGTCCGCGCGGTACACGACCTCGCCGTCCACCACCGTCAGCACCGCCTGTCCCTTCGGAATGTCCGCCTCGGGCACGGTCATCAGGTCGATGTCGAAGGCGGTGAAGTCGGCGCGTTTGCCAACCTCGATCGTGCCGAGCTCGTCCTCCCGGAAGGAAGCGAAAGCGGGCCAGAGGGTGAACATCTTCAGCGCCGTGGCGCGGTCCACGGCCTCGTTCGGGCGCCAGTCGGGACCCTGGAAGCCCTCGAGGTCGCGGCGGGCGACGGCGGCGTAGAACTCGATCAGGGGATCGCCGCGCTCCACCGGTGCGTCCGAGCCGCCGACGACCACAACGCCGAGATCGACGAGGCTGCGCCAGGCATAGGCGCCTTCCAGACGGGCGTCGCCGAGGCGGGCGGGGGCGAAGTGGAAGTCGCCGATCGCGTGGCTGGGCTGCATGGAGGCGATCACCCCCATGCCGACGAACATCATCTCATCGCGCGGCCGCAGGATCTGGGCGTGCTCGATGCGCCAGCGGGGATCCCGGATGGCGCGGTCCCCGGGCTGAACCCCGGCCATGGCGTCTTCATACCAGTTCAGCACCTCGGTATTGCCCCGGTCGCCGATGGCGTGGGTGGCGACCTGGATGCCGCGGCGCAGGGCGTTCTCGTAGAGGGGGACCATCTCCTCGCGCGTGGTCTGCATCAGGCCCGAGGTGTGGGGCGCGTCGGAGTAGGGGGCGTGGAGCGCCGCCCCGCGCGAGCCGAGGGCGCCGTCGACATAGTATTTGATGGCGCGGGTGATGATCCGGCCGTCGGCGACGCTGCGGGGACCGGACGCGATCAGGGCGGCGCCGCCGTCGGGCGTGACCGAGTTGTAGATGCGCAGGGGCGCCTCGCCGGCCTCGGCCATCTGTTCCAGCAGCGGAATGTCGGACCAGGGCGCGCTCATGAAATGGACGCCGGTCCAGCCGTAGCGGGCCTCGACCTGGAAGCCGGCGCGATAGGCGTTCCGCTTCGCCTCGGGATCGGCCTGGGGCATCAGGGGGGCGAGCAGGGACATGGCGGCGTCGACGATGAAGCCGGTCGGCCGGCCGTTCGCATCCCTGGCGATTTCTCCGCCTGAGGGGGCGACGGTCGAGGCGTCGATCTTTGCGGCGACAAGGGCGGGCGAGGAGGCGGTGATGGCGTGGCCGTCGGCGCGCTCCAACAGGACGATGCGGCCGGGGGCGGCGGCGTCGAGGTCGGCGGCGGTCAGGAAGCGGGCGCCGTCAGCGCTCTCGGGCCAGCGGGTCTCGATCCAGCCGCGGCCGATGATCGGGCCCTCGGGGTGAGCCTCAGCCCAGGCGGTGAGTTTGGCCATGGCGTCGACGACGGAGGTCGAGCCCTCGAGGTTCAGCGTCAGTTCGCGCCAGCCGATGCCGTCGAGGTGGGCGTGGCCGTCAGTGAAGCCGGGGAAGAGGGTGGCCCCGTCGAGGTCGATGACGGTCAGGCCGTCGATGGAGGGCGCGTCGGCGGCGGCGCCGACCCAGGCGATGCGGCCGTCACGGGCGATGACGACCTCGGCCGTGGGCGCGGTCTCGACCCCGGTGTGGATCACGCCGCCCCGGATCAGCAGGTTCTGGGCCTGGGCAGGGAGGGCGAGCGCGGCGAAGGCGGCGGCGGTCAGAAGCGATCGAAGCATGAGGTCACCGGACTGGCGGAAATCGGACGGGGAGTTGCGAGGATCGGGCGGCGAAGGTCAAGGTTTCACGGAGCGGCGGCCGGCCCGGACGCCAAAAACACCGTCCGAAGCGTCCGAAGCGTTCGGAGCGACCGGGGAGGACGGCCGGACTCCGGAAATTCGAGTCCAGATAGTCCCTAGAGTCCACTGGCCGCGGTTCGTGATGGCGATGTCAAAGACCGGGACCAGTGTCTCACGGTTTTCGGGAGCGGTTGGGATAGGGCCTCAGAATAATGCCGGGCGTTGATTTCAAAGGGGGATTCGGGGGATGTGTTGATGGGTAAGGACAGAGTTTCCTTCTCCCCTTGCGGGAGAAGGTGGCGGCCGAAGGCCGACGGATGAGGGCTCACGCCGGTGGTTGAAATGCGGGCTGATGGGGGGCTCACCGGGTAAAAGCTGCGTGACCCCTTGTGTGTTGGCGAATGTTTATTCTGGGTCTGTCTTCCGGGACGTCCGCCTGGCGTTCGCGCGCCAGGCGGACTGTCGGCGGAGGGGCCGATGACCCCTGAGCCTTTTGGGCTGTGGGTGAGCTGGGCCGC
>NZ_JANODA010000071.1:0-28233 GCF_031412435.1 Brevundimonas sp.
TAGTGGAGTTGTACCATTTGACAGTGCCGGTAGCCATTTTAAGGACCTCCGTTAGCAGTTTGCATCAGGCAAGAGCGCCTGAAGCCTGTCGGGTCTGAATGGGATCGGCCAGAAACTCGGTGCGTTCGCAAAGAGAGAGGGCGTTACGCAGAGAGATCGACAGCCCCTATGTAGGCCCGAAACGCCCTGTGCACAACCTGAGTCTTGAATCGATCCGGTTTTAGGCCGGAACCGACCCATCCTCGTCTTCGTCCTCATGCTCGGAATCGGCGGGGGCGGGCACGTCTTCACCTTCGGGCGCGACGTAATGGGCGACGCAGAGCTTGCGCAGGGCAGACGTCAGCGAGCCCCCGTAGAGGCGATCCTGGACGCGTTCGTGGCCTTCCTGCTGCAGCCGGGTCTTGATGTCGCCGACGGTGCGGCACTCTCCGCTGCGGGCGAGTTCGTACGCGCGTTCGAGGGTCGTGGGACGAAAGTTGTTACTCATGGACAGAAAGATAGGCGTCCCGACCGGGTTTTGCGACTCCGCTCAGACCCGGGGACGATTTCGCCGGCGCGACAAACGGTCCGCCAGGGCCTCGGCGTGCTTCAGGGTGAAGGTCAGGGCGGCCGGGTTGCCGCGACGCGGGCCGATGCTGTCGGCCATGACCGCACCCCGCTCGCCGATGGCCGCAGCCGGGCCCGTGGTGGTGTCGACGGCGGTCTGGTGCTCGATCTCGGCGTTCACCTCGGCGCCCATCAGGATCACCTGCACCGAGATCCAGGTCCACAGGAGGAAACCCATGGCGGTCGCCAGCGGGCCGTAGGAGTCCAGCCGCACGAAGTTGGTCAGGTACCAGCTGAAGATGAAGGACACGATGACGCTGAGGGTCGCCGCGAACAGGGCCCCGGGCGTCAGCCAGCGCCACCGCGCGCGCTGCCGGCACGGGCCGAACCGGTAGATGACGGTCAGCGCCCCGACATAGCCGATGAACAGAAGGGGCCAGCGGAGGGGAGCCAGCCTCTCCCACTCGTCGGCCAATCCCAGGACGCCCAGCGCAAGCGGCACACCAACCACCAGGGCAGCGGTCATCAGCACGGATGCAAGCCCCGTCAGGGTGAAGGCGAAGCCCAGCAGGTTGTACTGGAGAATATTGCGCCGCTCGACCTCGTGGTAGGCGACGTTCAGGCCGTAGAACAGGGTCTTGATGCCGTTGTTGGCCGTCCACAGCGACAGGGCCAGGGTCCAGACGAGGGTGAAGGTCATCTGGCCGGTCGAGCCCGCCGCCAGCCGTGTCAGCTCCGCATTGATGAACTGGGCCACGTTCGAGGGCAGCACCGAATAGAGGAAGGCGATCCGTCCCGACGCGTCGTTCGGGTCGGCGAACAGGCCGTAGATGGTCACAAAGGCCGCCAGCGCGGGGAACAGGGACAGCAGGATGAAGAAGGTCACTCCGCCGGAGACGAAGCCGACCCGATCGCCGAAATAGGACCCGGCGACCCGCCAGGCGATGTCGATCCAGCCCTTGTGAGGGATGTGGTGCGGCTTTTCGGCCATCCGGCCCCGGCCGGGCTCGCGCGCGTCATAATCCTCGGGTGTGGGCGGTTTCGGCGGCGTCGGCTCGGGTCGACGAGGCCTCAGTTCGACCCCGTATTTGTGGCCCTGGGTATAGAGCAGATGCGCCGCCCCGGCCCCGGCGGCTAGGCCTCCGACAATGGCGCCGACGAAGGCCCAGGGCCCGGAAATCCGGGTCCGACGAGGGGGCGGTCCGACAGGCGAGGGAAATTTCATCGGCGGGTGAACGGTCCATGCGCCGATGACGTTCCGGCCCGAGACCTCCTTGCCTGAAAACCGCGCGTGGGGCACTGACCCGGAATGACCGAACCTACCACCCTCGTCGCCGCCTGGAAGGGTGCGCAAGGCGAGCTGAAGGCCGCCCGCATCGACAGTCCGGCCATCGACGCCCGCCTGTTGCTCGAGGCGGCAACGGGAGCCAGCCGGCTGGAGATACTGACGGACCCGCACCGGCTTCTGACGCCGGATCAGTCGGCGATCCTGGCCGGCTATGTCGAGCGCCGCCTGCGCCGCGAGCCGGTGTCGCGGATCCTGGGCCGCAAGGGCTTCTGGAAGATCATGCTCAACGTCACGCCAGACGTGCTCAGCCCGCGCCCGGACACAGAGACCATCCTCGACATCGCCATGCTGGCCTTCGAGCCGGCCCAGGCGTTCAGCGTGATCGATCTCGGCACCGGATCGGGCGCCATCCTGCTGGCCGTGCTGGGCGACCGGCCGGGCGCCCACGGGGTCGGCACTGACATCTCGTCCGAAGCCCTGGCTGTGGCCAAGGAGAATGCGGCCAACCTCGGCCTCGACGGCCGCGCGACCTTCCTGAGGACCGAATGGGCGGCCGGGTTCGGCGACCACAGCTTCGACCTTGTGGTCTCCAACCCGCCCTACATCCCGTCGGACGATATTCCGGGTCTGGACCCGGAGGTGCGCGAGCATGATCCGATCCTGGCGCTGGACGGCGGGCCGGACGGGCTGCAGGCCTATCGCGACCTGGCGCCCGAGATCGCCCGCATTATGAAGCCCGGCGGCTTCTTCGCCGTCGAGATCGGCTGGGACCAGGGCGATGCGGTCAAGGCCCTGTTCGAGACCGCCGGCCTGACCGACGTGAAGGTGGTCAAGGACCTGGGCGACCGGCACCGGGTGGTGACCAACGGCCCCGATCCGCGCACGACGCCGATCCGTCAGTCCTAGTCCGGGGCTGATCCGAACAAACCCCTTGGAAACCTTCCCGGTGCGCGCTAAGTCCTTGGTTGTCTCCCTCCCTTCCGCATCTTGCTGAACCACATCAGGTCCAGCGACGCTCGGCCGGGACGTGCGTGAAGGTCGGCGGTGTTCATCGCCTGCGGACCACGACGGGCGACAAAGGTCCTTCCGATAATATCGCCGCCGGGGATTGGCCCCCAAGCGAACCGGAACCACAGACAACCGGCCTGACACCCTCGCCATCGTCGCGCAGGGACACGCCAAACCAGCACGGTAAGCCTCGATGCGAGATTTCAAGGGCATGAAGCGTCAGCGCGGCCGCAACCGGAAACCCGGTGGCGGTGGCGGGAACGCGAATGCGGCGAACCCCAACCGTTCGTGGGACTCGCAAGGCCCCGAGAACATCAAGGTCCGCGGCAACGCCCAGACCGTCTATGAGCGCTATCAACAGCTGGCGCGCGACGCCGGTTCGTCAGGCGACCGGGTGCTGGCCGAGAACTATCTCCAACACGCCGAACACTATTTCCGCGTCCTGCGCGCCCTGCAGCCGCAACGCCCGGTCTCCGAGATCGCCGCGCGCGAACTGTCGAACCAGGGCTATGACATCGATTTCGAGGACGAAACGGGGGCCCAGGCCGCCGCCTTCCTCGCCGCGCAGCAGGCCGCCGACCGCATCCAGCAGCAGAGCGACGCCCGCGACGCCGAGGCCGCCCAGGGCGCCCAGCAGCCGCGCGAACAACGCGAGTGGACCCCTCGTCCGCCGCGTGAAGACAATCAGAACCGCGAGGGGCAGAACCGCGAGGGGCAGAACCGCGACCGTGAATGGACCCCGCGTCCTCCTCGCGACAACCAGAATCGCGACAATCAGCCCCGCGATGGCCAGGACGGCCAGCCGCGCGCCGACGGCGAAGGCCAGGGCGAGGGCGGTCGTCGCGAGACCCGCCGCGAACGCTGGGAACGTCGCCGCGAGGAACGCAACCGTCGCTACGAAGCCGAAGGCGGCACGCCCGACACCCGCACCTACGAGGAGGCCGAAGGCGGTCGGTCCGAAGGCGGTCGCTACGAGGGTGGTCGCTCTGACAATCCCCGCTCTGAAAACGTGAGGGAGGGCGGCGACTTCATCGCCTCGACCGCGCCGGTGACCTACACCCCGCCGAGCGAGCCGACGCCGGTCGAAGCCGCGCCTGCCAAGGACGAACGACCCGCGCGCCGCACCCGCACGCCGCGCGCCGAGGCGACGGTCGATACGGCCCAGGCCCTGCCCGGCTTCCTGACCCGTTCGGCCGCCCCCGCTGCACAGGGGCCTGCCGCCGATGACGGCGAGGCTCCGGCCCCCAAGCGCCGTGCGCCCCGCAAGAAGGCCGAGACCCCCGCTGACGGCGAGTAGGTCCTCACAGGGATGACCGGCCGAGGCGCGATCGCGACGCGATCCCGCCTCGGCCGGTCAGGTCGGGACGCGTTCCAGCCGGGCGATGAAGAAGCCGTCGAGACTGCCGCTTTCGGCCCACATGGAGGGCAGGATGCGCAGCCAGCCCTCGGGCGTCAGGGCCTCGGCCGGGGCGCCGACGGCCGCAGGATCGGCGGCCGCGGTCCTGAAGGCCGTGTTGCGGCGCAGGAAGGCGATGACCTGGGTCTCGCCCTCTTCCCGTTCCAGCGAACACACGCAATAGACCAGACGTCCGCCCGGAGCGACGCGTTCGGCGGCCGCATCGAGCAGCCGGTGCTGGACGTCGGCCAGCTTGGCCACCTCCGCGGGCTTGGTGGCGCGCAGGACTTCGGGGTTGCGACGCAGGGTGCCGGTGGCGGTGCAGGGCGCATCCAGCAGGACGGCGTCGAAGGTGCGCGGATCGTCCCAGTCTTCGCCCGGTGTGACGACGATCTCGGCGGACAGGCCTGTCCGTTCCAGATTCTGGCGCAGGCGACGCAGGCGCGGCTCCGAACGATCCAGGGCGACGACGGTCGCGCCCGATGCGGCCAGTTGCAACGTCTTGCCGCCGGGCGCGGCGCACATGTCGAGCGCCGTCTCGCCGGCCCTTGGGGCCAGCAGGCGCGCAGGGATGGCCGCAGCCGCATCCTGGACCCACCAGCCTCCGGTTTCGTAGCCGGGCCAGGCGCCGACGTCGCCGCGCACGCCCGTACGGACGGTCCCTCCAGGCAGGACGGTTCCCTCGATGGCGTCGGCCAGGGCCTGGGCGTCCTCGCCGGGCTTGAGGCTGAGATCGGTCGGCGGCTCGTCGCGGGCGGCCAGGGCGATGGCGGCCAACGTCGCCTCGCCATAGGTCTGTTTCCAGCGCGCCGCGATCCAGTCGGGCAGGTTGGACTCGGCCGTGGTCAGGCCCGGCCCCTCGCGCTCGATCCCGCGCAGGACGGCGTTGACCAGAGCCTTGTAGGGCCGGGTCTTGGCGTCGCGCTCGGCCAGTTTCACGGCCGTGGAGACGGCGGCGAAGGCGGGCGTTTCCAGCACCAGGGTCTGGGCCAGGGACACGCGCAGGATGGTGCGGACAGCCTCCGGCGGCGACTTCTGCAGGCGGCGGTTCAGGATGGCGTCGATCTCGCCCAGACGGCGCAGGGCGGCCATCGCCACGGCACGGGCGAAGGCGCGGTCCGGGCCGGGCAGGGATTTCAGTTCGGACAGGGCCATGGCCTCGTCCAGGCCGTTGCGGCGCTCGAGCGCCGCGTTCAGGAGGATGCCCGCGGCGATCCGCGCCTCAACCCCGATATCGGCGGCGCCGTCCGGCTCGGCGGTCCGGACGATCGGCTCGCGGCGGGGCCCCCGGGCCTTGTCGGCCATGCGGCGACCGCGCGCGCCGGAGTTCTTGCCCTTGGGCGTCCCTCCGCTCACACCGAAACCTGGGTGCCGAGCTCAACCACGCGTCCGGGCGGGATGTGGAAGAAGTCGGTGGGGTTGGCCGCGTTGCGCATCAGGAAGATGTACAGCTTGTCCTGCCACAGGGGCATCCCCTGCGACGCCGACGGCACGACCGAGCGGCGGCCGAGGAAGAAGCTGGTCGACATGATGTCGAACTTCACCCCCAGTTTGCGGCACTGGCTCAAGGCGCGGGGAACGACGGGGCTCTCCATGAAGCCGTAGCTCAGGGTGATCTTCTTGAAGTCGTCGTTGATCGGCTCGATCAGGACGCGCTCGCTGTCACTCACCCGCGGCCGGTCGGTGGTGCGCACGGTCAGGATGACGTTCTTCTCGTGCAGCACCTTGTTGTGCTTGAGATTGTGCATCAGGGCGACCGGGGCGACGTCGGGGTCCGAGGTCAGGAAGATGGCGGTGCCGGGCGACCGGTGCGGCGGGCGGGCGCGCAGCATCTCGATCAGGTCGGTCAACGGCAGGCTGTCCTTCTTGGACTTGGCCGAGAGGATCTGGGACCCCCGCGTCCAGGTCCACATGATCAGCACCAGGACCGCGCCGAGCACCAGCGGCAGCCAGGCGCCGTCGGGGATCTTCAGCAGATTGGAGGTCAGGAAGACGCTGTCGATGAAGCCGAACGGAATGAGGGCGCCGAGTGTCGCCCACAGCGGCCATTTCCACTTCTTGGTGATGACCGAATAGGCCATCAGGGTGTTGATCAGCATGACCCCGGTGACGGCCACGCCATAGGCGGCCGTCAGGTTGTGCGAGCTCTGGAACACGAACAGCAGGGTCAGGACGCCAACCATCAGGAAGGTGTTCACGGCCGGGACGAAGATCTGTCCGGCCTGGGTTTCCGAGGTGAAGCGGATGTCGATGCGGGGCAGCAGGCCCAGCTGGACGGCCTGCTGGGTCACGGAGAAGGCGCCGGTGATGACGGCCTGGGAGGCGATGACCGTGGCGATGGTGGCGAGCGCCAGCATCGGCCAGTAGGCGAACTCGGGCACCATCGACCAGAACGGGTTCGTCGCCGCGCCGGGCTCCGCCAGGATCAGGGCGCCCTGGCCCAGATAGTTCAGGGTCAGGCAGGGCAGGACGAAACACAGCCAGCCCATCCGGATCGGCGCCTTGCCGAAATGGCCCATGTCCGCATACAGCGCCTCGGCCCCGGTGACGGCCAGGAAGACGCTGCCCAGGATGATGAAACCGAGGAAGCCGTCGTTGATCAGCAGCATGACGCCGTAGTGCGGTGACAGGGCGCGCAGGATCGAGATGTCGTCGAAGATGTGGTAAAGGCCGAGCGCCCCCAGCGACAGGAACCACAGGGCCGTCAGCGGGCCGAAATATTTCGACAGACTGGCCGTGCCGCGCGACTGGACCAGGAACAGGCCGATCAGGATGGCGGCGGCGATCGGGACGATGAAGGCGTCCAGCCGTGCGCCCACGCCCGGGGCATCTTTGACGCCCTCGATGGCCGAAAGCACCGAGATGGCGGGCGTGATGATGCCGTCGCCATAGAACAGGGCCGCGCCGCAGACGCCGAGAATGAAGATCCAGGCCGACCGCCGGCCGATCGCGTGGGTGGCGAGCGCCATCAGGGCCAGGGTCCCGCCCTCGCCTTTGTTGTCCGCGCGCATCAGGAAGAGGACGTATTTGAACGTCACCACGACCATCAGGGCCCAGAAGGCCAGGGAGACGACGCCGATCACAGCCAGATCGCCGCCGATGCCGCGCTGGGCATGGCCGATGGCTTCGCGCAGGGCATAAAGGGGGCTGGTGCCGATATCGCCGAACACGACGCCAATGGCGCCGATGGTGAGAGCCCAGAATCCCGCCTTGCCGACGCCGTGAGGCGCGGTCGGGCCATTGGGGGCGGCGGTGGTCTGAGCAGGCGGGGCGGGGGGAGCGCCGTCGCCGGGGGATGCGTCCCCTGCCATGAATATCCTCCGGACGCCGCGGTCGGCGGGCCCATCAAAGCGGAGGGCGTGTAGGCTCATTCCGCGGCCGGTTCAATCGCATGGAATTGGTTTCCCTCACACCGTGTTCGTCGGGCCGACGACCGGTATTTGTGAATCCCGCTCCCCGTGCCTACCTTACGGACTGGAACCGGACGAAAATGTCAGACAGTCAACGCTTTCCCGTCGCCGCCCACGCCCTGGCCTATCTGGCCCACAAGGGCGCGTATGACGCCGCACGCGCCTGCCCCAGCGCCATCCTGGCGGCGTCGGTGCCGACCAATCCCGTGGTCATCCGCCGTGTTACGGCCCTTCTGTCCAAGGCCGGACTGATCGCGACCCGTCCCGGCGCCTCGGGCGGATCCTGGCTGCTGCGCCAGCCGCAGGACATCCGTCTGGATGAGGTGCTGAAGGCCGTAAACGGCTGCGCCCACCTCGGCTCGCCGCCGCAGGGCGCCAAGGGCTGCCCCATCGGCGAACACATTCCCCGTCAGGTGGCCAAGGTCCTGACCCTGGCCGACCAGGCCGCGTCGGAATCGCTGAGCAAGATCACCATCGCCGACCTTCTGGCCGAACGCTCCACGGCGCTGGACGGAATCGAGCCGCACCCGGCCTGCACCGAGGCGATCCGCGCCGCCGGCGCCGTCGCCGCCTAGGTGAGCAAGCGCACGATCCTGATCACCGGCGCCTCCGCCGGCATCGGGGCGGCGCTGGCCCGCGTCTATGCCGAAAAAGGCTGGGACCTGATCCTGACCGCGCGGCGCGAGGCGGCCCTGACGGTGCTGGCCGTTGAAATTATCGCCAGATACGGCGTCGCCGCGACCGTCATCCCCGCCGATCTGGCCGACCCGGACGCTTCGGCGCGTCTGGTCGAGGTCATCGCGGCGCGCGGGTTGACCGTCGACGGTCTGATCAACAACGCCGGCTTCTCGCGCACCACGGGCTTCCTCGCCACCGCCCCCCATGAGCACAGGGCGATGGTCGAGGTCATGCTGTCGGCGCCTGTCGCCCTGTCGCGCCTGCTTCTGCCTGGCATGGTCGAGCGCGGCTTCGGGCGGATCATCAATGTCGCCTCCCTCGCCGGCCAGATGCCTGCGACCGGCGGTGACACCCTGTACGGTCCGATCAAATCCTTCCTGATCAAGGCGTCCCAGGGCCTGTGGCTCGAGACGCGCGGGACCGGTGTGCATGTCACCGCCCTCTGCCCCGGCTACACCCTGACCGAATTCCATGACGTCAACGGATCGCGCGAACAGGTGTCGTCCGCCTATCCCGCCTGGATGTGGCAGACGGCCGAACATGTGGCGCAGGTGGCTTACGACTCCTGCGAAGCCGACCGGCCCAGGGTCACGCCGGGCGTGATGAACAATGTGCTGGCCGCGATGGGGAAACTGCTGCCCGACGGTCTGGCCCTGAACATGGTCGCCGGCCACGCAAGGCGGCTGAAGCGGATTTGAGCAGCGTCGCTTGAGAAAGGCGGCAAATCAGGCGCTAGGATTGCCGCCATGGCGAGGTCATCCCAGGCGATTTTCGGACTGATCGGCGCCGGCGGGCACGGTCGCGAGACCATGCCCTTCGTCCGCGCCCATATCGCCGCCCATCCTGACCTCGGTATCGATGTCGATCGCGTCGTTTTCGTCGATCGCCAGGCCGGAACGGCTGTCGGCGGCCATCTGGTCCTGGCCGAGGATGAATTCGCGGCGATGGACGCCGAGCGACTGTTCGCCGTGGCCGTGGGCCAGCCCGCCGTGCGCCGGGCTATCGCCGAACGGCTGGAGTCGGCGCGATGCCGGGCTTTGACCCTGATCGCCAGGACGGCGACGGTCGTGGACAGCGCCCGCGTGGCGCCCGGCGCCCTGATCGCGCCCTACGCCCTGATCAACGCCGACGCCTCGGTCGGCCGGCACCTGATCGCCAATGCCCATTCCAGCATCGCCCACGACTGTCTCGTCGGGGACTTTGTCACGCTCGGCCCACGCGCCTGCGTCAACGGCGGAGTCAGGATTGGCGACGGGGTCGAAATCGGAGCCGGCGCCCTGATCCGCCAGGGCCTGTCCATCGGAGCCGGCGCGGTGATCGGTATGGGGGCGGTGGTGGTCAAGGACGTGGCGCCCGGCGCGACCGTCGTCGGCAATCCGGCGCGGGAGGTCGCACGATGAGCGTCTTCTTCATCGCCGAGGCCGGGGTGAACCACAACGGCGACCTGGGGCTGGCGCTCCAACTGGTCGATATCGCGCACCGGGCCGGAGCCGACGCGGTCAAATTCCAGACCTTCCGCGCAGACGCAATCTCGGCCCCCGAGGCGCCGATGGCCGACTACCAGAAGGCGGGGGACAGCGCGGCCAGCCAGACCGAGATGCTGAGGCGGCTGGAGCTGCCCCACGCCGATTTCGCGCGCATCGCTGACCACTGCCGTGCGATCGGCATCGAGTTCATGTCCTCGCCCTTCGACCTCGACAGCGCCGCCTTTTTGGCCGGGATCGGGATGACGAAGTTCAAGCTGGCGTCGGGCGAGATCACCAACGCACCCTTCGTGCGCGGGGTTGCGCGGCTGGCGGCGGAGGCGGGCGGATCGGTCATCCTGTCGACCGGCATGAGCACACTGGACGAGGTGGCCGAGACGGTCGGCTGGATCGAGGCCGAGGGAAATCCCGGCCTGACCATCCTGCACTGCGTGTCCAACTATCCGGCGCCCGCGAAGGACGCCAACCTGCGCGCCATGGATACGCTGGCGCAGGCTTTCGGACGGTCTGTCGGCTGGTCCGATCACACGCTGGGCGACGCCGTGTCCCTGGCCGCCGTGGCGCGCGGCGCGACGGTGGTGGAAAAGCATTTCACCCTCGACAACCACCTGGCTGGTCCCGACCACGCCATGTCGATGGACCCTGACGGCCTCGCCCGGCTGATCGCCGGCATCCGCACGGTCGAGGCCTCGCTCGGCGACGGGATCAAACGCCCGGTCGAGGCTGAGCGCGAGATCATGACCGTGGCGCGCCGCAGCCTGTTCGCCGCTCGCGAAATCGCGGCGGGCGCGACGGTGACGGCGGAGGACCTGATCGCGCTGAGGCCGGGGGACGGGATCTCGCCTGCGCGACAGGGGAATGTGGTGGGCAAGACCGCCGTCCGGGCGATCCCGGCGGGGACCAAGCTGGCAAACCCGGACCTGGCCTAGCGCGTCGCGTCAAACCAGCGGCGGCACAGGGCCTTGATGGGTTCGGCGGCGGCTTCGACCTCAGCGGCATCGGCGAAGGTCACGACGCCACGATCCAGGGCGGCCCACTTCACCAGACCTGTCTCGTCCTCGAAGACGAACCCCTCCGTCGATTTCACCTTGGCTCCCCGATGCAGGACGGCCCGAACGGCCCCGCCCCTGGCCACACCCAGACTGATCCGGTCGTCGCCGTCGATCACGAAGCTGGGCCCGTTCCATTTGACGTGTTCGGTCACATCCGGGTGGCTGCCGGCGACCAGCCGACGAAGAACCGTCATCGCGCCGCGCGACGGTTCCGACAGGGTGGAAACAAGCGCGTCGACGTTCTGCGCCATGGCTCAGTGTCCGCCGCTCGGATAGGGGGTCGTCACCGATCCCGCGAACATGCCGGGCAGCGCCTCGCCCAGACCCATGAGAATGAACTGGATCGCCAGGGCGCACAGGATCAGACCAAGGACCCGCACGATGATGGCCAGGCCGACCTCGCCGAGGATGCGGCTGATCGGACCGGTCAGGGCGAAGCTGACGAAGGAGACCAGCGCCGCCGCCGCGATGGCGATCAGGGAGGCGGCCGTGCCCGCCGCGCCGATTTTCTCGGCCTCTCCGGCCTGGATGATGATGGCCGATATGGCGCCGGGGCCGATCATCAGGGGAATGGCGAAGGGCACGACCAGCCGCTGGAACCGCCGGCGCGCATAGCCGCGCACGTCCTTCAGATCGAGGGCGGCATCCTTGTCGGCGAAGCTGGCGAGGAAGTCCTCGCGCGCCATGTCCAGACCCAGCAGCAGCAACAGCACCCCGCCGGCGATGCGGAACGCCGCCAGCGAGATGCCGAAGAACTGCAGCAGGCCCAGGCCGGTGAAGAAGAAGAAGGAGAGGAAGACCGCCGCGAACAGGCAGATCAGGGCCGAGACGGATATCCGCTGCCTCAGGGTGGCGCCCGCCGTGGCCGCCGCGAAGATCGGGATATTGCCGATGGGGTCGAGCAGGGCGAACAGGGTCACGAACAGGTTGACCCCCAGATCGAGCGCGTCCATTGCCTTGTCCCCAGCCTGTATCATTGAACGCCGGTCCCCCGACGCATCCCTGCGCCCGGTCTAGCCGGTCGTCCGGAGCCCGTCGATGACCTCGCCTCTCCTGTCCGACCCGCGCCTGATCGTCGGGCTGGATTTGCCGTCGATCGAGGCGGCCCGCGCCCTGGTGCAGCGGATCGGCGACGGGGTCGAGAGCTACAAGATCGGGCTGACCCTTCTGGCCCGTCCCGGCGGCGTCGCCTTCGCCCATGAGCTGCGCGCCATGGGCAAGACCGTCTTTCAGGACTGGAAGCTGCACGACATCGGCGCCCAGGTCGAAGGCGCGGCACGATCGGTGGCCGAAGGCGGCTGCGACCTCCTGACCGTCCATGCCGAGCCGCAGGTCATGCGAGCGGCGGTGGAGGGCCGGGGCAGCCATGCGACGCAGATTCTGGCCGTCACCGTCATGACCAGCCTGTCCGACGAGGACCTGAGGGACATCGGTTATTCGGCCAAGGCCGCCGACCTCGTCGAGGCGCGGGTGCGTCAGGCGCTGGATTGCGGCGTCGACGGGGTGGTGTCGAGCCCGCTGGAGGCCGCGCGTGTGAAGGAGATCGCCATCGAGGCGGGCCGTCCGGACTTCCTGATCGTCACTCCGGGCGTGCGTCCGACCGGCGGCGACCTCGGCGACCAGCAGCGGGTGGCGACGCCGGCCGCCGCCCTGCAGGCCGGGGCGACTCATCTGGTCGTGGCGCGGCCGGTCATCGCCGCGGAAAGCCCGGTGATGGCTGCGGCGCAGATCGCCGCCGAGATGGACGGGGTCCGCTAGGCCCTAGCCGCGCTCGCCCGGCTCCTGGCGATAGGGGTAGCCGTCGCCGGTGTCACCGGGAGGCAGGTCGCCGTAGTAGTCCTGCGGCGCCTGGATGTAGACCGGAGCCGGTTGATAGACCTGCGGCTCGACGTAGGCGGGCTCTGCGTAGGCCGGCTGGCTGTACTGGACCGGCGGCGGCGCATAGGCCTGGCCGTAGCCGTCCTGATCGTAGTCGCCCCGCTCATAGGTGACAGGCTCCAGCGGCGAGGCGTGGTACGGGATCGGCGCATAGCGCGGGCCGTCGTCGCGACGGTCGGAATGGCGGTCGCCGCCCTGATATCCGCCCTGATGGCTGTTCGAATACCCGCCGCTGCTGCTCTCGCTGTAGCTCTCATAGCTGCTGTAGGACGCGCCGCCACGGCCGCCCGAATAGTTCTGCTGGTAGCCGTGGCCGCCCCCATATCCGCCGTTGTGGCTGTCGCCATGGCCGCCGCGACCGTAGCCGCCCTGGCAGTCGCAGGCCGGGGGCGGAGGAGGCGGCGCGGGCGGATAAGCGCCGCCGCAGTTGTCGTAGCAGGGCGCGGGGCGCAGGCCGCAGCAGCGGTCGGTGGTCACATAGCGACGGCCGAAGCCTTGGGCGACATAGCCGAACGGGCGGCTGGGGCCGTAGCCGGGGCCGCGCACGACGACCGCATAACCGGCGCCGTAGCCGTACCCGCCCATGTCGACGCCGCCGCTGCCGTGGATGACCAAGCCGCCGTATCCGCCCCCGCCCCGGATCGCGCCCACGTCATAGCCGCGGGCGTTGATATAGGCGCCTGCGCCTGCGTAGGCCCCGGCAGACGCGTTGGCGTTCGCATTGGCGTTGACGTTCACATTGATGTTGCCGCCGTAGTGGCCGCCGCCCCCACCGGGATGACCGCCTCCGCCGCAGCCTCCGCCGCAGCCCCCGCCATGGCCTCCACCGCCGTAGCCTCCACCGCCGTGCTGGCCGCCGCCTCCGCCACGTTCGCTCGCCAGCGCCGGCGAGGCGCCGAGCAGAAGCAGGGCGGTGAGGATCGAGACAAGGGTTTTCACTGGGCGGGCTCCGCGACGTTCAAGGCCACCGTAGGCCTTCTCGCGAGGAAGGGTTCCGGATGCTCCCCGGAAGGGAGCAATCCGTTCAAGACGTGGTTAAATCTCGCTTTTCTGGCGTGAAGCTGGCTCCAGCGCTCCGGCTCAGCGGTCGTACAGCCAGGCTTCGACGCCGCAGGAACAGTCGCGATCCCGGTATCGGCCATGGTCGGCGCCGCGCGGTGCGCGGTCGTCGTTGTAGCCATAGACATCGTGATAGCCGCGCCCCGGCGGACTGGACCAGCGGGTCCACTGGCCCGAGCGGTTGCTGAAGCCGTAGCGGCCGCCCCGGTCATGGCCATGGCCGTACCGGACCGGCGGTCGATACGCACGCGGATCTCGGTATCCGGAGCCGTATCCATAGCTGTGGCCATAGCCGCCGGAGCCCGAGGCGACCGGCCCACCATAGGGCTGACCATAGGGTGCGGGCTGGGCTGCGTAGACGGGCTGGCCCCAGGTCTGGGCGGCGGCCGCGCCCGGGATGGCGACGACTGTCAAAGCAAGAATGGGGAGAACGATCGGGGCGAGGCGACGCATGGAACCCTCCGGCTGGACGAAAAGGTTAACACTGTTCGCCCGGGTTCGGTCGCAGCTCAGAAATCGATCGCGATGCCCTTCTTCTCCCAGTCGCCGTATCGCGTCGGCTCGGGTCCGGTCGGTCCGCCGTGCTCGGTCGCCGGCTCCAGCGCGTCGGCCTGCGCACGACGCGCTGCGGCCTCGGCAAGGGCGCGTTTGGCCGGCTCGCTCAGGACGCGTTCGGGCGGGCTTTCGGGCGGTGTTGCAGGCGCGTCGGTCATGCGAAGGGACATAATGCCGGACGGCGCTTTGCGATAGACCGGTCCCCGCCACAGTCTCGCCCTTGCATCGCGGGCGTTCAGGCCGTTTAAGCGCGCGCAAATCCTCTCCCGCCGTTCTGCGAAAGATCCGTCATGGCCAAAGCCTCCGACAAGCCCGTCAAGAAGGTCGTCCTGGCCTATTCCGGCGGCCTCGACACCTCGATCATCCTCAAGTGGCTGCAGACGGAATACGGCGCCGAGGTCGTGACCTTCACCGCCGATCTCGGTCAGGGCGAAGAGCTCGCCCCCGCCCGGGAGAAGGCGCTGAAGATGGGCATCAAGCCCGAGAACATCTTCATCGACGACCTGCGCGAGGAGTTCGTGCGCGATTTCGTCTTCCCCATGTTCCGCGCCAACGCCCAGTATGAGGGCGACTATCTGCTGGGCACCTCGATCGCCCGTCCGCTGATCGCCAAGCGCCAGATCGAGATCGCCCGCATGGTCGGCGCCGACGCCGTCTGTCACGGCGCGACCGGCAAGGGCAACGACCAGGTTCGCTTCGAGCTCGGCTACTATGCCCTGGAGCCCGACATCCGCGTCATCGCTCCCTGGCGCGAGTGGGAATACCGTAGCCGCGAGGCCCTGCTGGACTTCGCCGAAAAGAACCAGATCCCGATCGCCAAGGACAAGCGCGGCGAGGCGCCCTTCAGCGTCGATGCGAACCTTCTGCACTCCTCGTCCGAGGGCAAGGTGCTGGAAGACCCGGCCGTCGAGGCCCCCGAGTTCGTCCACCAGCGCACGATCAGTCCGGAAGACGCGCCCGACAAGGCCACCATCATCACTGTCGGCTTCGAGAAGGGCGACGCTGTCTCCATCGACGGCGTGGCGATGAGCCCGGCCACGATCCTGACCAAGCTCAACGAACTGGGCCACGACAACGGCATCGGCCGCCTCGACCTGGTCGAGAACCGCTATGTCGGCATGAAGTCGCGCGGCGTCTACGAGACGCCCGGCGGCGCCATCCTGATCGCGGCCCACCGCGGCATCGAGAGCATCACCCTGGACGGGGGCGCCATGCACCTGAAGGACCAGCTGATGCCGAAATACGCGGAGCTGATCTACAACGGCTTCTGGTTCTCGCCCGAGCGCGAGATGCTGCAGGCGGCGATCGACCTGTCGCAGCAGAAGGTTTCCGGAACGGTGCGGGTCAAGCTGTACAAGGGCAATGTCGCCGTCATCGGCCGAGAGAGCGCCAACAGCCTGTACGATCAGGACCTGGTGACCTTCGAAGAGGGCGTCCAGGCCTATGACCACAACGACGCGGCGGGCTTCATCAAGCTGAACGCCCTGCGTCTGCGGGTCCTGGCCAAACGCGACCGCAAGGGCTGAATCCGGGCTGACGAAAGGCGCCGCGACAATCGGTTCAGAGAACGCGGTCTTGCGCTCTGAAGGGTTCGGGGACATCGTCCGACTGCCTTTCAGGGAGGGTCCCATGCGCAAGTTCGTGTTCCTGGCGGTCGCCGCCGTCCTCGCCGCCGCCGCGCCTTCGCTGGCGCAAAACGCCATTCCGGCCGTGATTCCCGCGGCCTCGGCGTGGGTGGACATCCCCGCCCTCGCCCCGGCGGTCACCGACCCCGAGACCCGCGCCCTGATGAACCAGGAGATCGTGCAGGCCATCGTTCAGGCCGGCGGCGACCAGGAGCAGGCCCGACGCGCCATCTCCGCCATCGTCGCCCGCTATCAGGAGAACGCGCAGGCCCAGGGCGCACGGACGCGGCCGAGCCCGAAGTAGGTCGCCTGACCGCAGTTTTGGCTTGAGCCGGCGCCGTATTCGCGAGACGAGTGGGGATTGAACCGCAGAGAGCCCGCATGTCCCTCGTTTCCCCGTCGCTGATTCTCCTGGTCTTCGCCCTGTCGACCCTCGCCCCTGCTGTGACCGCACAGACGGCTCCCGTGACGCCGGCCGAGGCTCCCGCGCCGGGCGAGGCGGAGTTCGAGGCGACCGCCGAGGCGTTCGGGGAGAAGATGGAGGCCATGCTGACGGAGATGCAGACGGCCGTCGCCGACGCGGGCGGAGACGCCGCCCGGCAGGTCGCAGCGCTGGACACCATCGAGGCGCGCTACCAGCCCGACGCCGACGCCTTCGCCACGGCGTTCGAGGCCTTTATGAACCAGCAGGCGGCCGCTGCGCCCGAGACCGAACGGGCGGGCATTCTCGCAGGCCTGGCTCAGGCCCTGCCGCAACTGCGTTCCGTTCCGCGCCTGATCCGGGCCCAGGCCGAACAGGCGGCACAAGCCGCGACCCCCGCGCCCTGAGACCGCCTTACCGCGATTTCACTTGAGCTGACGAGCTGTCAGGCGGACCTTGGGTGGGAACTCAAGGAACGCCCGCCATGATCCGCGCCCTGTCGCTCGCCGCCGCCCTCGCCGTCCTGCCGCTGTCCGCCGCACTCGCCGACGAGTCCCAGACCGCGTCGGAAGCGGCCATCGAAGCCGCCGCCGAGGCCTTCGAGGCGCGGATGGAGGCGTTCGGCGAACGTGCCGAAGCGATCTCCGACGACGAAAGCCTGACCGAGGCCCAGCGCGAGGCGCGGATCGCGGCCATCTGGACCGAATACCAGCCGGAAGTCGCGGCCTTCACCGCAGAGGTCAGCCGCCACGCCGGCCAGATCGCCCAGGAAGCCCTGGCCAACATCGACGTCGAGGCCCTCGTGGCCGACGCGCTGAACGACCCCGAGGTGCAGGAGGCGCTGCGCACCGCCCCCGTTCTCGCCCAAGGCATGGTTACGAACGGCGCCTGGGCGGCGAACGACCCGGAACAGATGGTCACCTATGGCCTGATCGCCCAGTACGCCCTCGACCAGGCGTCCGACGTCGTCGTGGCCGATGTAGCCGAGGCCGCTGACGAGGCGAACGAGGACTAGATCCTGCGAGGCCGTCTCCCCTTGCGGGAGAAGGTGGCTGAGCGAAGCGAAGTCGGATGACGGGTATGCGTCAGCGCGTTGCAACTGTCCGCTGATACCCACTACACGCCGGGGATCACCCCTTGTGTGTTGGCGAATGTGTATTCTGGGTCTGTCTTCCGGGACGTCCGCCTGGCGTTCGCGCGCCAGGCGGACTGTCGGCGGAGGGGCCGATGACCCCTGAGCCTTTTGGGCTGTGGGTGAGCTGGGCCGCCGCCGACGTTTCACTGACCCGGATGGTTGCAGGGACGCTTGGGTCCGTATCCACAAGGCGGGGTCGATGGAACAGAGTAAGACTATCACAGCTGTGGCCGGCGTCGATGTCGGCAAGCGCTGGCTCGATGCAGCGGTGAACGGCGGCGAGGCGGGCGCGCGGTTTGCCAACGATCGCAAGGGCATAGGCGAACTGATCGTCTGGCTGAAGGTGCGGGAGGTCGGGCGGGTCGGTATGGAAGCCACCGGCGGATACGAGCGCGAGGTCCGTCAGGCCTGCGCGGCGGCCGGGCTGGAAGTGGTCGTCCACCAGCCTGCCGAGGTCCGGTTGTTCGCTCGCCTCAAACGGCTGCGCGCCAAGACCGACGCTATCGACGCCCGGCTGATCGCCGCCGCCACGGCCCAGGTCGATACGGTCCGGGCCGCCGCCGATCCGCGGCTGGCCGAACTGGCCGAACGCCTGACCGCCTACGAGCAGATCGTCGATCAGGCCGCCGGGCTGAAGACCTTTCTGGAGCAGGTGCGGCTCAAGGACCTGACCCAGACCCTCAAGCGCCAGATCGCGACGCTGGAAAGGCTGAAGGCCCGGCTCTGCGCCGACATCCTCGCCCGCATCAGGGCACAGCCGGACCTCAGGGCCCGCTTCGACCTCCTGACCAGCCTGCCCGGTGTCGGCCCGATCGTGGCCATGAGCCTGCTGATCCGCATGCCCGAACTCGGGGCCATGAAGCGCGGCCAGCCCGCCGCCCTCGTCGGCGTCGCCCCCTTCGACCGTCAGTCCGGGCAGTTCAAAGGCAAGACCCCCATCGGCGGCGGCCGACGACGCCCGCGTCGCATGCTCTACCTCGCGGCCCTCGCAGCCAAACGTTTCGACCCCGGCTTCAAGGCCTTCGCAACGCGACTGGCCGGCACCGGAAAGCCTCCAAAGCTCGTCATAGTCGCCGTCATGCGAAAGCTCGTCGAGGCCGCAAACCTCATCCTCGCCAGAGGCCAACCATGGGCCAAAGCCAAACCCGCCTGAACATGGTTGCTCACCCGATTGCGCCAGGACGACGGCTGCGCAGCCGCACGCGAGCTCCCTCTCCCGCAAGGGGAGAGGGGCGCCCATATCTCACCCATGAAACTCTTCACCATCGGATACGAGGGCGCGACGCAGCCGGAGGTGATCGCCCGGCTGAAAGCGGCCGGCGTCGAGACCCTGGTCGATGTGCGCGCAGTGGCGGCGTCGCGGCGGGCGGGGTTCTCCAAGACCATTCTGGGCGAAAGCCTGAAGGCCGAAGGAATCGACTATCTGCATCTTCGAGCGCTGGGCACGCCCAAGGCCGGGCGTGATGCGGCGAAGAAGGGCTACATCCGCGAGATGCGGGCGATCTTCGCCGATCATCTGGCCGAACCGGCGTCACAGCTGCAGCTGGCGCAGCTGAAGGCGCTGGCCGGCGAGAAACGGGTGGCCATGCTGTGTTTCGAGGCGGACCACGCGGGGTGTCACCGGGCGGTTCTGGCGGAACAACTGGCCGCCGAGGACGGGTTCGAGGTGGTGAACCTCTAGCCCGCGACCGGAGACGGAACGCCCACCACCCCGTCCACCGAGCCGGTGGTCACCGGGTGATACCCCGGTCGCGCCTGGGCGTAGACGCGCGTCGCGATCGGACGGCCCCAGTCGCCCTGGCCCCACAGCGACGTGTAGAGCGGCAGGACGAATTTGCGGCGGCCCTGGGAGGTCAGGAATCGCTCCAGCGTCGGCACGGCCGGCTGGTAGCGGTGGGCGACGGCGATCTGGAGCCATTGGAACAGGACCTCGGCATTGCCCTCGGCGCGCAGGTTCAGGGTGGTTTCGAGGTCGGCGAGCTGGGTAGGCGTCAGCCACGGGCGGGCTGCGGCGGCGCCGTCCGGACGCCAGGCGAGGAAATGCTGGCGCTCCTGGGTCGACCAGCCGCTCCACGGGATGGCCGAGGCCGGGCCCCTGTCGGCGAAGAAGGCGTCGGCGGCCGTATCGACGGCTGTCAGGGCGGTGGAAACCGGAGCCTGGGCGTTCGACGGCAAGCCGGGCTGGTAGACCCAGTTGTCGAGCTGCAGCTCACGCTCGAGGGCGGAATCGTCACGCACCAGGTTGGCGCGGATATCGACGAGGAAGCCCGCGGCCGTCATCGGCCGGAAGGCGTTGCGCTCGAAATAGCCCTTCAGCCAGGCGTCGAACCGTTCGCGGCCGACGATGCGCTCGATGGTGCGCAGGAAGGCGGCGCCCTTTTCGTAGGGGATGTCGTTCAGGCCCTCGTCAGGGTCGCGGTTTTCAAGGTCGCTGTGCAGGCGGGTGTCGAGCGGCGGCATGTCGGCGAGCGACGACTGCAGGTCGTTCCAGCCAAGGACCTGAAGCATCAGGGCGCGGTCGCGGCCGTAGACCGCCTCCATGATCCGGTTCTCGAAATATGTGGTCGTACCCTCGTTGAGCCAGATGTCGGCCCAGGTGGCGTTGGTGACGAGGTTGCCTGACCAGCTGTGCGCCAGTTCGTGGGCGACGAGCGAGACCAGCGACCTGTCGCCCGCGACGATGGTCGGGGTGGCGAAGGTCAGGCGCGGGTTCTCCATCCCGCCGAACGGGAAGGACGGCGGCAGGATCAGCAGGTCATAGCGGCCCCAGCGGTAGGGGCCGTAGAGGGCCTCGGCCGCGTCGACCAGCTGGCGCATCTCGGAGAACTCGTTGCGGGCGGCCTCCAGACGGCCGGGCTCGGTCCAGACGCCGACGCCTTCGCCGACCGAGGCGAAGTCGAGGTCGCCGACCGCCAGTGCGATCAGATAGGGCGGGACCGGATTGGTCATGCGGAAGCGATAGGAATGCAGGCCGTCGGCGGCGCGTTCGCCATCGGGGGTCAGCATCTCGGCCGACATGACGGCGGTCAGGGCTTCCGGCACCGTGATCTTCGCCGAATAGGTCTGGCGGATGCCGGGGCTGTCCTGGGTCGGGACCCAGGTGCGGGTCAGGATGGCCTGGCCCTGGCTGAACAGGAAGGGCTGCTGGCCGCCGGCGGTCTGGGCCGGGGTCAGCCACTGCAGGGCCGCGGCGTCCGGACGGGTGGAATAGGTCACCACGATCTTCTGGACCTTGCCGGCCTCGAAGGCGGGGGTGGTGACGGTCAGGGACTGGCCCTTGATCGGATCCTCGGCGCCCAGGGCGAACTGGAGCGGATTGCCCCTGTCGTCTGCGACGGAGCGGATCTCCAGGTTCCTGACGTCGAGGACGACCTGGGTCGCGCCGGGCTCGCCGGTCACGTCGAGCGCAGCCGTGCCGCTGAGAGTCCTTGCGGCGAAGTCGGCGACGAGGTCCAGATCGACGTGTTTGACCCGGGCGATCGCGGGCTGGGCCCAGGAGTGGATGTCGCGTTCGTAGATCACCGGGGCCGTGGCCGAGGCCGGCAGGGGCGGCATGTCGGACTTCGTATCCGCCTGACCGCAGGCGGCGAGCAGGGCGAGGGTGGAAGCCATCACGGCGAGGCGGGCGCGAGACATCGAGGCGTACTCCGAAACGGTTCGGCGCGGAGGGAGCCCTGAAAGCGTGGCGAGATCAAGGGGGCTGACGCCCGTCGCCTATTCGGCCGGGACGGGGACGCGATTGCGCGCCACGAACAGCTTGCCGCGTTCGGCCAGCAGGACGAATCCCAGGGCGGCGATGCCGCAGGCTGTGATGCCCAGCGTCATCGGAACGACCGTGCCATTGAACGACTGGCCGATGGCGAAGCCGATCAGGGAGCCGATGATGGTCGAGATGAATCCCTGGGCCGAGGAGGCGGTGCCGGCGATATGGCCCATGGGCTCCATCGCCATGGCCCCGAAGTTTCCGGCCAGCAGGCCGAAGCAGAACATGGTGCAGGCCTGAAGGATGCCGAAGGTCCAGATGGTCTCGTGACCGCTGAGGGTGACCATCAGGTGGATCGCGCCGAAGGTGATGAAGCCGAGCAAGGCTGTATGGCCGATCATTCGCGAGCCCAGCTTCTCGACCAGTTTCGCATTGACGACCGAGGCGATGGCGATGCCGCCGGCGATCAGGGCGAAGACGGTGGTGAACAGGCCCGGCGCCTCGAACACATCGAAGAAAATCTGCTGCGACGAGTTGATGAAGGCGAACAGGGCGCCCGTGATCGCCGTCATGGCCAGGGTGTAGCCGATGGAGATGCGGTTGGTGAGCGCTTCCTTGAAGGCCAGAGCAATCCGCGTCGCCTGGATCGGCAGCCGATCCCGGGGGTGCAGGGTCTCGGGCAGGCGGATGCCGGCCCAGATCATCAGGGCGACGCCGGCGAAGGCGAGGACGCCGAAGATCGCCTCCCACGGCGCGACCAGCAGGATGGCCTGACCCAGTGAGGGGGCGATGACGGGGACGCCGAGGAAGACGAGGAAGCTGAGGCTCATGACCCGGGCCATGGTCCGGCCCGAGAACCGGTCCCGGACGATCGAGACGGCCAGAACCCGTGTGGCGGCCGAGCCCATGCCCTGGCCGATCCTGGCCAGGATCAGGGTCTCGAACGTCGGGGCCAGCATGGCCAGCAGGCTGAAGGCGACATAGACGCCGACGCCGATCATCAGGATCGGCTTCCTGCCGAACCGGTCTGCGAGCGGGCCGTAGACGATCTGCATCGCGCCGAAGCCGAGCAGATAGGCGGTGATGACCCATTGGCGGCTGTTCTCGTTGGTGACTCCCAGCGCGTTCCCGATGTCGGGCAGGGCCGGCAGCATGGAATCGATGGCCAGGGCGTTCAGCGCCATCATCAGGGCGATCATGCAGACGAACTCGGGGAAGCCCGGGCCTTTGGGCTTGGCGCTGTCGTCTGTGGCTGAGGTCATTGGGCCCAGATGAGCCTTGCGAGGCTCCGTCGCAACCGCCCGGCCTGTAACTTTTCGCAACTGCGAGATGACGGGGGCGACGCCGTCGTTACGGCATGAACTGGATGGTGCGGGCGAATCTGTGGTCCGCCGTGGACCGGTCCGTGGTCGCGTCCGCCATCAGGGCGATGGCGGCATCACCGAAGCCCATGCCGGGATGGGTCTCTTCCATAACGGCGCATTCACCGACGCGGCCGTCGGCGAAGGCTGTGCATTCCAGGGTCACCGCCACGCTCTGCAGCATCGGCGCCGGAGCGGGTTCGATCGCCATGGCCGGGGCCGGCTCGACGAGAGACGCGCGGGTCAGCGTGGACTGGCCCAGCGAGGGGTCGGCGAACAGAGCGAGGGCAAGGGTGAGGGCGATCATGGGACTGGCCTGTTGGACTGCCGGATTAATGATCGACGAACCGGAGCGTTCCAGGCTGTGCGGCGGAGGACATCGGACCTATCGCTGATGTGACCCGTTCGGCACACTGACCGACCCTGACAACAAGGCGAACCATGGCGAAACGACCGGCGACGGCGAAGAAGACCCTGTCGGCGGCGAACCTGAAGGCGCTGGGGGACGGGCGGCTGGCAGACCTGTTGATGGAGATGGCCGGCGAGGACGCCGGCTGGAAGCGGCGTCTGCGGATGGAGTTGGCGGCCGAGGTTGGGGCGGCGGATCTGGCGCTGGAGATCGACAAGCGGCTGAACACCCTGGCGGGGAGCCGCACGCGGGTGTCGTGGCGAAAACGACCGGAGCTGCTGGCCGACCTGGCGACCCTGCGGCGGATCATCGTCGAGAAGCTGGCGGCCATGGACGCGCGACTGGGGCTGGACCGGCTGGTGGCGTGGTTCGACCTCTATCCGGGGCTGGCGTCCCGGGTGAAGGACCCGAAGGGCGAACTGGCCCTGTTGTTCGACGGATCCTCGACGGAGCTGGCGGCCACGGCGTCGCTGGCGGGGCCCGAGGTCGCGGCGCCGATCCTGATCGAGGCGCTGAACACGCGGCTGTCGGAATGGGGAGCGTGGATCGGGCGCGGGGCGGCGGGGCTGAGCGCGCCTCTGGCGCGGGCGCTGCTGGTCGGGATCACCGAGGGCCGGCCGAAGCCCACCGGGCGGCTGGCGCTGGTGGTACGGAAACTGGCGGACCGGGCGGGGGATCTGGACACGTGGATCGCGGCCTTGCCGGACGAGGATCGTGTGAAGCCTGAGATCGGCGCCGAGATCGCGCGGCGGCTGGCCGAAGCGGGACGGGCGGCCGAGGCGCGCGCGGCGCTGGAGGCGTCACGGCTTGTGATGAAGGAGGGATCGCGCTGGGGACGACGTGAACCCGAACCGCCGCCGCCGCCGCCGGAAAGCTGGCTGACCGCCGAGGTCGCCGTGCTGGAGGCCGAGGGGGATACGAAGGGCGCCTCGGACGCGCGCTGGATGCTGTTCGAACGGACCCTGGCCGAGGCCCCGTTGCGGGCCGAGATCGCGAAGCTGGCCGACTTCGAGGATGTCGTCGCCCTGGACCGCGCCTTAGCGCACGCGGCGGCCTATCCCGATGCGACGGCGGGGCTGAGGTTCCTGATGAACTGGCCGGCGCTGCGCGAGGCGGGGGAGATGGTCGTGGCCCGGGCCGGCGACTTGCGCGGCTCGGCCGACGAGGTGCCGTTGTGGGCGTCGCGACTGGAGGGGCGGCATCCGGCGGCGGCGCTGGTGTTGCTCAGGGCGCGAGCGGTGGCGTTGACCCGGCTGGCGCTAAGCCGCGGCGGCGAGGAGGTCGAGCATCTGGTCCAGCAGGCTGCGGCGCTGGCCGCCCAGATCGGCGACGACGGGCAGGAAGGATTCCTGCTGGCGCTGGAGGAGGCGGCGCGGCCGGTCAGGCGGGGGTGGCGCTGAAAGGTGGTGCCCCCGGTCGGACTCGAACCGACACTCCTCGCGGAACCGGATTTTGAGCCCGGCGCGACCTGTTACAAATCAACAGGTTAGTCCGCTTGCGGCGCTCTTGCGGCGCTGGCGCGATCGTCGGAGCGCTCGGGACGCTCCGGGAAATGTCGGGAAAAGCGCGCTGGTGCCCCCTCCCGGACTCGAACCGGGACGCCTTGCGGCGGGGGATTTTGAGTCCCCTGCGTCTACCAATTTCGCCAAAGGGGCGCGCGGCGATCCTCTTAGCCGAAGCGATCCTCAACGCAAGCAGCCTGTGTCACGGAGATGCGAACCCGGTTCGCATGCCGGACTGCCCGGAATCCGGCCCAGAAACGCGAAAAGACCCCCGGGCCGCCCGCGCGAAGCGAGCGGCCCGGGGGCTTGAGTACGGCGGGAGGGCCGCCGATCGGGAGGTCGAGCGAGCCTGGCGACCGATCGCGGCAGGCTCGGGAGGTCGCGGATCCAGAACGGGTCCGGCCTTGGCGATCACTGCGAAGGGCGATCAGTCGTCAGGCGGCGGTCGCTGGATCGGCGGGGCCGTCGCAGGGCAGGACAGCCTCGCATCCGCGATCACGGAACCGAGAAGATCCTCGCGGGCGAAGCGCTGGGCGACGTAGTCGAGCCCCTCCGGACTTCCCTGCAGCGTCGCGCCCTGGGGAAGGGCGACGGCCGTCGGCAGGGGAGCGAGCAACTCGGGAGGGCATACGGTCCGTGTCTCAACGCGGGTCGCGATGACCGGCTGAGGCGGGACCTCCTGAGGCCTGGCCGCCGGCGAGCTGGCGCATGCAGCCAGCGTCGCAGACGATAAGGCCAGAAGGATCGCGAGGCGCAGCGTCGATTGCGGCTTGAGCATTGGCGTAACTCCGGGCTTGAGAAGCGCCTCGGGCCTGCGCCCGGGCGATGGCGGCCGATTGGCCGGACTGGAGGTCGAAGATCTCGCGATCCCGATCGAGGATCGTATCGAGCCCCACGTTCTGGGCGGCCGTCAGTTCATGGATCCGGGCGTCGCAGTTGAGCGGCGCGGCCCAGCGCTGAGGATCGGAATCGAGTCGACCGATCCGGGAGACGCAGGCCTCGGCCTTCGCGGCGGCCGTCAGCTGATCGACGATCGGGGCGGGACACCGCTCGCCCTTCTGGCGGCCAAGATCGCCGGCGGCGATGGCCTGACAGTCAGCCAGTCGCTCCGATCGGGCGAACGTCCGCTGCAGTTCACCCGCGACGATCAGAACCAGGCCGAAGGCGACCAGGCCGCCGAGGACTTTCCATGCGAGCCGGGTCATGCGGCCAGCTCCACAACGGGGACCGTCGCCCAGACCGTGGCGAGATGCTCGACCTCGGCCAGGCGGCGCAGCCAGCCTTTGCCGAATGTGTCGAAGGTCGATAGCGAGCGATAGAACTCCTCGCGGATCTCGCTCAGTCGATCGACGAGACGGTCGGGCCGCATTGCAGCGACGGCGGCCTCCGTCTTTCGACCGATGACCCCATCCTCGGTCACGCCGGCGGCGCGCTGCAGATAGCGGATCGCGCGCTTCGTGCCCGAGTTCACGGCCAGGTCGAAGATCATGTAATCGACGCCGGCGGGCAGACGATCGCAGCGCGCCTTGAGCCAGTAGCCGTCATAGTAGACCGGCGCGGCCGTCGCGGGGGTCAGGAGGCGCAGATCGGCCGCGTCGACGTCGCCGTCGCCGTCCAGATCCAGGCGCCAGGCCTTTGCGGTCCCGAGGGTGATCCCGAGGTTCGTGACGCCGCCGGGATCGCGCGGATGGTTCACATAGCCGCCCTCATGACGCAGCAGGAAGGGTAAGGCGCGCTCGAAGCGCGCCCGTTCGGTGAGCATGGTCAGTCTCCAGATTTCGAAGGGTTGCGCGGGGAGGCGCTTGGAGGGCCGCCGACTAGCGGCGGGTGCGCGCGATCGTGGTCACGATCTCCGGGCCACGATCGCCGGCGAGGAAAGGCGGGGTGTGACGCTGAGCGCGCTGGGCGAGCCTGCGGCCGTATGTGAATACGACCAGGGCGAGGATCCCGCCGAGAAAGATCAGATCGCCCATGCCGACGTTACCGGCGCTGAGCCGGGGATGCGCCGCCATCAACAGACCTGAGGCGATGGCGGACAGGGCCAGGCGCTCGCCTTTGGGCGCCGACGCCCAATCAAACAGGGCGACCAGGACCACGATCGAGACGATCGAGATCGCCAGGACGCCGCAGAGGGACAGGAACAGAAGGGTCATGCCGGACCTACCTTTACCTTGAGCAAGCTCAGGGGATCGCCGGCGAGCTTCTCCAGCCAGCCGAGGAGCTTCGGCAAGCAGCCCATGGCGCAGAGTCCCGTGAGGAACTGGATCGCTTTCGTGATGGATCCGTGGAGATCGCCAGGCCAGAACAGGTCGCAGATCGCGCAGATAGCGGGCGCGATGAACATGGCGGACAGAAGCCCCGCCATCACAGCGACGACGCGACCACGACGGGTCAGTTTTTCGACGAACGCGAGCGAAAAGACTGCGCCCGCAAAGCCTGGCGCAAATGCGACCAGCTTCGCGAACGCAGCCGCGATCGCGGGTTCGTTAAGG
This sequence comes from Brevundimonas sp., assembly GCF_031412435.1. Taxonomy (GTDB): domain Bacteria; phylum Pseudomonadota; class Alphaproteobacteria; order Caulobacterales; family Caulobacteraceae; genus Brevundimonas. The sequence continues at coordinate 27,003 of NZ_JANODA010000071.1, forward strand.
TGGGATTGGCCCACAGTGCGGCCTCCTCATGTCTCGGGTGATGCAAATGGTCGGGACCGCCTCTGGGACGGCTTCTGATTGGAGCCGAGGCTCCGAACCCGCGCCGCTGAGTGGCGCGGGTATGGGGTCGTCAGAACTGGTCGCGATGATGCTGGGCGTCGAACATGTCCCGGACAGTGCGGCCGGCATCGATCGTGTGAGTGTAGGTTTCCAGGAAGATGCTCGACGTTTTCCAGCCGCCGGCGTCCATGGCGACCCGGACGCTGACGCCGCCGTTCAAAGCATTCGTCGCGAAGGCATGTCGTCCGGCGCGGTGCGCGGACTTGTAGGGAAGCCCCGCCCGACTGCAGACCGCCCGCATCCTCTCATTGACGGAGAACCGCGAGGTGTAGCGGAACACGCGATCGTCCGGGCCCGGGTCGAGGTCCCGGATCCGCTCGGCCAGATGCTCAGGCAAATGGCGCAGGCTGTTGATCTCCGTCTTTGTCTTCACCAGCAACGCCGTCCGGCGACGAAGATCGACGTCCCGGCCGAGCAGGGCGACCGCCTCGGAAATCCTCGCACCGGTCAGGTTCATGAACAGGACGCAGGCGGCCAGGTGTGGAAGTCCGTCAGCGTCGCACTGCTCGACGAACCGCTCCATCCAGCGTCGGCTGGCCGGAAGCTCACCGCGAGGCTTCGGGGCCCGGAACGGCCGGATCCTCGCCGGCATGCGCCAGCCCAACTCATGGGCGTGATAGAGGACGGCGCGAGCCGGCGTCAGGAACTGGCGATTGCGGGTCGCGGGAGCCGCTTGAGGATAGGCCGCCTCGGCCGCCTGACGCACCGCAAGCGGCGTGATCGCCTCGACGGCCTGAGGCCCGAACCAGGCGACGACGATCGGAAGGAAGCGGCCGGACCCGCCATGCTGGAGATAGCTTTCGGCGGCTTCTGAGAAGGAATGCGAACTGGACATTTCCGTCAGGGATCACCCCTGAAACAGCCGTCCAAAACATTTCATTTCTCAGGAGATCGCCGCGCCCTGAGACGCGAGGAAAACCAGCGGAGCGTTCAACTTGCAGCCTTGGCGGGCGGCTGGAGACCCCCTCAGATGATGGACGGGAGTGGGGGTCAGACCGGCGTCAGGGTCGTCGCCCCGCTGATCGTCTGGGTGACAGTCAGCGCCCCTCTCGTCACGGTCACCGACGTCGATCCGTTGAGCGGCGTGACCGTGAAGGTGTTGGCGTCCAGA
>NZ_JANODA010000072.1:0-64743 GCF_031412435.1 Brevundimonas sp.
CCTTCAGCTGGATCAGCAGGTCGGAGACGGATTCACCGGCAGCCATGGCGACATCAACGGCCGAAGAGCCGCGATCCAGGCTGTCCTTGACGGCGCCCAGAGCATTGATCTCGCTGCGCTGACCCTGGGCGATAGCCCAGACGGCGCCGTTATCCTTGGCCGAGTTGACCTTTTTGCCGGTGTTGATGCGACCCTGCACGACGCCCAGTTCGGCGTTCGTGGTTTGCAGGTTCTGCAGGGCGACCATTGCGCCCGAGTTCGTGTTCACGCTGTTCAGCGCCATGACGAAAGTCCTTGTTTCAAGGTGTTCGACCGTCGTTTTGACCGTCGAGAGCATTTTGCTCGGAGACCCAAGAAGCAATCGGCAGGCCAGTCGTCGCAATTTCGACAAGCGAACAACCTGTTGAAATACCTATGGTACCTTGCCTTAACCATGCCTCTCGCCCGGCAGGATTTGCCGTTTCACGGGCCGGACGGCAAAACCTGCCGGGCGCCCGGCAGGTTTTGCCGGGTGCGTTGCGCTGTTTTTGCGAAACGGAGTGCAAGACAGTGCAACTTTCCAAGGACATTCAGGGCGTTCGGACCGCCTCGCCAGCCGCACGTTCCGCCGTCAGGGTCTCGACCGCCAGCCGCCGGGCGGCGTCGCAGTCGGCGATCTGGCGGCCGCGCGTCATGTATCCCGCTTCCAGATCGCCAAGGGTAGGAGTGTCAGGCAGGCGATGCAGCTCACACGGCCGGCTCGCCATCGCCGGAAGGGTCAGGCGCGGGGGGGCAACCCAGGAGGTCGGGAGCGCCCCGGCACAGCTCGCGGTCATGGTCGCGCAGGCGATCGACGCGATCGGCAGGCAGCGGAAGAGAGGCGTCATCGGCAGTTCTCGCAATCTGGATGGATCGGGCGGTGACGCGCTCCAGCGTCACGGCGGATTGAACAGCGGCGTCGAGGCGGGCGACCTGTGCGGCCTGCCCTTCGGCTTCGGCGATTCGCGCGGCGGACTCGGCGACGGCTGTGACGGCGGAGGCTTCAGCGCGGTCGAGGCGTCGCTTGCCGAGGCCTAACGGATCCCAGCGGAAGCCGAGGCCGCCGAGCACGAGTGCGGCGACCGCCAGGACCGCGGCGCCGGCGGCGAGCCAACCCAGCGGCTGAAGCGTCCGCAGGATCGGCGGCGTCACGGGAACACCTTCCGGTCCAGCTCGAAATGCGGTCCGTCGCGCAGGCGCTGCCAGTCACCGCCCCAGACGATGGCCACGCCCCTGGCCCTGGCCGCCGCCTTGATGGCCTCGGCGATGCGTGGATAGAGCGGCCAGTCCCAGCGGATCGCGCCATCGACCACGGCCGCGACATCGACCGCATGGCCGGTGATGTGGCGCGAATTCAGGGTACGGCTGGCTCCGGCTCGGACCAGGGCGGCCTGCCGTTCCTTCGTGCGCAGGCCCTCGGTGACCATGAAGTCGACCGGCGTGGTCACTATGGCGGCCTCCATAACCCCGGCCAGAGCGGGATGGACGCCCCTGAGCCGGGCGCGGGAGCGGTCGGAGAGACTGAAACTCATTTCCCGCCTCCGAGACGAAGGCGCAGATCGGCCAGGAGGGCGACCAGTTGCTGGGCAGTCGGGGCGACCAGATAGAGGACCAGCATCAGGGCGAGCAGCGACATCAGGCCGGACGCCACGGCCGGCAGGGCGGCCGGCTCCGTGCGATCCACGACGCCGGACAGGGAGCGCCACAGGGCGAAGCTGGCCGCGAAGACATAGAGCCGGCGCCACAGCCATCTGGCCTCGGCGAGCGGCTGGGCCGGGGGGTGGGTATCGTTCTCAATCATTGTCGAATTCCTCGTCGAGGGTCAGGTGGGTCCAGAACCAGTCGGGTCCGGCGGCGCGGCGGCCCTCGTCGCGAGACATGCGGCGCGGGGCGTCCAGCGCCTCGATGTCCAGCAGGGGGCCTTCTCCGTAGAAGGCGAGGCCGTCTGAGAAGGGAGCGGCGTCGACGTGCGGCATCGGTCTCATCCCTGGATCAGGATCATGACGATCCCGCCCGATCCGGCTCCGCCCGCGCCGCCGGAGCTGACGCCCGCACCGCCGCCGCCTCCACCTGCGCCATAACCGCCGCCTGCGCCGCCCGTCGGACCCGCGCCGGATGCGACCGCGCCCGCGCCGCCTCCTCCGCCTCCGGCCGCCGCATGGATCGAGGCAGGAGACGATCCGGCCGAGCCTGCCGCCAGTATGCCGCCCGCGCCGCCGGCGCCCGGACAGGCCAGCGCGCCGCCGGGGCCGCCTGCGCCTCCGGCCCGCGCCACACCCGATGCATCCAGACCGCCGCCTCCGCCCCCGCCGCCCGGAGCTCCGGCGCAGATCAGGCTCTGGCCTGGACCCGCCGTCGCGGTCGCCGAACCCCCGCCGCCGCCGTTGCCCCCGATCACCCCGGGGCCGGCCGAGCCGCCCGCCCCGCCCGAGGCGCCGTCCTGGCCCGCGCCGCCGCCGCGCGCGGTCAGCAGGGTGACGCCGGACGAAGTGATCATGGTGTCGCCGCCCGATGCCCCGGATGGACCGCCCGCACCGAGGGCCACGGTCAGGTCTCCGGGGAGGTCCTCGACGCGCCAGATCGCCTGGGACAGGCCGCCGCCTCCCCCGCCGCCGCCGCCCTGGCGGACGCCGCTGACGCCCGACGCGCCCGCGCCACCGCCCCCGCCGCCGCCGAGAGCCGTGACGATCAGAAGCCGGGCCCAGGCGGGCGCGGTGAAGTCGCCGCCGGTCGTCAGGCGGACGGTTTCGGCGCGGGTCGCGCCAAGGGCGAACCAGACGCGGGCGTCGTCCCTGTCGATGCGGAGGGCCTCGCGCCAGGCCGAGCCGTCGGGACTGACCTTGAGCCTCAGATCGTCGTCGCCGATCAGGCCCAGTTCGGCCCGGCCGCCGTAGCCGCTCTGGAACAGAAGAGACAGGACATCGGCGGCGCTGTCCTTGTTGATGGTGAAGCGCAGGTCGCCGTCGCCGCCTTCGCCTGACGGCGGGGCGGTCCACAGGGCCTTGTTCAGCTTCGCCGCGAACGGATTGTCGACGTCGGCCGTGGTGTTGAGGCCGAAGCGCTCGAGGGACTGGAGCCGGGACGGGAACGGTCTCCAGCCGTCCTCGCCGCGCACGACGAGCGCGCCCTCGTCGAGCACGACGGCCAGGGTTCCGGTCGGAGCAGGGACGCGGGTCCAGCCGCCCAGTTCTGCGCGGGCCAGATCGCCTCCGGACCAGGCCGACCAGACAGCGCCGGTCGGGGTCGCGGGCAGGATGTAGAGGGCGCCGTCATCGGGATTGGCGGGCTGGGCCGCGACGGTGCGGCTGACGACCGCCGTCTGGGCCAAGGCGTCCAGCCGGGTCAGGGCCTCGTTGACGGTGACGTGTTTCTGCAGCTGACCGGCCGCCAGATAGGGCAGGTCCAGCCGCGCGCTGTGGTTGGAAGGCATTTCGATCTCCGTTGGAATGCGGAGATCAGTGTGCGAGCACCCCGAGGGTATGCGCGTTCAAAGGCTCTAAATAGAGCCGAGCATTGAATTCATTGGGGTCCTGGGTCGATCCGTTGATGGGTATCGCAGGAAACGAGGCGTGCGGGGAGACCGTTGGAAGGGCTGGGAGGCCTCCCCGCTGACCGGATCGCGGCTGTCAGGACCCACGACGTCGCACGAGGCGGCGCCGAAACGAGCCGGTCGATTCAGATACGGCGGCCCGGCCGTTCCGGATGCGACTACAGGGCCTGGAGTTCACCGGTGGCGACGACCGGGCCGTCGGGCTTGTCGCCGGCAGGCGTGTGGCCCGGCGCCTCCATGGAAATGGCGACCGCGACCGCCTGCCCCGCCGTGGAAGCGAGGACGTCGGTCAGGTGGTGATGCGAGGCGGTCGAGCCGTCGATGGCGCCGATCAGCTGAACTCCCGCCTCGCCGGGCTTGATCAGCCAGAGGTGCGGCACGGCGCTGGCTCCATCCATCGCGTCCGTGGGAGCGATGAACAGATTTCCGGTCGCGCTGTCGTAGGCCAGGGCCACGACAGGAGTCCCGCCATCAGTCATGGCGATAGTGGCGACGCGGGTCACACCGCCGGTCGGGACCGTCTGGACGATGGGCGCCGGGGTCGGACGGGTGGCCAGCAGGGCGACGGCGACGAGGCTGGCGGCCAGCAGGCCGGTCGATCCCAGGGCCCACATCCTCCAGAAGCCGGCGCGGTTGTCGTTCGCGGCGACAGGCGCGATGCCGGCCTCGATCCGGGGCCAGACGCGGGGGGACGGCTGGACCGAGGGGATCTCGGCGATGAAACCGGCCAGATGTTCGTTCCAGACCTCGACCTCGGCGGCGAAGGCGGGGTCGGAGGCTTCGCGGGCGCGGGCGGCGCGTTCCTCGGCGGGCGACAGGACGCGAAGGGCCAGTTCGCCGGCCAGGGCGTCGTCGGCGCCGGTGTCGTCGGGGGGAAGATCGGTCATGATTCGAGGCAGCTCCTGAGCCTCAGCAACCCCCGGCGGATCCAGCTCTTCATCGTGCCCAGAGGCACGTTCTCGCGGGTCGCCAGGGCTTCATAGGTCACGCCTTCCATGAAGGCGGTGCGGATCACGCCGCGCACCCTGCCCTCCAGGGTGTCGAGACAGACATTCAGGCGGCCTACCTCGTCGGTCGTCTCGATCACTTCGGACGCCAGGGGGGCGGCGTCGGCGAGGTCGTGAGCATCCTCGACCGGGGCGGTACGGCGCATCGGTGCGGCCGACCTCAGACGATCGATCGACCGGTTGCGCGCGATGGTCACCAGCCAGGTAATCGGGCTCGCGCGCGAGGGGTCGAAGGTCGAGGCCTTCCTCCACACTGTCAGATAGGTGTCCTGCAAGACGTCCTCGGCCAATTGGCGGTCAGCCAAGATACGCAGGCAGACTCCCAATAGCTTCGCGGAGGTCGCCTCGTAGACGATTTTGAACGCAGCCCGGTCGCCGTCGCCCGCCTGACCCAGGGCCACGGCCAGCTCGTCTCGCGTCAGCATGGGGGTCATTCAGCAGGTCCGGCCAGTCTCGATGGCCGGAATAGGGATGGCCCCGACCGATCCGTCAAGCGAAACAGCCGCATCAGTCGTGCAGATAGACGATGCGCCGTTTTTTCGGATCGGCCTGCATCGTGGCGACATGCCGGTCATGGTCGCCCGAGGCGCGGGCGTCGCGTTCGTTGGCCTCGACCCAGTGGGTGCTCTCGATGTCCTTCTGCAGCGCCTTGGCCGCCAGCAGGTGACCGGGGAAGAAGAAGTCGACCACGTCGCCGGCCAGTGGAACCTCGCCGGTCGCGACGTCGACGCCCAGATAGCCGATCATGCGAGCGATCGTGCCCGGCCCGGCCTTGGCCCTGACCGCCTGCGTCAGCAGCCAGCCGGCCGCTCCGACACTGTAGACCGTGCCCACGATCGGGATCCAGGTGAGCAGGCCGTCCATGCCGATGCCGAACGGGCCCAGGCCAATGGCGCGGTCCGACAGCTTCTTGACGCCCTCGACATTGGACCAGATCTTCTCGATATCCCCGATGGATCGCTTCGCCATGTTCGCCCTCCAAGCGACCGGTCAACGCGCCACATCGACCCGTGTTCACCATGGATAGCAAGTCTTCGTGACTGACAGAGTCCTTTCGCATGCGCGGTTGGCCGCCGGGGTCGTGCTGGCGCTGGCGCTGACGGTCCCGCTGGGCATCGCCGTCGCGGGCCTGAGCGGGATCGGGCACCGGTGGGTCGACATCCTGGCGCAGTTCACGGGCCCTGCGCTGGTCGCAGCAGTCGTCGGGCTGGCGGTCGCAGGCCTGTTGCGGTCGAGGATCCTGATCGCGGCGGCGGCGGCGGTCTGCGCGCTCGTGTTGGCGGCGGGATGGAGACAATGGGCGCCGCCGCGCGGAGCCCCCGCCGACGGGTCGCCGGGCTTCACCGTCTATTCCGCCAATCTTCAGGCCCGGAACACGGACGTCGAGGCGATGGCGGCGTCGATCGCCGCGTCGGACGCTGATCTGGTCGTGCTGGTCGAGTTCGGCGACGCCCCGGCGGCGGCGATCGATCGCGTGCTGGCCGGCTATCCCTATCGGGCCGTCAACGGCCGGATCGACCGGCCCAGCGGGGCGTCGCGGTCGGTGATCGCATCGCGCAGGCCCCTGCGCGATCTCCGGCTGAGAATTCCTACCCTGTTCGTCGTGGGAGCCGTGGCGGAGACCGAACTGGGCCCCGTGACGGTGGCGGGCGTGCACATGACGCGGCCCTGGCCCTATCAGTTCCAGTGGGCCCAGATCCGTCAGGCCGACGGGCTGTCGGCCTGGGCGCGGTCGGTCGAGGGACCGGTGATCACGGCCGGGGATTTCAACAGCGTCTCGAGCGCCCGGATCGGCAAGATCGTGAAGGGCGACGGAAACCTGATCCCGGCGCCCGGCTGGCCGGGGACCTGGCCGACACGGCTGCCCGCCTTCGCCGGGATCACCATTGATCAGGTCTATCGCACGCCTGATCTGGCGCTGGTGGAGCGGCGGCTGGGCCTGCCCACGGGATCGGACCACCGGCCGGTCATCACCCGGTTTGTCAGGGCGGCTTCGCCAGCCGCCTGAGTCGGTCTTGATGGCCGTCAGCGGGGAAGTCGTCGGCGATCCATTCGGCCTCGAAGGCTTTCAGGATGCGGCCGTGCTCGGGGCCGGGTTCGATGCCCAGCTTCGCGAGGTCGCGACCGCCGACAGGCATACGGGGGACGGCCCAGCGGTCGATCAGGGCCAACACCGGCGTTGTGTCAGCTCCGGGTCGGATCGCCCCGCCCCGCCGGATGCGGTCGCGGACGGCCTCCTTGCCGAGGCGATAGATCAGGGCCCGCAGTTCGCGGTCCCCCGTCGCCGGGTCGAGCGGTCCTTCGGCGGCGGCGGCCAGGCGAACCTCGACCGCCCGGGGCAGGCGCAGGCCGCGCGCAATCCCGGCCACGGCAGGCGGATCATCGGGCAGCAGGGCGGACAGGCGCAACACGGCGTCGTCGTCGCCCTCGCAGATCCTGTCGAAGGCCGAGAGATCGGCGACGACGGGGAACAGGCGGTTCAGCACGCCGGCCTCACGCATGGCGTGGACAGCCGGGCGCGGGTCTGGTGCGGCCAGGAGTTTCAGCAGTTCCTTCGAAACCCGCTCGGCGGACAGCCGCGCCAGCCCCTCGACGTTTGCGGCGCAGGCGGCGAGGCCCTCGGCGTCCGGGTCGCTGCGGCCGTACCAGGCGAAGAAGCGGAAGAAGCGCAGGATGCGGAGATAGTCCTCCTCGATTCGGGTCCTGGGGTCGCCGACGAAGACGACGCGGCCGGCGAGCGCATCCTCCACCCCCTGCCCCGTCGGATCGAAGATCGCCCCCGTCCGGTCGGCGTAGAGGGCGTTCAGGCGGAAGTCGCGGCGGGCGGCATCCTCGGCCCAGTCGTCGGTGAAGGCGACCACGGCGCGGCGGCCGTCGGTCTCCACATCCCGGCGCAGGGTGGTGATCTCGTAGGGTTTCTTGCCCGAGACGGCAGTGACCGTGCCGTGAGCGAGCCCGGTCGGCACGACCTTGATGCCGGCCGCCTTCAGCGCGGCCATCGCGTCCTCGGGTTTCAGCCGGGTTGCGATATCGATGTCATCGACCGGACGTCCGACCAGGGCGTTCCGCACCGAGCCGCCGACGAAGCGGGCGCAGTCGGGGCCGCCCGCCGCCTCCAGCGCATCGAACACGGCGACCGTGGCGGGGCTGGTCAGCCAGGGCTCGTTCTCGAGCCGGGTCATGCCGCGTCCTCGGCCGCCGAGGCCGGCAGGTTCGGCTCATCGCCATACAGACGGGCGCGCAGGCCCCGGATAATCCCGGCCGTCGCGCCCCAGATGTACTGCTCGTTCCAGGTCATGGCCCAGAACCAGCGTTTGACCCCGGCGGGCGCCTCGAGATGGTCACGACTGTGATTGACCGGGTCCATCAAGAAGTCCCACGGCGCCTGGAAGATCTCCGCCACCTCGTCCGGAGAGGCGATCAGGGGCGGCAGGGCGTCGATCCAGCCGATGACGGGCGTCACCAGATAGCCGGTGCCGGTCTCGTAGGCGTCGGACAGGCCCAGGACGGTGACGGCGGCGGGGTCCAGATCGACCTCCTCCCTCGCCTCGCGAAGAGCCGCATCGACCGCCGTTTCGCCGGGATCCAGCCGGCCGCCGGGGAAGGCGACCTGGCCGGTGTGCTTCGCCAGGCTGTCGGCGCGGCGGGTCAGAAGGACGCGCGCGCCCTCAGGATCGGCGATGATCGGGATGAGGACGGCCGCCGGTTTCAGCGGGCCGGGCGACCAGCGCGAGGCGCCGGGATTGAGATCGAAGTCCGACCGCACGGCGCGCGTTTCCACCCGCCAGCCGTCCGCCGGCGCCAGCTTTTCGGCCAGCCGGTCCCTCAGCGTCATTTGGCTCATTCGACGCCGGCTCCGGGCGGGCCGAGCGGGAACCAGACGCCACCGGACCGGATCTGCAGCCGGCCGTCGCGTTCCTCGGCCATTTCCACCAGGTCATAGAAGACGGTGCGGACGATCCGGGCCTCCAGATCGGCGCGGACGTGGACGCGGGGCGCGGGCTCGCCGGTCGTCGGGTCGGTCTCGACAACGATCGGGTGGTCGGGGCCCGCGCGGGTCTCGTCACCGACATCGGTGGTGAAGACCAGATCGCCGCCGTCGCGCTGCATCGTCACGGCCCGGAACGGCAGGTCCTCGACCTCGATCCGCATCTTCTCGACGGGTGTGACGAGGTGATAGCCGTCGGGGTCGCGGCGCAGGACGGTCGAGAACAGCCGTACGAGTTCGGCCCGGCCGATCGGCGAGTTCTCGTGCATCCAGACGCCGTCCTTGCGGATGACGATGTCGATGTCGCCGCAATGGGCCGGATGCCAGAGGTGGACGGGCGGCAGGCCGCGACCCGGCGCCTGCTTGGCGGCGGCGGCGACGCCTGCGAGGCCTGATGATGGTTCGGGACCGCTCATGGTCCTGATTTAGGGCGCTCAGGCCGGAAGGGCGAGCCCCGACGGAGCGGCGCTGGTGATCGGCAGCCAGAGGACGCGGCGCGGGTCGGCCGGACCGGGCAGGCGGACGTCCGGCGCGGGCTGGAAACCGAAGCGCTGGAAATAGGGCGGGTCCCCGACCAGCAGGACACCGGCGACGCCCCGATGCTGGGCCTCGCCGATGCAGGCGCCGACCAGATCGGCGCCGAGACCGCCGCTGCGCGCATCCTTCGCCACGGTGATGGGACCGAGGAACAGGGCGTCGAGACCATCCACGGTGATCGACCACAGGCGAACCGAGCCGATCAGCCGGCCGTCTTCGCGGGCCGTGAAGGCGGCGGACAGGTGCGCGCTCTCGCGGATGCGTTCGGCGGTCTTGGCGAACCGGCCCGGGCCAAACGCGGCCATGACCAGCCCATCGACCTCGTCACGGTCGGCGGCGGTCTCCCGGGTGATGCGGAAACTGTTCGAAAGGGCGGGCGCGGGGCTCATGGCGCGGGCGCTTAGGGGCAATGGGGGGCGGGATCAAGGCACCCTGTTCTTTCGTCATCCTCCGGCGGAGCGAAGCGGAGACCGGGGGACCCAGCGCGGCGAGGGAGCGCGAACCTGTCGCGGACGCCCTGCTTCAACATCGTGCCTGAACAGATCGCCTTCGGCGCCGCTGGGTCCCCCGGTCTGCGGCGCGAATAGCGCCTTGCCGGAGGATGACGAAAGGTAACGGAGCAAGGGTCAGCCGAAGTTGGGCGCCCGCTTCTGGGTGAAGGCCATGAAGGCCTCCATGGCTTCGGGGCTGGACATCTGGGAGCCGAAGGCTTCGCCTTCACGCTGCATCAGCGCCCACAGGGCCTCGGCGTCGCGCATCAGACGCTTGGTCTTGCGCAGGGAGTTGGGCGCCCTGGCGACCAGTTTCGCAGCCAGGGCGTCGGCTGTGGCGTCAACCTCGGCGGCGGGGACGGCGCGGCTGGCGAGACCCCAGGCGAGGGCGGTCTTGCCGTCGATCGGCTCGCCGAGAGCGAAGATCTCGAACGCGCGCTGATGACCGACGGCGAGCGGCAGGAGCAGGGACGAGGCCGCCTCGGGCGCCAGGGCCAGGTTGATGAAGGGCGCGGACAGGAGGGCGTCCTCGGCCACGACGACCATGTCGCAGTGAAGCAGAAGCGTCAGGCCGATGCCCACGGCCCGGCCGCGCACGGCGGCGACTACAGGCTTGTCCATCTCGGCGAGGGCCTTGAGGAACTGGAAGACGGGAGCATCGACGACCTGCCCGCCACCACCCTGGGCGCCGATGGCGATGAAGTCGGCGATGTCGTTGCCGGCGGAGAAGCTGTCGCCCTCGGCCTTGAACAGCAGGACACGGACGGCGTCGTCGGTGCGGGCGCGGTTCGTGGCCTCGGCCAGCAGGCCGTACATGGCCTGGGTGATGGCGTTCTTCTTCTCCGCGCGGGCGAAGGTGACCGTCAGGACGCCGTTGGCGAGTTCAACGCCGACGGGGGGGCGGATGGGGTCGCTCATGCGGTCTCCGTTTGGGTGAGGCTCCACCAGTCGACGCCGTCGGCGTCGCGTTCGCGGCGCACGCGGCCCTGACCGGCCAGATAGTTGAGGTGGGCGATGGCCTCGCCCGTGGCCATACCCAGGATGCCGTCGCCGACCGGGCGGGCGAACAGGGAGGCGAAGACGTCGACGGCCCGTTTGGGCTCGCGCAGGGTCCGCTCCAGTCGCTTCAACGACACGATGTGTCCCCGCTTCAGGGCCTCGATGCGCGGCAGGATCCCGGTGAAGGGTTCGCCGTGACCGGGCAGAACGAAGGTCTCGGCCGGCAACAGCTCTCCCAGCCTGTCCAGCGACGTCATCCAGTCGTCGAGCGGATCGGCCAGGGGTTCGGTCGGCCAGACCGAGATGTTCGATGAGATGCGCGGCAGAATCTGGTCGCCGGAGATGAAGACGTTATCCGACTTGCGCCACAGACAGGCATGCTCCGGGCTGTGGCCATTGCCGACGACGACGGTCCAGTCCTCGCCGCCGAGGGACAGGATCTGGCCGGCCTTCAGACGGTCATAGGTGGCGGGCATGTGGAAGACGCCCTTGGTGAAGCGGCCATAGCTTGAGCGCCAGCCCTCAATCTGGTCCTCGGTCCAGCCGGAGGCGCGCCAGAAGATCGCGGCGGCCTCGGGCGCCGGGCCGCTGTCGGCGACCAGCATCCGACCGGTGACATACTCCAGCTGGGTCATCAGCAAGGGCGCGTCAAACCGCTGGCACAGCCAACCGGCCAGGCCGATGTGGTCGGGATGCATGTGGGTGCAGATGACCCGTGTGACCGGCTTGCCGCCCAGAGGGCCGGCCAGGGCCGCCTCCCAGCCCGCGATGGACTCCGGCGTGCGGATGCCGGTGTCGATCACGGCCCAGCCGGCGCCGTCCGCGATGGCGTAAACATTGATGTGATTGAGCTGCATCGGCAGCGGCAGGCGCAGCCACAGGACGCCGGGCGCCGCCTCGATCGCCTCGCCCGGGGCCGGAGGGGCGCCGAGCGGATAGGTCAGGCCACGCAGGGTGTCGGCGCCGGGCTCGATCTCGCCTTCGCTCGTGATGACGCCGTCCGCCAAGTCCGTCTCCAAATGCAACGCGCTGGACCATAGGCCACAGAAGCCCGGTGCGTCCAGCGCCCGGTCTTGACCTCGACAGCATGCCTCGCCAAGGCTCAGAAATCAGTTTCCAAGGAGAGCGTCCGTGTTCATGAAAACTCTGGCAGCCGTCGGTGGCGCCGCAATCATGGCGATGGCGGTCGCTGCGCCCGCATCGGCGCAGGATGGTCAGAGCGGCACCACTACGGTGACCCCGGACTCCATGATGACGACCGTCCGCGGCGAAGCGACGACCCGGGCGCCCAGCGGACAGGACAATCGGGGGCGCAACCGGGAGCGCACGCGAAACCAGCCGCCTGCGCCGCCGACCCCGGAGGAAAACATTGCAGCCGCACAGGCGATCGCGGCCGCGGCGTCGGTCCCCTGCCAGGTGAGTCTGGCCAATTTCCTCGGCCTCACCCCGGATGGCGCCAAGTCTTACGAAGCCGTCTGCGCCACGGGTCCGGGCTATATCCTGATGGCCACGACTCCACCCACGACGGCGGACTGCGTCCTGCTGGCCGGACAGGCCGAAATCGACCGCGCCCGTGACCCGGCCGCCGACCTCGGCACCCAGTGCGTCATCCCCCAGAACGTCGACGTCGTCCGCGTCATCTCCGCCTATGCGAGCGAGGCCGGAATCGCCTGCCCGGTCGACCAGGGCGCCTCTATCGGCAAGTCGAGCGAGGGCAACCTGATCTATGAAGTCGGCTGCAACGGCGTCGACGGTTACTGGATCGAGAAGGTCGCAGCCGGCTGGAAGACGACGGAATGCGCGATCGTCACGACCCAGAGCGCGACCTGCCGTTACTCGACCGTTGCCGAGCAGGTCGCCACGTTCAAGAACCGCATCGCCGGCAGCGAAGCCGCGCCCTGCGACGTGACCGAGGGCCGCTATATGGGGGCAAACGCCAACGGCGCCTTCTGGGAAGCCAGGTGCGGCGCCGGCAACGGCGTGATCGTGCGCTTCAACCCCCAATACGCTGTTCAGCAGGTCTATCCCTGCGAGACGGCCCAGCGCATCGGCGGCGGCTGCCGCCTGACCATCGTGCCGGAAGCCCCGGCGGTCCCGGCCCCGGCGGCCGAACAGTAGGCAAGACGCGCACCGGCGGGCCACGGCTCGCCGGTGCGCAATTCCGGCGTCGGGAGGCTTGACCAAACCGGATCGTCGGACCAACGCTCGGCCTGCCGATCAGGAGCAGTCGCCGTGTCCAAATTTTCCCCCCTCGCAGCGTTCGGAGCCGCTCTCGTGGTCGGCCTCTCGGCGCTGACCGCCCTCCCCGTCTCCGCCCAGGATACGGGGGTATCAGGCATGCCCCAGGACCCGGGAGCCACGCCTGCCCCGGCGGAGGGCGCGGCCCGCGCCACCGCGCCTCTGGCGACCTCCGGGCCCGCCGCGGCCATGGCGGCCCAGCGCATCGCCAATGCCGCCGGCGTGACCTGCCAGGTCGTCGAGGCCAATGTGATCGGCCAGACCACCGACCGGCAGCGCGTGACCTACGAGGCCGCCTGCGCGAGGGGGCCGGGCTATATCCTGGTCAATTCGATCCCGCCCGAGGCGCGCGACTGCGTGCTGCTGGCCGGTCAGGCCGAGGCGGATCGCGCCGCCAATCCCAATGCCGACGTCGGTGTCCAGTGCGTCATCGCCCAGAACAAGGACGTCGCCCGCGCTGTGGCCGGCTACGCCGCCGAAGCCGGCATCGCCTGCACCGTTGACGAGGGGGTCCCGCTGGGACGGACGGCCGAGAACACCCTGATCTACGAGGTCGGCTGCGCCGGCCTGGACGGCTACAGAATCGAGAAGACTGCGACCGGCTGGGCCACCACCGAATGCGCAATCATCGCCAGCCAGAACTCGACCTGCCGCTTCTCGACCCCCGAGGAGGCCGCCGCGACGCTGAAGACGCGGCTGGCGGGCAGCCAGGCCTCGGAATGCGACGTGACCGGCAGCCGCTATATGGGTTCGGCAGGCGGAAACCGGGTCTATGAGGCCAGATGCGGCGCGGGCGGCGGCTATGTCGTGGTCTTCTCTCCCCGGTTCGAGCCGCTGAACGTCTATCCCTGCGAACAGGCCCAGCGGATCGGCGGCGGGTGCCGGCTGACCACGGCCGCGGCGACTCCGGTTGCTCAGTAGGGCGCTTACTCGCCCCTTCTTAGATTGGCCCGGCTGGCGCGCGACGCTTGCCGGGCCGGGCGACGCCGCCTAGCGTCCGGCCGATGCGCATCGCCACCTGGAACGTCAACTCGGTCAACGCCCGCCTGCCCACTGTGCTCGCATGGCTGGAGGCGGCACAGCCTGACGTCGTCTGCTTCCAGGAGATCAAGACCGTCGACGAGAAGTTCCCCCGGGAGCCGTTCGAGAGCCTGGGCTACAACGTCGAAGTCTATGGCCAGAAGTCGTACAACGGCGTCGCCCTGCTCTCGAAGTTTCCGGTCAGCGATGTCCGGCGCGGCCTGCCGGGCCAGGATCTGCTGACCGGGGATGCGGATGCGGAGGATCAGGCCCGATACATCGAGGCGGTGATCGAGGCGCCCCGACCCGTCCGCGTCGGCGGAATCTACCTGCCCAACGGCAATCCGATCGGGACGGAGAAGTTCGACTTCAAGATGCGCTGGATGGAGCGGCTGAACGCCCACGCGCGCGACCTGCTGGCGCTGGAAGAGTCCTTCACCCTGTGCGGCGATTACAATGTCATCCCCCTGCCCGAGGACGCGAAGAACGCGTCCGCCTGGGTCAACGACGCCCTGTTCCAGCCGGAGAGCCGCGCCGCCTTCAGGGCGCTGAAGGGGCTGGGACTGTATGAAGCCGGGGAGCTGGGTCGCCAGCCGCCGGGGACATACACCTTCTGGGACTATCAGGCCGGGGCCTGGCAGAGGGATCACGGCATCCGCATCGACTTCCACCTGCTGTCGCCCCAGGCGGCCGACCGGTTCGTCGGGGTCGAGACCCATCGCGACGCCCGGGACATGGAGAAGCCCTCCGACCACGTCCCGGTCGTGATCGAACTGGCCGACTGAGATGGACGAGGCCCAAAATGGATGAGGCCCTGCGCGTCATCCTGCTGGTGTCGCTGGCCGCCGCCGCCCTGACCACCGCCGCCCTGACGCTGAACTGGTGGATGGAGCCGGAGCGCCGGCTGCGTCGCGCCATGCTGAAATCGCTCGGCGCCGTCGCCGAGGCCGAGGCCATCTCGGCGCATGAGGGCCGCGCCGCCGGTCTGGACTTCGAGGGCGGCCAGATCGCCGTCCTGTGGGATCGCGGAGCGCATGGACTGGTCTACGCCTTCGACGAGGTCGAGGGCGGCGAGGTCATCGTCGACGGCCACGTTGTCGCCCGCGTCCGACGGGGAGAACAACGCAAGGCGCTGGACATCATGGCCCCCGATGCCGAGCTGGTGACCCTGCGCCTGCTGTTCGCCGACGCCCGCTATCCGGAGTTCGAACTGGCCCTGTGGAACGCGATGGCGCCGGGTCATGCGGGGTCGCCGCCGGAGGCCATGCGGCTCGGCCGGCGCTGGCTGTCGCACCTCGAGGCGTTGCTGAAAGGGTGATCGCCCTTTCAGCGAAGGACGCCGGGCGCTAGAAGCCCTCACCTCTGTATCGCCAGCTGCTTTTGAAGGAGCCCGCCGTGGCCCGCCTGTTCGACGCCTATGTGATTGCCGACTGGACCGCCGCCGAGGGCAAGAAGCTGGGCGAGAACTCGGTCTGGATCGGCGTGGCCAAGCGTGACGTCCGGTTCCGCCTCTATACCGAGACCCACAATGTCGCGACGCGGGCCGAGGGCGAGGCCCTGCTGAAGACGATCCTGGCCGATCACAGGAAGCGCGGCGACCGGGTCTTCGTCGGTTTCGACTTCTCGCTGGGGTATCCTGTGGGCACGGCCCAGCGCCTCGGCCTGACCGAGACCCCGGCCTGGACCGCGATGTGGAAATTCATCGCCGCCAACGTCGTCGACAAGGCCGACAACACCAACAACCGCTATCAGGTCGCGGCCAAGATGAACCGGCTGATGACCGACGAGGCCTGGCCCCTGTGGGGCGCCCCGGCGAAACAGGCGCAGCGCTGGCTGACCACGACCAAGCCGCCGGCCGGAGCGGGCGCGGACATCCCCGAATACCGCGCGACCGAGAACGCCGTGCGCAAGGGCAAGCTGCAGCCCAAGTCGAACTGGCAGATGCACGGCGCGGGCGCGGTCGGGGGACAGACGCTTGTCGGGATCCCGATGGTGCGCCGGCTGCTGGAGAGCCTCGGTTCGTCGGGCGCCGTCTGGCCACTGGGCACCGGCTGGCGGACGCTGGACCCCGCCGATGTGGAACCGCTGTCGGTGCTGGTCGCCGAGGTCTGGCCGTCGATGTGGCCGACCACCGCCGCCGAAGGCGAGTTCAAGGACCAGGCCCAGGTTCGGACGACCGCAGAGCATTTCGCCCTCATGGACGAGCGCGGCGAACTGTCGACCGCCTTCGGTCCGAAGAAGGGAACCGACGAGGCCCTGATCGCCCAGGTCGAGAGTGAAGAGGGCTGGATTCTGGGGGTCTAGGCCTTTCCGGTGCTGGACGCCGACGCCCTTCTGACGGAAGCTCGGCCGTATTGGCGCGGGAGGCGTCGGGAGAGTCTGGAATGCGCATCATCACCATGGCGAGCGTCGCTGTCGCCGCCGTCTTCGCGACGAGCGTCGCCGCCGCTTCGCCGTCAGGAACCGCACCCGTCGCACAGGCCTATACGCCAGTGCCGGTCGCACCGGACGAACGCTCGGGCCGGTCACGTCAGATCAAATGCAGCGTCGGGGGGATGCAGGAGACGACCTGCACCTTCACGCCCCTGTTCGGGGACGGCAGTTTCCAGCTCGATGGACCGGACATCGCCGTCCGCCTGCTGATCATCGAGGGCGAGGGCCACCTGTTCGAGGTCTTCGGCCCGACCCGCCGCGTCCCAGTGGGCGGCGTCTATGTCCGCAACCCGCGCGACCGCGCCTGCTGGATCACCACGACGGACGGCCCCTCCCCGATCTGCGCCCGCTAGTTTCCACCTCCGCAACACCAGAGCTTCAGGCGGCGAAGGTTCGAGCGAGTGTCAGGAACGGCCTCACGACGGCCATCGCCCGTTCGACATAGGCCACCTTCTCGCCGACCGGCGCGACATAGCGGATCGCTTCCTCGGCGTCGTTAATCGTCGCCAGCCGCGCGATCATCCATGCGGCCAGGTACTGGGACGCCAGACACCCGCCCGCAGTGGCGACACTGCCATGCGCCACGAACGGGGCGTCGATCACGTTCACCCCGGCTTCTATGACCCAGGGTTTGGTGGTCAGGTCCGTGCAGGCGGGAAGGTCGCCGACCAGGCCCAGCCGGGCCAGCATCAACGTGCCGGAACACTGGGCGCCGATGAGCTGGCGCGACGGGTCCAGCCGGATGCGCGCCAACAGGGCGGGATCGTTGGCGAGCTCGCGCGTCCTGATCCCGCTGCCGATCAGGACCGCATCGGCATCGGCCGCGAACTCGAGCGGTCTCTGGCGCTGGATGGTCACGCCGTTCATCGAGGTGACCTCCGGCGTCGGACAGGCGATGTGGACCTCCCACCCCTTGCCCTTCATCCGGTTCAGGATTCCGGCGGCGATGAACGAGTCCAGCTCGTTGAAACCGTCGAAGGTCAGGATCGCGATCTGCACGGGATGGACCTGTGGGCAAGGGAAGCGTGGCTGTCACTGTCCGTCGGGAAGGAGCCCGAGCGAAGGCGGAATCGAACCGCCACGCATGAATTCTCGGCGATGCCGCCGGGATTTCAGCCGATCAGGGACCGAGCGGCGGCGCGGGCTTCCTCGGTGACCGTGGCTCCCGACAGCATCCGGGCGATCTCTTCGCGGCGGGCCGTGTCGTCGAGAATGTCGACGGTGGTGGTGGTCACGCCGGCGGCATCGGCCTTGCGCACCTTCCAGTGGGCGTGGCCGCGCGCGGCGACCTGAGGACTGTGGGTCACGACCAGAACCTGGGCGCCCGAGGAGAGGCGTTTCAGCCGCTGGCCGACGGCCTCGGCCACTGCGCCGCCGACGCCCTGATCCACCTCGTCGAAGATCATGACCGGCTGACGCTGGTCCTCGCGGCCGGCGAGCGCCGCCTTCATGGCGAGGGCGAAGCGGGCCAGTTCGCCGCCCGATGCGATGGCGTCGAGCGGGCCGAAGGGGGTCCCCGCGTTGGTGGCGATCTCGAACCGGGCGGTCTCGACGCCGAGCGGGCCGCGACGGCCTTCGGCGACAGGCTCCAGGGCGACACGGAAGCGGGCGCGGTCCAGCTTCAGCGGACCGAGTTCCTCCATCACCGCCCTGGCCAGACGGTCGGCGGCGGCTTCGCGGCCGGAGCTGAGCAGGCTGGCGGTGACGTCATAGGTCTCGCGCGCCACGGCGGCGTCGCGGGCGGCGTTGGTGATCGCCTCTGCCCCGTCCTCGATCAGGCGCAGCTGTTCGCGCAGGGAGATGCGCAACGTCGGCAGGGCGTGGACGGTGGTGTTCAGCTTGCGGGCGGCGGCGCGCAGGGCGAACAGCCGCTCCTCGGCCTTGTCCAGACGTCCCGGCTCGAAGTCGAAGGCGTTGGCGGCGGCGTCGACCTCGGCGATGGCTTCGGCGGCCTCGACCATGGTGCGGTCGATGGCCTCCGCGGCGCTGGTCAGGCGGACCAGCACCGGGTGATCAGCCTCGACCCCGGCCTGGGTCGCGCGCTGGCGCGCATGTTCGACAGCGCGCAGGGCCGCGGACAGTTTCTGACTTAGCTTGTCGCCGCCCAGATTGATGCGAGCGTCGGCCAGATCGGCGACCGCCTTTTCCGCCGCGCCGAGGACGGCGCGCTCGCCGGCCAGTTCGGTCTCTTCGTCTTCGCGCGGGTCGAGGTCGTCGAGGTCGGCCAGGTTCAGGGTGATCTCTTCCGCCCGCGAGGCCGCATCGGCGGCGGCGGCGCGAAGGCCATCCAGCTTCGTCTCGGCGGCCTTCAGCCGTTCGGATGCGGCGGCGACCCCGCCCAGCTGGGGCGCCAGACCGCCGTAGGCGTCGAGCAGGCCGCGATGGGTCTTCCAGTCGAGCAGGCCGACCGTCTCGTGCTGGCCGTGCACCTCGACCAGCCTGGCGCCGATCTCGCGCAGGGCGGCGACCCCGGCCGGCTGGTCATTGACGTAGGCGCGGCTGCGGCCGTCGGCGGACAGGACGCGGCGCAGGATCAGCTCATCGCCGGGGGTGACGTCGAATCCCTTCTCCTTGATAAGCGCGATCAGGTCGGCATCGTCGGGGGCGGTGAAGACGGCCGTGGCCACGGCCTGTCTGGCGCCGGACCGGACCAGCCCCGCCTCCCCTCGCCCGCCGAGCGCCAGGCCCAGGGCGTCGAGGATGATCGATTTGCCGGCCCCGGTCTCACCGGTCAGCACAGTCAGGCCCTGATCGACCTCCAGATCGAGGACGTCGACCAGCACCACGTCGCGGATCGAAAGACTTGTCAGCATGGGGCGGACGCCATGAGGCCGGGGCGATTCGTCATCGCCGACACTCTAGACCAGAACAGGCCGGGAACGGTCAGCCCGGAATGATCCGGCGCAGCCAGCTTTCGCGTTCGGCCGTCGGGGCGGTCTCCGGCTGACGTCCGTCCTCGGTCAACAGGGCATAGGCTTCGGCGTACCAGGGGCTGCCCGGATAGTTGAAGCCGAGCACGGCGCCGTTGCGTTCAGCCTCGTCCTTCAGGCCGAGCGTCAGATAGACCTCGACCAGACGGTACAGGGCTTCGGGCGTGTGCGAGGTGCGCTGGAAGGCCTCGTTGTCGATGACGGCCTTGTAGCGGCCGATTGCGGCCAGCGGCTGGTTGGCGCGCTGGTAGTAGCGGCCGATGTTCATTTCCTTGCCGGCCAGCTGGTCATTGACCATGTCGATCTTCACGGTCGCGTCGGTGGCGTAGGACGAACCGGGGTAGCGGCGGGCGACGTCGCGCAGACCGGTCAGGGCCTGTTCGGCCTGATTCTGGTCGCGGCCCACGTCCACGATCTGTTCGAAGTGGCAGGTCGCGCGCATGTAGAAGGCGTAGGCTGCGGACGGGCTGCCCGGGAACAGCTGGATGAACCGATCCGCCGCAGCGATCGATTCCTCGTAATTGCCGTTCTGGTAGTAGGCGTAGATCTGCATCAGGATCGCGCGGCGCGACCATTCCGAATACGGGTGCTGACGCTCCACTTCCTGGAAATAGTCCACCGCGTCGGCCCAGCGGTGGCTCTGCAACCGCTCGTAGCCCGTGTTGTAAAGCAGCTCGACCGGGCGCTCCTCATAGGCCAGGCGCGGACGGGCGCGACCGCCGTTGCACGCCGACAGCGTCAACACCGCCGCCATGGCGATCAGGACAACGCCGACCGGGCGCGAAACGGACGAAGACTGGAAGGAAGTCGGCAACCTGGAACCTCATCACACGCACCCGGACGGGGCCATGAGGCTCGCCGGGTATCAAGATCGCGTTCTCTAACATCGGCGTTCGCAACGCGCCATGCGCCGGATAAGGGCAATCACGGCTTGATACGAGGCCACGCGCTGCTAAAGAGCGCGCCAGTACGGAACTGACGTCATTGGCGGCCCGATGACGGCGAAAGGATGACCGGATGAAGCTGCTCGCTGGCAACTCGAACCGGTCTCTGGCCCAGGCCATCGCCGATCACCTCGACATGCCCCTCACCAAGGCCCAGGTGAAACGCTTCGCCGACAACGAGGTGTTCGCGGTCATCGAGGAGAACGTCCGGGGCGAGGACGTCTTCGTGATCCAGTCGACGTCCTATCCGGCCAACGACAACCTGATGGAGCTGTTGATCTGCATCGACGCCCTGGTCCGGGCCTCGGCCCGGCGGATTACGGCCGTCATGCCGTACTTCGGCTATGCCCGTCAGGACCGTAAGACCGGCGGCCGCACCCCGATCTCGGCCAAGCTGGTGGCCAACATGATCACCCGCGCCGGCGCGGACCGGGTCCTGACCATGGACCTTCACGCCGGTCAGATTCAGGGCTTCTTCGACATTCCGACCGACAATCTGGTGGCGACGCCGGTTTTGGCCAACGACATCAAGGATCGCTACACGCGCGGCAATCTGATGATCGTGTCGCCCGACGTCGGCGGCGTCGTCCGAGCCCGTTCGCTGGCCGAGCGGCTGAACGTCGACCTGGCCATCGTCGACAAGCGCCGCCCAAAGGCGGGCGAGAGCGAAGTCATGAACATCATCGGCGACGTCGCGGGCCGCGAATGCATCCTGTTCGACGACATCGTCGATTCGGGCGGCACCCTGGTCAATGCGGCCAAGGCCCTGATCGAGGCCGGCGCGACGGAGGTCTCGGCCTACATCAGCCACGGCGTCCTGTCGGGCCCTGCGGTCCAGCGCGTCACCGACGGCCCGCTGAAAGAACTGGTCATCACCGATTCGATCGAGCAGCCGCACGAGGTGCTGTCGTGTTCGAAGATCCGCACCGTCGCGGTCGCGCCCCTGATCGGCGAGGCCATCCGGCGGATCGCCAACGAGGAATCGGTTTCCAAACTCTTCGATTGATCACGAAAACGTCGCTCGGCTTGCCTCAAAACCGCCGGACTGGACGTTTCAGTCAGGGCAAGCTTTCGGGGACTTCCAATGCGCCTTTCCTTCCGTAGCCAGGGCCCGACCCTGGTCGCCCTCGCCGTCGCAGGCCTGCTGGCCGGATGCGGTCCAAGCCGGGCGGAACTGCAGGCCGAGGAAATGCGGGTCGCATCGATCGCGGCGGCGCAGGAGGCCGCAGCCATCGCCGCCCGGCTGCCGCCACCGGTCGCCCTGAACGACAGCGTGGCCCAGTCTGCGGCCGTCTATCTGACCTTCACCCGCGACATGGCGACGGTCCGGGGCGGCTTCGCCAGCCCCGCAGCTGTGCAGGCGGCCCTGCGTCGCGGCGCCTCCTATGACGCCAACCAGATTTCGCGCGGACTGGTCGCCTATGCCTCCATCCTGGCGTTGCAGTCGCCGGAGTTCGTTTCGGGCGTGCGTCAGGCCGGGGCCGAGCCCTCGGTGAGGCGCCAGATCATCGACCGCATCGTCGCCAATCCCGAATACGCCTCGACCCTGCCCGGCGCCGAGGCCGCCGCCAGTCTGATTATGGCGGTTCTGGAAGCCGACATCGTCGCGCTCAGCTCGGCCGCCGATTCGGTCGAGAGCGACGCCTACAACATCCAGTACACGGGCGATCAGCGGAACGGCTGGGGCCGCGCCACTCCGGCGGACCGCGAGGGCCGGCTACAGGCCATCAAGGACCTGTCCCGCCCGGTCGCGCCATCGAGCTCCGAGACCGCCCGTCTGTACGCCGCCTCCAACAGCGGATCAGGTCTGGGCGTGACGGCGGGACGCACGCGGCGCGCGCCCTATGCCCCGTCGGTCACCAACGCCATCGCCATGGCCGGCCTCGCGGCCCTGGGCGCCGCCGGGGACAACGCCCGGGCCAACACCGACGCCCTGCAGTACGACCGCGCCAGTCAGGATTGTCTGGCAAGTTCCAAGCTGAACCTGTTCCAGTGCCTGGCCGCCGCCCGCCCCACCTATGAGGACATGTTCTGCCTGGGTCGGCATGTGATCCGCGACCTGTCGACCTGTGCGCGGGGCGCCGCCCTGCCGGCCGCGATCATCACCGTGGGCAACCCGACCCAGAGCGGCGCACGCAGCCCCGCCCCGACGCGCTCGCCCGCGATCACGCCGGAGCCGCTTCAGCCCTCGACGCCCCTGGAGCCGTCGATCGTTCCGACCCCGTTCCAGGCGGCGCCGACGCCGCCGGCCGCACCCCGGCCCGCCCCCGTCGCACCTGCGCCCGGGCAGTCAGCGACCCAGCGTCTGAACTCCGGCCCCAACGGCTAGCCTGGCCGTGAGGCGCCAGAGAGTTGAACGGTCGGACGTGATTAACGATCGGAAAACCTTGGGGAAGGCTTATAAGCCGATATGACGACGGCGCCGGGAAAGCGCCGCTGTATCCTTGTAGGGAAAATCACCATGCGCCTGGCCCTTCCGCGTCGCGGCCTCGCTATCGCCGCTGCGGCCGCAGCCGCCATCCTGGCCTCGTGCAGCACGCCCGAACCGGTCGTCCCCCCGCCCCCGCCGCCGCCCCCGCCGCCGCCGCCGGCCGTGACCCTTAACGAGGGCGTGGCCCAGGCCGCGTCGATCTATGTCACCTTCATCCGCGACGTGGGCACGATCCAGGCCGGCTTCCAGGATGCCGAGGCTATCCAGGCCGCCATGCGCAAGGGCGCGGCCTACGACCCGGCCACCCTGTCGCGCGGCATGATCGCCTATGCCTCGATCCTGGCGCTGCAGTCGCCGGAGTTTGTTGCGGGCGTGCGCACCTACGCCAATGATCCGCAGCAGCGGGCCGACGTGATCGCCAACATCATTCGCGACCCTGCCTACGCCGCCAACCTGCCGGGCGCCGACGTCGCCGCCGGTCTGATCATCTCGACCCTGGGCCAGGACATCGCCGCCCTCACGGCCGTCGCCGATGCGGTCGAGCAGGACGCCTATACGATCCAGGAGCGGAACGATCCGCGCCGCCGCTGGGCCGTCACGCCGATCCCGAATCGCGAAGTCCGGCTGGAGACGGCCAAGACCATTTCGGCGGGGCAGATGCTGCCTTCGGCCGAGGAATCCGCGCGCCTGTTCACCGCCGCGAACAGCGGAACGGGGCTGAACCTGCCCGCCGCGACCCATGCACCGCCCTATACCCCCGCCGTCGTCAACGCCCTGGCCATCGCGGCCCTGGCGGCCATGGGCGCGGCCGGCGACGACGCCCGCGCCAACACCGAGGCCCTGTCGATCGAGACCAACGCCCAGTTCTGCCTGGATATGTCCAAGCTGAACCTTTTCCAGTGCCTGGCCGCCTCGCGCCCCAGCTACGAAGACATGTTCTGCGTCGGCCGCCACATCGTTCGCGACCTCGCGACCTGCACGACGGCGGCGACGATTCCTGTCCCGGTGACCCCGACGATCGCTACCGCAGGGGTCACGCCGGCCCCTACGGGCGTCGCTGTGGAGGCCGCGTCGGCCTCGCTTGCGGCGACCTCGCCCGCGCCCAACTGACTTCAGCGTTCAGACGCGGTTGCACACGCGGGCTCTTGCGTGTAATGACCCGCGCTCTTGAATTCGAGGGTCCATGACCCCGCCGCGCGGGCAGCTTGGTCTGCGCAGGCGTTTTTGTTGTTGAGGCGAGCCAGATGGCCGAGATCATTCTGAACGTGGATGTCCGCGAGAACACCGGCACCGGCGGCGCGCGCGCCGCCCGTCGCTCGGGCGCTGTCCCCGGCATTCTGTACGGCGGCGACAAGGCCCCCGTCGCCATCTCGGTCAACGAGAAGGACTTCCGCAAGAACCTGTACACCGGCAAGCTGCTGGGCCACCTGGTCACGCTGAAGTACGGCGAAGAGACCCAGTCGGTCATCGCCAAGGACGTGCAGTTCGACCCGGTGTCGGATCGCCCGCTGCACTTCGACCTGATGCGCGTCGACGAGAACGCCGACATCAAGATCGAGGTTCAGGTCCACTTCATCAACGAAGACCAGTGCAAGGCCTTCCGTCAGGGCGGGTCGCTCGAGATCGTCCGTCACTCGGTCGAGATCCTGGTGCCCGCCAACCACATCCCCGAAGACCTCGTCGTCGACCTGGCCGGCCACAAGCTGGGCGACACCATCCGCTGGTCGGACGTAAAGGTCCCGTCGGACGTCAAGGCCACGATCACCGACCGCGACTTCGTGATCGCCTCGATCAAGACCTCGTCGGCCGCCATCTCGGCCGCCCATGACGAAGAGACCATCGCCGAGGAACAGGCTGCGGCCGCCATCGAGGCCGGCGACGTTCCCGCCTCCGAACAGGACGGCGACGCCGCATCGGAAGACGGCGAGACGTCGGAAGGCTGATCGACCGATCCACTCCTTCGGAAACGGCCCCTCCGGCGACGGACGGGGCCGTTTTCATTTCCGGATAGCGCCATGCTCATCATCGCCGGCCTGGGCAACCCGGGCGCCAAATACGAGAAGAACCGCCACAACATCGGCTTCATGGCCGTGGACGAGATCGCGCGCCGGTGGCGGTTCGGCTCCGCCCGGGCGAAATTCCAGTCGTTGATTTCCGAGGGCGAGGTCGAGGGTCGGAAGATCCTGCTGATGAAGCCCCAGACCTTCATGAACAACTCTGGCAACGCCGTCGGCGAGGCGGCGCGCTTCTACAAGATCCCGCCCGCCGACATCATCGTCTTCCACGACGAGATCGACCTGGCCCCCGGCCGCTTCCGCATGAAGACCGGCGGCGGGGCGGCGGGCCAGAACGGGGTGCGCAGCCTGATCAGCCAGCTCGGCGCCGACTTCCGTCGCGCCCGCATGGGGATCGGCCATCCCGGCGAGCCGCAGCTGGTCATGCCCCACGTCCTGGGCGACTTCCACAAGGCCGAACAGCCCTGGCTGGAGGCCATGCTGAACGCCTGCGCCGACGCCCTGCCGTTCGCGGTCAAGGGCGAGGACGAACGCTATCAGGGGGAGGTCATGCGCCTGGCCCCCGCGCCGAAGTTCAGCCCGCGTCAGGCGGCGCAGGCGGCGAAGGACCAATAGCCGCGCTTCCCTCCGCCGCCGCCCTCCGCTATCGCCGCCCCGTGACCCGTCCTCAGGCCGAATCCTGGTCGATCGTGCGTTCGCTGGCCTTCCTGGCAGCGACGTTCGCGATCGTGTTCGGAAGCCTGTTGCCGTTCGCCGCGCTGGCGGCCTCGACGCCCGGCCACCCTATGGTCATCTGCTCGACCGAGGGCCCCCAGACCATCGCCATCGGCGTCGATGGCGAACAGGGCTCGGGCAAGGGTATGGCCGGGGCCAAATGCGCCGCCTGCGTCCTCGCCTTCGCGGCCGCCCTGCCGGAACCGCCCGTGCTCCAGCCTCTGCGCGGTTCGACCGTTCGGCCGGCTTCGGTCTTCGTCGTCCAGCACGAGGCCGCCCCGCCGCCCGCGCGCGGCCCGCCACGCCCGCCCTCGACCGCTCCCCCTCACGCCTGAACCAGACCGACGCTTTCGCCACGCGCGCCTGACCGGCCGCGCGTTCGCCTGTCGCTGATTCAGGAAATTCCATGTTGCTCAAGACCACTGCGGCGCCGCTGGCGCTGCTGCTCGCAGCCGCGAGCGCCCCTGCTCTCGCCCAGACCACCGCCCCGGAGACCGCTACCGACCTCGGAGAGGTCATCGTCACCGGCGCCCGCAATCCCGAGGACCCGCCCGTCGTCGCCGAGGCCCGCCGCCGGCTGTCGCGCACGCCGGGCGCCGTCGCCGTCGTATCGGCGGAAAGCCTCGAGACCCGCTACGCCCCCAACCTCGCCGACGTCCTGCGCGACGT
Organism: Brevundimonas sp.; assembly: GCF_031412435.1. GTDB lineage: Bacteria > Pseudomonadota > Alphaproteobacteria > Caulobacterales > Caulobacteraceae > Brevundimonas. The sequence continues at coordinate 25,985 of NZ_JANODA010000072.1, forward strand.
GCCCGGCGTCTATGCCCAGAAGAAATGGGGCGGCGACGTTCGCATCTCGATCCGGGGCTCGGGCATCGGCAACGCCAACCACCTGCGCGGCCTGTTCGTCTCCCAGGACGGCATCCCGTTCAACGAGGCCGACGGCTTCGGCGACGTGCAGATGGTCGACCCCCTGCTGGCCCGCTTCACCGAGGTCTACAAGGGCGGCAACGCCCTGCGGTTCGGCGGCGCCCTGCTCGGCGGTGCGATCAACCTGGTCACACCGAACGGCCGCACCTCGGGCGAGACCGCCAGCCTCCGCGCCGATTTCGGTTCGTGGAAGACCGGCCGGCTTCATGCCGAGGTCGGGGGCGTCCACGGCGACCGGGACGGCTTCATCGGCGTCACCGGCGCGACGGCCGAAGGCTGGCGACAGAACTCGGAAGGTCAGCAGCAGTATATCACGGCCAACATCGGCCGCAGTTTCGGCGAGGATCGCGAGGCCCGGTTGATCGTGCAGGGCGCCTATATCCATCAGGACATCCCCGGCTCCCTGACCCTGGCCCAGGCGCTGAATACCCCGGTCATGGCGACCGCCGCCAATGTCGCCAATTCCTACCAGCGCGACTACGCCTCGGTTCGGACCACGCTTTCGACCCGCTGGCGGCTGTCGCCCGGCTTGCTGTTCGAAGGGGCGGTCTATGGAACCTGGAAGGACCTGCATCACCCGATCTTCGCGGTCATCGACCAGCAGAGCCGGAACTACGGCGCCTTCGGCCGCCTGGACTGGGAAGGGCAGCTGTTCGGACTTCACGCCGACGCCTTCGGCGGCGTCTGGTACCGGGTCGGCGACCTGGACGCCCAGCAGTTCGTCAATGTCCGCGGTTCCAGCGGCGCCCGCACCGCCAAGGCGCGCCAGAACGCCGGAGCGCTGGACGTCTTCGCGGAAGGCCGTCTGTTCGTGACCGATCAGGTCGCCATCGTCGCAGGCGGCGCATGGGGGCGGGCCAAGCGCGACTATCAGAGCTTTGCGCTGCCGGGGGTCACCGGCACGTTCAATTTGACCACCGCCAAGGACTACGAGTGGTTCGCGCCCCGCTTCGGTCTGCTCTGGGAAGGCGAATCCGGGGCCCAAGCCTATGCCAATGTCACCCGCTCGATCGAGCCGCCGAACTTCAGCTCCCTGAGCCCCTTCATCGGTGGTTTCCAGCCCATCAAGGCCCAGGAAGCCTGGACCTGGGAGGCGGGGCTGCGCGGTCGCACGGCGCGGTTCTCATGGGACGTCGCCGTCTACCGCGCCGAGCTGGACAACGAACTGCTCAACTTCGTGGTCAATCCGGCGCTCGGCATTCCGGCGGCCACCTTCAACGCCGGGCCTACGGTTCACCAGGGGATCGAGGCGGGTCTGGACTGGCGGTTCGCCCAACACTTCCTGGGAGGGAGCTGGCGGCTGCGTCAGACATACACTCTGTCGGACTTCTTCTTCGAGGGCGACAAGGCCTATGGCGACAACGACCTGCCGCTGGTTCCGCCCCACCTGTACCGCGCCGAGCTCCGCTACGATCACCCGGCAGGCTGGTTCGTCGCCCCCTCGGTCGAATGGACGCCGTCGGATGCGTGGGTCGACTATATGAACACGCTGAGAGCGCCCGGCTACGCCGTCGTGAACCTCGGCCTTGGCTACACACTGGACGAGCGGACCCGCCTGTTCGTGGACGCCCGCAACCTGCTGGACGAGCGCTACGTCTCGAACTTCAGCGCGGTGACGGACGCCCGCACCGCTTCAACGGCCATTTTCTTCCCCGGCGAAGGTCGGTCGCTGTTCGTCGGCCTGCGTCTGGAATATTGAGAGAGACCATGATGATCCTTCGCCCCATCGCCCTGCTCGCCGCCCTGCCCGTGCTGGCGCTCGCCGCCTGCGGCCAACCCGCATCGTCGGGGAGATCGGAAACCGTCGGGCCGGTGGTCGTCACCGGCGCGATCTGCCGCCCGACGCCTACGGGCCGTCAGGTCACCGGCTGCTATCTGACCCTGACGGCGCCCGCCGCCGACACCCTCGTGTCGATCAGTTCCCCCGCCTCCGCCCTCGCGCAGATCCACGAGATGCGGATGGAGAGTAACATGATGATGATGCGCGAGCTGGAGGCTGGCCTGCCGCTTCCAGCCGGTCAGGCCGTGGCCCTCGCGCCCGGCGGCAACCACATCATGCTGATGGGCGTCACCGAGCCGCTGAAGACCGGCGACACCGTGCCCCTGACCCTGACCTTCGCCACGGCGGCGCCGGTCGAGATCACCGCGACCGTGGGTCAGCCGCCCGCCTGACGCCCGTGAAGCGCGAGCCTGACAAACGGGTCCGAACCCGCTAAAGGCTCGCGCTCAGCAAGGAACTCCCCCAAAGCCATGGCTCTGAAAGTCGCGATCGTCGGCCTGCCCAATGTCGGCAAGTCCACCCTGTTCAACGCCCTGACCAAGACGGCGGCGGCCCAGGCCGCCAACTATCCGTTCTGCACCATCGAGCCGAACACCGGCGACGTGGCGGTGCCGGAGCCCCGCCTGGACGTTCTGGCCGAGATCGCCGGCTCCAAGGAGATCATCCCGTCGCGGATCACCTTCGTGGATATCGCAGGCCTGGTGCGCGGTGCGTCGAAGGGCGAAGGTCTGGGCAACCAGTTCCTGGCCAATATCCGCGACTGTGACGCGGTGGCCTTCGTGGCCCGCTGTTTCGTCGACGACGACATCACCCATGTCGAGAACCGCATCGACCCGATCAGCGATCTCGAGATCATCGAGACCGAACTGATGCTGGCCGACCTCGAAAGCCTCGAGAAGCGCGTCGTCAACGTCGAGAAGAAGGCCAAGGGCGGCGACAAGGACGCCCAGACGACCCTGCGCCTGATCAACATGGCCCTGACCCCGCTGCGCGCCGGCAAACCCGCCCGCGTCGTCGAGGTGTCCAGGGAGGACGAGAAGGCCTGGCATATGCTTCAGCTGCTGACCTCGCTCCCGGCGCTGTACGTCTCGAACGTCGACGAGGGTTCGGCCGACAAGGGCAACGAACTGTCGGATCTGGTCGCCAAGCGCGCCGCCGAGGACAACGCGAACTCGGTCGTCATCTCCGCCAAGATCGATTCCGAGCTCGCCGTCCTCGACGCCGAGGAACAGGCCGAGTTCCTGGAGAGCCTGGGTCTGGCCGAGCCCGGCCTGAACCGCCTGATCCGCGAGGCCTATGCGCTTCTGGGCCTGCAGTCCTACTTCACGGTCGGCCCCAAGGAAGCCCGCGCCTGGACCATCCATATCGGCGACACGGCCCCCCAGGCGGCGGGCGTCATCCACACCGATTTCGAGAAGGGTTTCATCCGCGCCGAGACCATCGCCTTCGAGGACTATGTCGCCCTGCGCGGCGAGGCCAAGGCCCGCGAGGCCGGCAAGCTGCGCGCCGAGGGCAAGGCCTATGTCGTCAAGGACGGCGACGTGATGAACTTCCTGTTCAACTGACGACTTACGGCGTTTCCGCCGGCTTCGTCGCCGTGTCATCCAGCGCCGTGCATTTCCTCAACGTGACCGGGTCGCCGGCGCGGTCGAGATAGCTCAGCCGCATGACATCCTGGGTCACCTGGAACCGGACCCGCTCCGACCGCGCGGTTCCCTCGGACATACAGGCCAGGGTCGCGACATAGCCGTCGGCGACCTCGTCCACCGCGGCGATCCGGCAGGCGTTCTCGTAGCCCACGAACCGGGTGGAAGTGATCTCGATCGGCCGCCGCTCGCCCTGGGGAGCCGCGCACCAGCTGACGTCCGCCGCCCAGCGACCGACGAAGCTGGTCGCCCCGCGCCCCGGCAGCATTGACGTCTGACCGCGTGCCGGTGGCGCGGACGGGTTCTCGACGGTGATCGGGGCGGCCGGTTCGGTCGGAGGGTTTTTCGGACCGTCTTCGCCGCAGCCGCCGAGAAGGAGGACAAGCGCCGCCGGGGCGTACAGTCTCAGGGTCGTCGTCATGGGGCCGTAACGCCGCACCCATAGCCAAGGTTCAGTCCTCTCATCACAATTGCGATTGCTTCGCAGAAGCGTTAGCAGTATTGCCGCCTCCTCATTTCAAGCGGAGCCGTTGCAGTGCGCACCCTCATGACCCTGTCGACCGCCGCAGCGGCCCTCCTGACCGCCGTGCCGGCCCTCGCCCAGATCTCGACCGACGACCAGGCGAGCCGTCTGCCCGAGGTGACGGTCGTCGCCACGCGCACCGCGACGCCGGTCAATGCGGTCCCGGCGACCGTCAGCGTCTATACGGACGAAGACATCGAGCGGTTGCTGTTCACCGACATCAAGGACCTGGTCCGTTATGAGCCGGGCGTCAGCGTCGTCTCCCAGCCGGCCCGCTTCGGCGCCGCTCTGGGCGCCGCCGGTCGTGCGGGCAACGAGGGCTTCACCATCCGCGGCCTCGGCGGCGACCGTGTCCTGATGGTCGTGGACGGCGTGCGCCAGCCGGACGGCTTCGTCTTCGGCGCCCAGAGCGTGGGGCGCGGCGGCTATTCGGACCTCGATCTGATGAAGTCGGTCGAGATTCTGCGCGGCCCGGCCTCGGCGCTGTACGGCTCCGACGGTGTCGCGGGCGCGGTCAGCTTCACGACCAGGGATCCGGTCGACTTCCTGTCGCCGGACCAGAACTTCGGCGCCCGCGCCCGCGTCGGTTACAACTCCGCCGATGCTGGCTGGACCGGGGGCCTGGCCGTCGCCGGCCGCAGCGGTCCGTTCTCGGGTCTGATCGCCTACACCCGTCGAGACAGCCAGGAGACAGAGACCAGCGGCGACGTCGGCGGCACGGGCACGGCCCGCACCCAGGCCAATCCGCAGGATATCCAGTCCAACGCCGTCCTGGCCAAGCTGCTGTGGCACGTGAACGCCTCGAACGTCCTGCGCCTGACCTACGACCACTACGACATGGACATGACCGCCAACGTCCTCAGCGGCATTGTCCCGGCAGCACCGCCCTTCTCGCCGAACGCGGTGCTGGCGCTGACCGCCGACGACGAGACCAGCCGCGACCGCTTCGGTCTGGACTGGAGGTCGGAAGGCCTGTTCGGCCTGGATGACGTCATGGTCGCCGGCTACTGGCAGGAGGCCGGGACGCGTCAGTTCACCTTCGAGGACCGTACCCCGGCCGTCGACCGCACCCGCGACAACACCTTCGACAACCGCGTCCGCGGCATCGCCGCCACGGCCCGCAAGACGATCGAGACGGGCTCTGTGTCGCACCGCTTGACCTTCGGCGGCGACGGGTCGGAGACGCGCCAGACGGGCGTGCGCGACGGCACCGTGCCGCCCTTTGGCGAGACCTTCCCGACCAGCCCCTTCCCGGCCACCGACTACACCCTGGCCGGCGCCTTCATCCAGGACGAGATCGTGCTGGCCGGAGGTGCGCTGCGCATCATCCCGGCGATCCGCTTCGACGCCTACGAGCTGTCGACCACCTCGGACCGCCTCTATACCGGCGCCCGGGCCGACCAGGACGACAACCACTTCTCGCCGAAGGTCGGCGTGGTCTGGCAGGCCACCAGCCAGTTCCAGCTGTTCGCCAACTACGCCGAGGGCTTCAAGGCCCCGACGCCCGGCCAGGTCAACAACGGCTTCTCGAACCTGGCCTCCGGCTACGTGTCGGCGCCGAACCCTGACCTGGCGCCGGAAACCAGCCAGAGCTTCGAGCTGGGCGCCCGCCTGACCCATGCGTCGGCGATGAACGGCGTGCTGGACGCCCAGGTGGTCGCCTTCCAGTCGGACTTCGAGGACTTCATCAGTCAGCAGATGGTCGGCGGCGCCTTCACCCCCGCGAACCCGGCCATCTATCAGTTCGTCAACTTCTCCAGCGTCGAGATCGAGGGCGTCGAAGCCCGCGCCAACCTGCACTGGGACAACGGCGTCTATGCCCGCGCCGCCGCGGCCTATGCCGACGGCGACCAGACGACAGGAACCACGACCGCCAGCCTGACCACGATCGACCCGGTCAAGGTCGTCTTCGGCCTGGGCTACGATGATACCGCCGGCCGCTTCGGCGTCGAGGGCATCGTCACCTGGTCGGCCAGAAAGGAGAACAGCGACACCGACGGCCTTGGCTGTTTCAACCCGGCTCCGTCGCTGGGCTGCTACACCGGCGACGAGTTCGCGCTGCTGGACGTCACCGCATACTGGAACGTCACCGACCGGGTCACGGCCCGCATCGGCGCCTTCAACCTGACCGACGAGACCTACGGCTGGTGGAGCGACATCCGCGGCGTGGCGGCGTCCTCGGCCGCCCGGGACGCCTATACCCAGCCGGGTCGCAACGTCGGCCTGTCCCTGAGCTTGCGCCTGTGAGCCGGATGTCGATAATGCGAACAATTAGCAAATCGGAACGACGTCCCATGCGCGCCATCCTGATCGCCGCCGCCCTTCTGGTCGGAGCCGCCCCCGTAGCCTCCCAGGCCCAGACCGCCCCGTCCGCTTCAGCCCGCCCGGCCAGCTTCGAGCAGGATCGCCAGTCGATCCTCGCCCAGCAGGGCCAATACAAGGTGCGCTTCGACTTCCAGGAGAACGTCTCCCTCCACGAAGGCTACGATCCCGTCGAAGCCCATATCTCGGGCGGCAACGAGATCGTGCGTCTGGTCGAGGATACGGGCGACCGGATCAGCCTGCAGCACATCCTGGTCATGGAGCACGACGGCCAGTCCATCGTGATCAAGCACTGGCGCCAGGACTGGGTCTGGCAGCCCGCCACCGTCCTGACCTACGCCGGGCCGAACCGCTGGGTCCTGACCCCGGTGCCCGAGGCCGAGCGCGCCGGCGCCTGGTCCCAGACCGTATGGCATACCGACGATTCGCCCCGCTACGGCGGCGTTGGCCGCTGGACCCACGCCGACGGCCTGGACCAGTGGACCAGCGCACCGACCCTGCGTCCCCTGGCCCGGCGCGACGCGGTGCGGGACCCGATCTACGACCGCTACCTCGGCACCAACCGCCACGCCCTGACGCCGTTCGGCTGGGTCCACATCCAGGACAATCTCAAGCAGGCCGAGATCGGCGGCGCCCTGACGGCCATCGTCCAGGAGGATGTGATCAACACCTATCGCACGGACTCGACCTACAACCCCGGTCCGGGCGACGACTACTGGGCGAAGACGAAGGACTACTGGGCCGGCGTCCGCGCCGCGTGGAACGAGGCCATCGTCGCCAACAACGGTCTCGGCCTGGAGGAGGAAGCGCAGAACGGGTCCACCACGGGACCGGCGCTGATGGGCATGGCGACCCAGATCGTCGACGGCCTGAAGACCACCGAGGCCGCTATCGCCGAGGCGCGTCAGATCATCATGGAAGACACGACCGCGCCCTGATCCCGCAGGCCGACCGGCAAACTGAAAAGGGCGGCGCTCGCAGGAGGGCCGCCCGTCTTCGTTTGATCCGCGATCAGCCCTACTGGCGGGCCCCGTCGCTGGCGGCGCGGCGGGCGCCGAACTCCGAGGTCGGCTTCCACGTCGGCCATGCGTCGCTGTTGGCCAGTTGCAGGCCAAGGCGATACAGCAGGGTCAGGTTCTCGACCGCCGAACGGAGATCCCAGTCCGCCGACCATTCGTCCGACGGCCTGTGATAGTCGGCCCCGAACTTGGCGGTCCACGCGGCCTGGCCGGCTTCGACCCCGCCTTCGTCCCAATCCACGCCATGCCAGGTCATCAGGGCCGGTACGCCCATACGCACGAACGGGAAGTGGTCCGAGCGGGTGTAGAAGCCCTGCTCCGGCTGGCGATCATCGGTGATCACACGGCCTTCGGCCGCAGCCAGCACGGCCAGATCGTCTTCCAGCGTGTTCTGCCCCTTGCCGAAGATGGCCACGTCGCGGGTCGGGCCGGACAGCGGCAGCATGTCGATGTTGATGTCGGCGACGGTCGTCTCCAGCGGATAGACCGGGTTGGCGGCGTATCCGTAGGAGCCCAGCAGGCCCATCTCCTCGGCCGCCATGTGGGCGAAGACGATGGTGCGTTCCGGGCGCGGCGCCGCCTTGATCTGGCGCGCCATCTCGACGATGCCGGCCGTGCCGGAAGCGTTGTCCCAGGCGCCGTTGTAGATGTTGTCCTCGGTGGTCGAGACTGCGCTGACGTGGTCAGCGCCGACGCCGACGTGATCCCAGTGGGCCGAATAGATGATGGTCTCGTCCGGGTGGGTCGTCCCGGGAATTTTGGCCAGCAGGTTATGGGTCGTCAGGGTGTCGATGGCTTCTTCGTGGGCGACCGACAAGGTTACGCCGGTCAGGGCCACGGCCTTGAAGGCCCCGCTCTCGACATCGGCCAGGGTCGCCGCGTCCACGCCCGCCGCGCCGGCCCAGGCCAGACCGACGTCGTGGTTGATCGCGCCCGTGAACTCCAGGTCCGCTGCGCCCGGCGTCAGGGTCCGCTGGCGGGCGCCGAACTGGGCGCCGCGCAGCCATCCGGCGTCCGTCGCCGGTACCATGCTCAGGGTGACGACACCCACGGCGCCGCGCCGGAAGGCCTCATCCTGCTTGTACCAGCCGTTCGAATAGGCGGTCGGATAGGCGCCGTTGAATCGCTCGGCGACCTCGGCGGAGTTGGGTTCGCCGCCGATGACGACCACGACCTTGCCGCGCACATCGATATCACCCCAGTCGTCCCAGTCCCGTTCGGGCGCGTGGATGCCGTAGCCGACGAAGACCACCGGAGCATCCTCGATGTCCGCCTTGCCGTCGTTGGTGGCGGAACGCAGCAGGATGTCGGTCCCGACAGCCATCGGATGCACCGTGCCGTCCGGGCCGGTCCAGCTGGCCGAAGCCGCCCCGGCGACCGGCGTGAAGCGCTTCAGGACCACGTCCTGCAGCCACTGACCATTCGGCCCGCCTGGCTCCAGACCGAACTCTTCATACTGCGCCTGCAGCCAGGCCAGCGTCAAACGCTCGCCTTCCGTGCCCGGATAACGCCCCTGGAAGTCATCCGAGGAGATGTGGCGGATATCCTGCGAAATCCGGTCCGCCGAGAAGTCCTGGGCCGAAGCCAGTCCCGCCGAAAGAACCAGGGCCAATGCGGCCGCACCACCGAACAATCCACGCAACATCAGGGCTCTCCTCGCCATTTCGGCGCGGACATTAGGCGCGGGCGACGCGCAGACCGCATTACGGTTTCGTCATGAAACCCCCTACCTTCTCCCTTGCGGAAGAAGGAAACTTACTCCCGCTCTGCTGCGCTCACCGCCCGCGCAGGCCCGAACTCGGAGCCTTCCTTCCACTGCGGCCAGTCGCGGCTGTTGGCCAGCGCATGCCCCAGCGACCAGTAGACCCGCAGGTCCTGGATCTGGCCGGAATAATCCCAGTCGGCGGACCACTCGTCATCGGCCTGGTGATAGCGGTTGGCCCCATAAGCCTGTCGGTTCGCCGTGCGATCCACGATCGGCTCGTCCACGAAATCGCCGGTCGAGGCGCCGTAGGCCATCGGGACGCCACGCTTGGCCAGCGGGAAGTGGTCGGACCTGAAATAAACGCCCGAGGCCGGGTTGCCGTCCGGCCGGACTTCACGATCCTGCGCCTCGACCAGTGGGGTGATCCGGTCGTCCAGATCAGACTGACCGAAGCCGACCACGTTGAAGGCTTCGGTTCGTCCGTAGACATTGGCCGAATCCATGTTCACCCCGCCGACCGTCGTCGCCAGCGGATAGATCGGGTTGGCGGCATAGTATTCCGATCCCAGCAGACCACTCTCCTCGGCCGTGAAGCCGATGAAGACGATCGACCGTTCCGGGCGCGGACCGGCGGCGTAGGCGCGCGCCAGTTCGATCATGCCGGCGATACCGGAGGCATTATCGACCGCGCCGTTGAAGATGGCGTCGCCGTTGGCGTCCGGCGTCCCGACCCCGATGTGATCCCAGTGACCGGTGTAGAGGAAGGTTTCGTCCGGGTGGGTCGATCCCGCCAGACGGCCGATGATGTTGTGGGTCTCGATCCGCTCCGAGGCGACGTTGAACATCACGTCCATTTCGGCGCCTTCGAGCGTCACCGGCTGGAAGTCGCGGCTGCGCGCCTGAATCTTCAGGGCCTCGAAATCGAGACCGGCGCGCTGGAACAGCGCGACCGCGACATCGCGCTGGATCCAGCTTTCCATCGGCACGCGCTCGTCGGCGTTGGCGCGCATGATGTCGAAGTTCGGCCCCGACCAGCTGTTTTTCACCGTGGTCCAGCCATAGGAGGCCGGATCGGTCTCGTGGACGATGATGACGCCGGCCGCGCCCTGACGCGCCGCCTCCTCGTACTTGTAGGTCCAGCGGCCGTAGTAGGTCATGGCCCGGCCGCCGAAGGTGTTCAGAGCCGGCTCCTCGAAGTCCGCGTCATTGACGAGGACAACCAGGATCTTGCCGGTCATGTCCTGGCCCTTGAAGTCGTCCCAGTCCCGCTCGGGGGCCTTTACGCCGTAGCCTACGAAGACCAGGGGCGCGTCCATCAGCATGACGTGGTCCTCGCCCGGACGCCGGCTGGAAATGACGATTTGTTCGCCCTGGGCGAGGGATTGCGTCCAGTCGCCGACGGTCAGCTGGGCCTGGACCTCCGACGCCGTGAACCGGTTCAGGGCCACGGCCTGGGTCCAACCGCCATTGTCGCCGCCAGGCTCCAGACCGGCGGCCTCGAACTGCTGCGAGAGGTAGTCGATGACCTTCTGCTCCGCCGGGGTCGCGATGCCTCGCCCCTCGAAGTCGTCGGCGGACAGGATGCGGATGTGTTCGGACAGGCGGGCCGCGTCGAACGCCGGCTCCTGCGCGCTCGCCGCGAACGACAGGGACAGACCCGCAAGAAGTGCGGCGACGGCGGTAAGCGAACGCATGGAAACCCTCGGCAGACTGAAATGTCGCCAGAGGTTAGGAGGCGGCAGCCTCCGTGTCGACTTGCGCAACCCGCGACAAGGCGCGCGCGTGGAAGACCGAGGCGATCCCGATCAGCGCAGGCACGCTCATATAGACGAGGCCGCCGCCCCACGGGGCGATCGCGTCGGACGCGGTCAGGGCGACGATGATCGAGGCCAGGGAAGCCCCGGACAGGATCACCCAGTTCTGGATCCAGATGCGAGCGCTGACGGCCTGTATGGGTCCGGCCGCGCCCTGTTTCAGGTGGTGGCGATACAGGGCCGCGAACAGCAGAGACAGCGAGAGACACCCCGCACCGTAGGCGACGTAGAGGAAGCGCAAGTCCTCGATCCGGTTGATCAGATCGCCTCCGGGCAGAACGCCGCCCGACAAGGCGTGCAGCGCCGACTGCATCATCAGTCGCAGCGGGAACACATAAAGCAGGACCACGAACACGACGCCCAGGCTCAGCGCCGTCGACAGGGCGTCTCGCAAGGGCCAGAGGCGGCCGAGGTCGCGATAGCTCAGCCAGAACATGATGATCAGGGCGAAGCTGGCGCCGTAGGCCGGGGCGCTCAAGAGCATTCCCTGCATCTCGGCCAACGTCGTCGGCGGGTCTCCGCCCCCGGCCACCAGCAGGGCCACGGCAAAGGCGAAGGCGGCGTCGACGAAGGCGTCGAGCCTGCGGGCCATTTCCAGCCTGGGCGCGTCGGTCATGGCCGACACTGTGCCTCGCTCATTCCGTCGGCGCTACTGCGCCCGCGCCCGGCCAGTCGCTGTCGCCGACGCGGCGCAGGTCCATCTCGATATAGGGCAGCGGCGGCTGGCCCTCACGAACATAGTGGCCGACTTCATGCCAGCGGCCGTCCTTGATGGTGGCGACATACTGGATGGTCGCGCCCGGCCCGGCGGGCGTCCGCCAGCGGAAGCCGTCCTCGGTCGCCTCGAACGGATAGTCGCCCTGATAGCCCTGGGCGTAGGCGCGGAAGGTGTAGGCCTGCGCCCCCTCGTCCCAGGCGATGACGGCCAGGGCGTTGAACTGCGTCGTGCCGTCGGCGGCATAGCCACGCCCCTCCACCACGCGGATCGATCCGCCCAGATGGGTCCCGACGCGCTCGGTCTGGGTCAGGGTCGTGCGCCCCTGCGGACTGTTGATCACCGCCGTGCCGCGCCATTCGCCATCCATGAAGGACAGACGCGCCATGGCGTCGCGTTGGGCCTGGGCGCCCGCCGGGTTCTGTTGCCGGGCGACGGCGGGCGTCAGGGCCGCTACGGATACTGCAAGCACCGCCAGCGGAACGACGAACAGACGAGTGATGCACATGGCGCTTCCTCAGTTGCTTTGAGTTACAAAGCACTTTCTTCTACTACCGTCAATGCACGAAAAAGCCCGCCGGCGGACCCGGCGGGCTGATGGTTTCTGCGGTGGGCCAGAAGGTTCGCTAGTGGGCGACGCCCTTCCAGATGCGGCGGTAGCTGGCATAGGTGAGGCCGGCGAAGATGGCGAGGAAGGCGAGGACGCCCACGCCCGACTGTTTCCGCTCGGTCGCCTTGGGATCCGAGGCCCAGGCGATGAAGGCCGCAACGTCCTTGGACATCTGGTCGACCGTCGCCTCGGTGCCGTCGTCATAGGTGACCTGGCCATTGGCCAGCGGCGCGGGCATGGCGATGAAGCCGCCGGCCGGAACGTGCTCGGGGTCGCCGTCCCAGAACGGGGTCATGTCGCCCGCCATATAAGGGTTGTAGTGCTGGGTCGCCGTCATCCGCAGACCGGCCGGCGGGGCTTCGTAGCCCGACAGCAGGGAGTAGATGTAGTTGGCCCCGTCGTGACGGGCCTTGGCCATGACCGACAGGTCGGGCGGCATCGCCCCGCCGTTGGCTGCGGCCGCGGCCGTGCGGTTAGGATAGGGGTTCGGGAACCGGTCGGCCGCCGTCGCGGGACGCATGATCGCCTCGCCGGTCTCGGAGTCGATGTCCCCGACCTCGATCTCCGCGGCCAGGGCCCGCACGTAGCGGTTGGCGGCCGGGTTCTCCGCGTGCGGATCGTAGAAGGGACCGCCCTTCTCGCCGAGAGTGCGGAAATACACCAGGTCCATCGAGTGGCAGGCCGCGCAGACCTCACGATAGACCTTGTAGCCGCGCTGCAGCTGACCCTGATCGAAGGTGCCGAACGGCCCGTCGAAGGAGAAGCCGCCCGACCGCGGGTGATGGGCGCCGCCCTCGGCGAGGGCCGGAGTGGCCGCGCCGACGACGGCCAGGGCGGCGATCGACAGGGCGAGTTTGCGGATGGAAATCGACATCGCGATCAGCCCTTCTTTTCGGCGTCGGCAGGAACGGCGCCGCTCATCGCGATCGGCCCCGAAAGGACCGGTTCGGAGATCGACGCAGGGATCTTCAGCGGCGTCTCCTTCAGGCCCACGAAGGGCATGATGACGAAGAAGAAGGCGAAGTAGTAGAGCGTGGCCAGGCGGGTCAGCCAAAGATAGCTGTTCAACTGGCCGTCGATCAGGGTGAAGCTCGGCATGCCGGGAACCACCTGAGCATCCGGCAGCTGGGCGCCGCACCAGCCCAGGATCAGGCCCACTACCACGAAGATCAGGAAGAAGATCTTCATCGTCGGGCGATAGCGCATCGACCGCACCTTGGAGGTGTCAAGCCACGGCAGAATGAACAGCACGCCGATCGCGCCGAACATGGCGACGACGCCGCCAAACTTGTCAGGAACGGCCCGCAGGATCGCGTAGAATGGCAGCATGTACCACTCGGGCACGATGTGCGCCGGCGTCTGCAGCGGGTTGGCCGGGATGTAGTTGTCGGCGTGACCCAGGGCGTTCGGCATGAAGAACACGAACACCGCGAACATCATCAGGAACACCAGCAGGGCGAAGCCGTCCTTGACCGTGTAGTAGGGGTGGAAGGGGATCGTGTCCTTCTTCTCCCGCTCCTTGGGGATCAGGATCCCGACCGGGTTGTTCTGGCCGGCCGTGTGCAGGGCCCACAGGTGCAGCACGACCACGCCGAAGATCACGAACGGCAGCAGATAGTGCAGCGAGAAGAAGCGGTTCAGCGTCGCGTTGTCGATGGCCGGACCGCCGCGCAGCCAGATCAGGACCGGCTCGCCGACGACCGGGATGGCCCCGATCAGGTTGGTGATGACCTCGGCGCCCCAGTAGGACATCTGGCCCCACGGCAGGACGTAACCCAGGAAGGCCGTGGCGATCATCAGGAAGAAGATCACGCAGCCCAGGATCCAGATCATCTCCCGCGGCGCCTTGTACGAGCCGTAGTAGAGGCCGCGCAGCATGTGGATGTAGACGGCCACGAAGAACATCGACGCCCCGTTGGAGTGGACGTACCGGATCAGCCAGCCGCCGTTGACGTCGCGCATGATCCGCTCGACCGAGGCGAAGGCCATCGCCGTGTTCGGTTGATAGTGCATGGCCAGGAAGATGCCGGTGGCGATCTGGGTGACCAGGCAAATCGTCAGGATCGCACCGAAAGTGTACCAGTAATTCAGGTTCTTCGGCGTCGGCAGCGACAGGTAGTCGGCGCCGAAGCGCACGATCGGCAGCCGGGTGTCGAGCCACTTCTCGACGCCGCTCTTGGGAACGTAGGTGGATTCGTGTCCGCTCATCTTGTCCGCTCTCAGCCGATCCGAATGGTGGAGCCGGCGGTGAATTCGTATTCCGGCACCACCAGGTTCAACGGCGCCGGACCCTTACGGATACGTCCCGAGGCGTCGTAGTGCGAACCGTGGCAGGGGCAGAACCAGCCGCCGAAGTCGCCGGTTCCGAACGTCGGGATGCAGCCCAGGTGAGTGCAGCTTCCGACGACGATCAGGAAAGGTTCGTGACCGGCCTTGGTGCGCTCTGCGTCGGTCTGGGGCGGAGAGCCGACGGCGCCCTCTTCCACGACCTTGGCGATCTCGGCGGCGCTGCGATTGCGCACGAACACAGGCTTGCCCTGCCAGGTGATGACGATCTGCATCCCCTCGGCGACCTTGGAGGTGTCAAACTCGACGGTCGACAAGGCCAGGGTATCGGAGGCCGGGTTCATGGAGTTGACCAGCGGCCACGCCATCATCACGCCCGCGCCGACGGCTGCGGCCCCGGCCGCGATATGGATGAAGTCCCGGCGGGTGGCGTCACCTTCCGGGTGTTCGTTCGTCACGACCGATTCGGCCAAGTCTCACCTCTGTAAAACCCGGATCGCGCGCCGCCATGTGGCAACCCGCGTGCGAGGAAATGTCCTTAGCGCGACGGCGGCGTTTCGACCCGGTCAGACTTTGCGGCTCATCGCCGCAAGTCGCTGTGGTTACTTGAGAACCACTCGCAATACTGACCGCGACAAGACCCCTGCCCGCGCGTATGAGGGCCTTAGAATGCGTCTCGCCCTTTTTCAACCGGCCATTCCCCAGAACGTGGGCGCCTGTATCAGGCTGTCGGCGTGTTTCGGGGTCGAGCTGCACATTATCGAGCCCACGGGCTTCCTGTTCGACGACCGGGCGATGAAGCGCGCGGCGCTCGACTACGGCCCCCTGTCGCACATGACACGGCATGCGGACTGGACCGCGTTTCAGGCGTCGCGGGGCGTTGGACGGCTGGTCCTGTTCACGACCCGGGGCGCGACCCCTTTGACCGATTTCACCTTCCGGCCCGACGACACCCTGTTGTTCGGCTCGGAAAGTTCGGGCGCGCCCGACTTCGTCCACGCGGCCGCCGACGCGCGCGTCTTCATTCCGATCCGCCCGGAGGCGCGCTCTCTGAATCTGTCTGTCAGCGCCGGAATCGGTCTGTTCGAAGCTCTGAGGCAGACCGGCGGCGCCGACGCCGCGCCGCGCGAGACCTGACCTATTCCGGCGCGCCGGGCGGCAGGGTCGCCAGGCTGGGGCGTTCATCCGACTTCGACGCCGCCACGGCCTCGACCGCCCGCATGACCCGCAGCACGTTCTCGCCGGCCAGTTTACGGATATCGCTCTCGCTCCAGCCCGCAGCCATCAGGGCCGCGAGGATGCGTGGATAGGCGTCCACGCCCTGCACCTCCTCAGGCAGGCTGCCGACGCCATCGAAATCGCCACCCAGGCCGACGTGATCGATTCCCGCCACCTCACGCACATGCTGGATGTGGGCCACCACATCGGCCAGGGTCGCGGCGGGCCGAGGGTTGGCCTCGACCCAGGCGGTCATGCGCGGATCTTCCGGCCGTGCGCCCGGCGCGATGCCAAGCCGGGCCATCTCGGCGTTGTAGGCCGGGCCCCAGTCCATGTTGGCCTTCGAAATGAAGCCCGGCACGAAGGTGACCATCACCACACCCCCGTCCCCGGCCATGGCGCGCAGGACGCTGTCGGGCACGTTGCGCGGATGGTCGGTCACCGCCCGCGCCGAGGAATGCGAGAAGATCACCGGCGCTTCGGACACCCGCATCGCGTCGACCATCGTCTCTTCCGAGACGTGGCTGAGGTCGACCATCATGCCGATCCGGTTCATCTCGCGGACCACATCCTCGCCGAACGGCGACAACCCGCCCCACTTCGGCGCGTCGGTGGCGCTGTCGGCCCAGGTCGTGGTTCTGGAGTGGGTCAGGGTGATGTAGCGCGCGCCCGCCTGATGGAATTCGCGCAGCAGGCCCAGCGAATCGTCGATCGAATATCCGCCCTCCATGCCGATCAGGCTGGCGATCATGCCGGCCGCATGGATGCGCTCGACGTCGTCGGCGGTCGTGGCCAGTTCGAACACGTCCGGATGGGCGGCGACGATGCGGCGCACGGTGTCGATCTGTTCGAAGGTCTCGCGCGCCGCCTCGGTCGGGGTCAGGCTCGCCGGCACATAGACCGACCAGAACTGACCGCCAACGCCCCCGGCCCTCAGGCGCGGGATGTCAGTATGCAGGTTCGTGGACGAATCCAGGTTACTCGCCAGATCGACCGCGTAGGGATCATTGCCGAACCCCTCGCGCAGCGCCGACGGCAGGTCGTTGTGACCGTCGATCAGGGGCGTGGTGCGCAGGATCTCGCGCGCCCTCGCCTCTCCATCCTGCGCAGCGGCCGGCAGGGCCAGGGCGAGTGCGGATACGGCGAGCAGGCAGGAGCGGATCATGGCGACCTCCGAAAACGACGATTCCCCGACACTGGCAGACGCCTGTCCCGAAAGGGAAGTGACTTATGGTTCACCCAGGCTCAGACGTCCGATCAGGACGGCCGCGCGCTGGGACTGCCGCACCAGACTGTCGAGGTCCACGGTTTCGCCCACGGCATGGGCCCCCGACCCGGCCATCCCCATTCCACCCAGCGTGTCGACATCGGCGGCCACGAACCCTGAGTCCGCCGCCCCGCGCTTCGCCGGATCATAAGGCGCCATCTCCGGCAGGCCGAGGTCGCGGTTTACGGCGTTGAGCCGCTCCAGAAGCGCGGTGTTGCCCGGCGTCGGGGCCATCGGCGGATAGCCGTCGGGGGCGAAGGCCAGCTCGGCCGTCGTCTTCGGCAGGTGATCGTCCACGATCCCCGCCATTCGTTCGCGCACGCGGGCGTCCTGTTCCGGCGTCAGGGTGCGCAGGTCCCCGCGCGCGATCGCCGTCTCGGCCACGATATTGGTCTTGCCGGAGGCCTGGACGCGGAAACCGGCCGCATCGATCTCGGCCGGCGTCCCGCCGGCGATGACCCCGACATTGTAGGTCAGGTTCGGTTCCGGCAGCTCCCGCCGAAACGTGTCGAGGATACGCGCCATCTCGTAGATCGCGCCGTAGCCGAGGGTCTCGCCGAACACCCCGCTGGAGTGACCGGTCCTGCCGCCGGTGGTCAGCGTCCAGCTGGACGAACTGCGCCGGGCGATGGTGCCGAACTCCTCGCCGTCCTCGATGGCCAGCCCCTCGAACTCCAGGGCGAAGTCGGCGACCCGTCCAGCCTCGATCAGATAGCCGCGGGCGACTTCCAGCGGCGCCCCGGGCCGTTCCTCGTCGCCGGTCAGGACGATGGTGATGCTCGATCCGTCCAGCGTCCCGGCCGCCTGCATCGCCCGCATGGCCGCGATGATGACCACCACACCGCCCTTGTCGTCGCCGATGCCCGGCCCGGTCGCCTGCGAACCGTCGCGCACGAAGCGCTGGAACGGGCTGTCCGCCTCGAACACCGTGTCCAGATGGCCGATGAGGAGAATGTTCCTGCCACCGCCGTCATGAGCGGCGATCAGGTGCCCGGCCCGCCCGGTGGCGCCCATGTCGACCCAGCGCACGTTGAAGCCCAGCGGTTCGAGCTCGGCGCGCACCATCTCACTGACCGCAGTCACCCCTTCCAGGTTCAGCGTGCCGGAGTTCACATTGACCAGCCGCTCCAGCAGACCGATGTGCCGATCGTGCTCGGCGACCACCGTGGCCATGATGGTCCGCTCGGCCTCGGGCGTCTGCGCCATCACGGGCGAGGCGATGACGAGGCCCATCAGGGCGGTCAGGATCGGACGCATGGGCGATACTCGCTGTGAAGCCCGGACCGTGACCGAGGCCGGCGGGCGAGTCAAAGCGCGGCTAGCGGTCGCTGCTCGCCGGGACGGCCAGAGCGACCGGCTGGATTGCAGGCGCCGTTCCCTGTGTCGCGGTCTGGCCGGGGGCCTCAGCCTGGACGGGCGCCTGCTCACGACATCCGCGCCCGATATGCAGTCCGTTCAGATAGTACCAGCGGTTCCGCACCAATGCCTGTTCGGCTTCATCGCGGTCACGCGCCGGCTGGCGCACCGCATCCACCCCCGCCATCGCCACCGCTGTGACGGGGGCCAGCATGGCCGCGCCGGACCTGGCGATGCCGCCGAGCGAGCTCAGCCAGCCGCCCTGGGGCGTCGCGTCGCCCATGGCCTCGCCAAGCTGCGCCGCCTCGTCGCTGATCTGGGCGCAGGTCGCGCCCTCGTCGGAAATCCGGAACACGCCCGCGTCCTGCTCCCCCACGTCGGGGGTCGGCGCGTCCTGAGCTGAGGCGGCCCCCGCCGACAACAGGGCGATCGTCAGGGTCGGGATCAACAGGGTACGCATCATGAATCTCCAAACAGCCCCATACGCCAACGGCTTCGGACCTGCGCGGTTCATTCCGCCGCCCACGTGACCTCACGCGCGAGACGTGATTGAACGCCGCCATGAGCCAGCCGCCCCTCCCCGACGCCGATCCGCTGCACCTCAAGAAGGTCGAGACCCGCGCCTGGTTCGAGCGCTTGCGCGACCGCATCCACGCCCGGTTCGAGGCGCTGGAGGACGCGGCGCCCGCCGATCTGTTTCCCGGCGAGCCCGGCCGCTTCGTCCGCACGCCCTGGGACCGGCCGGCCGGCGGTGGGGGCGTCATGGGCATGATGCACGGCCGCCTGTTCGAGAAGGTCGGCGTCCACGTCTCGACGGTCCACGGCGAGTTCCCGGCCGACTATGCCAAAACGGTGCCCGGCGCCGACGAAGACCCCCGCTTCTTCGCCACCGGCATTAGCCTGATCTGCCATCCGGTCAGCCCGCGTGTCCCGGCCGTACACATGAACACCCGTTTCATCGCCACGACGAAGAGCTGGTTCGGCGGCGGCGGGGACCTGACCCCCGTGCTGGACGTCGACCGTCGGCAGGACGCGCCGGACACCATCGCCTTCCACTCCGGGATGAAGGCCGCCTGCGACGCCCATGACCCGACCTGGCATCCGAAGTTCAAGGCCTGGTGCGACGACTACTTCTTCCTGCCGCACCGGAACGAACCGCGCGGCACGGGCGGGATCTTCTACGACCACCATGACTCGGGAGACTACGATAAGGATTTCGCCTTCACCCGGGACGTCGGCGAGGCCTTCCTGAACACCTACGCCGCCATCGTCGAGCGCCGCATGACTGAGGCCTGGACGACGGATGAGCGTGAGGAGCAGTTGGTCCGTCGCGGCCGCTACGTCGAGTTCAACCTGCTCTACGACCGCGGCACGATGTTCGGCCTCAAGACCGGCGGCAACGTCGAGTCGATCCTCTCTTCGATGCCCCCGGTGGTGAAGTGGCCCTAGCCTAGATCCCGCTCCCCTCGCCCTCCACCGGAGGCGGGGTCAGCATCAGGAAGGCGCGGATCCAGGCCGTCAGCACCGCCCGGTCATTCACGCGCGCCAGACTGGCGAGGGCCTCGTCCGCCAGCGTCTCGGGAATGCGCGCGCCACGTCGGCTCTCGACAAGGGCGGCGGCGTACTCGGGCTGGAACTCCGGATGGCACTGGAACGACATGGCGCCCATCGAGGCATCGTCCCAGGCCAGCCCGGCGAACGGCGTAAAGTCGCTCGAAGCGATCACCCGCGCATCGGCGGGCGGCGTCAGAACCTGATCCTGATGAGAGACAGGGATGGCGATGGAGGTCGCACGCGGGAACATCCACGGCTCCTCGCCCACGACCTGATAGCGATGCAGGCCGACGCCCCAGCCCTTGTCCGACTTCTCGACCCGACCACCGAAGGCGTGCGCCATGATCTGGTGTCCGAAACAGATGCCGACCAGACGCGTCTGGCCTCGCGCCGCACGGAGCCAGTCACTGAGAGGTGATATCCACGGCAGGTCGTCGTAGACCCCGGCCGACGATCCGGTGATGATCGCGCCCTGAAACGCGCCCGGGTCCTCGGGCAACCGCCCCGCTTGAACATCGAACCGTACCGTCGCCACGCCCTCGCCCAGCAAGGCCCGGAACCGCGCCGGATAGTCGTCGAACGCATCCTTCAGCGCCTCGGGCGGCTTGCCGGTTTCCAGGATCGCGATGGGTTTCATGACGCCATAGGGACCGGTCCGCGATGGCGGGACAAGGGCAAAGGCGCTACAGGCGCGCTCATGACCGATCCGGACGCCGACATCACCCCCGTGGTTCTGATCAATGTGTTCAAGGTCCAGCCCGAGAAGCAGGACGACCTGCTCGACATGCTGGCGGAACTGACGCGCGCCCAGGTCGGCCTGCCGGGCTTCGTCTCGGCCACCCTGCACCGGGGCCTGAACGGCAAGACCGTGGTCAATCAGGCCGTCTGGCGCTCGGTCGAGGACTGGAAGGCGATGACACGCAACGGCGCCGTGTCCGCCGCCATGTTGCCGATCATGGCCATCGCGACCTTCGAGCCCAACCTCTACGAGGCCGGCGAAGTCATCGAATAGGCCTGCGTCCGGATCTGGCGCAGCGGCATGCTAGCAAAGGCCCACGACGGTCTTTGACATGCCCGACACGCTCTCTTTCACGTCAGACGGAGCGACTCTGTCGACTCTGTCGAGTCTCATTTTTGGCGTCGCGTCAGGCGCGCCAGACCTCGGCCTTCGCCCCCGCGTCGCCCAGGGTCCCGGCCACCCAGCCGCAGATTTCCGCCGCCGCCGCGTCGGCGCCGTCCGGCGGATTGACCACCACCATCGCGCAGCCGTTCATCTTCATCGGGTTGGTCAGGAGCCTCAACCGCGCCTCGGCCACCAGGGTCGGCGCCCCGGTCCCCGAGGCCAGCCGGCGGAGGAAGCCGTCGAACGTCTCCAGGTCCTTGAGCGGCGTCCAGATCGCGACCACCGCACTCGGATCGGCCTTCACGATCGCCGCCGCCGTATCCGCCGCGCGCAGGTAGTCGTCGGGCCGCTCGAATGGCGGGTCGATCAACACCAGCGATCCGCCCGCCTGCCGCGCCTCCGCGAGGACCAGATCGTAGCCGTCGCCGATCTCGCCCCGCGCGGTCGGGAAGCCCGCCAGGCTCTCGCGCAACAGGCCGGCCACCTCCTCGCGCAGCTCGAACCCGACATAGGCGTCGGCGGCCTTTAGCGACCGCGCCACCAGCACCGGCGACCCGGGATAGAAGCGCACCCCGCCATGAGGATTGAGGGCCGCGACCTCGGCCGCCAGGGCCTCGATCAGGGCCGGCCGGTCCGCCGCCGCCATCAGCCGCTCGACACCCGCCTCGGCCTCGCGTGACCGGGTCGCGTCGCCGGTCAGGTCGTAGAGCCCCGCCCCCGCATGGGTGTCCAGCACGACCACCGGCCCGGCCCCCTGCCGCGTCTTCAGCAGCCACAGGACAAGGGCGTGCTTGACCAGGTCGGCGAAGTTCCCGGCGTGGAAGCTGTGGCGATAGTTCATCCCGTTCCGTCTCCTTCCAGACACTCCGGGTCAAGAGGAACCACCGGATCGGCCGCGACGTTCGCCGTTCCTGATCCGGAGCCCGCCCGATGCCCGACGGTAGTCACGACTTCACCCACGCCGTCGAGGTCCCAAGGGGCCTGACATACAGCAGCGATGCGAACCCCGGCCTCACCCGCGTCCGTTCGGGCAGCGGCTTCTCGATCCGCGACGCCGCGGGCCAGACCATCCGGGACAAGGGCGTGCTGGATCGCATCCGCATGCTGGCCATCCCGCCCGCCTGGACCGACGTCTGGATCTGCCCCCGCGCCTCCGGCCATATCCAGGCCACGGGCCGCGACGTGAAGGGGCGCAAGCAGTACCGCTACCACAACGATTGGAGCAGCCACCGGTCGGGCAACAAGTTCGACAAGATGTCGGCCTTCGCCAAGGCACTGCCGAGACTGCGCCAGCAGGTGGAGACCGACCTCGCCTCGCGCGGTCCGACCCGCGAGAAGGTTCTGGCCACCGCTGTCCGCCTGCTGGAGATCACCCTCATCCGCGTCGGCAACGTCCAGTATGCGAAACAGAACCGCAGCTACGGCCTGACCACCCTGCACAAGCGCCATCTGGCGGTCGACGGCGCCGGCCTCAGCTTCGCGTTCCGGGGGAAGAGCGGCGTCGATCACAGGGTCAGCGTCCGTGATCGCCGTCTGGCCACCGTGGTTCGCGGCCTGCGGGACCTCCCCGGCCAGCAACTATTCAAATATCGCGACGCCGAGGGCCATCTGTGTCCCGTCACATCGGACGACGTGAACGCCTACATTCGCGGCGCCATGGGCGACCAGTTCTCGGCCAAGGACTTCCGCACGTGGGCCGGCACGGTCTCCGCCGCCCGCGCCCTGCGTGACATGGAGGCTCCGACTTCGGCCACGGATGCGAAGCGCAAGGTCACGGTCTGCGTGAAGGCCGTAGCGGGCCTGTTGGGCAATACGCCGACGGTGTGCCGGTCGTCCTATGTCCACCCGGCGGTGATCGAACTCTACGAGACCGGCCGGATCGCCGCTGTCCTGCCGGGCCCGGAGACCAAGGGGTTCGAGGCGGCCCTGATCAAGGCTCTGAAAGCCTAGGCCCGGGACCAGAAGCCCAGCGTGGGCTGGCCCACCGGAGACCCCGCCTCCGCCACCCGTGCGAGGATCAGAGTCCGGAAGGCGTCGGCCAGTTCATCGCCGCGCAGCAGGCGCAGCGACTTGATGATCCGGGTGATCCGGAGATGGTTGTGGTCGCTGGCGGTCAGCCAGTGGCCGTTACGGAAATAGAAGATCGCCAGCCGATCGGTCGCCGCCGCCAGAGCGGCCTGCGCCGACATGGATTCGCGGATCGCCTCGACATCTTCGTCAGTCAGCACCGGCGCGTTCGGCTGCGCGCCGGACCTTTCCCGCAGGGGAAACAGCCACTGGATGAAGTCGTGCACCTGCTCCACCGCCGCGTCGTCGAAGCTGATGATCTCGAAGACATCCCGCCCCGCGTCGTCGGTCCCCTCGCCCGTCAGGAAGGCGACGATCGGGCTGATCGCCCCGGTCAGGCTGACCCCCTCATGCGGCCTTGTCCCAGTCGAGGATGACCTTGCCCGACTGGCCCGACTTCATGGCGTCGAAGCCTTCGCGGTAGTCGGCATAGGACAGGCGGTGGGTGATCAGCGGCTCCAGATCGAGCCCGGCCTTCAGCAGACCCAGCATCTTGCGCCAGGTGGTGAACATCTCGCGGCCGTAGACCCCCTTGATGGTCAGGGCCTTCAGGATAATGGCGCCCCAGTCGGTCTCCATTGGTTTCGACGGAATGCCCAGCAGAGCCATGCCGCCGCCCATGATCAATGTGTCGACACACTGTTTGAAGGCGATCGGCGAGCCCGACATCTCCAGAGCCACGTCGAAGCCGACCTTCAGGCCCAGCTCCTTCATGACGTCGTGAAGGTCTTCTTTCGTCGTATTCACGGTCCGCACGCCCGGAGCGACCTTTTGCGCCAGCTCCAGACGGAAGTCGTTGATGTCGGTCAGGACTACCGTCCGCGCGCCCGCGTGACGCGCCACCGCCGCCGCCATCATGCCGATAGGGCCCGCGCCGGTGACCAGGACGTCCTCGCCCAGGAGATCGAACTGCTGGGCCGTGTGCACGGCGTTGCCGAACGGATCGAGCATCGCCGCGACCTCATAGGAGACGTCGTCGGGCAGTTCGATCACGTTGAAGGCCGGGGCCACGACGAACTCGGCGAAGGCGCCCTGGCGGTTCACGCCGATGCCGCGCGTGTGCGGGTCGAGGTGGAAGTGGCCGGCGCGGGCGGCTTCTGAGTTCAGGTCGATGACATGGCCCTCGGCCGAGACACGCTGGCCGATCTTCAGCGGCCGGTTCACGTCCGAGCCGATGGCGACGATCTCGCCCGAGAACTCGTGGCCCGTGATCATCGGCGTCGGCACGTTCTTCTGGGACCACTCGTCCCAGTTCCAGATGTGGATGTCGGTGCCGCAGACGGCCGTGCGATGCACGCGGATCAGCACGTCCTCCGGCCCCGCCACGGGGATCGGCGCATCGATCAGCTCCAGCCCGATGCCGGGCACCATCTTGGCGAGGGCTTTCATGGTGTCGGTCATTGCGCTTGCTCCTGAATGTCGGCCTCGCCGTCGAACACCTGCAGGGTGAATCGCGATCGAGGCTCTGATTGGGCGTCCGTCAGCACGCCGAGAAGGATGTCGAAGTCCGGCCCCATGGCAGTGGCGGAAACCGCGGCATGGGTCCATTCAAAGACGGTCGGCTTGGGCCAGATCGCCACCAGCACGTCGAACAGAGCGTCCAGATTGCGCCCCATCCAGTCCGGCGTCGCCTCGACCCGCTCGACGGCGGCATAGAGGTCGGCGCGGCTCAGGATCGACCGGCCGTCAATCCGAAAGCTGTGGACCGCGTCTGTCATGCTTCAATCACGCCCAACTCCAGCCCAATGCCGAGGCTGGTTCTGGCCAGGCCCTTGTTGGTGGTGGCCATAATCACTCCTGGTGATCGGCAGAGCCGACGCTCAAATCGGGACAAGCAACAGCCCCGCAATCGCGCCGAGGACGATCCATCCCGGGTGACCGAAGCGTGTCGCAACGGCCCAATAGACAGCCCCGACCAGGAAGGTCACGCCCAGTGTCGTCTCGACATCGACCGATCCAAAAGCCATGCCAATCAATAGCGCCGCAACGCCAGCGGCCAGGACCGAAACTAGGTGCCAGCTGGCGCGAATCGCCCACCAGCGGCGAAGCGCCAGCAGGTTCAACGCCGCCTCGCTCCAGCCGCCGCCCTCGCGCAGGCGGGCGAAGATCAGCCTCTCTCCGAGAATGGAGTGCGCGGCCAGGAGCAACAGCGTCAATCCTCCGGCGGACGCGAGCATGCGATCCATCGCCTAGATCACTCCCAGTTCCCGGCCGGCCGTCGTGAACGCCGCGACCGCCTGATCGATATGGTCGAAGCTATGCGCCGCCGACATCTGGGTCCGGATCCGCGCGGCGCCACGCGGCACCACCGGGAACGAGAAGCCGATGACATAGACGCCGAGCTCCAGCATCCGCGCCGCCATGGTCTGGGCCAGCTTGGCGTCGCCCAGCATGACCGGGACGATCGGATGCTGGCCGGGCAACAGGTCGAAGCCCGCCTCGGCCATCGCGCCACGGAAGCGTGCGGCGTTGGCGGTCAGTTGGCCACGGAGCTTGTCGCCCTCTTCGCCCTGGGCAATGCGGATAGCCTCCAGCGAGGCGCCGCAGATCGAGGGCGCCAGGGCGTTGGAGAACAGATAGGGCCGCGCCCTCTGCTTCAGCAGTTGCACCACCGGGGCGGTGGCGCAGATGAAGCCGCCCATGGCCCCGCCCAGGGCCTTGCCGAAGGTGCCGGTGACGAAGTCGACCTTGACCCCGTGGTGGGCGTAGGAGCCCCGCCCCTGCGGCCCGAGGAAGCCGGTCGCATGGCAGTCGTCGACCATGATCAGGGCGCCGTACCGGTCGGCCAGGGCGCGGATCTGATCGAGCTTCGCGATATAGCCGTCCATCGAGAAGGCGCCGTCGGTGGCGATGATGATGTCGCGCGCCCCGTCGGCCCGCGCGGCCTTCAGCTGGGTCTCCAGATCGGCCATGTCCGACGTGGCGAACCGGTAGCGTTTGGCCTTGCACAGCCGCACGCCGTCGATGATCGAGGCGTGGTTCAGGGCGTCCGAAATGATCGCGTCCTCGGCCCCGAACAGGGGCTCGAACAGGCCGCCGTTGGCGTCGAAGGCGGCGGCGAACAGGATCGAATCCTCGAAGCCGAGATAGTCGGCGATGGCCCGTTCCAGCTCCTTGTGGATGTCGAGCGTGCCGCAGATGAACCGCACCGAGGCTGTGCCCGCGCCGCGCGCTTCGGATGCCGCGTTGGCCGCGGCGACCACGCGGTCATCGCCGCCGAGGCCCAGATAGTTGTTGGCGCAGAAGTTGAGCACCGTGCGGCCCCCGACCTGGATCACCGGTCCCTGGCGCGATTCGATGACCCGCTCGGGCTTGGTCAGTCCCTGGGCGTCAATGTCGGTAAGCTCGGCCGCGACGCGGTCGTGAAAGCCTGTGGTTTGCATGGCGGGGTCTTACCCCCTCGCCCCGACCGGGGGAAGGCGTCAGGTCGAGGACGCCGCCGGAACCGCCGCCGGCGCCGGACCCGGCTCCACGCCCGCGCGGAACGGATTGACCCGGATGCGACCGCCGCAGGGCGTCAAGGCCAGAGGAACGGCCAGGGCCGCCGGATCGCCGGGGATCAACACCCGCACCCGCGCCGCCGACGGACAGACCCGCTCGCCCGCTCCCTCGTTGGGCACAACATTCCAGGCGATGTCGAAGAAGGCCTTGCCGCCCGCCGGAATATTCACGGGCGTCGCCGTGTTGGGGTTCTGGTCCGAACGGATCGCGGTCAGGGGGCGACCCTGGGCGTCCAGCAGGCTGACCGCCGGATAGCCCGAGATGCTGCATGGGGCGGTCCCGGCATTGGTGACACCGAAGACGTTGACCCGGTTGCCGGCGCCCGCATCGCCGGTCTCGCTGTTCAGCCGCAGCTGGGCGGCGCGGCATGGCGTCGAGGCCGGGAGGACGCCGCCCGGCGCCGGCTGGGGCTGCTGGCCGGGAACCGGCAGGGCGGGATTGGCCGACGGACGGCTGCATCGCTCCAGCACGGCCACGCCTACATCTTCGTTGGGACCCAGGCGGCTCAGGGTCGCGCTCTCGGAGCCGTCGCGGGTGGCGATCCACCATTCGACGCCGGAACCGGAATAGCGAGCTCCGCTGCCGGCCGGGACCAGTCGCAACGCATAGGTCTGCCCCTTGTAGGCGACGCTGGCCGTGGCCGTATCGGGATACTGGACCGTCACTGTCTGGCCGCTCTCGCAAGCATAGCCGATGGCGGGGGCGGTGGGCGTAGTGGGGGCGACCGGCGGCGTCTGGTTCACGGGTTCCGCCGGCGCCTCGCCCTCGCGCGTGCAGGCGGATACGGACATCGCGCCGATGACGGCGGCGGCGAGAAGGCGGTTCAGGCTCATGGCGGTTCCCGGTGAATGCTCAAGGTTAACGTGGTTTGGTGCGATTGGCTCCCCTTCTCCGGCAGACCTCGCTAGGTTCGGGTGAGGAGACATCCATGACCGACCGCGACCTGTATCCTGTCCCCGCTGAATGGGCGGCACGCTCCCATATGGACGCCGCCGCCTACGACCTCGCGCGGATCGCGGCGCGCGAGACGCCGGAGGACTGGTGGGCGGAACAGGCGAAACGGCTGGACTGGATCACGACGCCGACGGTGATCAAGGACGTATCGTTCGACAAGGACGACTTCCGCATCCGCTGGTTCTCCGACGGGGTGTTGAACGTCTGTTTCAACTGCGTGGACCGGCATCTGCCCAAACGGGCGGACCAGACGGCCATCATCTGGGAAGGCGACGATCCGGCCCGGTCGGGCCGCCTGACCTATGCGGAGCTGCACCGCGAGGTGTGCCGGATGGCCAATGTGCTGAAGGCGCTGGGCGTCGAGAAGGGCGACCGCGTGACCCTCTATCTGCCGATGATCCCGGCGGCGGCCGTCGCCATGCTGGCCTGCGCGCGGATCGGGGCGATCCATTCGGTCGTGTTCGGCGGTTTCAGCCCCGACAGCATCGCCGGGCGGATCGAGGATTGCGGGTCGAAGCTGGTCATCACCGCCGACGAGGGGCTGAGGGCCGGCAAGCGCATCCCGCTGAAGGCCAATGTCGATGAAGCCCTGACCAAGGTGGCTGTCGAGACCGTCCTGGTCATCAGCCACACCGGCGCCGATGTGCCGATCGTCGAAGGCAGGGATGTTCGGTTCGAGGATGCCGTCGCGTCGGTCTCCGACGACTGCCCGTGCGAGCCGATGAACGCCGAGGATCCGCTGTTCATCCTCTACACCTCGGGCTCAACCGGGAAGCCGAAGGGGGTGCTGCACACCACCGGCGGATACCTGTTCTGGGTCAGCTACACCCACGAGCTGGTGTTCGACTATCGGCCCGGCGAGGTCTTCTGGTGCACGGCCGATGTGGGCTGGGTCACGGGCCACTCCTACGTCGTCTACGGGGCGCTCTCGAACGCGGCGACGACCCTGATGTTCGAGGGGGTGCCCAACTATCCGGACAACCGCCGCTTCTGGCAGGTGGTGGACAAGCATCAGGTCGAGATCTTCTACACGGCCCCGACGGCGCTGCGGGCGCTGATGCGGGACGGGGACGAACCGGTGAAATCGTCGAGCCGCAAGTCGCTGCGCCTGCTGGGGACAGTCGGGGAGCCGATCAATCCCGAGGCCTGGCGCTGGTATCACGAAGTGGTCGGCGAGGGTCGTCTGCCGATCATCGACACCTGGTGGCAGACCGAGACGGGCGGGGCCCTGATCTCTCCCCTGCCCGGCGCGACGGACCTGAAGCCGGGTTCGGCGACCAAACCGTTGCCGGGCGTGGAGCTTGAGTTGGTGGACGCCGAAGGGCGCGTGCTGGAGGGCGCGGCCAGCGGCAACCTGTGCATCACCGACTCATGGCCGGGCCAGATGCGGACCGTCTGGGGCGATCACCAGCGGTTCTTCGAGACCTATTTCAGCGCCTATCCCGGCAAATACTTCACCGGCGACGGCTGCCGCCGGGACGAGGACGGCGACTACTGGATTACCGGGCGCGTGGACGACGTGATCAACGTGTCGGGCCACCGGATGGGCACGGCCGAGGTCGAAAGCGCCCTGGTCCTGCACGAGGATGTCGCCGAAGCGGCGGTGGTCGGCTTCCCGCACGACATCAAGGGCCAGGGCATCTACGCCTATGTGACGCTGAACGCAGGCGTCGAGCCGCACGACGACCTGAAGAAGGCGCTGGTCGTCCAGGTCCGCCACGAGATCGGGCCGATCGCGGCGCCGGACGTGATCCAGTGGGCGCCGGGCCTGCCCAAGACGCGATCCGGCAAGATCATGCGGCGGATCCTGCGCAAGATCGCGGAGAACGATCTGGGGGCCTTGGGGGACACGTCGACGCTGGCGGACCCATCGGTGGTGGATGACCTGGTGAAGAACCGGAACTGATCTCCCTCTCCCGCCGTGAGAGGGACCACTACAGGCTCGGCACGAAATCCGGGTCGATCAGACACGACTGGTCGTAGGCTTCCGCCCGCGTGCGGCAGGCCTCCAGCACATCCTCCGCATCGGGCTTCTCGCCCGTATCCAGCCAGCGCGTCATGGCGATCAGCAGGCCGGCGTACTGGGGGATGCTGAGCTGGCTGTGCAGGGCCTCGGTCGTGAAGACCTGGCTCAGCAGGTTCGAGCGGCCCGCGTCGGCGACCGTCTGCGCATAGGCCGCCTCATGGCTGACGAAGACCGTCGGGTCATAGCGGGCGTGCAGCGTCAGGGTCGGCAGGACGATGTTGCCCGTCAGGTCGGCGTCATAGGCCAGGGCCGCGACGGCGGCGGGATCAGCCTCAAAACGCTCGACGCCCTGGTTCAGGGCGACGTCGTCGTCCGATCCCTGGTAGGTTGTGCCGGCGTTGGAGAAGGGGTTCGCGCCGTCGAGCCGCTTCCAGACCATGTCCTGAAACAGGTTGGTGCCCCAGGCGAGGTGGGCGACCAGACTGTCCGCCGTCACCCCGACCACCGACAGAATGTTGCGCAGGGCATCGGCCTGGGCGCGGGTACGGGCCTCGGGCCGAAGGCTGAGGCCGGTGCAGTCCTCCACGCGGGCGGCGATATCGGCGCGCGGCATGGCGGCGCCCTCCGGCAGGCCCTGCCACAGGGGATATTGGGTCTCGGTCGGGCGCGGGTGGTTATGGCAGTAGAACTGATAGACGGCGCGCAGGTCGGACCGGAAAATGTATCCGCGCGTCCCGCCGGCGAGCAGGCCGCTGGTCAGGATGACGCCGTCATAGTTGCGCTCCCCGTCCGCCGAGACGGCATAGAGCTCCGCCGCCTTGGCCGCGACGTTTCCACCCCAGGACTGGCCGTGGAGGAGGGTGCGCCTGGGCTTGCCGAAGGCGTCCCAGACGATCTGGCGCAGGTCGTCGGTGTCGGCTGCGGCCATGCGCACGCCGTAGCCGCCGCGGCGATAGGTCGAGCCGGCCCAGGCGTAGCCCTCACTGACCATGACGGAGGAGCGCTCGAGGTCTTCGACCGGATCGGCGCGCTGCGGTTCGCCTGTGCGCGGCCCGCCGTGGGCGTGGACAATCAGGGTCCCGTTCCAGTCGCGGGGCCAGGCGGTCCAGAACCAGGCCCCGTCCGCCGACCGTCCGGAGGAACACGTGGTCCCATCAGGCAGACTGTCGGGACAATCGGCCGGCTCCGGCGCGATAGCCTGGGCCGAGGCGGGCGCCGAAACGCCCGCCCCGATCCACATCAGGCCTGCGACGGCGAGGGTCGAAAGATCACGCATCGTCCCTCTCCGCGGCAATGGCTCAGAACTCCTTGGCCATCGACACGTACCAGTAGCGGCCGTAGGGGCGATAGAGCGAGCCGAGGTAGCCCGCGGACGACAGCGGCGGCGCCTCGTTGGTGATGTTGCGGGCGCCGAAGCGGATGCGGCTGTTGGAGATGAAGCCGTTGTTCTCCTCCCACTCATACTGGGCATAGAGGTTGCCGGTCACCTGGCTCTCGACCTCCCAGGCGTTGCCGGCGGCGTCGAGCAGATCGGTGTCATCCACCGCTGAAATATACTGGGTGAAGGCGCCGATCTGCCACGGACCCTGGCTCCAGGTCACCGACCCCGACAGCTTCCATTCCGGGCGACCGTTCTGGGCCAGCAGGTCGCTGGAGTCGGGCAGAGGCGTGGCGGCGTTGATGATCCCGGCGTCGCGGGCGGCATAGAGGGCGTCCACGGCCGGACCGGCTTCACGACCGAACTTGATCAGCTTGGCGGCGTCGATATTGACCCGGAAGCTGCCCAGCGGCGTATTCCGCAGACGCCAGTTGAAGCCGATGTCCATGCCCTCGACGTCCTGCGGCAGCAGGTTGACGAACCGGTCCGAGATCGAGGTGATCACCCCGACCGGCGTAATGCCCGTACCGGCGAACAGGGCGATGTCGTCGGCGTTGACCGGGGCGCGCGTGACCAGCGGGTTGGAGCCGCCCCCGACCCGCTCGGCGTAGTCAAGCACCACCGCGTTGCGACCGCCGAACAGGCCGACGATCTTCTCCTGCTGGATCCTCCAGCGGTCGACGGTGAAGGTGAAATCTCCCCATTCGGCCGGAAGGAACTGAGGCTGGAAGACCACGCCATAGGACTGGTTCTGGCTCTCTTCCGGCTCCAGGTCCGGGTTGCCGGAGACCAGCAGGGAGGCGCCAATCGAGCGCGAGCAGGCGCCGAAGGTGGCGATGCGCCGGGCCCTCAGATCGGCTTCGCAGCGGATGTAATCGGGGTTGGTCGTCAGGCGGCCGTAGGTGGCGGTGTTGACCTGTTCCAGGTTGGGCGCCCGGAAGCCTTCCGAATAGGACCCCCGGATGCGCAGGCCGTCGACGATGTCCCAGGCGGCGGCGACCTTGGGCTTGGCGACGTCGCCGAAGTCCGAATAATGCTCGGCGCGGCCGGCGATCTGGAGCTCCAGATTGTGGACCAGCGGGATGTTCATTTCCGGCGAAACGACGGGGATCGCGAACTCGATGTAGGCCGAGGTCACGGAACGTTCGCCGTGGGTGTCGGGGTTCTGGCTGACGGCGATGACGTTCGACAGCTGGACCGCGCCGGTGACCGTGTCGCGGAACGGGTTGGAGCCGTCGAGGTTGGAATCACGGTCGTCGTCCTGGGTCTCCCTGCGCGCCTCGAAGCCAAAGGCCACGCCGACGTCGCCGGCCGGCAGGCTGAACAGGTCGGGACGCGAGACCTTGAAATCGTAGAGAGCCATGGTCGTCTTGCTCTCACGCTTCAGGGTGAAGGTGATGGCGTCGAGCGCCGTCTGCGAGCTGGGCGTGCAGTCGCCGAAGCTGGTCTGGACGATACAGCCGCCGCTGAACGGGTTGTAGGCGTCCGGCGTCGACAGGGCGAGCGAAGCCTGAAGCGCCTGGGTGTTCACGGCGAGAGACTCGTCGACCGCCTCGGCTTCCGAATAAAGAAGCGCCGTCTCCCAGTCCCATCCGCGCCACTCGCCGCGCAGGCCGCCGAGCGCGCGGGCCTGGTAGTTGGTGACGTTGACCTTCTGATAGCCGGCATCGACAAACCGGTACTGGTTCAGGGTGATGTCCAGGCCCGTGACCGGCACATTGGTCAGGCCCGAGATGCGGTTCGGGTTCACCCGGCCGTCGGAGAAGGTCACCGGACCGAACGGGTTCCAGTAGTTGGTCGTCGGGATGGTCAGGGTGTTCAGGTTGATCACCGGCGGCTGAACCCGCTGGGTGTCGGCGGTGTAGTAGCCGAGCTCGCCGAAGGCGGTGACGCCGTCGTTGATGTCGTAGTGACCCTGCAGGAAGACGTTCAGGCGCTGGGTGTCGGGCAGGATGGTCGTGCCCGGCGCGGTGTCGAAGCGCAGGTCGCGCTGCACGCCGTTGAAGTTCAGGGCGCCGGAGCCAAGGCAGATGTTGGCGTCGTTGGCGTTGGGAACGAGACAGCCCGTCAGGGTCGTCGGCTGGATGTGGAAAGCCCCGGCGGCAGTGGTCAGGGAGGTCGTGCCCCGACGGATGGCCGTCGTCGCCCCGACAACGGCGAAATTGCCCCAGGCCCCGCGCGTGTTGCGGAAGTCGGGCGTCAGGCTGGAGGCGAAGTCCGGATCGCCGGCGAACAGGGAGCGCAGGTTGTCGGTCGCCGTGAAAGCCTGATCCTCGGCCTGCAGGGCCGACCGGTCGGTGTAGTCGACATAGGCCGAGATGTTGCCGCCATCGAAGTCCTTGCCGGCGAAGACGCCGAGATTGAACTCGCGCAAGTGGGTGCCCTCGGCGCCGCCGTACTGGGCATTCATCTTCAGGCCGTCGAAGTCGTCCTGGAGCACGGTGTTGACCACCCCGGCTACGGCGTCCGCGCCGTAGATGGCGGCCGCGCCGTCCAGCAGGACCTCGAGACGCTCAAGGCCGGTCACCGGAATGGCGTTGGAGTTGTAGCTGAGGACCGGGACCGTGCCGGTGTCCGACGTGCCCTGGCTGGTCGGGTGTTGCACGATACGGCGGCCGTTCAGCAGGACCAGGGTGTTGCCGACGCCGAGCGAGCGCAGGTTGACCGAGTTCACGTCGCCCCGCGCCGCGTTCGAGGTCTGGGGGTTGTTGGCCGCGCTGAACAGCACATCGCCCATCTGGGGGATGGACCGCAGCAGGTCGTCGCCGTTGACCGCGCCGGTGGCCAGGATCTGCTCCTCGCTCAGCACTGTGACCGGCAGGGCGGCGGTGACGTCCGCCCCCCGGATCTGGGAGCCGACGACGACGATGTCTTCGACCGAGGACGCGTCATCGCCGTTCTGGCTGGACTGATCTGCGATCGACTGGGCAGCCTGCGACAGCTGGGTCGAGGAAGGGACGGCCGTCGGCGTCTGGGTCTGGGCCCAGGCGGCGGGGGCCAGGCTCAGGAGAGCAGCTGCGGCGGTCGTCGCCAGCATCGCGGTCTTCTTGGTGTTCATGTTCATCCTCCCAAAGTCTTTTTGTTTTCAGGCACGTGAAAAGGATTTCAGTCGCGGGCGACCACGAGGTCGTCGCCCGGCCCGGCGGCCGGATCGGGTTCAGCGGCGAGCGGACGGGGCGAACCATCCAGCGCCTCGCGCAGGGCATCGCGATCAAGCGCGCCCTCCCAGCGCGCCACGACGAGGGTCGCCACGGCGTTGCCGATGAAGTTGGTCAGGGCCCGGCATTCGCTCATGAACCGGTCGATGCCGAGGATCAGGGCCATGCCGGCGATCGGCACCGTCGGCACGACGGCGAGCGTCGCGGCCAGGGTAATGAAGCCTGCGCCGGTGATGCCGGCCGCCCCCTTGGAGCTCAGCATCGCGACCAGCAGCAACAGGATTTGCTGTTCCAGCGTCAGGTCGATGTTCAGCGCCTGGGCGATGAACAGGGCGGCCATCGTCATATAGATGTTGGTGCCGTCCAGATTGAACGAATAGCCGGTCGGCACGACGAGTCCGACGACCGACTTGGAGGCGCCGGCCTGCTCCATCTTCTGCAGCAAACTGGGCAGGGCGGCCTCGGACGAGGATGTGCCGAGCACCAGCAGAAGCTCTTCCTTGAGGTATCGCATCAGTTTGAAGATCGAGAAGCCGTTGGCGATCCCGACCGCGCCGAGCACCCCGATCACGAAGATCGCGGCCGTAAGGTAGAAGGTGGCGACGAGGGCGATCAGATTGACGACGGAGGCTATGCCATAGGCCCCGATCGTGAAGGCGAAGGCGCCGAAGGCGCCGATCGGCGCCGCCTTCATCACGATGGCGACCAGTTTGAAGAAGGCCGCGCTGACCGACTCCAGGAAGGTCAGGACCGGCTTTCCGAGGTCGCCGACCGAGGCCAGGGCGATGCCGAACAGCACCGATACGAAAAGGACCTGCAGGATATTGCCGGTCGAGAAGGCGCTGGCGAAGGTGTCGGGAATCACGCCCAGGAGGAAGCCGATGATCGTCGTCTCATGCGCGGCGGTCGAATATTGCGCCACCGCCCCGGCGTCCAGCGTCGCGGGATCGATGTTCAGGCCGCGGCCGGGCTGGACGAGGTTGCCGACGACCAGACCAATGACCAGGGCCAGGGTCGAGAAGAAAAGGAAATAGGCGAAGGCCTTGGCCGCGACCCGGCCGACCCGGCCCAGGTCGCGCATCCCGGCGATGCCCGTGACGATGGTCAGGAAGATCACCGGGGCGATGACCATCTTCACCAGCTTGATGAAGGCGTCACCCAACGGCTTCAGGCTCTCACCGAAAGCGGGCCAGAAATGGCCGATCAGCCCGCCGAGCAGGATCGCGCCCAGGACCTGGACATACAGGTGCCGATACCAGGCGCGCGGCGCGCCGGACGCATGACCTTGATCGCCCGAAAGCTGCACTCGACCTCCCCTGCGCTCGTGGCGCTGTTTCCGCACGGTCTGACGCCGCGCCTCGAGGCCCCAGTTTGGCCGTGATTGAGCGAACGGCCAAACTCACGATGAAATTGCCCAAATAGCTGTTCGGTATGACTTTTGTTTTCCGTCAGCCAGATTTTGTCCGGAAACCCGGCCAATGACGTGGCATTTCTGTGCGGAATTCCGCATGCTTTCGAGATGACGGCTTCAGCGCTGGAACAACTCGGCAGCCTCGTCTCCACCCGGTCTTCCCGGCCGTGGCTGGTCTTGTTGCTGTGCTGGCTGATCGCCAGCGCCCTGTCCATGATCGCCGCCGGAGAACTGGCGCGACGCGACGCCCGGGCCGATCTCGCGCGTCAAGCCGACGCCGCCGCCGCCCTCCACGCCGCCGTCCTGCGCAGCGAACTCGAGAAGCACCGTTCCCTCCCTGTCGTCCTGTCACAGGACCCCGAGGTGGTGGGCCTCGTCGCCGGCGCGAGCGGGCAGACCGCCGACGTCATCAGCGCCAAGCTGGCAACGCTTGCCGTCCAGACGCGCGCCGCCGCCATCTATGTCCTGGACCAGAACGGTGTCGCCCGCGCCGCCAGCAACTGGCGCGAGCCGACCAGTTTCGTCGGTTCCGACTATGCCTTCCGCCCCTATTTCCGGGACGCGATGCAGAACGGACAGGCGGAATTCTTCGCCCTGGGCACGGTCAGCGGCCGGCCCGGCCTCTATCTCGCCCGCCGCGTCGGCACTGCCGAAAGACCGATCGGCGTCGTGGTGGTCAAGGTCGAGTTCGATGCGCTCGAGGCCGACTGGCGGGGGTCAGGCGAGCCTGCCTATGTCACGGATTCCCGCGGCGTCGTTCTGGTGACCAGCGTCCCGGAATGGCGGTTCCGCCGCAGCCGCGACCTGACCGACGCCGAGCGTGAGGCCATCCTGGACGACCAGACCTTGACCGGTCAGGCGCTCGCCGCCCTGCCCTTCGACAGCGAGGCGACCGGCGCGCACCGGATCGTCCGGGCCGCCGCAGGCGGACCCTCGGCGGAATGGATTCTCGCCCACACCGAAACGGATACTCCGGGCTGGACGCTGCATCTGCTGGACCCGATCGGCGGGGCCATCGTGGCCAATGTGCTCAGCGCCCGGGCCGTCGCAGGCCTTCTGGTCACCCTGCTGGCCGTCGGCGCCGGGGTCCTGCTGCGTCGACGACAACAGGCCATGGCGCGCGCCGAGGCCGAGGAACAGGCCCGCGCCGAACTGGAACGCCGGATCGACGAACGCACCCGGGAACTGCGCGCCGCCAACGGTCAGCTCAACCGCGAGATCGACGAGCGTCGCCGCGCCGAGGCCAGCCGCGAGGTGCTGCGCGAAGAACTGGTCCAGGCCAACAAACTGGCCACCCTCGGACAGATCGCCGCCGGCGTGGCGCACGAGATCAACCAGCCGGTCGCGGCGATCCGCACCCATGCCGACACGGCGACCGCCTATCTGGACCGGGATGATCCCGACGCCGCGCGCCGCAGCCTGGGGCGGGTGGCCGAGCTGACCGGCCGCATCGGCGTCATCACTGATGAACTGCGCGCCTTTTCCAGGAAAAGCACACAAGGGGTGTCCGCCGTCTCGCCCGCCGCGGCCATCGACGGCGCACTTCTGCTGATCGGCGGGCGGCTGCGGGAGGGCGGGGTCGAGCTGGTTCGAACCGAGGCGGCTGACTTGCAGGTTCAGGCGGAGCCGATCCGGCTGGAACAGGTGATCGTCAACCTGATCCAGAACGCTTTCGAGGCGATGACTGACGCCGGAACGCCCGAGCCCCGGCTGACCATCGATGTCGCGCGCAAGGCGCGTCGCGTAGAGATCGTCATCAGCGACAACGGCCCGGGGGTTGATCCCGGCATTGCCGCGGCCCTGTTCACGCCTTTCGTCACCACCAAGTCGGCCGGGCTCGGCCTGGGCCTCGTCATCTGCCGCGATATCGTCGCGGGCTTCGGCGGCGAGCTCAGCCTGCGTCCGGGCAAGCCCGGCGCCCGGTTCGTGATCTCCCTGAAGGCCGCCGCGTGAACTTCTCCCGCCCCCGCTGCGTCACCCTGATCGACGACGATGATGACTTCCGCAGCGCCCTGCTGGAGCGGCTCCAGCTCGAGGATCTGGAGGTCCAGGCCTTCGCCTCGGCCGAGGCTGCCTTGAAGGTTCTGGGCGCCGACTATCCCGGCGTCGTGGTCTCGGATCTGCGCATGCCCGGGATGGATGGGCGGGGACTGCTGACGCGGCTTCAGGCGCTCGACGAAGGGCTGCCGGTGGTCATGATCACCGGCCACGGCGACATCGCGGACGCTGTCGATGCCCTGCGCAACGGCGCCTATGATTTCGTGGCCAAGCCGTTCGACTTCGGCCGGCTGGCCGACAGTCTCAACCGGGCGCTGGAGAAGCGCGGACTCGTGCTCGACAATCGCGCCCTGGCGGCGGAAGTCGGCCGGGTGACGCCCGACCTGCCCCTGCTCGGGTCCAGCCCGGCCATCGCCCGCCTCCGGACCGTGATCGGGCAGGTGGCGGACGCCGGAATGGACGTTCTGATTGAGGGTGAGACGGGCGTCGGCAAGGAGGTGGTCGCCCGCGCCCTGCACAATAGCGGCCGGCGGCGCGTGCATCCCTTCGTCGCGGTGAACTGCGGCGCCCTGCCCGCCGGCCTGATCGAGAGCGAGCTGTTCGGCCACGAGCCGGGCGCCTTCCCCGGCGCGGTCAGGCGGCGCGTCGGCCTGATCGAACAGAGCCATCGCGGCACCCTGTTCCTCGACGAGATCGAGAGCATGCCCATGGCCGCCCAGGTCGCTCTGTTGCGGGTTGTGGAGGAGCGGGAAATCCAGCCTCTGGGCGGATCGGGGCCGCGCCAGCTGGATCTGCGGATTCTCGCCTCGTCCAAGACCGAGCTGAAACTCGCCGTCGAGCGCGGCCAGTTTCGCGAGGACCTGTATTACCGGCTCAATGTCCTGAAGCTGAGGGTGCCGCCGCTGCGGGAGCGGCGCGAGGACGTGCCGCTTCTGTTCGCTCACTTCCTGGCGCGCGCCGCCGGCGACCGCCAGCGCACGCCGCCGCCGATGAGCACCACCGTGCGTCGCACGCTTATGGAGCACGACTGGCCGGGCAATGTGCGGGAGCTGGCCCATTTCGCAGACCAGGTGGCGCTCGACATCGACGCCCCGGCGGTCATCGGCTCGGCCGAGGAAGCCGCCGCGGGCCTGACCGATCGGCTCAAGCGCTTTGAGAAGGCGGTGCTGGAAGAGGCGCTGCACCGTCACGCCGGTGATGTCGTCGCCATGACCGAAGCCCTGCGGGTCCCACGGAAGACGCTTTACGACAAGTTTCGCCGCCACGGC
>NZ_JANODA010000073.1:0-30998 GCF_031412435.1 Brevundimonas sp.
GCCGATGACCCACAGGCTGCCCTCGGGCTTCAGCACCCGGCGGCATTCGCTCAGCCAGGCGCGGGTGAAGGCGTCATAGGCGGCGAAGCTGTCGAACTTGTCCCAGTCGTCGTCGACCGCATCGACCCTGGAATTGTCGGGCCGCAGCAGGTCCCCGCCCAGCTGCAGGTTATAGGGCGGGTCGGCGAACACCATGTCGACGCAGGCGTCGGGCAGGGACCGCAACACCTCGATGCAGTCGCCCCTCAGGACGACGTCGGTCTTCAGATCGGACATGGAAACGCGGCCCCGTACAGCTTGAGGACCGATTGGTGAATCATCGCGGTTAAGGGCGCGTAACCGGCGGCGGTTTCGTCGAACTCCGACAGAGAAAATAAGCTACGGCCAAGCTGAGACCGGAGGTTGGGCCGGGCGTTGGGACGTCAACGCTTCCTCCTGTCGGGACCTTTCGCCATGGCCGCTTCCAAGACCCCCTCCACCCCCGGAAACGGCGGGGAGACCCACCAGACGGCCTCGGCGCCCGACGCGCGCATCACCACCAACCACGGCGTCCCCGTCAGCGACAATCAGAACTCGCTGAAGGCCGGCCCGCGCGGCCCCTCGCTGCTGGAGGACTTCGTCCTGCGCGAGAAGATCCAGCATTTCGACCATGAGCGCATCCCCGAGCGCATCGTCCACGCCCGCGGCTCGGCCGCCCACGGCGTGTTCGAACTGACCGAGAGCCTCGCCGATTACACCACGGCCAAAATCCTCACCGAGGTCGGCAAGAAGACCGAGCTGTTCACCCGCTTCTCCACCGTGGCGGGCGGGGCGGGCAGCGTCGACACGCCCCGCGACGTGCGCGGCTTCGCCGTGAAGTTCTACACCAAGGAGGGCAACTGGGACCTCGTCGGCAACAACATCCCGGTCTTCTTCATCCAGGACGCGATCAAATTCCCAGACCTGGTCCACGCCGTGAAGATGGAGGCCGACCGCGGCTATCCGCAGGCGGCCAGCGCCCATGACACCTTCTGGGACTTCGTCGGCCTGATGCCCGAGACCACCCACATGATCATGTGGGCCATGTCCGACCGGACCATCCCGCGCAGCCTGCGGATGATTGAGGGCTTCGGCGTCAACACCTTCCGCCTGATCAATGCGGCGGGTGAGGCGACCTTCGTCAAATTCCACTGGCGGCCCCGGCTGGGGACGCAGTCCACCTGCTGGGACGAGGCGGTCAAGATCGCCGGCGCCGATCCCGATTTCCACCGCCGCGACCTGTTCGAGGCTATCGACGCTGGCGACTTCCCCGAGTGGGAATTCGGCGTCCAGCTGCTGAGCCAGGACGAGGCCGACGCCCTGCCGTTCGACATCCTCGACGCGACCAAGCTGATCCCGGAGGAAGTCCATCCCATCCGCGTGGTCGGGAAGATGACGCTCAACCGCAACCCCGACAATTTCTTCGCCGAGACCGAGCAGGTCGCCTTCCTGCCTACCAACATCGTCCCCGGCATCGACTTCTCGGAAGACCCTCTGCTGCAGGGCCGGCTGTTCTCCTATCAGGACACCCAGCTGTCGCGTCTGGGCACGGTCAATTTCCACCAGCTGCCGATCAACCAGGCGAAGGGCTGCCCATTCCAGAACATGCAGCGCGACGGCCAGATGCAGACCCAGGTCTTCACCGGCCGCGCCAACTATGAGCCCAACAGCCTCAGCCAGGCGGGCGAGGAGGGCGGTCCGCGCGAGGACCCCAAGGGCGGGTTCCGCAGCTTCGAAGTGCCGATGGAAGGGTCCAAGGTCCGCCTGCGCGCCGAAAGTTTCGCCGACCACTACAGCCAGGCCCGGCTGTTCTTCCGCTCCCAGACCGAGATCGAACAGGCCCACCTCGCCAGCGCGCTCGTGTTCGAACTGTCCAAGGTGACGATGGATCACGTCCGCGACCGGGTTCTGGGCAATCTGCAGAACGTCGATGCGACCCTGGCCCAGCGCGTGGCGGACGGCCTGAACGTCAAACTGCCCGCCGCCACTCCCGCCGCGAGCGAGCCCTTCGACATGGACGCCTCGCCCGCCCTGCGCATCGTCGGCAAATATCCCGACACCCTGAAGGGCCGCGCTGTCGGCATCCTGGTCACCGACGGCGCAGACAGTTCGGTCATCGACGCCGTCAAGGCGGCGGCCGAAGGACAGGGCGCGACGGTCAAGATCGTGGCGCCGAAGATCGGCGGCGTGACCCTCAAAGGCGGCAGGAAGCTGAAGGCCGACGGCCAACTGGCCGGTACGCCATCGGTCGTGTTCGACGCGGTCGCTCTGGTGCTGTCCGAAGCCGGATGCGCCGAACTGCTGAAAGAGAGCGCGGCGGTCGATTTCGCGGCCTTCGCCTTTGCCCACCTGAAGGCGATCGGGTTCACCGCCGAGGCCCAGCCGCTGCTGGACAAGGCCAATGTCGAGCCCGACGACGGCGTGATCGATCTGTCCGACGGCGTCGACGGTTGGCTGGCTCCCGCCGCGACGCGCCAGTGGGACCGCGAGCCCCAGGTGCGCATGCTGGCCTGACTTCGCGTCCGGCGTCTCTCGTTCGGGAGACGCCGGAACGCAACATCGGATCACCCTTTGTTACAGCCCGGCCTCGCCTTCGCGCGCGCAGCACGTTAGTCAGTGCGACACTTGAGCGGGGTCAACCCGCCGACCTCGACACGGCTTCAGGGGACTATCGATGACTCAGTGGGTGTACGGCTTCGGAGGTGGTTCCGCCGACGGCGATGCGTCGTTGAAAAACCTGCTCGGCGGCAAGGGCGCGAACCTGGCCGAGATGGCCAGGCTGGGCCTGCCGGTGCCCCCCGGGTTCACCGTGACGACTGAGGCCTGCGTCCACTATTTCTCGAACGGGAACGCCTATCCCGCCGATCTGGCCGGACAGGTCGCCGCCGGTTTGAAGACCGTCGAATCGATCGTCGGCAAGACGTTCGGCGATGCGTCGAACCCGCTCCTGGTCTCGGTCCGCTCGGGCGCCCGCGCCTCTATGCCGGGTATGATGGACACGGTCCTGAACCTCGGCCTCAACGACGAGACGGTCGAGGGCTTGGCGAAGCTGTCGGGCGATCGCCGCTTCGCCTTCGACTCCTACCGCCGCTTCATCACCATGTATTCGAACGTGGTGCTGGGCCTCAGCCACGACGATTTCGAGGAGGTGCTGGACGACCACAAGGATCGTCTGGGCGTCACCGTCGACACCGACCTGTCGGCCGCCGACTGGGAAAAGGTCGTCACCGAATACAAGACCGTGGTCGAACGCGAGCTGGGCACGCCGTTCCCGCAGGATCCGCACGAACAGCTGTGGGGCGCGGTCTCGGCCGTCTTCGCCAGCTGGATGAACGACCGGGCCAAATTCTATCGCCGCATGCACGACATCCCCGAAAGCTGGGGCACGGCCGTCAACATCCAGTCGATGGTGTTCGGCAATATGGGCGAGACCTCGGCCACCGGCGTCGCTTTCACCCGCAACCCGTCGACGGGCGAATCGAAGCTGTACGGCGAGTTCCTGATCAACGCCCAGGGCGAGGACGTCGTCGCCGGTATCCGCACGCCCCAGTCCCTGACCCGGGCCGGCCGCGAGGAGATGGGCGAGACCGCCCCCTCGATGGAAGAGGCGATGCCCACCGTGTTCGCCCAGTTCGTGGACGTCGTCGGCACGCTGGAGCGCCACTATCGCGATATGCAGGACATCGAGTTCACGGTCGAACAGGGCCGACTGTGGATGCTGCAGACCCGAAACGGCAAGCGCACCGCCAAGTCGGCGCTGAAGATCGCCGTCGATCTCGCCGCCGAGGGGGTGATTTCCCAGGAAGAGGCCATCAGCCGGGTCGAACCCTCGGCGCTGGACCAGCTGCTGCACCCGACGCTGGACCCGGACGCGGTCCGCCATGTGGTCGCCGCCGGCCTGCCTGCCAGCCCCGGGGCCGCCACCGGCAAGGTCTGTTTCGACGCCGATGAGGCCGAGCGGCTGAACCAGCTGGGCGACGCGGTGATTCTGGTGCGTGAGGAGACCTCGCCGGAGGACATTCACGGCATGCATGCGGCGCGCGGCATCGTCACGGCGCGCGGCGGCATGACCAGCCACGCGGCCGTGGTCGCGCGCGGCATGGGCCGCCCCTGCGTCTCGGGCGCCGGGGAGATCCAAATCGACGAGAAGGCCCAGACCTTCACCGCGCGGGGCCGCACCTTCAAGGCCGGCGAGATCATCACCATTGATGGCTCGAAGGGCGAGGTTCTGGACGG
The DNA here is from genome assembly GCF_031412435.1 of Brevundimonas sp. GTDB lineage: Bacteria > Pseudomonadota > Alphaproteobacteria > Caulobacterales > Caulobacteraceae > Brevundimonas. The sequence continues at coordinate 4,255 of NZ_JANODA010000073.1, forward strand.
CGCCGTGGCCATGATCGAGCCCGAGCTGACGGGCGACTTCCAGACCCTGATGGCCTGGGCCGACAAGGTCCGTCGTCTGCGGGTGCGTGCCAATGCCGAGACTCCGCTGGACGCCCGCACGGCGCGGGGCTTCGGGGCCGAGGGCATCGGCCTGTGCCGGACCGAACACATGTTCTTCGACGAGGCCCGGATCGCCGCCGTGAGCGAGATGATCCTGGCCGATGACGAGGCCGGGCGCCGCACCGCGCTGAACAAGATCGAGCCGTTCCAGAAGTCGGACTTCGTCGAGCTGTTCACCATCATGGCTGGCCTGCCGGTCACCGTGCGCCTGCTCGACCCGCCCCTGCACGAGTTCATCCCCCACACAGACGAGGACATCGATGCCCTGGCGGCGACCTCGGGCATCGACGCCGCCAAGCTGAAGCGCCGCGCCCGCGAACTGCACGAGACCAACCCGATGCTCGGCCACCGCGGTTGCCGTCTGGGCGTCGCCTATCCCGAGATCTACGAGATGCAGGTGCGGGCCATCCTTGAGGCCGCGCTGGAGGTCAAGCAAACAGGCGCGCAGGCCGCCCCGATCCCGGAGATCATGCACCCGCTTGTGGCCATGGGTCTGGAGATGAAATACCTGCGCGACCTGACCGACCGCACCGCGCGCGACGTCTTCGCCAAGGCCGGTGACAGCGTCGAGTATCTGGTCGGCACCATGATCGAACTGCCGCGCGCCGCCCTGCGCGCCGGCGACCTGGCCGAGCACGCCGAGTTCTTCTCCTTCGGCACCAACGACCTGACCCAAACGACGTTTGGTATCAGCCGCGACGACTCGGGTCGGTTCCTGCAGGCCTATATGGACAAGGGCATCTTCGAGACCGATCCCTTCGTCCGCCTCGATCAGGAGGGCGTCGGCGACCTGATCCGCATTGCCGCCGAGCGCGGCGGGGCGGTCCGTCCCGACATCAAGATGGGAATCTGCGGAGAACACGGCGGCGACCCCGCCTCGATCGCCTTCTGTGAACAGGTCGGCCTGGCCTACGTCAGCTGCAGCCCCTACCGCGTGCCGATCGCGCGTTTGGCTGCGGCCCAGGCGGCTCTGGTCTCGCGTGGCGGCGAGGCGCGCGAGAAGGATCGATAGCCCATGACGACGATCGCAGTCGTCGGCCCCGGCGCCATCGGCGGAACGGTCGCCGCGTGGCTGTCGCACAGCCCGCACGTCTCGTCGGTCACCCTGTGCGCCCGGACTCGGCTCGACCGCCTGGTGGTCGAGGCCCCCAACGGCCGCCTGATCGAGGCGTCGCCCCGCGTCGTCATCGACCCGTCCGGGATCACCGCCCCCGTCGACTGGGTCCTCGTCTCCACCAAGGCCTATGACGTCGCCGCCGCCTCGGCATGGCTCGCGCCCCTTGTGGGCCCGGAGACCCATGTCGCCGTGCTCCAGAACGGCGTTGAGCACATTGAGCGGTTCGCCCCGTTCGTCGCGCGCGAGCGGATCGTCCCCGTCGTCGTCGACATCCCGGCCGAACGCAGCGCCCCCGGCCGCATCCAGCACCGTCGCGACGGCACGATCGTCGTTCCGGCCGGGGAGGCGGGCGAGGCCTTTGCCGCCTTGTTCGCCGAGAGCGTCATCGTCGCCTCGACCACCGATGACTTCACCACCGTCGCCTGGACCAAATTGGCCCTGAACTGCGCCGGTGCGGTCAACGCCCTGACCGGTCTGCCAGGCGGCGTGGTCACAAAAGCTGGTGTCGCCGACCTGATGCGGGGCATGGTCCGCGAGTGCGTCCTCGTCGGCCGGGCGGTCGGCGCGGAGCTGGGCGACCACATTCCCGAATGGGTCGTGGAGCGGGCCGAGACCTCGCCGCCCGACTCGGTGAACTCCCTGCTCGGCGATCGTCTAGCCGGTCGGCCCATGGAGTGGGACGCCCGCAACGGCGTCATCGCCCGCCTCGGCGCGCGCCACGGAATCCCCACGCCGCTAAACAGGATGGCGGCGACCCTGCTGTCAACGATGGAATAGGGCGACAAGGCGGCGAGTATAACGCCGTCTGTGCTTCGGCGCGCACAGTTTCCATCATGTAATGATCCGGCCTTGGAACGGCCCCTCTGGATACATACTTGAGCTCTCGCTGGATGGGGCCGGGACAACAGTCCCGCATCTAGGAGTTAAAGAAACAATGCGTAATATTCTTCTCGCGACCGCCGCTATTTCCCTGTTCGCTGTTCCGGCGATGGCCCAGACCGTCTCCTCGCCTCAGTGGTCGGGTTCGGTCGGCTATACGGTGCTTGACGGCGACGACGTCAACCTCGGCGCGATCACGGGCCGGGCCACCGCCCGCCTGAGCCCGAACTTCGCCGTCGAAGGCGAAGCCTCCATCGGGGTCAAGGACGACGACATCACCGTGGCCGGCGTGAACGGCTCGGTGGAACAGGACTACGATGCCGCCCTGTACGCAGTGGGCGTCCTGCCGGTCAGCCCGAACTTCGAGCTGTTCGGCCGCGTCGGCTACGGCACGACCTCGATCAAGGCCGACATCGCCGGCATCAGCGCCGAGGAAGACGGCGAGAGCGTCAACTACGGCGTCGGCGGTACCTACTACCTGGACGCCCAGAACGGCCTGCGCGCCGACTGGACCCGTCGCGACTTCACCGACGACAACGGCGGTGAGATCGACACCTATGGCGTCAGCTACGTGCGTCGCTTCTAAAGACGAACCGGCTCCCCGTCCGCTGTGCGGGCGGGGATGCCGTCACGTGGGTTCCGCCACGAGCGCCCAGCGCATCGACCCGTCGCCGAACGGCCGGATGAACCATTCCGAATAGCGCTCGAAGGCCTCGACCACGGCCTGACGCAGGTCGTTTGTGACCGGCTCGCCGCGCTGTCGCTTCAGGGCCGCGACACAGTCGATGACGACGTTCTGGTGCGCCGAACCGCCGAGTGATTTCAGCACCATCGCGACATCACGTGCGAGGGCTTCGAGGAAGTTGGGCTTGGCGGGCGCTTGGCTCATCCGGGGACTCCGTTCCGGGCGGCGTCTGGTTGCGAATACCTCCCAGACTCGCGCAGCAGGCGCAAGCTATGCCGGTGTTCGTCGGGTCATCAGTTCGTGATCAGCGCTTCCTGACGAACACCGTCCCCGCCGAATAGCCCGCGCCGAAGCTGCAGATCAGGCCTGTGTCGCCCGCCTCGAAGCCGTCCTGATGCAGGTGGAAGGCGATGATCGAACCGGCCGACGAGGTGTTGGCGTACTCGTCCAGTATGATGACGTTCTCGTCTGCGGCGGGATCACGACCCAGGACCTTGCGGCCGATCATCTGGTTCATGTTGATGTTGGCCTGGTGCAGCCACATCCGCTTCAGGCCGGTCGGCTCGATGCCCAGTTCGCCGGCGTGATCGACGATCATGTCGGAGACCATGGGCACCACGTCCTTGAAGACCTTGCGGCCCTGCTGGATGAACAGCTTGTCGTCCTGCTGGCCGGCGGCGCGGTCGGAACCGGCGACGGCATTCGTTTCCAGCGCCCAGCGGTTCAGGAAGCCGAAATTGTTGCGGATGTTGTTGGAGAAGACCGTCTTCAGGCGCGTCCCCAGGACATCCCAGCCGCCGGGCCCTGCCGTGTCCGAGCTCTCCACGATCACGGCGGTGCAGACGTCGCCGAAGATGAAGTGGCTGTCGCGGTCGGTGAAATTCAGGTGAGCCGAACAGACCTCGGGGTTGACCATCAGCACGGCCTTGACCGAGCCCGAGGCGATGAAGTCGGCCGCCGTCTTGATGCCGAAGGTCGCCGAGGAACAGGCCACATTCATGTCGAAACCGAAGCCCTCGATGCCCAGGGCCTGCTGGACCTCGACGGCCAGTGCCGGATAGGGGCGGGGCATGTTCGACGCGGCGCACAGGACGGCGCCGATCTCCGAGACCGGCTTGCCCCAGGCCTCGATCGCCTGACGGGCCGCCTTCACGGCCATCTCGGCCATGATCGACAGTTCTTCGTTGCCGCGTTCGGGGATGCGCGGCGCCATCCGTTGGGGGTCGAGCACGCCGGCCTTGTCGAGCACGAACCGGCTCTTGATGCCCGACGCCTTCTCGATGAACTCGACGGAGGAGGGCGTGAGGGCCGCGACGTCGCCCTCGGCGATCTGGAGCGCGTGGTCCTTGTTCCAGTTCTCGGCCCAGGCGTTGTAGGCCTCCACCAGTTCGGCGTTGGAGATCGACTGTTCGGGGGTGAACAGGCCGGTGGCGGCGATGACAGCGTGTGGCAACTTCGTTGGTCCCTATCGCGAGCCCCCTTTTCGGGAGATTGGGGAGGCTCGCTGCTTGAGGGACGTTTCGCGCCCTCATCGGATTTGTCTAAGGCTTCAATAGGCCGGTGGCGGGCGGCGGTCGAGACTGGCGAGGATGCCCTTCCACCAGCGCGCGACCTGATGAGGCGGCGCCTCCGGCGGCGGATCTTTGCGGGCGGCGATCAGGGCGGTCACCAGATCCTCGGGCTCGCAGGGCCAGCCTTCCGGCGTGACATAGATCGGGTATTCGATCAGGGCCGCGGCCACGAGCGCATCCAGGCTCGCCAGGCGAGTCCTGCGCTCATAGGTCATCCTGTCCTGCGTCAGGCCCCAGCCGCCGTAGAAGGGCCGGCCATAGGTCGCCACCGTCTTGCCGCGCATCAGGGCCTCGAACCCTGACAGGGAGGTCAGGGTCGCCAGCACGTCGCAGGCCTCCAGACAGTCGATGATGTCGAAATCGTCCGCGGTCGCGTCCACGGCATGGATCGCCGAGGCGTCGAGCATCCCTAGCCGGTTGCCGCTCATGACGTCGGGATGGTTGCGGTAGATCAGAAAGGCGTCGGGATAATCGGCGCGCACGGCTTCGACCAGGCCGGAGTTGGTGCGGATGTCGCCGCAGCCCTTCAGGATCGACTTGTCGTTCTCGACCTGGCCGACGACCAGCACCTTGCGGGCGCCGCCGGGCCAGTTGGGTCGGCGGCCGTCGCCGGCCAGATTGTATTTCGACAGGCCCGCATCGACGACGCGTTCGCGAAGGGCTTCCGCCCGCGCCAGCATCCCCGGCGACTGCCCGGCGCCCTCGATCAGGCTCTCCAGCCGCGAGGGTCGGGTCGGGTCGTAGTAGACACCCTGATCGTCCAGGGCGACGCTGAGCGCCCCGAAGAAGTCCGAGCCTAGGCCGCGCGAGCGGATGAAGCCGTCCTCCATCCTCACTACCGGCGCGGTGGTGCTCGCCGCGACGCCGGCGATCTCCGCCGTCTCCTTGCCGGCCCAGTAGATCAGCCGCCCGCCGGTCTCCTCGGCCCTGGCTGCCGCCCGGCTGGCGGAGGCGAAGTATTTCATTGTCGTCCGCGGGCCGTTCAGCAGACGCCGGATCGGCGGGCGCTTCGCGGGCGAGAATCCGACCCCGGCCCAGGTTCCAGCCAGCCGGTCGGCGCGGTCCCGCAAGGAAACCAGCCGATCGACGGCGGCCTCGACCTCGCAGCGCTCGCCCGTCACGGGATCGACGTAGCGGGGATAGGCGATCAGAGCCGCGGCGGCGACGGTCTCCAGATCGCGCGCGACCCCGCGTCGTCCGGTCTGGACCTCGTCCGTCGTCAGGCCCCAGCCTGAGTAGAAGGATGCGCCGAAACAGCGGACCGGCAGGCGGCGCAGCAGGGCCTCGAACCCCAGGGCAGAAGTCACGCACCAGACCTCGTCCACCTCGGCCAGAAGCTCGGCCGGGCGCACGTCCGCGTCCAGCAGGGTCACGCCCGCCAGGTCTGCGTCGACGATACAGCCCTTCTTCTTGCCTGCGGCCACGGCCGGGTGGCGTTTGACGATCAGCTGGGCGTCCGGCCGTTCCACCCTGGCCGTTCGCACCATGGCCGCGAAACTCGCCGGCCCCGCCAGCCCGTTGCCGATGGAGGCGTCGCCCGCCGTCTGGTCGACCAGCAGGATTCGCTTGCCCGGCCTCAGGATCGACCGGTCCAGCGACCCGCCCATGTTCGTCTTCGACAGGCCCGAGGCGACGATCCGCTCGGTCAGGGCGGCGGCCCGTGCGTGCATGTCGGCGTCGCACCAGGCGGGAGCAGTCTCGATCAGCCGTTCCAGTCGCGAGGGCCGGGTTGCATCATAGTAGATCCCCATGTCGTCGACGATCAGGCTGAGGGACGCAGCGCCCGTCTCGCCGAGGCCGATCGACCGCAGGAAGCCGTCCTCCAGCGCCAGATAGGGCAGGTTCCGCCGCTTCGCACGCGCCCGACCGGCCTTCGACGACGGTTTCAGGCCCCAGCCGACGACGGCGTCCACCGGGGCGAACGGGCTGGCCTTCAGGTCCAACTCGGGCAGGAACGTCCGCAGGAATGGAACGTCAAGGATCCCCGGAGAACACACCCAGGCGCGCCGGGGCGAATCGCCGGGCGCATCCGTGCTGAGAGGGACAGGGTGTTGCAACCGTTACGCTTTCGCCGGGACCGGCCGCTGGTCTATCGGCTCGCGGCGGCGCGCGCCAGCAGGGCCTGTGCGCGTGTGAGATGAAGCCGCTCGACCATGGCGCCTGCGACGCGGATCGCGCCCGATCCCTCCGCCTCCGGAGCAGCGAACGCGTCGACGACGGCTCGCGCCTGCGCGATCTCGTCAGGGGTCGGAGAAAAGGCTGCGTTGGCCGCCTCGATCTGGTTCGGATGGATCAGGCTCTTGCCGTCAAAGCCGTAGAGCCGACCCTGCGCGCACTCAGCCGCCAGTCCTTCCGGATCGCTCAACCCGTTGAATACGCCGTCGATGGCCGCCAGCCCGTTGGCCCGCGCCGCCGCCACCGTCGCCGCCAGCCAGGGCTTAAGCGGTTCGCGATCTGTGGACAGCCCCGTTCCCAGCGCGGCCGCGAGGTCGTTGACCCCCAGCATCAGCGCACTCAGCGGCCCTCCGGCCCCTGCGATACTTTGGAGATCGAGGAGGGCCTTTGGCGTTTCGATCATGGCGCAGAGCTGCACGGTTTCATGGATGCGTGCGTCATAGGCGTCGATCAGGCCCGGCTCCTCGACCTTGGGCGCGACGATCCAGTCGAGAGGCAGTCCGGCGAGCGCCTCCAGATCGGCCTCGCCCCATTCGGTCCCCAAGGAATTGACCCGCACCCCGACCGCGCCCTTGAAGCCGCCGGCCTTCAAGGCCGCGACCGCCGCCGCCCGCGCCGCGGTCTTCATCTCCGGCGCGACCGCGTCCTCGAGGTCCAGTACGGCGAGGTCGCAGTCCAGGCCGCGCGCCTTCTCGACGGCGCGGGCGTTTGAGGCGGGCAGAAACAGCAGACTGCGGGGGATGTCCACGCTCAGACCTTGCCCGTGACGGGGATCAGGGCGCCGGTGATCGACCGCGACGCCGGCGAGGCGAGGAACAGCATGACCTCGGCCAGATCCGAGGGCCGGACCCATTTGGCCGGATCGGCGTCGGGCATGTCCTTACGGTTCTGCGGTGTGTCGAGGATCGAGGGCAGGACGGCGTTGACGGTCACCGACGTGTTCTTGAGCTCTTCGGCCAAGGCCTCGGTCAGCCGGTGCACCGCCGACTTGGACGCGCCGTAGGCGCCCATCCCCGCCCCCGCCTTGAGCGCGCCGTTGGCCCCGACATTGACGATCCGGCCCTCGGTCGAGGCCTTCAGATGGGGCAGGGCGGCGCGGCTGGCGTTCAACGCGGTGGTCAGGTTCAGGGCGAACATCTTGTCCCACGCGGGTCTGGCGTCGTCCGTCGTCTGCCAGACGAAGCCGCCGGCGATGTTGAGCAGGGCGTCGATGCCGCCGAACCGTTCGACCACCTGGGTTATCGCCGCCTCGGTCGCCCCCGGATCGGTCAGGTCCACCCCGCCGATCTCCAGCGCCCCGTTCGGAGCCGCCTCGCCCGACGCATGATCGATCAGGGCGACGTTCAATCCGTTGGCCAGCGCCGCCTTGACGACGGCCTTGCCGAGAATACCGTGGCCGCCGGTGACGACGAGGGTGCGGGTGGTCATGGGTGGGTCTCCGGTTCCCGCCCTCATCTCTCTTTCGTCATCGTCCGGCAAGCCGCTCTTGCGGCGCGGACCGGGGGACGCCTCTCCGGCCGATCGAGATCGAACCGGAGGGCGCCGAAGGCGATCTGTTCAGACCCGATGTCGGAAGCAGGCCTGCGCCACCGTTTCGCGCTCTCGCGCGCGTCTGGGTCCTCCGGTCGCTCTGCGTCGGAGGAATCACTGCAGGGGCCACAGCCTCGCCGCCCCGCGCACCCCGGACGCATCCCCCCACACCGCCGGCGTGATCCGCCCGGCCCAGTGATCGGAGAAGGCGTACCGCTCCACCACCTCTGGAAGTCGCTCGTACAGTTCCGTCACGTTCGACATGCCGCCGCCCAGCACGAAGACGTCGGGATCGATGAGGTTGGCGGTCATCGCGATCGCCCGGCCCAGACGGTCGACATAGCGGTCGAGGCTCTCAACGGACGCCGCTTCGCCCGCCCGCGCCGCGGCCACGATGCCGGGCGCGTCCAGGGCCTCACCTGTTCGTTCCAGATGATCCCGCTGCAAGCCCGAGCCCGACACCCAGGTCTCCAGACACCCGTTCAGCCCGCACCAGCATTTTGGCCCCGGCGCTTCTTCGACGCTCGACCAGGGCAGGCTGACGTGGCCGATCTCGGCGGCGACCCCGCCGACGCCTTCGACCAGCGCCCCGTCGACGACCAACCCGCCGCCGCAGCCGGTGCCGATGATGATAGCGAAGGCTACCTTGGCCCCTGCCGCCGCTCCGTCTGTCGCCTCCGACAGGGCCAGACAGTTGGCGTCGTTGACCAGACGGATCGGCCGCCCCAGCCGCGCCTCCAGATCGTCGCCGAACCGGCGCCCGTTCAGATAGGTTGAGTTCGAGTTCCGCATCAGCCCGGTACGCGGAGACGGGGAGCCCGGCGTGCCCATGCCGACCGTGCCGGTCCGCCTGCTCTCGGCTTCGATGAAGGTCACGAGGTCCGCGACAGCGTCGATGGCGGCGTCATAGGCCCCGGGATTGGGCACGCGCTTCCGGGCGAGGACCGCGCCGTCGGCGTCCAGCCCCACGGCCTCGATCTTGGTTCCGCCGAAGTCGATCCCGATGCGCATGAAGGAGGCTTAGCGGCCGAACACCTTGCCCAGCAACCGCTCCAGCGCCTCGGCGTCCACCGTGTCGAACGCCGCCTTACGCGTCGCATCCACGTCGAACACGGCGATCAACTTGCCTGACGCGTCGATGACCGGAACCACAATCTCGCTCTCCGACCGGCCGTCGCACGCGATGTGACCGGGAAAGGCGTGGACGTCCTCGACCAACTGCGTCGTCCGGGTCTCCGCCGCCGTCCCGCAGACGCCGCGCCCGAAGGCGATCCGCAGACAGCCCAACGTGCCCTGATAGGGACCGACGACCAGTTCACGATCCTTCGTCGGGTCGACAACATAGAAGCCGGTCCAGAAATAGTCCTCAAAGGCGTCCGCCAGCATCGCCGACACCGTGGCCATCTGCGCTGTCACGTTCGGTTCGCCGTCCAGGACTGCCAGGATTTCGGCCTCGACCTCGACATAGCGGGCGGCCTTGTCGGCGGGGCGGTCGTCTCTGGTGACGTAGGACATGGGGACTCCGGCGCTTCGATGGGCGAGCGCGGCATATAGGCCCCAGGGCCGACCAGCGCGAGTGAGGGCTCGTCCCTCAGGCGCAAACCACTGTTTTCTGTAGGCTAAGCTTGGCTGGACACGATTTCGGCCGCCTTGCGGCAACGCTTTGTCGCAAAACGGCGTTAACCATGATCGGAAGTTCACTGGACCAGACCGCTGGTTTGGGAAATGGTTAACGCCGAGCTGCTGTTGGGCTGCGTGGGAAACGGGTGAGGGAATGCGCGACCGCGACGCCGGAGATGACGACCGCTCGCGAGGCTCCCGCCTGCGGGGGCCGATCATGGCCGTCGCCGTCATCGCCGCACTGGCCGTGACCGCCGGGGCCGTCGCAGGTTGCAGCGATACCGGCCCGGCCTTCTGGCGCAAGGGCGACAACGCGGCCGCCAACGCCTGTCCCCGACCACAGTCCGTCACCGGTTCGGAGTTCAACGCGCAGGAAGCCGGTCTGCGCCAGCTCCGGCGCGCAGCCTTCCGCGGTGATTTCTTCGCCCAACTCGAACTCGGCGCCCGCTACGCAGCGCTGCGCGCCACCGACAAGAATATCGAGGACCCGATCGAGAGCGCGGTCTGGACCGGCATGGCCCTGGCCAATGACGAGGGCTACGCCCCGATCAACCGGGCGGATCGCGGCGGCCTCTTCGGCGGGCTGCGGAACGTGTCGCGCTATGACGACTGCCGCGCCTGGGAACGCCACGTCGCCTATGAGCGGCTGGACGTCCAGCTCTCGCGCATGACGATGGACGAGCAGTCCGAGGTCCGGAACAGGATCATCTATGTCCTGTCGACCCAGGACGCCGACGGTTTCCGCGCCCTGGCCCGGCTGCACGACGCCCTCTACGGCCCGTTCGGCGAGCCTCAGGACAACGCCCAGGCGCGCGAGGCCTGGGGTCGCAACGCCGGCGGCCAGCCGGATCGCCGCCGCGCCGGCTACTACGCGGCGGTCAGCCTGTTCCCCCGGAACGACGTCGACGCCTACCTGTACAACTACCTGGCGGTTCAGACCGGCGACGTCGGGGCCTATGTTCTGCTGAAGGATTTCGAGCGGTCCTCGCCCGGGCGGTCACGCTACGGCGCCTTCGTCGAGGCCAAGGCGCGCCAGTGGGTGCCGCCCTATGAATTCTATCCGAACGAAGCCCCGGCTTCAGGCGTGCCCTTCTCGGACGAAAGCCGCCCACGCGGCGACGCCTATGAGTACGCCCTGGGCCGGATGACCGAACTGCCCTTCGTCCACGTCGGCCGCGCCCTGCGCTACCTCGGCGTGACGGAGGACGTGAAGAACGCTCCGAACGACCTGTCGGCCCGCCAGGTCCAGACGTTGGAGGCCATGCTTGGCCACAACATGGAATCGCGACTCTCTTATCTGGAGATGGTCCGCGCCATCCAGCTGGCGGCGGTGAACGGCTCGTCCGAGGCCCAGCTGGTGCTGGCGGTCATGTACTCCGAGGGCATCGGGGTCCCGCCCGACTACGCTCGTGCCTTCCACTGGTATTCCCAGGCCGACAAGCAGGGCTCGCCCGAGGCCAAGTTCGCCATGTCGACCTATTTCGCCCTCGGCGTCGCCGGGGTGGCGGATCAGGACAAGGCGGAGGCCGTGGCCTTCCGCATCGATTCGGCGCTGGCCGGCTTCGGCCCGTCCGCCTCTCGCCTGCAGGCCGTTCTGGCCCAGGTTTCCCGTTCGCAGCGCCGCTAAGGAGGGGCTGATCCGATGAAGACGTTCACTCTCGCCCTCTCCGCCCTCGCCATCGCCGCCGGCCTGACGGTCGCTGCCCCGGAGGTCCAGGCCCAGACCGCCGCCCGGGTTGAAAGCCAGACGCGCCCGAACTTCGGCCTGCTGCTGGACCCGCCCGCGAGCCAGAGCCGCCGCCAGAACCGGCCTCGCCACTGGAATTACGGCACGCACCGCCCGGGCTGGAATCCCGGCTATCAGGCCCCCTATGGCAGCCCGTTCACGCCCGGGGGCGAGGAGATCGTCCTCGTCGACTGCGGCGGCAATCCGGGCACGGGCGGCGTCGAGGCGGCGGTCCAGCGCGTGCGTCCCGGCGGCACCCTGGTCATCCGCGCACGGGGCGGCGCCTGCGTCGGCTGGCTGAACGTAGACAAGCCCATGACCATCGTCGGCGAGGGTGGGTTTGATCCGCGCCGCTGGAACGAGGGTTCGGCGATCACGCTTCAGGCGCCCGACGGCCTGCCCTGCATCACCGTGGCGTCCGGCGTGCGGCTTGAGCTCCGCGATGTCGTTCTGGCCTCGCCACGCGGCGGCGACGCGGCCTGTATTGTCAGCTACGGCGGCCAGATCGTCGCCAACCGCCTCGGCATCCGCCATGCGGGCGACGAGGCGGCCATCTACGCCGACGGAGGAGCGGTCGATCTGCGCGACACCATCATCGACGCCCAGACCATCGCCCCGGCCATCGTCGCCGACGGCGCGACTCTGAATCTATGGGAAACAGTGATCTCCGGCTCCCAGTCCGGCATCGAGATCGTGCCCGGAAATGCCGATCCGTCGCGAATCGATTCGGTGACCCTCAGCGGGACCGAGACACCGAACAACTTCGGGCCCCGCTCCATTGGTCTGGCGGTGCGGTCGCGCCGCGACTACGGCCGGGTCGAGGTCGTCAACACCCGGATCTGCGGCTTTTCCGAAGGCGTGGCGGTCGAAGGGGCTTCGGTCACGATCTCGGGCTCCAAGATATGCCGGTCCGACAAGGGCGCGGTTCTCTACAACGGCGAACTGACCCTGTCCGACAGTCGCATCCGCGCCGGTTCGGTCGGCGTGGCGGTCCAGTCCGGCCGGGCCATCGTCACCAACAACACCTTCGTCGGCATGCGCGAGGTCTTCGACCGCGAGTATCGCGCCACCCTGGACGCCTCGGGCAACCGGGTCTGGTCCGACGAACTGTGCCGACCGCGCTGGGAGGCCCGCTATCGCGACCGCTATGCGCCGCAATGGTACCAGCGTCCCGATCAGGGGTACGAATGCCAGTTCACCGCCTATCCCCGCGACTGGTGGGACGAGATGGACGGCGCCTACGGTGATCCGTACGACGACTATTCTTACTTGCCGGACAACTACGGCCGGTTCCAGCAGGGCGACGGTTGGTACGATTCCAGCGGCCGCTATGTCGACGGCGGCCGGATCCGTGGCGAGGATCGCTGGCGGCGCTAGGCGGTGGTAGGCGCGGAGGGACTCGAACCCCCAACCAGACCGTTATGAGCGGTCGGCTCTAACCATTGAGCTACGCGCCCCCGATGGTGAACGACCGGCCTAGCAGGGGCGGCTACGCCGGGTAAAGAGGCCTGACCCTGTCGGCGATTTCATCCCGATGAACGGTTTCTGCAGGTGCGACCATCCCCTCTGTTCAGGCGTTAACGGCCAAGGTTCCGCCACGGCCCTCGCAGAGAACGGGGGTCGTCCCAGGTTTCGTTCTCGATGAGGATTCTTCCATGACCCGCACTTTCAAGGCCCTGATGCCCCGCGCCTTTCTGGCAGCCGCCGCCCTGACCGCCTTCGCCGCCCCGGCCGCCTTCGCGCAATCCGCCGCCACCACTCCGATGCAGGTGCACGCCATGGCCGCCCAGCCCGCCCTCAACCTGTCCGCCTATGGTGAGGTCCGGGTCGCGCCCGACATGGCCACCATCACCTTCGGCGTTCAGACGGAGGCCGCGACGGCCCAGGCCGCCATGGCCGACAACGCGCGCCGCATGCAGGAAGTCTTCGCCGCCCTGAGCCGCGCCGGCATCGCCGACCGCGACATCCAGACCTCGGGCCTGAACCTTTCGGCCCAGTACGACTACGTCGAGAACCAGCCGCCCCGCCTGCGCGGATATCAGGCCTCCAACCAGGTCACGGTGATCATCAACGACCTGACGAAGGTCGGCACGACGGCGGACGCGGTGGTCGGCGCCGGCGTCAACCAGATCAACGGCATCTCGTTCGGCCTCAAGGATCCCAAGGGCGCCGAGGACCAGGCCCGCGTCCTGGCCGTCCGCGCCCTGCAGGACAAGGCGCGCCTGTACGCCCAGGCCTTGGGCGTCGAACTGGGCGGCATTCGCTCGCTGAACGAAGGCGGCGGTTATCAGCCTCAGCCTATGCCGGTTTACGCCATGGCCCGGATGCAGTCCGCCGACGCCTCGACCCCGGTCGCAGCCGGCGAGATGACCGTGCGGATCGACATCACCGGGACCTACGATCTGGGCAACTGACTCGGCCCCCTCTCCCCTTGTGGGAGAGGGCTTGAGCGCCCGCGAGCATCGCGAGCGGACTTGCGCGAAAGGGTGAGGGGTTTTGGTGCGCTCACCGGTTGATGTCCGGCGTCACCCCTCACCCACCGGCGCAAGGACGATCGCTACGCTCTCGTGCGCCGCCTCCCTCTCCCAAAAGGGTAGAGGGCTCTATTATTCGACACTACTACTGTTGCAGTTCTCTCCGGGCCCCCTATGTTACCGTCCGAGCAACAGCGCTGCGGGATGTCCTGCGGCCGGAGAGACTTCAATGATCGAGCGCAGACCGTTCGAGAGCCTGGGCGGCGCCAACCACGGCTGGCTGAACGCCAAACACCATTTCTCCTTCGCCAACTACTATGACCCGGCACGGATGAGCTGGGGCAATCTGCGCGTCTGGAACGACGACGAGATCGCCGCCGGCTCGGGCTTTCCGCCCCATCCGCACTCTGACATGGAGATCATCACCTATGTCCGCGAAGGGGCGATCACCCACGAGGACAGTCTGGGCAACAAGGGCCGCACCGAGGCCGGCGACGTCCAGGTCATGAGCGCTGGCACCGGCATCCGCCACGCGGAGTACAACGCCGAACCGATCCTGACCCGCATCTTCCAGATCTGGATCGAGCCCACGAAGCGCGGCGAAGCCCCGGCCTGGGGCGCCAAACCCTTCCCCAAGGGTGACCGCGCCGGTCAGTTCGTGGTCCTGGCTTCGGGCTTCGAGGGCGATGGCGACGCCCTGCCGATCCGCACCGACGCCCGCATCGTTGGCGCGACACTCAAAGCCGGTGAGAGCGCTGTCTATCCTCTGGGCGCCACGCGTCGCGGCTATCTGGTCCCCGCCATCGGCGAGGTCGAGGTCAATGGCGTCCGCCTGAACGCCCGCGACGGCGCGGCCATCTCGAACGAGGCGACGATCACGGTCACGGCCGTCAACGACGCGGAGATCGTCCTGGTCGACGCAGCCTGATCAAAGGGCTGACTTGCCCGGCGTTCCGTTTGGCGTAGCGTCGCTATACGGACCGCATTCTTCAACGCGACTCACAGACAGGGGTAAAATACATGAACGTCTTCAATGGCGCCTCGCGCTGGCAACCCGAAGCCTTGGCGATCCTGCGTATCGTCACCGGCCTGTCCTTCCTCGCCCATGGCGTCATCAAGCTGTTCGGCTTCCCCGAAGGGGCCCAGCCGGGCCAGCAGGAGATCGCCACCCTTATGGGCGTCGGCGGCGTTCTGGAGACCGTGGGCGGGGTCCTGATCATCCTGGGCCTGTTCACCCGCCCGACCGCCTTCGTCCTGTCGGGCATGATGGCGGTGGCCTACTGGATGTTCCACGCGCCCTCCAGCCCGTATCCCGCCGTCAACGGCGGCGACGCGGCCATCCTGTTCTGCTTCATCTTCCTCTATCTGGTGACCTCGGGCCCCGGCGCCTGGAGCCTGGACGGCGCGAAGAAGCGCTGAACCCATCGCTGAAATGAAGAAGGCCGGCGGATCCTGCGATCCGCCGGCCTTTTCCTTTTCCTTGTCGGGTCGGTGAGGTCAGAGAACCCCGATCATGCTCGCCACCAGCGGATGACGGACGATGTCCCCTTCGGCCAGGCGCACGACCGAGATCTCCGGCACCGCCTCCAGACGGGCCGCGATATCCGCCAGCCCGGACAGCGAGGGCAGGAGGTCCGTCTGCCCCGGATCGCCGGTGACCACCATGGTCGAGTGCCAGCCCAGTCGCGTCAGCAGCATTTTCAGCTGCACATAGGTGCAGTTCTGGGCCTCATCGATGACGATGAAGGCGTTGTTCAGGGTACGGCCGCGCATATAGCCGACCGGCGCGATCTCGATCAGCCCTTCGGCCATCAGCGCCCCGACCCGTTTCATCGTCAGCCGGTCCGACAGGGCGTCGTAGAGCGGCCGCAGATAGGGGGCCAGCTTGTCCTCCATCGCGCCGGGCAGGAAGCCGATCGATTCGCCGGCCTCCACGGCGGGGCGGGACAGGACGATGCGTCCGACCTTGCCCGCTTCCAGCGCCTCGACCGCCTTGGCGACCGCCAGATAGGTCTTGCCCGTGCCTGCCGGACCGAGCGCCACGCACAGGTTGGAGGTGTCGATGGCGTTCAACAGTGCGGCCTGACCCTCGGACTTGGGCTTCAGCGTCTTAAGATAGGCCTGGTCGCGGTCGTCGTTTGACGGATGCGGCGACCACCCCCCTCGGGTGTGTGGCGTCGGCAAGCGGCGGACTTTCGTGTCCTGGCCATAGTCGGGGCCGTCGAAGGCTCCGCCTTCGCGGGATTGACGCTTCAGGGCTGCACGCTTGGTCATCAGTGCCTCCAGGGCATGAAAAAAGGCGATGCTGCGAAAGCATCGCCTCGAACGAGGGTGGGGAGGAGAGGGGAGGCGCAGAAGCGGCATCCGGGGTCGGAGATGTATCCCACATCCAGCGGGAGAACCCGCCGCATACCCGAACGCGTCACGCACGCCCCCAAGACTCTGACCGGACCGGGATTGATCCGGCTTCGGACCCGGGGTCGAAAGGACGACCTCGAATCGCGTCAACAGATTGATGCTAACGTGGTTTCCGAAGTGTTAAAGGCGCATTCGTTTAAGCAGAGGATGATGTTTCGATGACGATCTATTCGCTGGCGGACAAGAAACCGCAGCTTCCGCCCGAAGGCGAATACTGGATCGCGGACAATGCTGTCGTCATAGGAGACGTGATTCTGAAGCCGGGCGCCAGCGTCTGGTTCGGGGCCACGGTCCGGGCCGACAACGAGACGATGATCATTGGCGAGAATACGAACATCCAGGACGGCAGCGTCCTGCATTCCGACCCGGGCTCGCCCCTGATCATCGGCCGCGACGTGACCGTGGGGCACAAGGTCATGCTTCACGGGTGCACGATCGGCGACAACAGCCTGATCGGCATCGGCGCCGTGATCCTGAACCGGGCGGTCGTGGGCAAGAACTGTCTTATCGGCGCCAACGCCCTGATCCCCGAAGGCAAGGTCATCCCCGACGGCTCCCTGGTGATGGGTCAGCCGGGCAAGGTGATCCGTGAACTAGACGAAGGGCAGATCGCCGCCCTGACGGTCTCGGCGCAGCACTATGCTCAGAACTGGAAGCGGTATGCGGCGGAGTTGAAAACGGTCTAGGCGATCCGTCGTCCGTCGAGCGCCGCCAGCGTCAGCGGCGCGCGGCTGGGCGTGCCAACACCGATCGACAGCCGCGCCGTCAGGGGCCCGACAGCCTCGCGGCGGCGTTCCTGTTCGGCCACCGGCTGATAGAGGCCGATCAGGCGATCCGCCGTGCCGTCCGGCTGGCGCAGCGGTGCTATGACGATCTCGAGCACGCCCCGAAGCCGCGAGGCCTCGGCGACCATCACCACAGGACGGGCCTCGCGGAAGGTCTGCACCACAGCGCTGGCCACCAACGGCCGGCTCGTCGGAGCCCACAGCTCAAGCCATGAGACGCCGCGCATCGGCCGCGCGTGCAGGGTCTCGATCCAGGCGCCGGCCAGACGGAAAGTCGCGCCCTCGCTGGCCCGGTCGGCGGTGAATAGCTGGGGGACCAGCCGGCCCATCCGCATTGGCTCGAACGACGCGCGCGCGGGAATCCGGCCGGCCTCGGGCAGGGCCGCCCAGTGGTCGATCAGATTTTGCGTGCCGGGATGAAACATCGCCCTCGCCTTCGACAGGCGTGGCGCAAGCCCCGGGCCGCGCCTTTAGCTAACGGAAACGAAAGACCTTTGCCGCCAGATGTCAGGCTGAACCGGCCCGCGCCCCGCGCGACGCCGCTAGTTGTTTGCAGGAGCCCAGCCCATGCGGGTGCGGATCAAGACCTGGCTACCGGCCCTCGCGGGCGCCGCCGGCCTCTGGAGCCTGGCCAGCGCCGCCGGCTCCGCCCAGTGCACGGCGGGCTGCCCGCCGCCGCCCCCGCCGCCGTGCGACACGGGCTGTCAGCCTCCGCCCCCTCCGCCTCCCCCGCCGCCGCCGCCGGATTGCTGCGAGCATCCCGGACCGCCGGACTATCCGCCGCCGGGCGACATCAACATCAACGTCAACGTCAATGCGAACGCCAACTCCAACGCTTCGGCGGCGGCGCGCGCCGGGATCAACGCTCGTGTGGGCGGCTACGGCAATCTGCGCGGCGGTGGCGGCGGTTCGGCCTATTTCAGCGTCGAACAGCCCTATCCGACGGTCATCCAGAACCTGAACGTCGAGGCCGGGGCGGTCGCCCAGGTTGTGCGCGTACCCTACGAAGCTCGCCGTCGCTGGGAAAAGCGCGTCGTGATCCAGGCCTTCTGCATCGACGATCGTGACATCCCGCATCCTGCGTCACAGGTCATTCCCGACCGCGACATCGCCGACAGCTATGAGGGCGAACTGTTCCGCTGCATCGCCGGCACCCATTTGCAGGTCACATGGTCCGAGTGGTCGGGTCAGGTCGGCCATGGCGGTCAGGGCGGCGAGACCTTCGCCTGCGAGAAGGGCAACGCCCTGTGGCGCGACCGGTCCGGCGCGATCACCTGCCGGGTCCAGCGTCAGGAACGCGACTGCAACGAGCGTTCGCTGCTGCGCCGCTACGGCGCCGGCGTGAAAGTGGTCACCTGGATCCGTGAGGAGATTTACACCGAATACCGCGAGGAGACCGTGATGGCGCAGGGCGCTTCGATCGTTGGCGCGACCATGATGCTGGACGGCGGGGTCGGCGGCCGGGTCTTCTAGAAACCGTCTGCGTTACCTGAACGGCGGACAACGCGACGTTCAGCCTGAGCGCATCTGTTGGAGCGTAATGTCCGATCGTCGGTCATCGCCGGCGATCCTGAGTGAAGACTTGGCCCCGGAGCGAAAGCCCCGGGGCCTTTTTCGTCCTACTGCGCAGGAGTCGCCGACGAGACCACCGAGGCCTTCCACGCCTTGTCCTGGACCAGATACTGGCGGGCCGCAGCCTGGACGTCCGCAGGGGTGACCGCCTCGAAGTCGGTGATCAGGGTTGTGATCTGCTCGACCTCGGCGGGGTCGGCCGCGACGCCCTCCAGGGCTCCCAGCCAGAACTCGTTGCCGGCCTGGCTACGACGCAGCGTTTCGATGATCGGAGCGCGCGCCCGGGTCAGCTCATCCTCCGTGATCGGCGTGTCCCGCAGAGACGCGGCGATCATGTCGACCGCTTCGAACAGCCTGGCCTGGTTCTCTGGCGTCGTCTGCGCGGTGACGGAGATGGAACCGTAGCCGGCATAGACGTCCGAAGACGAGGCGCCGACACCGGGCGAATAGGCCAGAGCCTGTTTCTCGCGGACTTCCTCTGTGACGCGCAGCTCCATCACCGCCGCCAGAATCCGGGCCTTGCGCGACTGCGTCTCGTCGCCGATCGAATCGGTCGTCGGCCAGGCGATATAGCCCAACGCCTGTTCGGCCGGCCCCGTGTGGGTCAGACGCACCGGCTCGGCCGTGCCGGCTGGGAAGCGCAGGATATCCGCACCGACCGCCGGCGTCGGAGCGGGGCCGCGCGCGGGCAGGGCGGCCAGGGTCGCGCTCACAGCGGCGATCGCGGCGTCGACGGTCACGTCACCCACCATCACGACATCGACCGGCCCCTGCGACAGGCCTTCGATCAGATCCGACTTGAGCTGATCGTTGGTCCAGGCGGCCACGTCCGTCGCCGTAGGCAGACTCTGACGGGCGTCGCCGGAGGCCAGAAGCGCGCCGGCCTGCAGGCCGAAGGCGCCGCCGGGCGTCGCCATCTGCTGGGCGATGATTTGCGGCCATCGCGTCTTGATCTGTTCGAAGGGCGCGGGGCGCACAGCGGGGTCGGTCAGGAAGGCGGTCAGGACCTGCATCTCCAGGTCCAGATCCTGCGGACGCGTGGCCCCCGACAGCTGATAGGCGTCGCCCCCGACCGCCAGGTTCGCGCCGTATATGCGGCCGCTCAGGACCCGGTTCAGCTCGTCGGCGGTAAGCTTGCCCAGGCCGCCTGCTGTAAAGACGAAGCCGGCCAACGAGCGGGGATCGCTGCGGTCCGTCGGCAGGCCCAGTTCGCCGAGACCGGTGCGGACGCTCACCAGGATCTGCTCGTCGCGGAAGGTCGTCGGCTTGACGGTCAGGGTCGTGCCGTTGGCGAAGGTCACGACGGTGGCGCCGATGTCGGCAATCTCGCGGCGCGACGTCGGCTGGGCCGGGGCTCCGAACTCGGCGTACGGCCATTCAAGGGCGGCCTGGGCCTGCGGGGCAGTGACCGCCACGGCCTGGGACGCTTCCAGCATCGCTGTCACGGCCGCCTCACCGCCTTCGATCGGCTCGGGGGTCACTACGGAGGCCAGCGGGCCCTGCCCCTGGAAGACCGAGGCGACGGCGGTATTGACCGTGGCGGGAGTCAGTCCCTCGACCGTGCTGTTGAAGATTTCGAGCGTCGTCTGGGGCGTTGCGAAGACGCGATCGGCGTTAACGGCGTTCAACAGTGAGTTGGCCAGGCCAGGGGTGGTGCGGGTCGCAACGGCCGCCACAGCGTTCTCCAGCCGGGCGCGCGTGTCCGTGATCTCGCGGGCCAGCTCGGCGTCGGTCACGCCGAACTCGACCAGACGGCGTTTCTCCTGCTCGATCGTCGACAGCGCGCGCTGAAGACCGCCCGGGTTGAAGGCCGCGGTCACGAACCCCCGGTCAAGGCTGTTGAAGAAGGTCTCGCTCTGGCTCCCGGCGGCGATGAAGGGCGGATTGTCGGCCCGCGCCAGCTCCCCGAGACGGCGGTTCAGGACCGCCAGGCCCAGGCTGCGCACCAGTCTCGACCGCCGCTCGGCGAGGGTGTCGGGGTCGAGATCGGGATTCTGGATCCAGTTCAGCTCCACGGTGGATTGCACCCCCGGCTCGACCAGAATGCGGGTTTCGGCCCCCCGGGTTGCGACCTGACCGAGGTCCGGTTCGGGACCATCCGCCGCCTTGGGCTCCCACCCTTCGAAGGCGCCGCGGATTTTGGCCTCCATCTGGTCGACGTCGAAATCACCGACGGCCAAGAAGGTCGCCCGCGAAGGGCGGTAATAGGCTTCGTAGAAGGCCACGAAACGCTCCCGGGGTGCGGTCCGGATCACGTCCATATCGCCGATCGGGAGTCGTTCGGACGCCCGTTGGCCAGGGGCGAGCAAGGCGAGCTGGGCCTCGAAGGCCCGTCGACCCGGCGAGTTGCCGGTCCGCTCCTCGCCCTGGATGACACCCCGCTCCGCGTCGATCGCGTCCGCGGCCATCAGGGCCTCGGACACCTGTTCGCGCATGATGCGAAGGGCCGCATCGACCGTCTCGTCATCCGTTCGCGGCAGCTCCAGAATGTAGGCGGTCTGATCCAGACTGGTGAAGGCGTTGGTATCGGCTCCGAAAGCCAGGCCCAGCCGCTCGAGGATACGCAGCAGCTCGTTCTCCGGGATATTGGTCGTCCCGTTGAACGCCATATGCTCCATGAAGTGGGCCAGGCCCTGCTGGTCGTCGGTCTCCATCAGCGAACCCGCATCGATCCGCAGACGCAGGCTGGCCTGACCCGGAGGCGTGGCGTTGCGCAGGATCGCGTAGCGCATGCCGTTGGGCAGGACTCCGAAGCGAACGTTCGAATCGGCGGGAATGTCACTGGCGGACTGGGCCCACGGCGCCGAAGGCTGGGCCGTTGTCTGGGCGACGGCAGGCATGGCGCTGAGAAGCGCCAGCCCGGAGGCGGCGACGAGAAGAAGGCGACGGACGTTGGACATGCAGGCTCCGGTGGAACGGTAGCCGCACCGGGGCAGGCGCGGCCAAACAGAGATGACGATATGAACCCGACGGTCCCCCCGCCGGTTGTCATCACCTTCGCTCCGAACCGGCGCGGGTGTAAAATGAACTTTACGTCAGGTTCCCGGACGCGAGACGTAGAAGGTCGCGGCGTTGCCGATGGCGTTGGCTCCGGTGGCCACCGCACGGCCGCTTCCGCGAATGGTCGTGGAGGCGGTGGCTGTGACGTTTCCGGAGTTCGTCTGGACGTTCGTGACATCCATCGTGCCGTCGCAGGCGGAGCAGGCATAGCCGGTGACCGAGTTGCCCACGGCCTCGGCCGCGACATGGGCATCGTAGCCGTTCGTGCCTTCGAAGGTCGACGAGACCTCGACCCCGCCGGAGTTCACCTGGGAATTGTCGATCTGCAGATAGCGATCGTTGTTGCCGATCGAGACCTCGTTGCCGGTCCCGTAGGCGTTCGAGGTCGCCGCGCCGAAATCGTAGCTGGTCACGCGGCTGGCGGTCTGGATCCGGGACAGGTTGGACTGGTCGCTCGTCACGACGGCCGAGCCGCCCTGATTGTAAAGCACCGCCTGGTTGCCCGTGGCCCGCGCCCGACCGGCCAGATCCCAGGCATTGCCGGAGTTGGCGCTGGTGGAGGCGGTGACCTGATCGCCGGCCTGACGCTGGCGGATGGTCAGGTCCTGGCTGGAGGCGACGCCGGAGTTGACCAGGACGGAGTTGCCGATCGACTGGCTGATGAACTCGCCGGTCTCGGGGATGTATTGAGTGCCGGCGAAATTGTCGGCGCGAACGCCGGCCGAGGAGTTCTGTATCACCGTGCCCTCGACATGGGAGCCGCTCGCCCCGATTGCGGTCGAGTTGGCGATGGCTGTGACACCGATCGAGGCGCCGCCGATCAGTCGCGCATTCGATCCGGTGATCGTGGAGGAGGCTGTGACCTCCGACGGCTCGACGCTCTGGTTCGACTCGATCGTCAGGTCGGCGCCGTAGGCCCCGGCCGCCAGATAGTTGCCGCGCGCCTGGGTCTCCGCATTGACCGGTCCCTCGGTGTCACCGGTCAGCGTCATTGTGGTCGTCGCACGGGTATTGCCGCGCATGGTCTGGGTCGAGGTCAGGGCCAGCGAATCGTTCTCGACCGAGCCGGACAGGCTGTTGCCCTGGGCGGCGTTGTTCACGGCCACTTCGCCGGTCGCGCCTTCGACGTTCAGGGTCTGGCCCGCGATGACGTCGCCGAGCTGAAGCTGCTGGTTCAGGACGATCGAACGGTCCTGAGCGAAGGCCTCAGTAGCGGCTGCGACGCACATCGCCGTCGCGGCCAGCGTGCCAGCGAGACGGTTCGGCGCGAGTCTGGCCATTGTTCGTTCCCGTGTTGTCGTAAGCGGCGTAGTAGCCGCCGGTCCCGCCCACCGTGTTCAGAGGGTCGTTGGCGGTGTCGAGGCAGACTTCAGGGCCGGGCGCGCCGTACAGGTTGGCCATCATCTCCACGGTCGCCCGCTCTATCAGGGCGCGGACCGCCAGCTGGACCGGCTCCATCCCGCCCGTTCCCGCCGATACGTCGAAGACGTTGCCGTTGAGGAAGTCGAAGACGCCGGCGGAGATTTCGCGGCCGATGATCTGCTTCTGGTAGGAGATGACATCGACGACCTCGAGCGTGGTGGTCTGAACCAGACGCAGGTCCAGGGCGATGTTCATCACATAGATCTTGCCCTGCAGGATGCCCGAGCCGGGGACGTCGGTGTCGGTTTCCCCCACGGCGGCGTCGAAGCCGGCCGAGCGGATGTTGTAGTTCACCTCGGTGATGCCGCCGACGATGTAGAAGTCGGAACCGGGCACCTGACCCGCGAGGATGCGGCGATAGTTGGCGTCGGCGGGCTGATCGGGACCTTCGTCGCCGATCAGGCGGTTGTTGGCATAGCGCAGCTCCATCTCCGAGATGGAGGTGTCATAGCGCTCGACCATCCGGGCGCCGGACTTGGCCAGGGCGGAGAAGGCCATCAGCGAGGCGCCGCCGGTGATCTGACGGCCGCCGTCGGCGGAGACCGTGCCTGTGTAGTCGCTGATCCGCCCGATCGCCATGCGGGGCGAGGGCAGGTTGTAGCGCCTGGCGTAGTCAGCGAGGCAGTAGAGCGCCGGGGAGTAGGGGGTCGGGTTCGCCGTCACCGGCGCATTGCCGATCGGCCGGGCGTAGAGACCGCCCGGTCCCGCTACGGGACTGACGCAGGCAGACAGGAGCGCGGCGACCGCGACGGCGACGACGCCGCCTCTCAGTCGGGGAGAAAGGGTGCGCGGGATCATTCGAAGCCTGTCAGGGTGCCGGTCAGATCCGTTCGGGCAGTGACATTGCCCGTATTGGTCTGGCGCGAGTTGACGATGACCGTGTTGTGGCTGCCCTGGACCACCACGTTCAGATTGTTGCCGATTGCGGTGGAGCCCGCGATCGTCGTGCCCTGCGAGGCGCCGACGCCCCCGGAGTAGGTGTTCGACACGCCGCCGGACTGGCGGGAATAGGAGGAGGCGCCGGCCTGGATGATTCCATCGACGATCAGGCGATTGCCGTTGGCATCCCGCGTCGATCCGGTCTGGGCCGCGCTGACCGACTGCCGCGCGCCGCCATAGCCGTTCTGCATGCTCGACAGCCCGGCCGAGCCGCTCGCCTGCGCGAAAGCTGCGACCGGAGCCGCCAGCGCGACGGCCAGCAGGGCGATGGACGTCCTCTTGAAGGGCATTTCGGCCAATCCCACGCATACACGATCAGCGGCCGCGAGGCGCGGTCCGCGTGCCAAAATGGGATATGGTTATTAAGAAGCGCTTATTGCTGTGCTTGATACGGCAAGTCGTTGGTCGCCTGGGGCGATACCGCCCGATTTTCGAAGGCAGGACAGGAAGCGCTTGAGATCGCTGCCGCCTTTCCGCATTTGAGCGGGATGGAGCCAATGCCCGACCGATTCGCCGGTCCGCCCCCGAGGGAACGCATCTTCAATGCGCCGCTGCTGGCCGTGCTGCTGGCCGCCTCGATGCCGGCGCTCTACGTCTTTCAGGAGCGGTCCCGCGACAACTGGCTGGGGCTGGCCTTCGCGCCCATCGATCTGGCCGACGGGCGCTACAGCGGGCTGGTCACCTCCATGCTGGTGCACGGCGGCTGGGTGCATGCGCTGATGAATGCGGTGGCGGCTCTGACCTTCGGCGCGCCGGTCGCGAGGCTGTTCCGCGGATCCGTCGGCGTGGGAGTGTTTCTTGCACTTTATATATGCGCCGGAATTTTTGCGACGCTGGGCTATGGCCTGGTCCACCTCGGCAGCCCCGATCCACTGGTCGGCGCGTCGGGCGCCGTTTTCGGCCTGATCGGGGCCGCGACTCGCCTGCTTGGCGGGGGAGGGCGGGTCCTGCCCCTGACCAGTCGCGGGGTCATCACCACCTCCATCGCCTGGATGGCCGTCAACGCCGTCGTCGGCCTGATCGGGTTCGCGCCTGGAGTCGACGGCGCGAGAATCGCCTGGGAGGCCCACGCCTTCGGCTTCCTGTTCGGCATTCTGGCCATCGGCCCCCTGGCGCGCCTGTTCGCGCGGCCGGACGAAAGGTTTGATTCGTCGGGCGGTCTGGGCGATCCTCTGAACTGAAGCGGCTCCAAGTCCTTCGGGCCGGCGGCCGCTCCCAAGAACACAAGGGAAGGAACCGCACTGTGCTGGTCGCTGAAATCCTCAAAAACAAGGGAGGTGACGTATTCAGCGTTGCGCCCGACATCACCCTCGCCGACGCCTGCGCCGAGCTGGACAGCCGGCGGGTCGGCGCCCTGATGGTCTGTGACGGCGATCGCGTGGTCGGCGTCATCTCCGAGAGGGATGTGGTGAAGGCCGTCGCCGCAGATGGGGCTGCCGGTCTGGGCAAGCCGGTGTCCGCCTATATGACCAGAGAGGTGGTCTTCGCCGAGCCGGGCGAGACAGTGGCGATTCTGATGGAACGGATGACCGACCGCAGGATCCGCCACTTGCCGGTGCTGAAAGACAACCGGCTGAGCGGCGTGATCTCCATCGGCGACGTGGTGAAGTGCCAGATCGCCGAGGCCACCCAGGAAGCCGAAAGCCTGCGCACCTATATATCGGCAGGCTGAGCCGTTGAGCGACAAGACTCGCTGAACCCGACTCCGCGCGAATCTTCGTGCGCCACGAAAATGCCGCTTGCGGACGAAGATGGCCCTACTTATATCGCCACCTCGCTCGGAGACGGGCTGGCCGCCGGGGCCTCGGGGACGCAAGTCGCCAGGGACCAGGAGGAAAAAGGAGAATAGAAACTCCTTGCTTCCATGGCCGGTTCCACATAGTCTCCGCGCTCCAATCGAATCGCCTCGGTAACGAAACGGGGAAGCCTCAGAGGCTTTCCCGGGTGGTATTTTGCGGACTGGAAACCTCGGTTTTCGTCTCCGCAGAATGGCTCAAAAAGCCCGGTTGACACGGAGTTCGGCCTTCTTTAGGTAGCCGCCTCCGCCGCCCTCCAGGGGGTCGGAAACGCCGACAGAAGTTCTTTTAAAAGAACTACTTGACGCAGAAATTGGAGGCGACTACATCGCTGCCTCCGCCGACTTTCGAGACGGTGACGACGCTGAAGCCGTTCTTCTGAAGAACTGGTTGACGCGGAAATCGGAGGCGACCAAGACGCCGCCTCCGCCGAGTCCCACGGGGTTCGGGACGGCCCCAGGAACTCCTTCTAAAAGAAGTTCTTGACACAGACTTCCGAGGCGACTACATCGCCGCCTCCGCCGTCACCGGGCGTTAAACGGTGGGGCCGGTTCTCCGGCTTCTACGGTCTTTGAAATCGTTGATCTGGAAAGAGAAACGCAGGCGGCGGTGTCCTAGCGATAGTCCTTCGGGACTGTCTATCGACACTGACATCTGCGGTCTTTTTGAAAAGACACCATGACGTCGCTCTTCGGAGAGGCGTTCGTGGGATCTCGTCAATAATACGTAGAACTAATGCCAAATCGGATTTCGATCCGATCTGCTTAGGTCAGAAGTCAACTCAACCTGAGAGTTTGATCCTGGCTCAGAGCGAACGCTGGCGGCAGGCCTAACACATGCAAGTCGAACGGACCCTTCGGGGTTAGTGGCGGACGGGTGAGTAACACGTGGGAACGTGCCTTTTGGTTCGGAATA
>NZ_JANODA010000074.1:0-54496 GCF_031412435.1 Brevundimonas sp.
CGGACGTCCTTTGAAACCGAGACCCGCTTTGATGAAGTCACCGCCAACCCGGTCCTCTCGCCCCGGCGAAGCGGCAGCCAGACCGACGACGCCCTGTCGTGGCGCCTGGCCGCCAGATATGCGCTGACGCCCCATCGCGTCGCCTATGCCAGCGTGAATCGGGGCTTCAAGTCCGGCAGCTTCAACGGCGGTGCCCTGTTCCCGACAGACACGATCGGTCCGGTGGCGCCAGAGTTCGTCACCGCCTGGGAGGCCGGCACGACGTGGCGGTTTACGCCGGGCCTCGCCGTCAATGCCGCGGCCTTCTTCTACGACTACACGGACCTGCAGGACTTCACCCTCCGGTCCACCCCGCCCCCGGCGCGACAGGTCCTCGACAGCGCGGATGCGGAGATGAAGGGGATCGATGTCACCGTGCGGGCCGTCCTGCCCTGGAATGCCAACCTGCGCCTGAGCACGTCCTGGCTTGACGCCACCTTCACCGATTTTGTCGACGCCAACGGCGTCGACAGATCCGGCAACAGACTGACGGCCTCGCCCGAGTTTTCGGCTGTGGCGGCCCTGTCCTGGAGCGGGGCCGTCGCGGGGGACTGGACCCTCGGTGCCGATCTTGGCGTCAACTATCGCAGCGCCATCTTCTTCGACAACACCAACGATCCGCTGCTGGAATCACAGTCCAGAACCATCGTGGATGCGGCCCTGACGCTTGGCCATACCCGATCCGGACTGTCGGCAACGCTCGCCGTGCGCAACCTGACCGACGAGGTTGTGGTTTCCGACGCCCTGCCCATCACCAACTACGGATTCATCCAGCGTACGTTCGCTCCCCCCCGGGCCATTCTGTTCACCGTGCGAGCCGCGTTCCCGTAGGGACTTCAGCTACGCAAGGCCGTCGCGGGACTGAGGCCGGGTGCTGATTTGTCAAACGAACTGCGGCGGTCGCTCCGTTCCGTCACGAACCCGTGCCGGCCGCCCGGCAGCGGTCGGAACAGACCTTCACCTGATCCCAGTCGCGCGCCCATTTTCGGCGCCAGGTGAAGGGCTTGGCGCAGACGGCGCAGGTCTTCTGCGGCAGGTCGCGCTTGTCGGGGGCGGTGCCGAGGTTGACGTGTTTGCGGGCCATGGCGCGACCAAACCTTCCCTTTACGTGCGCGTCAAGTTTTGCTTAGATGTTGGTATGGCGACCGCCGACGATCACCGCACTTATTCAATCCGCCAGTTGTGCCGTGAGTTCGGCGCGACGGCCCGCGCACTGAGATTCTATGAGGACAAGGGGCTGCTGACGCCCGCCCGCAAGGGACAGACGCGGGTTTATGACGCCCGCGACCGGGCCCGGCTGAAGCTGATCCTGCGAGGCCGGCGCATCGGCTTCAGCCTTCTGGAGATCCAGGAGATGCTGGATCTGTACGATCACGACGACCACAACGCCCACCAGATGTCGGTCGCCCTGCGCCGTCACCGGGCCCAGATCGCGGCGCTGAAACAGCAGCGCGAAGACCTCGACGCTGCCATCGAGACGGCCGAGGAAGCCTGCGCGGTGATGGAACGCAAGCTGGGCGAATACCGCCCGGACCTGCTGCCCGGTGCCGAAGAATACGCCGACCTGCTGAAGGCCCGGCTCAATCCCGATCCCCATCACCACCAGCCCTTCAAAGCGAGAGCTTAATCCCATGGCTTACAAGGCGCCCGTCCGCGACCTGACCTTCATTCTGAACGAAGTTCTGGAGATCGACCGCTATACGAACCAGCCCGGCTTCGAGGACATCTCCTCGGATCTGGTCGGCCAGATCCTGGAAGAGGGCGCCAGGTTCGCCGACGAAGTCATCGCCCCGATCAACCACTCGGGCGACAAGGAAGGCTGCCACTGGGACAATGGCGTCGTCACCGGCCCGAAGGGCTGGAAGGAGGCCTATCAGGCCATGGTCGCGGCCGGCTGGCCCGCCCTGTCGGCGGATCCGGCCTATGGCGGCCAGGGCATGCCCGCCGTCGTCGGCATGGCGTTCGGCCAGTTCACGGCCGGCGCCTCGGCCGCCTTCTCGATGTATCCGGGCCTGACCGCGGGCGCCTACGCCGGCATTCACGCCAACGCCTCGGACGAGCTGAAGGCCAAATACCTGCCCAAGATGGCCACCGGCGAGTGGGGCGGGACCATGAACCTGACGGAGCCCCAGTGCGGCACCGATCTCGGCATGGTGCGCACCAAGGCCGTTCCGCAGGGCGACGGCACCTACAGGATCACCGGTCAGAAGATCTGGATCTCGGCCGGCGAGCACGACTTCGCCGACAACATCATCCATACCGTCCTGGCCCGCGTCGAAGGCGCCCCGGCCGGCATCAAGGGCCTGTCGCTGTTCCTCGTGC
This sequence comes from Brevundimonas sp., assembly GCF_031412435.1. Classification (GTDB taxonomy): domain Bacteria; phylum Pseudomonadota; class Alphaproteobacteria; order Caulobacterales; family Caulobacteraceae; genus Brevundimonas. The sequence continues at coordinate 2,362 of NZ_JANODA010000074.1, forward strand.
CCAAGTTCATGGTCGGCGAGGACGGCTCGATCGGTGAGCGCAACGGCGTCCAGTGCGCCGGTCTCGAACACAAGATGGGCATCCACGGCAACGCCACCTGCGTCATGTCCTACGATGACGCCACGGGCTGGCTGATCGGCGAGGAAGGCCGGGGCATGAACAACATGTTCGTGGTCATGAACGAGGCCCGCCTCGGCACCGGCCTGCAGGGCCTGGCCATCGGCGCCGCCGCCTATCAGGCCGCCGTCCAGTTCGCCCACGACCGCCTCCAGGGCCGCAGCCTGACGGGACCCAAGAACCCCGACGGCCCTGCCGATTCCATCATGGTCCACCCCGACGTCCGCCGCATGCTGCTGGAGGCCAAGGCTTTCGTCGAAGGCGGGCAGGCCTTCATCCTTTGGACCGCGCTTCAGGCCGACCTCGAGAAGTCGGCCGACGAGACCACGGCCCAGAAGGCCAAGGACTACATGGGTCTGCTGACCCCGGTCCTGAAAGCCTATCTGACCGACAAGGGCTTCCACGTCGCCTCGCTGGGTATGCAGGTGCACGGCGGCTCCGGCTACACCGAGCATTTCCAGGCCTCGCAGTATCTGCGCGATGCGCGGATCACCATGATCTACGAGGGCACCAACGGCATCCAGGCTCTGGATCTGGTCGGTCGGAAGCTGCCGTCGAACGGCGGCCGCGCGATCATGAGCTGGTTCGCCGACATCGACGCCTTCGTGGCCGACAACGGCGGCGAGGGTCCGGTGAAGCCCTTCGTCGACGGTCTGGCTGACGCCAAGAAGAAGCTGCAAGAGGCCACCATGTGGCTGATGCAGAACGGCATGGCCAACCCGGACAACGCCGCCGCCGCCTCGACGGACTACCTCAACCTGTTCGGCATCACGGCCCTGGCCTACCTCTGGGCCCAGATGGCCAAGGCGGCGCAGGCGAAGATCGACGCCGGTTCGACCGATCCCTTCTACGTCACCAAGATGCAGACCGGCCGCTACTTCGTCGAACGCATTCTGCCCGACGCCGCCTCGCACCTGGTCAAGCTGAAGACCGGAGCCGAGGTCCTGATGCAGATGCCGGCCGAGGCGTTCTGATGAGTCTGAACGTCCTCAATGTCCCTGAGCCCGATTTCATGCAGGACGAGGAGATCACCCTCTTCTCCGACAGCGTCGGCAAATGGATCGACGAGCACGCGTCGCCGGAGGCGGTCCAGTCGTGGATCGCCAATTCCAGCGTCCCGCGCCAGCTGTGGAACGACGCCGGCGAGGCGGGCCTTCTGGGCCTGTCGATGCCCGAGGAAGACGGCGGCATGGGCGGCGACTATCGGCACGAGGTCGTGCTGATGCGCCAGCTCGGCTGGAAGGGCGCGGACCATTTCGGCATCTCGCTGCACAACGCCATCGTCGCCCCCTACATCTGGCACTACGGCACCGAGGAGCAGAAGAAGCGCTGGCTCCCGCGTCTGCTGAGCGGCGAACTGGTCGGGGCCATCGCCATGACCGAACCGGGCGCCGGCTCGGACCTTCAGGGCATCAAGACCACGGCGATCAAGTCGGGCAACGGCTATGTCGTGAACGGCTCCAAGACCTTCATCACCAACGGCCAGCTGGCCAACTTCATCATCGTCGTCGCCAAGACCGACCCCACCCAGGGCTCGAAGGGCACGTCGCTGATCGTCGTCGAGACCGACGGCGCGGACGGCTTCGAACGCGGCCGCAACCTCCACAAGATCGGCATGGAGGGCAACGACACCTCCGAGCTCTTCTTCAACGACGTCCAGGTCCCGGGCGACAACATCATCGGCGGTGTCGAGGGCATGGGCTTCATCCAGCTGATGCAGCAGCTGCCCCAGGAGCGGCTGAACATCGCCGTCCAAGGCGTCGCCGCCGCCGAGCGCGGTCTCAAGGAAACCATCGAATACGTGAAAGGCCGCAAGGCCTTCGGCAAGTCGATCCTGGAGTTCCAGAACACCCAGTTCAAACTGGCCGAGGTCAAGACCAAGCTGACCGTGGCCCGTGTCTTCGTCGACCACTGCATCGGCCTGCACCTCAAGGGCCAGCTCGACGCGGTGATGGCCTCCATGGCCAAATACTGGGTCACCGACATCCAGGGCGAGGTCCTGGACGAGATGCTCCAGCTGCACGGCGGCTACGGCTACATGAACGAGTACCCGATCGCCCAGCTCTACAAGGACGCCCGCGTCCAGCGCATCTACGGCGGCACCAACGAGATCATGAAGGTCTTGATCGCACGGTCGCTGTAGCCACCTTCGGTCCTCTGACGGACGGGGACGGGCGCGTGTGGGAATGGATCGTGACGGCGGGGCTACTGGCCGGCTTCGTTCTGGTCATGCCTTGGGCTGTCCGATCGATGCGGAACAGCCGGCGCAGGTCCGGCGCGGGCGGCATGGGCGGGGCGCTTCTGGAAATGCAGTCCTTCATCGCCCCGTCAACGGAGCATCTGATCGAAGCCCGCGAGGAGAAGGTGGTCGAGGTTGCGGGGGATGCCGACCCTGATACCCCCCGGAAACCCGCCGCCTTGCCATCCCCGATCTCCGCTTCGCTCCGTCGGGGATGACAAGGCGCCCGACTGATGTAAGACGGCCCCATGCGCAAGACGGCCCCTCAGCGACTGGCGGAACGCGAGGCCCGGGCCCGGTCGGAACTGCTCGACAGCCTGTTCGACGCCTGGATCGGCCAGGCGAACAATGAGGCGACCCTGTCCCGCCTCGGCCCGGTCGACCCTCTGAATGCGAAAGATGTCGCCCGCGCCCTCAAGACCGACATCGCCGGTCCCTTCGCCGAACTGACACGCGAGACCCAGACCCGCATCAAGGCCGCCCTGACCGTGCTGGCGAACAGCAATGGTGCGGAGTTTCGCGAGTACTGGCTCGACCTGCGCGGACCGTTCGGAACCACCGAAGACGAGGCCGACGCCATCTTCCCGGTCGTCGCGCGAACCTTCGGCGTCAAACTTCCGGACACGCCGCCTGGCGGCTAGGATCATCCGATGATCCGCCTCCACGTCACCCCCGACCTGTCCCCCGGCGTCGGCGTCGCCCCGACGCTCGACCAGTCCCGCTATCTGACCCAGGTCATGCGGCTGAAGCTCGGCGACGACCTGCTGATCTTCAACGGCCGTGACGGCGAGTGGCGCGCGACCATTGCCGAGGTGCTCAAGAAGGGCGTCGTCCTCCGCGCCGAGGACCAGGTCCGGTCCCAGACCCTCGGTCCCGACCTCGAGCTGATCGTCGCCGTGGTCAAGAAATCGCGCGTCGAGACCATCGTCGAAAAGGCCGCGGAACTGGGGGCTGCGCGGGTCCGGTTGACCGTGACCCAGCGCACCAATGTCGAACACGTCCGCCTCGACCGGCTCGACGCCATCGCCATCGAGGCCGCCGAACAGACGGGCCGCCTCGACGTGCCCACCGTCGACGACCCCCTGAAGCTCGCCGCCATCCTCGACGGCTGGGACGCCTCGCGGCGGCTGATGTTCTGCGACGAGACCGGCGGCGCCCCCGTTGGCTCCGCCATCACCCAACCCGGCCCCTGGGCCATCCTGATCGGCCCCGAGGGCGGCTTCTCGCCCGAGGAGCGCGACCGCCTGCGCGCCCTGCCCTTCACCACCGCCGTATCCCTCGGCCCTCGCATCCTGCGCGCCGACACCGCCGCCATCGCCGCCATGTCCCTGTGGCAGGCCGCCGTCGGCGACTGGGAGCGTTAGGGCCATGCTGGCCGAGCTGTTGATCGCCACGGTGATGGTCCTGCTCACCGTCATCCTGCACGGCGGCGGACTGCTGGTCCTGGGCCGATTGATGGAATGGCGCGAGCGCTCGACCGGCCAGTCGCGGGTCAACCCGACCTCGATCGAGGGGGCGATCGTCGCCGTGCTCTCCGCGCTGGGCCTGCTGGCTCTGCACGGTGTGGAGATCTGGCTTTATGCCCTTCTCTATCGCGTGATCGGGGCGGTGGAGCCGATGCGGGACGCCGTCTATTTTTCGACGATCGCCTATGCCTCGATCGGCTTTTCAGACGCCGCCATGGCCCCGGAATGGAAGCTGCTGGGTGCGCTGGAAGGCATCAACGGCGCCCTCCTGCTGGGGTGGTCGGTCGCCTTCTTCGTCACCCTGATGACCCGCTTCCTGCCGGCCCGCCGGCATCACGGCTGATCAGCGCCTGCGGTAGCGCGTCGCTGAAAGGCTTTCCGACACGGCGCAGGATTTCACATCAATCCAGCCTTCCGCCCGCATCGCCGTCCGCACGGCGGTGTCGCCGAACGCGGTCGCCTTGCCCTTGCCGTGGATGATCCAGACGGGTGAGGGCGCCAGGGCCGCGACGACCTCCATCGCCTCGGGCCCCTCCACCCGCGCAATCCCCTGAGCCGCCAGGTCCGACTCCACGTGTTCGACGCCCGCGAGCGCTTCCGCAAGCTCCGCCGCGTCCAGCGCCCCGAAGGTCCACACCCCCAGCCCCTGCGACAGGCCCATCTTCCCGGCGAGCGTCGGCAGCGGCTTCTCCAGCATCGCCTTCCACTTCAACGCCTCGCCGGCCCCCAGACCCAGCCGGAACGGTCCCTGATCCGCCTGGCCGACCAGGTCGCCGCCGTCGACGGTCAGGCCCCGGATCGAACCGCGCGCGATCGTCAGCCCCAGCGGACGGCGCAGGATGATCCCCTCGGCCTCCAGCAGGGCCTTCGCCTTTCCGGATCGCCCGGCATAGGCCGCCTCCACGAACGCCTCGCGCCCCATGTCATCCTCCGTCCAACCCCTTGAGACCGGCGGCAATCTCACCCATCTAGCCGCAACGGGCCAGTCGCCCGCTGGGGTTCTCATGACCGACACCGCGCCGCTGACTTTCGACGACCTGGTCGGCGTCATGTCCAAGGGCATGAAGCCGAAGTCCGAATGGCGCGTCGGCGCCGAGCACGAGAAGTTCGGCTTCGACAAGTCGACCCTGCGCCGCCCGACCTACGAAGGTCCCAACGGCATCCTCGCCATGCTGACCGGGCTGCAGCGGTTCGGCTGGGCCCCGGTCGAGGAGGCCGGCCATGTGATCGCCCTCGAGCGGAAGAACGACGAGGGCTACACCGCCTCCATCAGTCTGGAGCCCGGCGGCCAGTTCGAACTGTCCGGCGCCCCGCTCCAGACCATCCACGACATCTGTTCGGAGACCGGCCAGCACCTGATGGAGGTCAAGATGGTCGCCGACGAGCTGAACCTCGGCTTCCTCGGCGCCGGCTTCGATCCGAAATGGCGGCGCGAGGACGTGCCGGTCATGCCCAAGGGCCGCTACGACATCATGCGCGCCTATATGCCGAAGAAGGGCAATCTGGGCCTCGACATGATGCTGCGCACCTGCACCATCCAGGCCAATCTCGATTTCGACTCCGAGGCCGACATGGTCGCGAAGTTCCGCACCTCGCTGGCGCTCCAGCCGATCGGCACGGCCCTGTTCGCCTGCAGCCCGTTCACGGAGGGTCGCCCCAACGGCTTCCTGTCCGCCCGTGCCAATGTCTGGACCGACACCGATCCGGACCGGACCGGCATGCTGAACTTCGTCTTCCAGGACGGTTTCGGCTTCGAGACCTATGCCAACTACGCGCTCGACGTACCGATGTATTTCGCCAAGCGCGGCGAGAAATATATCGACGCCTCGGGTCAATCGTTCCGCCACTTCCTCGACGGCAAGCTCCCCGCCCTGCCCGGCGAACGACCGACGCTGAAGGACTGGGGCGATCACCTGACCACCCTGTTCCCCGAAGTCCGGCTGAAACAGTATCTGGAGATGCGCGGCTCGGATGGCGGCCCGTGGAGCCGCATCTGCGGCCTGCCCGCCCTGTGGACCGGCATCTTCTATGACGCGCCCTCGCTGGCCGCCGCCTGGGACCTCTGCAAGGACTGGGATATCGAGGACCACGAGCGGCTGCGTCGTGACGTGACCCGGCTGGGCCTCCGCGCCGAGGTCGCCGGCCGGTCCGTGCGCGACATCGCCGTCGACATGGTCGCCATCGCCCGCGAAGGCCTGAAGAACCGCGCCAAATTCTCGGGCGGCATGGTTGACGAGCGCGGGTATCTGTCGGAGCTGGAAGACATCGCCGACACCGGCGTCACCCCGGCCGAGCGGATGCTCGACCTGTACCACGGCGAGTGGAAGGGCGACGTCGACCGCATCTACCGCGACTTCGCCTACTGATCCGCAGACAGCAAAAAGCCCGCCGCATCGCGACGGGCTTCTGCCGGTCAGGCCTCGAGGCCTGGCCTTAGTTCTTGGCTTCTTCGGCGCCGGTCGCGACGGCGTTGCCGGCGGCCGAGACGTCGCGGCCGACGCCCGAGATGGTGTTGCAGGCCGACACGGCCAGGGCGGCGGCGACCAGCGACAGGGTGATGATCTTTTTCATGGTGGAGTTCCCCAATGATGAAGCTCTGCAAACGCCAAGCGTCACCGCAGGTTCCATGGCCATCGCGCGGGATGATCTGCTAGTGGCGGTTATGACCCAGGACAAAGCTCAAGCCCCCGGAACCGCCGCCCGCCGCCTTGTCGAGACCCTCGCGATCAACGGCGTCACCCGCGTCTTCTGCGTGCCGGGCGAAAGCTACCTCGCCGTGCTCGACGCCCTGGTCGACCATCCCGGGATCGAGGTCATCACTTGCCGCCATGAGGCGGGCGCCGCCAACATGGCCGAGGCCTATGGCAAGCTGACCGGCCGCCCCGGCGTCTGCATGGTCACGCGCGGTCCGGGTGCGACCCACGCCTCCATCGGCGTGCATACGGCGCATCAGGACTCCACCCCGATGATCCTGTTCGTCGGCCAGATCGCCCTGACCGACCGCGGCCGGGGCGCCTTCCAGGAGGTCGACTATCGCGAGGTCTTCGGCGGCCTGGCCAAATGGGCCACCGAGCTGGAGAGCCCGGAGCGCACCGTCGAGATCGTCGAACGCGCCTTCGCCACGGCCCAGCAGGGTCGCATGGGTCCGGTCGTCATCGCCCTGCCCGAGGACATCCTGCACGAACCCGGCGGCCCCGCCCCGGTCCGTGCCGTCACGCCGGCCAGAAGCGGCCTCGACCCCGCCTTCCTCGCCGAGCTCGGCGACCGTCTGTCGAAAGCCGCACGGCCCCTGCTGGTCCTCGGCGGCTCCGGCTGGACCGAGGAGGCCGCCACGGCCATCGGTGACTGGTCTGAGCGTCTGGGCCTGCCCGTCGCCCTGTCGTTCCGCAGAAAGGACATCCTCTCCAACGACCGGTCCAACTACGCCGGCGACCTCGGCCTCGGCTGTAATCCGGAACTGATGCAACGCGCGCGCGACGCCGACCTGCTGATCGCGCTCGGCGCCCGGCTCGGCGAGAACCCGACGCAGGGCTACACCCTGTTCACGCGCGACCACACGGCCGACCGGCTCGTCCACATCCACCCCTCCCCCGAGGAACTCGGCCGCGTCTGGACGCCCCTGCTCAGCGCCGCCGCCGACAACAGCCTCGCCGCCCACGCCCTGGCCACGCTCGAGCCCGGCCGCACCTGGCATGACGCCGCCCGGGCCGCCCACGACCACTACCAGGCCTTCTCGACCCCCGTGCCGGTCACCGGCGCGGTGAACATGAGCGAGTGCATGGCCCATCTCGGCGAGGTCCTGCCGCCCAGCGCCGTGGTCACCAACGGCGCAGGCAACTTCGCCGCCTGGCTGCACCGCTTCTACCGCCACCGCGCCTGCCGGACCCAGCTGGGCCCGACCTCGGGCGCCATGGGTTACGGCTACCCCGCCGCCATCGCCGCCAAGTCCCTGCATCCCGAGCGCGAGGTCATCTGCGTCGCGGGCGACGGCGAGTTCCTGATGACCGGTCAGGAGATGGCCACCGCCGTCCAGTTCGGCATCAATGTCGTCGTCATCGTGGTCGACAACGGCACCTTCGGCACCATCCGCATGCACCAGGAGGGTCACTATCCCGGCCGGGTCATGGCGACGGATCTGAAGAACCCCGACTTCGTCAGATACGCCGAGGCCTTCGGCGCCTTCGGCATCCGCTGCGAGGCCACCGCCGACTTCCCCGCCGCTCTGCGGGCCGCCCGCGACGCCGCGAAGGACCGCCCGGCTCTGGTGCATCTGATCACCTCAGCCGAGGACATCGCGCCGAACAGGACGATCACGGGGTTGCGGAAGGGGTAGGACCCTTGTCATCCCGGCCGTAGCGAAGCGAAGAGCCGGGACGTGGATTGCGAAATGCGGCCCTCCCGGAAATCGCGCCAGCGATTGTCCGGGAGACAGCCTGCCACCCCTCAGCCTTCTCCCGGACAGCCGCTTCGCGTCTTCCGGGAGCTCGAAAGCCCGTCTTCCGTCCCGGATAATCGCTGGCGCGATTTCCGGGATGACAAGATCGAAGGCCGTTGAAACTAGACCGGCCAGGTCTCCGGGCTCGCCCCCAGCACCTCGCCGGCCAGATACAGCGACCCGCAGATCACCACCCGCCCGGCTCCGAGCCTGAGCGCCCGGCTCAACGCAGCCTCGACCGACGACGAGCTCTGCGCGCCCAGCCCATGCCCGCGCGCCACGGCCGCCAGCGCCGCCGGGTCCGCCGCCGCCCCCTCGAAGCCGACGGTGAAGACGTGCGCGTCGGACCCTTTCAGCGCCTCGAAGAACCCGCCGTGGTCCTTGTTGGCCAGCATGCCGACGATCAGGGCCAGCGGCCGCGGCGACTTCCGCTGCCGCTCCGCCAGGGCCTCGGCCAGCGCCCGCCCTGCGTGCGGATTATGTCCCCCGTCCAGCCACAGCTCCGCCTCCGCCGCGCGCGCCATCTCGCCGTAGGGACCGGCCGATATCCGCTGCATCCGCGCCGGCCATGTCGCCTCGGCGACGCCCCGCGCGATGGCCTCCGCCGGCAGGTCCAGCTCCAGCGCCACGGCCACGGCCAGCCCGGCATTCGCCACCTGATGCGGCCCCTTCAGCGCGGGCGCGGGCAGGTCGAAGAACCGTTCCTGATCCTGGAACGCCATGCCGCCGCGCTCGTCCCAGGCGTCGAAATCCACCCCCATGACCGTCAGCGGCGCCTGGGCAGCGGCGGCCCTCGCCTCGATCACCGCCATCGCCGCCTCGGACTGGCGCGCCACGAAGCCGCGCGCGCCGGCCTTCAGAATACCGGCCTTCTCGCCGGCGATGCCCTCGATCCGCGTGCCGAGGAACTCCGCGTGGTCCAGGTCCACGGGCGTAATCACGCTCAGCAGCGGCCGCTCGATGACGTTGGTCGCATCCAGCGTCCCGCCCAGCCCGACCTCGATGATGCACAGATCCGCCGGCGTCTCCGCCATGGCGACGAAGGCGGCGGCGGTGGTGCTCTCGAACACCGTCGCCTCGACGCCCTTTACCGCCTCGATCCGGTCCAGAATCGCCGACAGCCGCTCGTCGGAGATCAGCTCTCCCGCCAGCCGGATCCGTTCGTTGAACCGCACCAGATGCGGCGAGGTGTAGACGTGGACCTTAAGCCCGGCCGCCTCGGCCATCGCGCGGATGAAGGCGATGGTCGATCCCTTGCCGTTGGTCCCGGCCACATGGATCACCGGGGACAACCGGTCCTGCGGATTGCCGAGCACGGCGCACAGGGTCCGCATCCGGTCCAGTGACAGGTCGATCTTTTGCGGGTGGCGCAGGCGCAGGCGTTCGGAGACGGGATCCATGACCTCTATTAGCCCATAGCCGTGGCCGACACAGGGCGGAAGCGGCCTCCGATGAGCAACGACGGCATCCTTTTTCGCCGGATGCGCGGACCCAACCTGGGATACGCATCGTCGATGCAGCCGCCCGAGAGCGCTTGCAGAACAGCCGTCGCTCAACATAGGCTCCGCATTCAACCGGAGGTCCGCAGATGTTAGTCGCCGCAGTCCTGTCCTCGCTCATGCTCGGCCTGAACGTTGACGGCTCGATGCCGCCGCCCCGGCAACAGCAACAGATGTCCCTGCCCGACGTCACCATCACGGGTCGGCCGACGGACGAAGCCGTGCGCGACTTCGTAGGCCGCATCGCCGCCCCGGTGCGCGGACGCGGCCTGGCTCAGTGGAATATGCGCGTCTGCCCTGGCGTGGTGAATCTGTCGCGCGACGCCTCGCAGGCGATCATCGACCGCATCACCACCGTCGCCGCAGGGCTCGACATTCCGACCGGCGATCCCGGCTGCGCGGCCAATCTGGTGATCATCTTCACAACCGACGGTCCCGGCGTGGCCCAGGCCCTGGTCGCCAGCGAGCCCGGGGTGTTCGAACCGAACGTCACGGGCGTGGATCGCGGCCCCGCGGCCATGCGAGATTTCCAACATGGCGACGCTGCGGTCCGCTGGTGGTCGCTGAGCCTGCCCGTGGACAGCGAGACCGGATTGCGGGCGGTGCGGGTCCCCGGCCAATTCAGCGGAAGAACACTCAACACCGCCCAAACCACCGGGAGCCACTTGGATTACGCCCCCCAGATCTCGGTGCAGAGCCCGTCGCGCCTGAACGCCCAGATCGTGGATATACTATTCAAGACGATCGTCATCGTGGACGTCGAGCGGGTCGGTCAGATCGACTCGGGCCAGCTCGCTGACTATCTCGCCTTCGTCGGCCTCGCCCAGATCGACGCTCGGGCCGAAACGGTCGGCTTCGATACCGTGCTGAACCTGTTCGACGGCGGCGGTCATGCGGGCTTGACGGAGTGGGACCAATCCTACCTTCAGGCCCTGTACGCCCCACGGTCCCAACGCATCTCTCCAGACGCGCAGGCCACAGCCGTCGCCGACATCATGACCCGGGATCGCCGCTCCGCCGCCCGGGCGGAGTAGGTCTCAGGCCGCCTGACGCCGTCCGCCCATCAGCATCGACAGCAGCTTGCCGAGCGTCTCCGGCAGGTCGGCGCGGGCGACGACGCGGTCGACCATGCCCTTTTCCTGCAGATACTCCGACCGCTGGAACCCAGGCGGCAGTTTCTCGCGGATGGTGGTCTCGATCACGCGCGGGCCGGCGAAGCCTATCAGGGCGCCCGGCTCGGCCAGGTGGATGTCTCCCAGCATCGCATAGCTGGCCGTCACCCCGCCGGTCGTCGGATCGGTCAGGACCACGATGTAGGGCAGTTGGGCGTCCTTCAGTTCCTGCACGGCAAGGGTGGTGCGCGCCATCTGCATCAGGCTCAGCGCGCCCTCCTGCATCCGCGCCCCCCCGGCGGCGGTGAAGCAGACGAGCGGGACGTTGCGTTCGATCGCGGCACGGGCGGCGGCGATGAAGCCTTCACCCGCGGCCATGCCCAGCGAGCCGCCCATGAAGGCGAAGTCCTGGACCACGGCCACGGCGGGCGTTCCGGCGATCTCGCCGAAGCCGATCGACATGGCGTCCTTCGAACCCGTGGCCTTGCGTGCCGCGATCAGACGCTCGCGATAGGGTTTGCCGTCCGAGAACTTCAGCGGATCCTCGGCCACGTCGGGCGAGGCGATCGGCTCGTACGCGCCGTCGTCGAAGGTGTAGCCCAACCGTTGCGTCGCATTGATGCGCATGTGCCGGCCGGACGGCGTCACCCAAAGGGCGGCCTCCAGGTCGGAGCGGTACAGCATCTCGCCCGAATCCGGGTCCTTGACCCACAGATTGTCCGGCGTCTCGCGCCGGCTGACGATCTTGCGGACACCCGGAGCGAACCGGCTGAGCCAGCCGCCGCGCTTTTCCTGGGCGGGTTTGGGAGTATTCTTGTCGGCCATTCGCGTGTCTCTAGACGCTTTCCTTCACGCGCGCACCGCGTACCGCATCGGCGAGCGCCTTCACCTTCGACAGGACGCGGCCCGCCGCCGGTTCGTTCGCGTCCAGCGCCGCCGCGACCTCGTCGACCAGGACGGAACCCGCGACCACGGCGTCGGCGACGCGGGCGATCTCGGCGGCCCGTTCGGGCGTCTTGACCCCGAACCCGACCGCGACCGGCAGGCCGGAGGCCTTGCGTACCCGTTCGACCGCCGGAGCGACCGAGGCGGACTGGGCCTCCTTCACCCCCGTCACGCCCGCGACCGAGACATAGTAGACGAAGCCCGAGGTCCGCCGCGCAATCAGCTCCAGCCGGGCGTCGTCCGAGGTCGGGGTGGCCAGACGGATCAGCGAAACGGAGGCGGCGTCGAGCGCGTCGGTCAGCGGATCGGCCTCTTCGGGCGGGCAGTCGACGATGATGCAACCATCCACGCCGGCCGCCGCCGCATCGCGCGCGAAGGCCTCGTAGCCATAGCTCTCGATCGGATTGAGATAGCCCATCAGGATCAGCGGCGTCTCCGCATCCCCCTCACGGAAGGCGGCGGCCAGATCGAGCGTGCCCTTGAGCGTCAACCCGGCTTTCAGGCCGCGCAGGGCCGCGCGCTGGATCGGCGGCCCCTCGGCCATCGGATCACTGAACGGGAACCCCAGTTCGATGATGTCGGCCCCGGCGGCGGGCAAGCCGCGCAGGATCTCCAGCGCCTGATCGCGCGTGGGATCGCCGGCCATGACATAGGCCACGAACCCGGCGCGGCCTTCGGCCTTCAGCGCCGCGAAACGGGCGTCAATGCGGGCGGTGGTCATTGAACGGGCGGCGTCGCGGGCGCGGCGGGAGCAGCCGGGGCGGCGGCGCAGACGTCGCCGGGAATGGTCGCCATGGCGATATAGCCCGGCGCCTCCGGTCCCGCCGGGCGGTTGGGATCGTAGAAGGCCTGGATCTGCATCCCGTCGCATCCGCCGGCCTCGCGGCGCTGGACGAAGACCACGCGATTGTCGTCGCCCGCTGCCGCGATCCAGCCCTGGCTCTCGAAGTGGGCGATATAGGCCTCGGCGAGCGCGCCGATCGAGGCCAGGGGTGCGGTCACGCAGAAGGCCTTGCCCGCCATGTCGTAGAGGCTGCCGCACGTCGGATCGAGCGTGGCGCCCGGCAGGACCGGGGCCTCGATCGGCGCGCCAATACCCGTCGCCTGGGCCGTGACCGTCACCGGCGCAAGGGCCAGAGCGGCCGCCAGCAGCATCGTCTTCATCGTCACAACTCCACGCCCAGATGCTTCGCCACCGCGAAGATATCCTTGTCGCCCCGCCCGCACATGTTCAGCACCACGTCGCCGCCCTTGCCGATCTCGTCAGCGATCTCGCCGATGCGAGCCAGCGCATGGCTGGGTTCCAGCGCCGGGATGATGCCTTCCAGCTTGGAACACAGCTGGAACGCCTCCAGCGCCTCGACGTCGGTCGCGGTCCGATACTCGGCCCGGCCGATGTCGTTCAGCCAGGCATGCTCCGGCCCGATGCCCGGATAGTCGAGACCCGCCGAGATCGAATGGCCTTCAAGGATCTGGCCGTCCGCGTCCTGCAGCAGATAGGTCCGGTTGCCGTGCAGCACCCCGGGGCGTCCGCCCTGGATCGAGGCCGCATGGTCGGGACCGTCCAGCCCGCGCCCGGCCGCCTCGATGCCGATCATCCGGACCCCCGCGTCCTCGATGAAGGGGTGGAACAGGCCGATGGCGTTCGACCCGCCGCCGATCGCCGCCACCACAGCGTCGGGCAGCTTGCCCCGGCGGGCCAGCATCTGGGCGCGGGTTTCCTTGCCGATCACCGACTGGAAGTCGCGCACCATGGCCGGATAGGGGTGCGGTCCCGCCGCCGTGCCGATCAGATAGTAGGTGTCCTCGACGTTGGTGACCCAGTCGCGCATCGCCTCGTTCATGGCGTCCTTCAGCGTGCCGCGACCACTCGTCACCGGCACCACCTCGGCGCCCAGCAGCTTCATGCGGAAGACGTTGGGCGACTGACGCTCCACGTCCGTCGCGCCCATATAGACGACGCATTGCAGGCCGAAGCGGGCGCAGACGGTCGCCGTCGCCACCCCGTGCTGGCCGGCGCCGGTCTCGGCGATGATCCGCTTCTTGCCCATCCGCATGGCCAGCAGGATCTGGCCCATGCAGTTGTTGATCTTGTGCGCGCCCGTGTGGTTCAGCTCGTCCCGCTTGAACCAGATGTCGGCCCCGCCGTGGTGGGCGGTCAGACGCTCGGCGAAATACAGCGGACTGGGCCGGCCCACATAGTGGGTCAGAAAGTCGTCGAGCTCGGCCTGGTAGGTCGGGTCGGCCTTGCAGGCCTCATAGGCCTGGTTCAGCTCCAGAACGAGCGGCATCAGGGTCTCGGCCACGAACCGTCCGCCGTAGGGCCCGAAACGGCCCTCCGCGTCGGGCATGGCGTATGCGTTGGGGATGATGGCGTTCACGGGTCAGCTTTCACGCAGGCGTGCGCCCGAAATACGGCCGGGCGGAGGGTTCAGACGACGGCCTTCAGGAAGGCCGCAATCCGGGCCGCGTCCTTAACACCCGGGGCGCTTTCGACGCCAGAGGACACATCGAGTAGCGGTGCGCCGCTGATCGCCGCAGCCTCGGCCGCATTCTCGGGCGTCAGGCCGCCCGCGAGGAACCAGGGCTTGCGGAACGTCCGCCCCTTCAGCATCGACCAGTCGAACGACGCCCCGACCCCGCCGGGCAGGGTCGATCCCTCGGGCGGCTTCGCATCGAACATCAGATGCTCCACGTGATCCTCCCAGTCCGCCGCCGCCTCAAGGTCTTCCGCCGTCGATACCGACAGCACCTTGATGATCCCCGCCCCGGTCAGGGTCCGCACCTCATGCGCCCGCGCCACGGTCTCTCGTCCATGAAGTTGCACGAAGTCCGGCCTCAGATGCGCCCCGATCCGGCTCAGCAGGTCGTCGTCCGCATCCACGGTCACCGCCACGATCCCGGCCTTTTCCCGCGCGCGCTCGAACAGCGGTCGCGCATCCTCCGGGGAGATGTCGCGCGGGCTCCGGGCGAACATCACCGCCCCCACGAACGATGCGCCATGGTCGAGCGCCACGTCCAGGGCGTCGGGCGTGGTGAGGCCGCAGATCTTCACTTGAGTCATGCGTCGCAGGTGACCTTCGCCGACGACGGGGTCAAGCCCGATACAGGTCCGCGTCCGGATCCACACCGCCCCGCACCTCCGCCGCCACGATCTGACTGGCGATGACCGAGTAGGTGATGCCGTTGCCGCCGAAGCCCATGACCGCCCAGCCATGCTCCAGCCCGGGCACAGGCCCGATGCTCGGCAATCCTGTGGAGCTCTCCCCGAACGCCCCTGCCCAGCTGTAGTCGATCTCGAACTCGACCTGCGGTAACAGTCGCTTCAGCTTGCCGACGATGGTCTCGCACTTGCGCTTCAGCTTCGTCTTGTCCTCGTGGGCGACCGGGTCGGCCTCGTCCTCGCCGCCGACGATCAGCCGGCCATCCCCGCCCATGCGGAAATAGAGGTACGGATCGGACGCCTCCCAGACCAGCATGTCTCGAAGCCAGGCGGGGCAGGCCGCCTGCGGCTTCGACGCCATCGCCCAGGTCGAGATCACCTCCGCCTCCGGCGTCGGCGCCCCCTTCGGGAACTCGTATCCGCAGCAGAATACGACCTTGCGCGCCCGCACCACGACGCCGGCATCGGTCGTCAGGGTCACCCCGTCGGGATCGCCCAGCACCTCCAGCGCCTCGACCGGCGAATACACCCGCGCCCCGTTCGTCGCCGCCCGCCTCAGCAGCCCTGCCGCCAGCCGTGCGGGATCGGCGCTCGCGGATCCCTCCGACACGATCGCCCCGGTCCGCTCCATGCCATAGAGGGCGCGCAGCTCGGCCGGGCCGACATACCGGCTCTCGAGCCCCAGCACCGCCCGCGCCCCGGCCTCCGTCTCCAGCGCCCGGTGACCGTACTCATCACCCGCCAGATACAGCGACCCCTTGTCCTTGAGGCCGCAGACGATCCGCTCCCGGGCGACGATCCGCTTCAGAGCGTCCACCGCCGACCGCGACCGTCGCCAGGCCCGGGCCGCATTCTTCGCCCCGATCCTGTCGCCCAGGGCCGTCAGCGGCAGGTCGATCTCCCACTGCAGCATGGCGGTCGAGGCCACCGTCGACCCCATCAGCGGCGGCCGCCGATCCAGCACGGCGACCGAGTGATCCCGGCTCAGCTCGTGCGCCATGAAGGCCCCGCTGATCCCCGCGCCCACGATGCACACATCGACGCTGATGGCCTGCGTCAGCGGTCGCACAGGCACGCCCAGCCCGGGACTATCGGCCCAGACCGAACGCCCGGTCCTCAGGTCTCTCTTGATGGTCGCGCCGGTCATTCTCACTCCGCGGAAGCGGAGCCTTAAGTCAGCGGGAACCGGCCGGTTCCATCAGGCGAAGATCAGGTCGATCTCATCCTGCGTCGCCGGCCGCCAGTCCCCCGGCGCCAGGTCCTCCGGCAGGGCCAGCCGCCCCATCCGTTCGCGGTGCAGGGCTTCGACGTGGTTGCCCACGGCGGCGAACATCCGGCGCACCATATGATAGCGCCCCTCGGTCACCGACAGCCGCGCCTCGGTCGGCGACAGCACTTCCAGATGCGCGGGCGCCAGCGGCTTGTCCTCGCCCTCCAGCACCAGTCCGCCGGCCTCGAACAGCGCCGCCTCCGTCCCCGCCAGCGGCCGGGCGAGTGTCGCGCGATAGACCTTGGCGACATGGCGTTTCGGCGAAATCACCCGGTGCAGCAGGTCGCCGTCGTCGGTCAGCAGCAGCAGCCCCGAGGTTTCCTTGTCCAGCCGCCCGATGGTCGAGATCGCCGGGTCCCGCCGCCGCCACCGCTCGGGCAGGACGTCATAGACCAGCGCCCCGTCCTCCTTGTGCGAACAGGTCATGCCCAGCGGCTTGTTCAGGATCAGCACCAGCCCAGCCGGCGGATCCAGCGGCCGCCCGTCGATCTGCATACGGCCCGGCAGGTCCGGCGTCACCGCGATCCGCTTCGACACATCGGTCAGATCGACCCCGTCCAGCACGATCCCCCCGACCTTGCCCAGCCGCGCGATCTCGCTGCGCGAGCCGTAGCCCATCGAGCCGAGAAGCTTGTCGACCCGGGCCGTGGGGACTTTCTTCATTGCGCTATCGCCCGGCGGGCTACTTGAGCGCGGTTCACTTCACCGCCTCGAACAGCTTGTACCCGCCCCCGTCCGAGATCGGCGTCACCCGCTTGAAGGCCTCTTTCAGTTCGGCCTCATAGGGCAGGTGCCGGTTGGCCACGAGCCACAGGGTCCCGCCCTTCTTCAGCATCTCCGCCGCCTTGCGGATGAAGGCCTGGCCCAGCCGCCGGTCCTCGGCCCCGCCGTCATGGAAGGGCGGGTTGGAGACGATGAAGTCCAGATCGCCCGCCGCCTCCAGCGTCCGCACATCGGCCCATTCGAACGACGCCCTCGCGTCCTCGACGTTCTTCCTCGCCGCCTCGACCGCCCGCCGGTCCAGATCGATCAGCCGCAGCGAGGTCACCGCCTCCGACCGGAGAACCACCGTGGCCAGAGCCCCGTAGCCGCACCCCAGATCCGCGCCCGCCCCCTTCAGCGCCGGCATGGAGGCGGCCAGTTGCGCCGAGCCGGCATCGATCCGGTCCCAGGCGAAGACGCCCGGCTGCGACCAGGCTTCAAGCCCCTCGACCAGTTGCATCGCCCCCGCCGAGATCGCCGCGTCCAGCCCGGTCTCCTTGCCGGTCTTGATGACCACGCATCGGCGATGGTGGGCCTTGGCCGTCTCGCCGACCTCCAGCCCGAACGCCTCCAGCTCCTTCTTGAGCCGCGAGCCGCCCCGGTCCTTGGCCGCCATGACGTCCAGCCGCCCGCCGACCTTGAGCGCCCGCAGCGTCTGCGCCAGCGTGTAGCGCCGCTCCAGCACGCCCGGCGGCGCATAGACCATGGCCGTCTCGACCGAACCGACGGCGAGGCTCTCCAGCGCGGTCGAGCCGACGATCTGCGGAGAGGTCTGGGTCGCCGCGCCCGGCGGATCGAACACCAGCGGGGGGCGGCCATAAAGGATGGAAGTCGTCATCGGCGGGTGAATAGACCGTGGGCGGGACGGTGTCTCCCTCTGCTGCTTCCCGCCCCTCTCCCCTTGCGGGAGAGGGAGATCGCGCACGGCGGCGGCAGCCGTCGGCCTGGCGTGATCGGGTGAGGGGTCACGCCATTCCAACCGGTGAACCTCGTCACGCCCCTCCGGCCGCCCGCGCTACCCCTCATCCGTCAGCCTTCGGCTGCCGCCTTCTCCCGCAAGGGGAGAAGGGAGGATACGCCTGTGCCCATCAACGGATCCCCTGAATCCGCCTTTAAAATCAACGGCCGGTCCTGACGAGACGCCTTATATGCATCACCCCTGAAAACGGGCGCACACTGTCCCGATGTCCGGGACCTCCCCAACCCGCAGCGCGCCCCTGTCGACTCTGTCGAGTCTGTTCAGGAGTCGCGCTCCCGCACGCTTCGGACGCTACGAACGCTTCGGACGGTGTTTTCGAGTCCGCTCAGACCCGCTCCACGCACAGGGCCACGCCCATGCCGCCGCCGATGCACAGGGTCGCCAGACCCTTGCTGCCGCCCGACCGTTTCAGTTCGTACAGCAGGGTCGTCAGGATGCGGGCGCCCGAGGCGCCGATCGGGTGGCCGATGGCGATGGCGCCGCCGTTGACGTTCACCTTGGCCGGATCCAGCCCCAGTTCCTTCAGCACGCACAGGCTCTGGGCGGCGAAGGCCTCGTTGGATTCGACACGGTCCAGATCGGCGACGGTCCAGCCCGCCTTCTCCAGCGCCTTCTTCGACGCCGGGATCGGACCCGTCCCCATGATCGCCGGATCGACGCCCGCCGAGGCCCAGGACCGGATGGTGGCCAGCGGCTCCAGCCCGCGCGCCTTCGCCTCGTCGGCCGACATCAGCACCAGGGCCGCGGCCCCGTCGTTCAGGCCGGACGCATTGGCCGCCGTGACCGATCCCTCTTTGGTGAAAGCGGGCTTCAGCTTCTCCATCGACTCCAGAGTCGCGCCGTGACGGATGTATTCGTCCTTGTCGACGGTGACGTCGCCCTTGCGGCCCGGGATCACCACCGGGACGATCTCCTCGTCGAAATGTCCTGCGTTCTGGGCAGCCTCGGCCTTGTGCTGGCTGGCCAGGGCGAAGGCGTCCTGATCGGCGCGACTGATCTGGAACTTGTGGGCGATGTTCTCGGCCGTCTGGCCCATGTGATAGCCGTTGAAGGCGTCCCACAGACCGTCCTTGATCATGGTGTCGGTGAACGCGAGGTCGCCCATCTTGTGGCCGCTGCGCAGGTGCTGGGCGTGCGGCGCCTGGCTCATGCTCTCCTGACCACCGGCGACGATCACCTTCGCGTCGCCCATGGCGATCTGCTGGTAGCCCAGCGCCACAGCCCGCAGACCCGAGCCGCAGATCTGGTTCAGGCTCCAGGCCGGGGTCTCCTTCGGAATGCCTGCCCCCATCGAGGCCTGACGCGCCGGGCCCTGCCCTGCCGCCGCTTGCAGCACATGGCCCAGGATCACCTCATCGACCTCGGCCGGCGACACGCCCGCCCGCTCCAGCGCCGCCTTGATGGCGATCTCGCCCAGCTTCGACGCCGGCAGGCTGGACAGTGCGCCCAGAAACGACCCGACCGGGGTGCGGGCGGCGGAGACGATGACGACGTCGATCATGGGATTATCCTTTATCGGGCCTCAACGGATGGGAGCCCCGTTAGGCCGCTGGAAACTTTGCGTGGCGTTTCTGCCGCATCCACGCGGTTTCGTCACGTCCGGTCGCCCCGTTCAGGTGAAAGTCATCCCACCTGCCCATTATCCAGGGAACGACAGGCCGAAGAGCCGAGTTTGGTGGGACCATGCTGAACACGCTGAAGCGCCACGCCCGACGGATTTGCACCCCGGATCAGATCGATCTGGAGGAGCACTACCAGTCGCGGTCCGAACACACCGCCGATCTGGTGGTCCATGTCGTCGGCCTGACACTGGCTGCGGTCGGCGGGGTCGCCCTGGCCATCCTCTCGGCCTTCTACGCGGGTTTCGGCGCGGTGTTCGCCACGGCGATCTATGCGCTCTGCCTGATCGCCATGCTGACGGCTTCGACCGTTTACAACCTGACCCGCCCGAGCGCGGCGCGCCCTGTCCTGCGCCGGCTGGACGAGGCGGCCATCTTCCTGATGATCGCGGGCTCCTACACCCCCTTCACCACCCAGCGGTTCGAGGGCTGGTGGGCCATCGGCTTCACCCTGGTGATCTGGACCATCGCCTTTGCGGGCGTGGCGGCCAAACTGGTCGCGCCCCGCATCTCCGACGCCTTCTGGAGCGGGGTCTATGTCCTGTTCGGCTGGCTGGCGGTGATCGCGCTGAAGCCGATGATCGACACCGTCCATCCCGTAGCGCTCGGCCTTTTGGTGCTCGGCGGCCTGATCTATACAGCCGGGGTCTTCTTCTTCATCTCGCCCGGGCTGAAGTACCGCCGGGCCATCTGGCACGGGTTCGTGGTGGCGGGCGCGGGCGTGCACTGGGCGGCGGTTCTGGTCGGGGTGGTGCTGGCCCCCAACCTCGGCTGACACGGAACCGTAATATCTCCACTGGCGCACGGCTTCGCGGTGCGGGATAACGACCGCATAGCAACAAGGACACTGCAGTGGCCGACAGCAATACCCCGGGCGGAAAGATCAAGGACGGCGCCAAGGACGGCGACCCCGTCATCATCAAAAAATACGCCAACCGTAGGCTCTACAACACCTCGACCTCGACCTATGTCACGCTCGAGGACCTGGCCAAGATGGTCCGCGAAGGCGTCGACTTCGTCGTCTTCGACGCCAAGACCAACGAGGAGCTGACCCGTCAGATCCTGACCCAGATCATCTTCGAGGAAGAGAGCCGGGGCCAGGCCCTGCTGCCGGTCCAGTTCCTGCGCCAGTTGATCGGCTTCTACGGCGGTCAGATGGAAGGCGTCCTGCCCTCCTACCTTGAGATGTCGCTCGAGAACTTCTCCCGCCAGCAGGAGCAGTTCCGCGACCAGATGACCAAGGTCCTGGGCGCAAACCCGGCGACCGGTCTGATGGGGGGCGGCCTCATGGAGGCGGCGGCCAAGCAGAACATGGCCATGTTCCAGAACGCCATGAAGATGTTCCCGGCCTTCGCCTATGGCCGCACGGACGGCGAGGCGCCTGCCCCGGCCGCTCCCGCCGCCCAGCCGGCGGCGGACCCGGCCATCGACGAGATGCGTCGCCAGATGGACGAGATGCGCGCCCAGATCGACCGTATCGCGGGCGCTGCAAAGCCGTGACCGACGGGGTCCGCCCTGTCGGACCGGTCGAGGGCCGCGACCGCCGCGCGGCCCAGCGGCGTGAGGCCGAACGCCGCGCCGCCTCCACCAGCCGCGAGCTGGTTCCGGTCGGCAAGGTCGTCGATGAGATCCCCGACCCGGCAAGCCCTGCCGTATCGACCGCCCCCGCCGACACCAACCCCCTCGATCCGGCGGCCGCCTTCGCCGCCCACATCATGGGCCAGACCGGTCAGCGCAGAGGCATCAAAGGCGGCCCGCCGCTCATGGATGCGGCCCGCGCCAGCTATCTCGGGGCCGAATATTCGGGCGAGAAGGACCGCCGCCCGCCGGCCGGACTGATCAAAAAGACAGAACTCTGATCTGGCCCGAGGCTTGCAGCGACCGGGGGGAACTCTCGCCTTCGGACGTCGCCATGACCCTCGCCTTCGCCGCCAAGACCTTCGACGTGATCGTCGTCTCGCTGATCTTCGCCGCCCTGATCTAGGGCCGGGACCTTACGCTCCGGCGCCGAAGTCCAGGTCCTTGCGGGCCGAGATGATGGTCACGATGAACCCGGCCAGCACATCCAGCATGACCATCGTCACGATCAGGAAGAAGGTCGAGGTTGCGAACCCGCGCACCAGCAGGAACTCGACAAGGCAGATGACAAACAGGATCATCGACAGGGCGTGATTGACGATCGCGACTTTCTGGCTCGACGTCGACTTCAGCAGCTCGAAGAACAGCAGGATCAGGGACAGGAACAGAATCAGGTCGCCGACCCCCACGTTCCAGCTCGCGCCCGAGGCCATCGGAATCGAGAACATCGCCTGACGCAGGGCGTCATCCGCCGCCGCCACTCCGCCCCCGCCCAGTCCGGACAGCACGACGATATTGTAGAGGATCACCGGAATGACGAGCAGGGGCAGGGCGATCAGCATGGTCTGTCTCTCGCGTTTGAACGGCGCAGCTTGTTAACGACGGATACTCCCGTTCGCTCCATACGGCTACGCAGGTTCGCCAAACAGGCGACTTAGAACTCCGTGATCGCCCCTGGCCTGCGTGACCGGGTCTTCAGCCACATCACGCCCAGCAGGTCCGAGAACGAGTTCTTGAGCCGCCCCCAGTTCGTATATTTCGACTGACCCGTCTCCCGGTGACGGTGTCCGATCGGCAAATAGCGGTTCTCGTAACCCTCGCGGATCATCAGCGCCGGCAGGTAGCGGTGGACGTGATCGAAATAGGGTAGCCGCAGGAAGACATCGCGGCGGAAGGCCTTCAGCCCGCAGCCCGTGTCGTCGGCATCGTCGCCCAGCAACCGCTTCCGGATCCTGTTGGCCCAGCGCGAGGCCCAAAGCTTGGCCTCGGAGTCCTGACGCTTCTGGCGCACGCCGCCGACCAAGGCGACCTGTGGTGGCGCGGCGATCAGGGCATCGGCCAGTTTCGGCGCGTCATCGGGCGGATTCTGGCCGTCGCCGTCCAGGGTGACCACGATCGGCGCCCGCGCGGCCAGCACCCCCGTCCGCACCGCCCGGCTCTGACCCGCATTGGCCGCGTGCGCCAGCACCCGCAGCGTCGGCAGCACGGCCATCAAGGCCTTGAGTTCGGCCAGGGTCGAATCGCGGCTGGCGTCGTCGACGAAGATGATCTCGTGCGCCCGTCCGTCGAAGGCCGCGGCGATCTCCCGCGCCAGCGGCCCGGCTGCGCCGGCCTCATTGTGGACCGGCACGACGATGGAGATTTGCGGTGTCTCGGCGCTCTGCATCCTTGCTCTCTAGACGCAAAACCCGCTTTCGCGCCACGGTCGGCGATGTCGAGCCGCTGACGCCCGCGCAATCGCCGTGTTAGGAACGATCTCATGACGCGCCCGAACCTCGATCGATATGTCGCCGGCTGGCGCGGCCCCCTCCTGGCGGCGCTGGTCGCCCTGATCGCCGGCCTGCCCGGCCTGCTGCTCCTGCCGCCGCTGGACCGTGACGAAAGCCGCTACGCCCAGGCGACGTCGCAGATGCTGGAGAGCGGCGACTATGTCGACATCCGTTTCCAGGATGATCCGCGCTGGAAGAAGCCGGTCGGCATCTACTGGATGCAGGCCGTGGCCGTGGGCCTGACGTCGAAGGTCGAAAACCGCGACATCGCTCCCTACCGCCTCCCCTCGCTGCTCGGAGCCATGCTGGCCGCCTGGGCCTGCGCATGGGTCGGGGCAGCCTTGTTCGGAGCGCGTGCCGGCTTCCTCGCCGGCGCCATACTGGGCGCGACCTTCCTGCTGTCGTCCGAGGCAGGCATCGCCAAGACCGACGCCATGCTGTGCGGGTCGGTGACACTGGCCATGGCAGGCCTCGCGCGCCTCTATATGGCGTCCCGTGTCGCACCGCTGGTCAAGGGCGACCCGACCCAGCGGCTGTGGAAGTTGATGCTCTGGAGCGGCCTGGGCCTGTCCATCCTGATCAAAGGCCCCATCGGCCTGCTGGTCGTCGTCCCGGCCGTCCTGATGCTGTGCCTGTGGGACCGGCAGTGGGCCTGGCTGAAGCGGCTGGGCTGGGGCTGGGGCCTGCCTCTGCTCGTGTTGATCGTCGGCCCCTGGGCCATCGCCATCACCATCGCCACAGACGGCGGATTCTGGCGCGAATCAATCGGCAATGACCTGGGCTCCAAGGTCACGGGCGCGGCCGAAAGCCATGGCGGCTTCCCCGGCTTGTACGCCGTGCTCGCGCCCCTGCTGCTATTCCCCGCCACCCTGGTGCTGCCGGCCGCCCTGTCGACGGGCTGGAGCCGTCGCGCCGAGCCGGCGATCCGCTTCCTCGTCTGCTGGCTGGTTCCGTGCTGGCTGATCTTCGAGATCGCTCCGACCAAGCTGTTTCACTACACCCTGCCCACCTTCGGCGCGATCGCCCTGCTGATGGCCGCCGCCCTGACCCGGCCGATAGGCAAGGTCTCGCGCTGGACCGGCGCCGCCCTCGCAGTCTTCGGCGCCGTGGTGATCAGCGGAATCACCGTTTACGGTCTGACCGCCTTCGGCACCTCGACGGCCCAGACCTGGGCCACGATCACCGTCGTCTGCGCCGCCATGGCCGCCCTGATCGGCGGTTTCCTGCTACTCAACCGCGCCGCCGTCACCGGGGTCATGATCGCGCTGGGCTTCGGCATTGTCGCCCACGCGGCCCTCGCCGGCACCCTCCGCCAGTTGCGTCCCCTGTCGATCGCCCCCCGGCTGGAGAAGATGCTCGAACTCAACGGCCTGTCGCCGCGTCAGGGCCTGACCCCCGGACCGGTCGCCATCACCACCTTCCATGAGCCCAGCTTCGTCTTCGTCACGGGCCGCGACACCGAACTGACCGACGCTGCGGGCGCCGCCAAGGCTCTCGCCGAAGGCCGTCCCGCCATCGTCGAGGCCGGCGACGACGAAGCCTTCCGGCTGGCCACGGCCCAGACCGGCGTCCCCGGCCGCGCCGTCGGCGTGGTCACGGGCCACAACTATTCCAGCGGCGACGACGTGCGCCTGACGGTCTACGCCCCGCCGGACGCCCCCGAACCGGAAGCAGCGGAAGCCCGCCGTTGAGCCCTCGCCCGATCCAGATCGTCGAGGTTGGCCCACGTGACGGTCTTCAGAACGAGAAGGCCATTCTCGATCCCGCGACCCGCGCCGGGTTGGTCCTCCGCCTCGAGGCCGCCGGCGCCCGCCGCATCGAGGCGATCAGCTTCGTCCATCCGAAACTCGTCCCCCAGATGGCCGGCGCCGAAGAGGTCATGGCCATCCTGCCTCCGGCTCAAGGCCGCAGCCGTATCGGCCTCGTCCTCAACGGCAAGGGCTATGACCGGGCGCTGGGATCCGGAGTCGACGAGGTCAACGTCTCCCTGTCCGTGACCGACGGCTTCGGCCTGAAGAACCAGGGTCTGGCCGTCCGCGACCAGATCGCCATGCTGTCCGAGATCCTCGCCCGCCGTCACAACTCCGACGGCGCGGACGCGCCGGTCCCGTCTTTGTCGGCGGTGCTCAGCTGCGTCTGGGGTTGCCCCTTCGACGGCGAGGTCTCGGTCGGTCAGGTTACCGATCTGGTCGGCGAACTCGCCGCCATGGGAATCGCCGAGATCGGCCTGGCCGACACCATCGGCGTCGGCGATCCGTGGAGCGTCACCCGCAAGGTCGAGGCCGCGAAGGCCGCGGCGCCGGACGCGACCCTGCGCCTGCACTTCCACGACACCCGCAACACAGGTGTCGCCAACGCTTACGCGGCCGTCGAGGCAGGCGTGGATGTGCTGGACGCCTCGGTCGGCGGCATCGGCGGCTGTCCCTTCGCTCCGGGAGCCACGGGCAATGTCGCGACCGAGGACCTGGTCTATATGCTGGAACGCGCCGGCTATGCGACCGGCTACGACCTCGACGCCCTGATCGAAACGGCCCGCTGGATCGGAGGGCTTATCGGCCGGCCTATGCCGAGCGCGCTCAGCCGGGCGGGGGGCTGGGAGGGCTGATCGCGGTTTTCAGTTATCCGCTTCGCTCCGACATCAGATCTTTGTCGCTGAGCCTTGGCCTTGCCTCCGATACTGCTGTTCCATACGGATGTTCCGGCTCCGCCCTGCACAGAGACTGCCCAACATGCCGTTCCCGACCGCGATGACCAGAGAACGCCTCGGACGCATCGTCGAAGATGCCGCCAGCGAGGTCTATCTTTTTGGTGCGCAAGACTTTCAATTCCGGCTCGTCAACAAGGGGGCACGGGAAAACTTGGGCTACAGCGTCGAAGAACTCTCGACCATGACGCCCTGGGATTTGAAGCCCCTGATCAGTCGGGAAGCATTTCTGATGCTGATCGAGCCGCTGAGGTCTGGCGATACAGCAAGGCTCGACTTCGAAACAATCCATCGCCGGAAAGACGGCACGGAATACAATGTCTTCGTCAAGCTTCAGATGTTCGACGACGGTGACGACGCGATTTTCTACGCCGCCATTCAGGATATCACCGCGCATCGGCAGATAGAGGCCGCCCTTCGCGCGACCGCGATGCGACTGGATGCCATCCTGGAGAACACGACCATGGCGGTGTTTCTCATGGATGAGCGGCAGCACTGCATCTTCATGAACAAGGCGGCCGAAACGCTGACCGGATACACCCTCGGTGAGACGGCAGGCCGCCCCCTCCACGATGTGATTCATCACACCCATCCGGACGGCTCGCCCTTCCCGATTTCGGAATGCGCGATCGATCGCGCCTTTCCCGAGAAGGCCGGGGCCCAGGGGGAGGAGGTGTTCGTGCACAAGGACGGCAGCTTCTACCCGATCGCCTTCACCGCAAGCCCGATCCACGACGAGGAGGCCAAGATCATCGGGACGATCATCGAGGCGCGCGACATCAGCGTCGAGAAGCGCAACGAAGAGATCCGCAATCTGCTGATGCACGAGGTCGATCACAGGGCCCGCAACGTGCTTGCGATCGTGCAGTCCATCACCCGACTAACGCGCGCAGACAGTCTGGAGGCTTACAAGGAGGTCCTTGCCGGACGGTTCAGCGCCCTGGCCCGGGCACAGACATCTCTGGCCAGCCGCAGCTGGGAAGGCGGCTGGCTGAAAGACGTCGTCACGGAAGAGCTGGACGCTCTTTGTCCGGCTGACAGCGTCCATATCGAGGGCCCGGAGGTCGGGCTCTCTCCGGAGCAGGTTCAGCCTTTGAGCATGCTGCTTCATGAACTGGCGACAAACGCCAACAAGTACGGCGCCTGCCGCAGCGGTGGGCTTGTATCGGTCACCTGGCGGCTCGATCAGAATCGGGTGCTTCTTCAGTGGCGCGAGAGCGGTGGTCCCCCGGTGCTCGCGCCCACGCGAGACGGCTTTGGATCCTCCCTGAAATCCAGCGTAGTGCGCCAGCTGAAGGGCACCATCGCCCGACAGTGGGAAAGTACCGGCCTGGTCGTTGACATAGAGTTTCCGATCTAGCCCGCTGCAGGCCGGCGCGCCGGGCTAAAGGTTGAGCAGCGCCGGGTCTCCTCCCTGGGCCGAAATGTTGTTCGAGATGGCTTTTTCCGACGCATAGCGGATCAGGCTGTTCGGTCCGCCCGCCTTGGGACCGGTCCCCGACAGGCCCTCTCCGCCGAAGGGCTGGACTCCGACCACCGCGCCGGTGACGCCCCGGTTGATGTAGACATTGCCTGCCGGGACAAGTTGCATAACTTGCTCGGCGAAGGCCTCGATGCGACTGTGCACGCCCAGCGTCAGGCCATAGCCCCGCGCCGCCAGCTTGCCGGCCACCGACTTCAGGTCTTTCGGGTCGTAACGATAGACGTGCAGGATCGGCCCGAAGACCTCGCGCTCCAGATAGTCCGGGGTCGGAATCTCGGCGATCATTGGGGCGAACAGGTCGCCGCGCCGTGAGCCTTCCGGCATCATGGCGCGGGCGATGATCTTCGCATCCTTGCCCAGGCGCTCGACGTGGGCTTCCAGGGCCTTGCGGCTCTCCGGGTCGATCACCGGGCCGATGTCGGAGCCCGGGTCGGACGGATCACCCAGCACCTGGGCCGCCAGGGCGCCCTTCAGGCCTTCGATCAGGCTGTCGGCCGAATCCTTCGGCGCATAGAGCACTCGCAACGCCGAACACCGCTGACCGGCCGAGCCGAAGGCGGACGAAATCACGTCGTCGATGACCTGTTCGCGCAGGGCCGTGGTGTCCACGAACATGCCGTTCAGACCGCCCGTCTCGGCGATGAAGGGCAGGATTGGGCCGGGGCGGGCGGCGATGGCGCGGTTGATCGCCGCCGCCGTGTCGGTGCCGCCGGTGAAGGCCACCCCGTCGATCCCGGCATGCGAGACCAGGGTCGCGCCCACCGTCTCGCCGCGTCCGGGGACCAGGGCCAGCAGGTCGGGGTTCAGCCCGGCCTTGTGATAGAGGCGCACCGCCTCGGCCGCGATCAGCGGCGTCTGCTCGGCCGGCTTGGCCAGCACCGCATTGCCCGCCGCCAGCGCCGCCGCAATCTGGCCGGTGAAGATGGCCAGGGGGAAGTTCCACGGGCTGATGCAGGCGAAGACGCCGCGGCCGTGCAGGACCAGCCGGTTGGTCTCGCCCACCGGCCCGTTCAGCACCTGGGGCCCGCCGAAATCCTTCTCGGCCAGCATGGCGTAGTAGCGGCAGAAGTCGGCCGCCTCGCGGACCTCGGCCACGCCGTCGTTCAGCGTCTTGCCCGCTTCCCGCGACAGCAAGGCCACCAGTCGGTCCATGTCGGCTTCCAGCGCATCGGCCATGGCCCGGAGCACCGGCGCCCGGCGGGAGCCGCCTGACCGGTCCCAAGCGATCTGGGCCGTGGCTGCCGCATGGGCCGCATTGTCGATATCCTCGCTGGAGGCCTCGGACACATGCCCCAGCACCTGCGACCGGTCGTAGGGGTTGGTCACGGCCTGGGCGTTCGTCCCGGCCATCAGCCTGCCGCCGACGATGGGGCCCGAGGTCAGCTTTTCCGCATCGACCTTCTGCAGGGCGGCGGCGTGCCGCTCGCGGTCGGCCTTCTGCGAATAGTCGCGGCCGAGCGAGTTCTGGCGGTCCATGTACATGTCCTTGGGCGTGGGGATCTTGGCGTGGCGGTCGGCGTGGGCCTCGACCGAGGCGATGGGGTCTGCGGCGACGGCCGAGGCCGGCACCCGCTCGTCCAGCAAAGCATGGACGAAGGACGAGTTGGCGCCGTTCTCCAGCAGGCGACGGACCAGATAGGGCAGCAGGTCCTCATGCCCCCCGACGGGGGCATAGGCGCGCACCGTCATCGGCCCGAAGGTCTCGGCGGCGGCGTCGTACAGGGCCTCGCCCATGCCGTGCAGCCGCTGGAACTCGATCTTCACCCCGGCCTCTTTCGCCATGTCGTGCACGGCGGCCAGCGAATGGGCGTTGTGGGTGGCGAACTGGGCGTACAGGTGCGGCGACGCATCGATCATGGCCTGGGCGCAGACCAGATAGTTTAGGTCCGTCGCCGCCTTGGTCGTGAACACCGGATAGTCGGTCCGGCCCATGACCTGGGCCCGCTTGATCTCGGTGTCCCAGTAGGCGCCCTTCACCAGACGCACCATCAGCCGCCGGTTCGAGGTCCGCGCCAGCTGGGCGATCCGCGCGATCGCCTCGGGTGCGCGCTTCTGATAGGCCTGTACCGCGAGGCCCAGCCCCTTCCAGTCGCCCAGTTCCGGTTCGTGCGCCAGCCGGTCCAGCAGCTTCAGCGACAGGGCCAGCCGGTCCGCCTCCTCGGCGTCCATGGTGAAGTTGATGTCGGCGCGCGCTGCGATCAGGGCCAGCCGCTTGATGCGCGGATACAGCTCCTCCCAGACCCGGCCCTCATGCGTCGCCTCATAGCGCGGCGACAGGGCCGACAGCTTGACCGAGACGCCATGCCCGACCTCCGGCCCCTGCCCTCCGGCGGTCTTGCCGACGGCGGTGATCGCGTCGGCGTAGATCTTTTCATACCGCTCGGCGTCCGCGGCGGTCCGGGCGCCCTCGCCCAGCATGTCGAAACTGCACAGCCAGCCCTCGCGGTTCGAGCGCTTCAGCGCCGCCTCGATGGTCCGGCCGACCACGAACTGCTCGCCCATGATCCGGACGGCGGCGGCCACAGCCTGACGAATGACGGGTTCCCCCAGACGGCCGGCGACGCGGGTCAGGAAGCCCGGCAGGTCGGTCTTGGCCTGTTCATCGGCGTCGACCAGCTTGCCTGTCAGCATCAGGCCCCAGGTCGAGGCGTTGACGAACAGACTGTCCGACTGCCCCAGGTGCGACGCCCAGTCGGCGGATCCGATCTTCTCTGCGATCAGACGATCGCGGGTGTCCTCGTCGGGCGTGCGCAGCAGGGCCTCGGCCAGACACATCAGGGCCAGCCCCTCGCGAGTGCCGAGGCTGAATTCCTGCAGGAAGCTTTCGACCACCCCCTGTTTCTTCTGGCTCTTTCGGGCGTGTTCGACCAGTCGGACGGCCTCGTCCACCACGGCCTGACGCGCGGCCGGGTCCAGCGGCGAGGCGGCCAGCAGGGCCCGGACGGTCGAGGGTTCGTCGGCGAACTTGCCGTGATCCAGCGCGTCCCAGTCCTGGGAAAGAAACTGGGGCAGAGAAGGGACGGGAGAAGCGGTAAGGGACATCATGGCGTCGGTGGGATCCTGTCCTGTATGAGCTTGCCTATATGTCGGACCCATCCGAATGTGCATCGTATGATCGTGACCTGAGACGACGATCCTTCGGAAAACCACGCCTATGGCCGTTGAAAATCTGGACGCCGTCGATCGCCGCATTCTGAAGGTGCTGCAGGAGGATGGCCGTGTGTCCAACGCTGAACTCGCCCGGCGGTGCAACCTGTCGCCAGCCGCCTGTTTCGAGCGGGTCCGCCGCCTGCGCGAGCGGCGGGTCATCATCGGCTATGCGGCCCTGATCGACCCGGCCAAGGTCGGGCGCGGCCTCATGATCTTTGTGGAAGTGCTGCTGGACCGGACGACCGGCGACCAGTTCGAAGCCTTTGCGGACATGGTTCGTCGTCAGCCCGAGGTTCTGGAATGTCACATGGTGGCGGGCGGCTTCGACTATCTGCTGAAGGCCCGGGTCGGCGACATGGACGCCTATCGCACCTTCCTCGGTGATGTCCTGACCCGCATGCCCGGCGTGCGCGAAACACGAACCTATGCCGTTCTCGAAGAGGTGAAGTCCACGACCGCCCTGCCTTTGTAGGACTGTCTCGCCTTCGTCGACATGACCCGCTAAAGCTGCCTGCTTGATAAGAAGGCGGAGCCGTTCGGCCCACATGCGCATCGTTCTGGCCACCGACGCTTGGGAGCCCCAGGTCAACGGCGTCGTCCGCACCCTGACCCGCACCGTCGCGGAATGCCGCGCCATGGGTCACGAGGTCGACGTCATCGAGCCCAGCCAGTTCCGCACCATCGCGGCGCCGACCTATCCCGAGATCAGGCTGGCCCTGGGCGCCGAGGAAGAGATTCGCGAACGGCTTCGCGCGATCGAGCCGGACGCCGTCCACATCGCCACCGAAGGCCCGATCGGCATCGCCACCCGCCGCATCTGCGTGGAGTGGAAACTGCCCTTCACGACCAGCTATCACACGAAATTCCCTGAATATATTTCGGCGCGTTTCCCGGTCCCGGTTCAGGTCGGCTACGCCTATATGAAATGGTTCCACAAGCCGTCGGGCCGGCTGATGGTCGCCACCCCGACGCTGAAGAAGGAACTCGAGGACCACGGGTTCAAGAACATCTCGCCCTGGACGCGGGGCGTCGACACCGAACAGTTCCGCCCCGATCTGGAACGCATCTTCGATCAGATCGGCGGCGGGGACTGGCCTCGCCCCTACTGGCTGAACGTCGGCCGCGTCGCCGTCGAAAAGAACATCGAGGCCTTCCTCGAAACCGACCTGCCGGGCACCAAGATCGTCGTCGGCGACGGCCCTGCCCGCGCCGAGCTGGAAGCCAAATATCCCGAGGCGAAGTTCCTCGGCGCCCGCTTCGGCGAGGAGCTGGCCCGCTGCTTCCGCGACGCCGACGTCTTTGTCTTCCCCAGCTGGACCGACACCTTCGGCCTGGTGATCCTGGAGGCCATGGCCACCGGCACGCCCGTCGCCGCCTATCCCGCCCACGGCCCCATCGATCTGGTCCCGGGATCCAACGCCGGCGCGATAGACGAGGATCTGCGCACTGCGTGTCTAGAGGCGCTCAAGTGCGATCGCGCCGCCACCCGCGCCTATGCCGAAAAGTTCAGCTGGCGCGCCTCGGCCGAGCAGTTCGTTCAGAACCTGGAGCCCTATCCGGAGCCCGAGCGTGGGCGCTTCTGGCGCCGCCTTCGCCGTATCGCCCGCGTCAGGCGCAGAGCCGCCGCTTGATCGAAGTCTGGCTGCGCCGTCTGAGGCGTCGGTTCGTCCCGGCCTACGGTCTTCGCAATCCCACCAATCGCCAGCGGTTCGAGACCGTGTTCCGCACCCGCCGCTGGGCCCTGGGCGAATCCGTTTCCGGACCTGGCTCAGATCGCGATTCAGCCCAGGTCGACCACGCCATCCGGGTGCTGACGAAGGCCTGCGACGAACTCGGCGTCCGCTCCATCGCCGACCTCCCATGCGGCGACTTCCACAGGTTCGATCTTTTCCTGAAGGACCGGCCGGCGATCGACTACGTCGGCTACGACATCGTCGGGGCCCTGATCGGCCGCAACCGCATCGATCATCCGGGGCGCCGCTTTGAGGTGCTGGACATCACCAGCCAGGTTCCGGCGCCCGCCGACCTGATCTTCTCCAAGGATCTGGTCAATCACCTCTACGAGCGCGACGTCTGGGCGACCCTGCGCAATATGGCGGCCTCGGGATCGCGCTGGCTGCTGATCACCTCAAATACGGGCTTTGCCAATCAGGAGCTCTTCATGTTCCGCCCCGGCGCCTCGCGCGAACTGGACCTGCGGGCCTCGCCCTACAGCCTGCCTGAGCCGATCTGGTCGGACCACTATTTCTCGCTCTGGACCGTCGAGGCGGTGGCCGCGCGCGTCGCCGAACGGGACCGCCAGCCCGCCTGACCCATCATCATGGGGCCGGTCAGACAGCAGTTTTCAAAGAGTATTTTCGATTTCCAGGCCGCTATATCCATCACGGTTTCCGGCGGTGGTATGATGCAGGCGGGTCTTTGACATCATGAGCGGCGACGGCTGCCCGATCCGGACCCGGCGGACTCGTTTTCAGGAGTCCGGATAGTTCGACTAGTCGGGCCGCGCCATCGGCGTCAGGTCGGTGGCGATGGCGCGCTGAACGACACGCTCATCTGACGGCAGCGGGACCATGCCCCGGTCTTGCAGATAGCCGCCCCGTCCCGTCGCAGCTTCCGAGGTGAACTCGGTCAGAAATGCCTGCAGGCCTGGTGTCACGCCGACATGAGCTTTCTTGACGTAGATGAACATCGAACGTGAGATCGGATATTCGCCCGAAGCAATCGTTTCGAGATCGGGAAACACGCCGTTGACGCTGGCTGGCTTCACCTCGCCGATATTCTCCTCAAGGAAGGAGTAGCCGAAAGCCCCCACCGATCCCGGCGTCCGTGTCAGGGTCTGCACGATGGCGTTGTCGTTTTCGCCGGAGTCGATCCAGCCTCCATCCTCGCGCAGGGTGTGTGCGAGGGCTTCAAAGCGGTCCGGGTCGCTCTCCGCCAGGGCAGCCACTTCAGGAACAGCTTCAGCCGACGGCGTCATGGCCAGCTCGAGCCAGGAATCTCGCGTCCCAGAGGTGGGTGGCGGGCCGTAGACCTGGATCCGGAGCGCCGGCAACCCGGCCCGGACCTGGTCCCAGGTGCGGTAGGGGTTGGGAATGAATGTGCCCGAGGGGCCGGGGACTTCCTTGGCCAGCGCGAGAAAAAGGTCACTGCCCTCGATTACGAAATCCGCCCCCGTCCGCGCCGTCGCAACGACCAGCCCGTCATAGCCGATCTTGATCTCGATGATCTC
Source organism: Brevundimonas sp. (assembly GCF_031412435.1). Lineage (GTDB taxonomy): Bacteria > Pseudomonadota > Alphaproteobacteria > Caulobacterales > Caulobacteraceae > Brevundimonas. Next base: position 35,881 of record NZ_JANODA010000074.1, read on the forward strand.
GGTGACGCCGTTGCTGGCGCAGAGATCGAACTCAGACCCCTTCATGCGGCGCGAGGCGTTGGCGATATCCGGGGTCGAGGGCCCCAGGCCCTGACAGAAGGCCTGGATTCCGCCGCCGGTGCCGAGAGACTCGACGCGTGGCGGCGCGCCTTCAGGATTGTTACGGGCAAAATTCTCGGCCACCCGGGTCGCGAACGGGAAGACGGTCGAGGACCCCGCCGCCCAGATGCCGTTACGCTGTCCGCCACCCTCACCACAGGCGGCCACAGTCAGGGCGATGACGGCGGTTCCGGCGACGAAAAGCCGGCGGGGCAGGATGGACGACATCAGGCGGTCTCTCGGGCGGAGCGAATGTGCGACGCTTAAAGCAGACGTTTGCGCATGGCCTGTGACAGCATGTCGATCAGGGTCACGGCGATGACGACGATGATGACGATGGCCGACACCGAGCGGAAGTCGAAGGCGTTCATGCTGTCGAACAGCACCTGGCCGATGCCGCCCGCGCCGATCAGACCCAGCACCGTCGCCGAACGGCTGTTCGATTCGAACCGGTAGAGGGCGAACGAGGTCCACAGCGGCGCGACCTGCGGGATCACGCCCCAGACGATTTCATGCAGAGGCGAGGCGCCGGTGGCGCGGACGCCCTCGACCGGACCCTTGTCGATCGACTCGACCGCTTCGGAGAACAGTTTGGCCAGAACGCCGGCCGTGTTCAGGGTAATGGCCAGGACGCCCGCGAGCGGCCCCAGACCCACGGCCACGATGAACAGCAGGCCGATGACCAGATCGGGGATCGAACGCAGCAGGTTCATGACCCACCGGACCGGCGTCACAACCCAGACCGGGGCGATGTTGCGGGCTGCGGCCAGACCCAGCGGCACGGCCAGGAAGACAGCGAGGAAGGTGCCCCACAGTGCGATCTGAATCGTCAGCCACATCTGCTCCACGAACAGTCGCCAGTTGGCGAAATTCGGCTTCAGCAAGTCGCTGGCGAAGGTCTGGATGTTGGCGCTGTTCGTGAACAGGCGGGACAGGTTGCCAAGATCGACGTCGCCGACGCTGTAGACCAAAAGGGCCAGGACCCCGCCCCAGATCAGGACATCGAGCGCCCATGCGCCCATCGACTTCGACGGCGGCTTCGGAATGGAGCCGGCCGGAAGGGCAGCGTCGGTCAAGGCTGGACCTCACGCAGGGCGCGCAGGCGCTGCAACTCGGCCTCGGCGGCGGTGACGCCGGCGGCGTCGCCCTTGTCGCGGGCTTCCTGCAGCTTCTGGTCGGCGACCATCTCGCGGATCGGGTTCAGATAGCTGTCATCGGCGGCGCGGAACTGGGAGTATTCCAGCCCGGCCAGCACCTGGCGCTGGCGATCGGCCTCGGCGCCCGTGCCCTGGCCGTAGGTCAGGAAGAAGCTGCGGATCTTTTCCTTGATCGCGGAATCGAGATCGCCGCGCACCAGGATGCCCGATTCCGGGATCGGCGGGGACTGCCAGATCTCGGTGATCTGGGCCGCGATGGCCGGGTTCTGGCGGTTCAGGAAGACGGTGTTGACCGTGTTCGAGGTCGCCACATCGACCACGCCCGTGGCCACGGCGAAGGCGTTGGCCTGGTGGTTGGCCGAGCGCACCGTGGCGAAGCACTGGGCCGGAACGATGTTGCGCGGATTGAACAGGAAGGCCATCGGGGCCAGCGTACCCGAGGTCGACTGGGCGTCGCCGATGCCGAAATCGAAGCGCTTGCCGCAGGCCAGGACCTGATCCAGCGTGATGCCCGAGCCGGTCTTGACGATCAGGGTCGAGCGATAGCTGTCCAGCCCTTCCTTGTTCACCGTGCGGGCGATGACCTCGGCGTCGGCGCGATCGATGGCCTCGACCGCCGGCTTGGCCGAGAACCAGGCGACCTGGGTCTGGTTGCCGCGCATGGCTTCGACCAGGACGGTGTAGTTCGAGCCGAAGAAGGGCTCGACCTCTACGCCGATCGCCTCGGACATGTCGTCCAGCAGCGGCTGCCACAGCGGCCCGGCCGAGGCCTGGCCTTCTGCGGACAGGATGGAGAAGGTGATCTTGGACGGCGCACCGCCCGACCTGGCGTCGTCCTCGTCGCCGCAGGCCGAGAGGCCGAGCAGGGCGATCGCGGCGCCGACCAGACCGGCCCGGCGAGTGAAGGAGGCGAAGGTCATGCCTTGGTTTCCCAGAACGCGTCCTCAAATTCGGGACCGTAGATGTCGATCAGTTGCTTGGTGTCGAGGCTGGTCGACGGGCCGTCATAGACGACCTTGCCCGCCTTCAGCGCGATCACCCGGTCGCAGTAGCGGATGGCGTAATCGACCTGGTGCAGAGTGACGATGACGCCGAGGCCGTCGCGCCGGTTCAACTCGACCAGCAGTTCCATCACCTTGCGGGCGGACACGGGATCCAGCGAAGCCACCGGTTCGTCGGCGAGGATGCCCTGGGCGCCCTGGACCAGGGCCCGGGCGATGGCGCCGCGCTGCTGCTGCCCCCCCGACAGGGTGTTGGCGCGCTGGGCGGCGTAGTCGGAGACGCCGACGCGGTGCAGGGCGGCCATCGCCTTGTCCCTGTCGGCGTTCGGCCAGGCCCCGAAAAGACCTTGCCAGCCCGGCAGACGCCCAAGGGCGCCCAGCATGACGTTGGAAAACAGGCTCAACCGACCGACCAGATTGAACTGCTGGAAGATCATGCCCAGCTTCTGGCGTGCGGCGCGCACGGCTCCGGTCGTGCGGCCGTTCTTCTGGACGCAGACTCCGAAGACATCGATCTGGCCCTTGCCGGCGTCGATGGTTTGCAGGCCGGTGATGGACCGCAGCAGGGTGGACTTGCCCGATCCGGACGGACCGATCAGGGCGACCATCTCTCCAGCGGCGACGGACACGGAGACGCCGTCCAGCGCCTTCCGGGATCCGAAGGTCTTGGACACGTCGCGGGCCATGACGAGCCCGGCCACGAGGGGGCCGGGCGCGGAGCTAACGGCTGATGAACTCATGAACTCGCTTGGCGGCTGACGAAACAGGCGCCGAATGACGCGAGAAGGGCGGTCCGGCAAGTCTTAATGCCACGTCCGTCGCGGCTGCGTCCAGCGCGACAGCGCAACGGCGCCGCTCAGCCCAGCCTCGCAGCCTCTTCCACGGCGCGGACATCGGCAGGTAGCGATAGCGCCAGACGCGCCCGGTCCAGCGCTTCGCCCGCCTGGCGATCGGCCGCGGCCGCCAGCGATCCCTCGTCGCGCCTCAACTTGCGCAACAGCTTTTGCAGTCGCACCGCAACGGCCACGTCGCCAGCGCCGTATCGCGCGACGGGGCCGAACACGTCGCTGATCAGGTCGTCATCCTCGATCTTCGGCGCCCAAACACGCGAGTAACGGACCTCCTCAAGGGCGCCGGGGGCCATCGCGGCCCATCCGTCCAGCGCACGGACGGCCGCGCCCATGACCTGTATCGCCGTGCCCGGATCATTGACGCCAGGCGACAGCGCCTTGCCAGCGATCTCGCCCAGCACGATCAGCCCGAACCGGGGATCCTGATCGAATGATCGTTGTCCGCCGATGGTGAAGGCCGAGCGAAACGCGTCATGCCCCTCATCGTCACAGTCATCGCCCGTTATCACCGCGACGGCGTCGCCACTCCGGACATAGGCGCCGGGAGCAGCGAGGATTTCGACGTGACAGTCTCGCGCCTCGGCGACGAACTGCAACCGCGCCGGATCAACGTTCTGGATATAGCCGGTGTCGGCCGCCGCAATTTTGATTTTCCCATCGACATGGCCGGGCCGGCCGCCGAGAGACGGTGCTTGCCGCTGTGCCTTCATCGCGGTTCTCGCCTGAAGCTCTGCGAGGTCGATCATGTGGCCGACCCGCGCCAGGCTGGACAGCCGGTTGATCCAGGTCAGCAGCCTCACTGCGACCAGACAGACGACGCCCAGGCTGAACAGGAAGAGGATGGCCCGCCCTTCCTGCCCATAATAGTTGGCGTTGATCGCGGTCACCGCGACGATGGCGTACAAAAACGCCCCGACGAAAGTCGCCAAGGCCTTCTGGACCTCGGAATCGCTGGTCACCAAGGCGGCTACGCGCGGTGTCGCCGTCTGGGACACGGCGGTATAGGCCGTCACCATAGCGCCCACCGAGAAGGTCGCCACCCCAAGCAGACTGGATGCCAGGATGGTCAGGATCGAACTGACGGACTCGCCGCCCAGTCGCTCGGCCATTTCCTGAGGCACCCAGGGCGCAGCGAAGACAGCCAGCAACGCGGCCCCGATTCCTGTCGCGGCATAGAGGCTCGCCCGGACCCAAAGCTGACGGCACAGGTTGCGCCACCAGAACAGCCATCGATTCATTCGCCAACCACCCCAGGGCCCTCGACCTTGACCATAACGAAGGCGGGGGTTGGAAGTTCACGCCTGGGCAGCGGAACGAAGGCGATCAGGGTTCGGACGATCGCACCGCTCCAGCTGGTCGCGCCACTAAAAAACCGCTTTACATGACAGGTCCGTGACCCTAAATCGCGCCTTCCGGCGGACCCCGTAGGTCTACACGTTTGCGCTGCTAACGCCGGCTGGGTTTAACAATTACAGGGGTTTACGTGAATTGCGCACGTACACATTTCCCCTGGACCTGGTCCGCGAGCGGTCCCCTGAACGTCCAGTCGCACTCGTGCGGCCGCGTTCAGTTTCCGTAGCGGCGCGCTGGTTCCAGGATAATCTAAAGGCTGACGTCTTCTATGCGGTGAAGGCAAACCCTTCACGATGGGTCATCGAGGCTCTGAAGGACGCTGGCGTAAAGGGCTATGACGCGGCTTCGATCGCCGAGATCGAACTCGTGCGCTCGGTCGATCCCGACGCGCGCATCGCCTTCATGCACCCGGTCAAGAGCCGGTCGGCGATCACGAAGGCCTACTTCGACCACGGCGTCCGCACCTTCTCGCTGGACTGCGAGGACGAGTTGCAGAAGATCCTTGACGCCACCGGTGGCGCCACGGACCTGAACCTGCTCGTGCGCATGGCGGTCTCCGCCGACGGCGCGGCCTACTCCCTGTCGGGCAAGTTCGGCATCTCCGCCGATCAGGCCCCGGCCCTGTTGCTGTCCGTGCGTCGCGCGGTCGTGGACGGGCTGATGGGGGTCTGCTTCCACGTGGGTTCGCAATGCATGCGTCCGACCGCCTATCAGGCCGCCATGGCCCAGGTCGGTCGTGCGATCACGCGCGCTGGCGTGATCGTGGACATCGTCGACATCGGCGGCGGCTTCCCCTCGGTCTATCCGGGCATGGTCCCACCGGACATGAGCGAATATGCCGACGCCATCCATCGCGGCTTCAACGACATGCCCGTGTCGGAAACGACCGAGCTATGGTGCGAGCCCGGCCGGGCCCTGGTCGCCGAATCCTCTTCGGTCCTGGCCCGCGTCGATCTGCGCAAGGGCGACGCCCTGTATCTGAACGACGGGTCCTACGGCTCGCTGTTCGACGCGACCCACTCGCGCTGGCCGTTCCCGACCAAGCTGGTCCGGGAAGGCGAAAGCTCGGACGATCTCAAGCCGTTCCAGTTCTACGGACCGACCTGCGACTCGATCGACCACATGCCGGGTCCGTTCTGGCTGCCGGCCGATATCCGTGAAGGCGACTTCATCGAGATCGGCATGCTCGGCGCCTACGGTGTCGCCATGTCGACCGGCTTCAACGGCTATGGCGAACACGACGTCGCCGTGGTGGAGGACGCCCCGATGGCTTCGCTCTACGGCCTCGCGCCGCGCTCCATCCCGACCGTGCGCACCACGGCGGAGGAGCAGGCCCGCAAGGTCGTTCGTCTGTCGCGCCCGAAGGGCAAGGCCGGTCAGCGCAGGAAGAGCCGCAAGTAACATTGGCTTGTGAACGGCGCGGGTCGGCGCCACAGCTTCCCGAAAGACAAAGCTTGGGAAGCGTGTGATGTCCGACTCGTCCGGTCCGTCCGATCCGGGGCCCAGCGTCGACTACGGCGCTCCAGGTCCCAGCCATCAGCAGATGATGCATGACATGGCTCATGCGGAGTTCATGGCTTCGGATTCCTCGGTCAAGCCATGGGACGGACGCCGCACAATCCTGATCGGCTATGTTCTGTGGCTGTTCCTCGGCTGGATTGGAGGTCACCGTCTCTACGTCGGCCGCTGGAAATCGGCGCTCGGTATGGCGGCGGCGGGGTTTGTGACCTGGATCATGACCGAGATGCTCGGTCCTTACCTTGGGATACCGATGACGATCTGGTGGATCGTCGACGCCGTGCAGATCCCGGGCTGGATTCGACAGGCAAACGAGGCCAATGCGATGAAACCGACGACCGTCGAAACGGTCTGACCTTCGTCACGTTTCCCGACTAGACGATACACAGCAGCCCGTCGCTCCGTCCGGGCCGCTGTTGATTTTGACGACGGGCGCTCAAACCAAAGGGAAACCCTTGCAATGAACGCACCCGTTCAAAAGAACACCAAGGCCGAACTGCTCCAGAACGTCGTCGAGCATATCGACATCACGTCCTTCGACGCCCGCCCGATCGTCGACGCCATGCGCAAGATGAGTTTCTCGTCGCGCGACACGGCCCGCGCCGCCGATATCTTCTCGATGGCCATCGAGGACAAGGACTGCTCGCCGTGGCTGATCCTGGCCGGATCGACCTCGGCCGGCGGCTGCATGCACGTGTACCGCGACATGGTGAAGTTCGGCATGATCGACGCGATCGTCGCCACCGGCGCCTCGATCGTCGACATGGATTTCTTCGAGGCCCTGGGTTTCAAACACTACCAAGCCGCCGGCGAGGTGGACGACAACGTCCTGCGCGACAACTACATCGACCGGATCTACGACACCTATATCGACGAGGAAGAGCTCCAGAACTGCGATCATACGATCCTGGAAATCTGCAACGCCCTGGAGCCGCGCGCCTATTCGAGCCGCGAGTTCATCTGGGAGATGGGCAAATGGCTGTCCGAAGGCAACGCGAAGAAGGAAGGCAGCCTGATCCAGACCGCCTATGAAGAAGGCGTGCCGATCTTCTGCCCGGCCTTCGTCGACTCCTCGGCCGGCTTTGGTCTGGTCAAACACCAGAAAGAGCGGATCGCGGCCGGCAAGCCCTATCTCATGATCGATGCGGTCGCCGACTTCCGCGAACTGACCGACATCAAGATCGCGGCAGGCGTCACCGGCCTGTTCATGGTCGGCGGGGGCGTGCCCAAGAACTTCGCCCAGGACACGGTCGTCTGCGCCGAAATCCTCGGCATCGAGGCCGAGATGCACCGCTATGCGGTCCAGATCACGGTCGCCGATGTCCGCGACGGCGCCTGCTCGTCCTCGACGCTCAAAGAGGCCGCCTCCTGGGGCAAGGTCCAGACCACCCATGAGCAGATGGTCTTCGCCGAGGCCACCACGGTCGTGCCGCTGATCGGCTCCGACGCCTATCACCGCGGCGCCTGGAAGAACCGCGACAAGCGCCGCTGGGCGAAGCTGTTCGGCAAGTAAGGCCGCGCGCAGGCCGCGAGACTCCGCGAGCCGGGCGATAGCGCACAGGAAAGGGGCCGCGAGCGAACTCGCGGCCCCTTCTTTCTGCCTGACAGCCTACTGCCCGCTGATCTCGCGGACCGCCTTCATCAAGGCCTCGACGACCTTCGCCGTTTCCGGATCCGACCAGTCGCCGGGTTTCATGATCACGGCCTGGCGCAGCGTGTGCAGCGCCTCCTTGACCACGTCCGGCGTCTGTTCGCCGGAGATCAGCCGCGCCGCCAGCGCCATGCGCTGCATGACGCCGTCGACTGCGGTCCGGTTCTCGTCCAGCCAGGTCTGTCCGGCCTCGGTCAGCGAAAAGATGCGCTTGCCGGCGGCGTCCTCGACCCCGGCGATCAGGCCTTCGTCGGCCAGCATCGACAGGGTCGGATAGACCACGCCCGGCGAGGGGGCATAGGCGCCGCCGAACATCGCCTCGATCGCCTTGATCAGGTCGTAGCCGTGGCGCGGCTCCTTCTCGATCAGGGCCAGGGCCACGATCCTCAGGTCGCCCGGGCCGAACATGCGCCGGCCGGGGCCGCCGCGTCCGCCGAACATTCCGGGCCCGCCGAAGCGACCCCGCCCGTGGCCCCGGCCTTCTCGGCCGCGACCCTCGCCTTCCGGCCCGCAACGATGCTCGCGCCAGCCGTGCTTCATTCTGTGATGTCCGAACATGGGTGCTCCTTGGTTATTCGTCATCGTGCAAAGATATATCTTCGAAAGCGATCTGCAAGTGGGCGATATATCTTTTGTTGCAGTCTCAGGAACCTCGTGCTGCGCCGGGCCTTCAACCCTCACTGAACGCAGGAGCCATCCATGACCGACGCCAAACCCGAGTCACCAGACGCTGTCGAAGCCGACGGCATGGGCGAGCGTCCCGACCGGGGCCGCACGACGGATGCCCTCCGCGAGGCCCTGACCGGATCCGGCGTGGGCTCCGACACGCGCGCCGGCTCCCTTCAGGGCGGGGCGGCAACGGGATCAGACGACGATCCCGACCAGGCCGCCGTGGACCGCATCATGGCCGATCAGGGCCGCGCGAGCGCCGATCCCCGGTCGCCCTCCGGCGTCGATCCGACCGGCATCACCAATACCGGCGTCGGACCTGGCGAGGCGGACGCCGGTCCCGCCGACGGCGGGCGTCCCACGGATGCAGACGCCGACCGGCTGACTGCCTTGCTGCCGCCCCACCGATAGGCCACGGTGGGAGAAGAACTGGTCTCAGGGACGACACGGAATGAAGCGTATTCTGGCGGTTATCGCGCTTTCGTGCGCAGCCGCATTGCCTGCGGCCTGCGGCCCGAAAGCCGAGAGCCCCGCGCCCGCCGATGTCCCTGAATCAGCCGCATCGGCGGAAGCAGCCCCGCCGGTCGCCGCCCCTGCTCCGCCCCCCGCCCCAGCGACGCCGGCTCCGGCCGGAGGCTCCGCCGCGGCGTCCGGCGCGCCTGCGTTCACCGTCCTTTATCCCGGCGCAGTCCTCGACGCCCCCGCCATCACGGCCTCCGGACCATCCGGCCCGGGCGGGGTCGCCACCTACACGACCGACGCGGATCCCGACGCTGTCATCGCCTTCCATCGCGCCCGCGCGGAGGCCGCCGGCCTGACGACCGCCATGGCCATGAACCAGGGCGAAGCCCGCGCCTATGGCGCCGCCAGCACCGACAGTGGAGCCAGCTTCCAGGTCGTCGCCTCGGCCACCGAAGAGGGATCGACCTCCGTCCAGCTCACCTGGAGCGGCGGACAGTGAAACGCACCGCCCTGATCCTCGCCGCCGCCTGCGTCATGACCGTTCCGGCCCACGCCCGCCAGGCGACGCCGCCGGCGAGCTATCTGGATCATGCCGCCCTTCAGGCCCTGGCCGACGCCGTGCCGCCGGCGCCCGTCGCCGGTTCGCCCCGGGATCTGGCCGACACCGTCGCCTCCGACCGGCTGCGCGCGCTGGAGAACTCGGACCGCTGGATGCTGGCCACCCGCCATGCCGAACTGCGCCCCGCCTTCGCCCTCGCCCATTTCGATTGCGCCCTGGGCTTGCGCCTGACGGCCGGGGAGTCGCCCCGCCTGGTGTCGATCCTCGAACGCATCCTGCATGACGCCAACGAGGCCGCCGAACTGGCCAAGGCCCGCGCCTTCCGCCCCCGCCCCGTCGGCGCGGATCCGGAGCGCCCGGCCTGTACGGTCGTCTCCCCTGCCGGACGCGCCAGCCCCTCCTATCCTTCGGGCAGCGCCACGGTCGGCGCGGCCTACGGCGAGGCCATCGCCGCCCTCGATCCCGAACACGCCGCCGAAGCGACCCGCATCGGCCACGAAATCGCGGTCAGCCGGATGGTCTGCGGCATGCACTACCCGTCCGACGTGGCCGAGGGCGAGAAGCTGGGCAAGGCCGCCTTCCGGCAGATCGCCGCCACGCCGGCGTACCAGGCCGACGCCGTCGTCGCCCGCGAGGAGATCGGCCGCGCCCGCGCCGCCGGCCTGACCAGCCCCGCCTGCGCCGCCGAGCGCGCCGCCCTCGCGACGCCCCTGCCCTAGGGCGACCGATGTCCGCCCTGGTCCTGATCGCCCTGTTGGCGCCTGACCCGGTCGTTGCCCGTCCCTGCTCATCGGCCGAGGTCGCGACCCTGACCGCTCCGGTCGCCGCCGATGCCCCTGCCGTCCGCCTGACCTGTTTCGCTGCCCTGCCGCCGGGAGCCTCCATCAGGCGGCGCGTCGTGTTGGAAGGCGCTGAGGCCTCGGGCGCGGGCCTCGACTGCAATGGCGGATCGGTGGGCGTGCCCGACCTGGCCAGCAACACCCGCGAACCCACCATCGCCGTCTGGTCCCGCCGCGAGGGCGCGCGCTGGAGCGTCCCCAGTGACGTCCGCATCACCCGTTGTACGATCCACGGCAACCTGCGCGTCTGGGGCCTCGGCCGCGACGACATCCAGGCGTTACGCGTATCGTCACGCACATCGGCGCATACCGCAGCGGCTCAGGCGGCGGCTCCCAGCGGTCTCACGCTCGACAATGTCACCTTCGTCGCCACAGGGTCGATCCCCCTCTACGTCGGCCCCGGCGTGACCGGCGTCCGCATGACCGGAGGCGGCTTTCGCGGCCGGTCGGTCTCCACGGCCATCTATCTGGATGCCGAGAGCGCCGGCGCCGTGATCCGCAACGTCGCCTTCGACATCCGCACGGGCCGCGAGCAGATCGCCGTCGACGGCTCGGCCCGCAATCGCATCGAGGGCAACCGGTTCCACCTCAACGGGCGCGGCGGCGTCTTCCTGTACCGGAACTGCGGCGAGGACGGCGTGGTCCGTCACCAGACGCCGTCGGACAATGTCATCACCGGCAACCGCTTTGAAGGCGCGGCCTGGCTGACCCCTCGCCCGGTCGTCATCGGCTCACGCGAGGGTCGCCGCCGCTACTGCGGCGACGACGCCGGCTATCCGTTCGGATCGAGCGCCGATAACCGCGACCGCGCGACCGGCAATATCGTCAGCGACAACACCACCGGCTTCCGCGGACTGCCGTCCCCGGTTCAGGCCGGACGCGGGGCCGTCAGGCCGCCGTAGAGATCCGTCCGCCGGTCGCGGAAGAAGCCCCAGGCCGCCCGGTGCCGGTCGAGGTAGTCGAGGTCGAAGCTGTGCACCAGCACACCCTCCTCGTCCGCGCCGAAGCTTTCGACCAGGTCGCCCCGGTGATCGGAGATGAAGGAATGGCCGTAGAAGGTCTGACCGGTCTCGGTCACACGCTCGTGCCCGATCCGGTTTGCGCCCACGACCGGTACGACGTTGGAAACCGCGTGGCCCTGCATGGCGCGACGCCAGGGCTCGGCGGTGTGGAGTTCGGCGTCATGCGGTTCCGACCCGATCGCGGTGGGATAGAACAGCACCTCGGCGCCCTGCAGCATCATCGCCCGCGCCGTCTCGGGGTACCACTGGTCCCAGCAAATACCGACGCCCACCCGCCCGAAGCGGGTGTCCCAGACCTTGAAGCCCGTATCCCCCGGACGGAAATAGTATTTTTCCTGGTAACCGGGCCCGTCGGGGATATGGCTCTTGCGATAGACGCCCAGAGGCGAACCGTCCGCGTCGAGCATGACCATCGCGTTGAAATAGTGCGGCCCCTCGCGCTCGAAGATCGAGACCGGGATGGCGACTCCCAGGTCCTTCGCCACCTCAGCCATCGCGATCACGGCCGGGTGCTCGCGCCACGGATAGGCCGTGGCGAACCATTTCTCTTCCTGCGTGACGCAGAAATACGGGCCCTGGAACAGTTCCGAGGGCAGTATCACCTGGGCCCCCTTCGACGCCGCCTCGCGCACCAGGTCGGCGGTCTTGGCGATGTTGGCCTCCATGTCCTCGCCGTAGGAGGTCTGGAGGGCGGCGACGGAAATGGTACGGGCCATCAGGCGGGCTCCTGCTGGGAGATGCAGTGGAAGGATCCGCCGCCCGTCAGGACATTGATCGACGGCGACAGGATGATCTCGCGGTCCGGGAAGACGGAGGCCAGAGCCTCGCCCGCCATCCGGCCGGCCGCCTCATTGCCATAGGTCGGCACGACGACCGCGCCGTTGGCGATCAGAAAGTTCATGTGGCTGGCCGGGATCGGTTCGCCGTCCTCGTTTTCCAGTCGCCCCGGCGACGGAATCCGCACCACCTTGAAACCGGCCTCGGACAGGTCGCGGGCGCAGGCGTCGTAAACCTCCGCGTTCGGATCATCGTCTCCGAAGGCGACCGGACAGGCCACGACGCCCGGCGCAACGAAGCGGGCCAGATTGTCGACGTGGCCGTCGGTGTGGTCGTTCATCAGGCCGTCGCCCAGCCAGACGACCCGCGTCGCGCCAAGGGCCTCGCCCAGCAGTCCTTCCGCCTTCGCCTCGGTCAAGCCGGGGTTGCGGTTCGGGTTCAGCAGGCACTGGCGCGTGGTCAGGATCGTCCCCGCCCCGTCATGGTCCAGGGCGCCGCCCTCGAGAATAAAATCGTTCCGGCTCAGCGGCACGCCCGACTCTTCGCCGATCTGGTCCGCGACCGTGTCGTCGAACTCCATCTCGAACTGCCCGCCCCAGCCGTTGAACCGGAAGGCCGCCGCCGTTTTCGAGCCCTCACCAAAGATCGGCCCTGTGTCCCTGAGCCAGATGTCGCCGAACCGGCCCGGCACCACGGTCACTCCCGCCACGCCCTCGAAACGCGCCTGCGCCCCCGCCAGAGCCTCCTCGCTACCGATCATCAGCTTGACCTGCTCGCGGCCCGGTCCCGCCAGGGCGAGGACCAGCGCCTCCACCTCGGCCTGGGCGTCGGCGAGGTTGTCGACCCACAATTCCTCGTGGCTGGGCCAACCGACCCACATCGCCCGGTGTGGCGCCCATTCGGCGGGGATCGGCGAAACGGCCATGGGCGGGAGACTTCCTTTGGAACGACAGGGGGACCGCGCCAGATAGCGACCCCCTCCCCCCACTTCAATGCCGGGGCCAGAAAGCGGGTTCAGGACAAAAGAAAAGGGCGGCCCCGCGAAGGGCCGCCCTGATCCCGTTTCGTATCGGGTTCGAGCTTAGAAGCTCGTGCCCAGGGTCAGCATCATCGTGCGCGGCGCGCCGAGCGAGAAGGTGCGGACCACGCCGTTCTGGTTGAACACGGCCGCCGACGGATCGACGTCGATGGTGATCGCGTTGTTACCCGACGAGATCGAGGCCGGATATTCTTCGTCAAACAGGTTCGTGACGTTGAACTGAACGAAGGCGTTGCGGATGCCGAAGGTGTCAGTCAGGTCGTAACGGCTGTCGAAGTCGACGACGGTGTATTCGGGGGTCTTTTCGTCGTTGACGTCGGTGGTGAAGCGTTCGCCGACATACTTGCCTTGCAGGCCCAGCGACCAGTCTTCCGTCACGTCCCAGTTGGCGCGCAGGCTGTAGGTCCACTCCGGCGTCTCGACCAGCGACTTGCCGGTCGTCGGCAGGAAGCGACCGGTGCCGAGCGGCACGTCATCCTGAACCTCAGAGGTGTTGTACGAGGCCGAACCACCGACCGAGAAGGTGTCGGTCAGGGCGTACTCGAACTGAGCGTCGACGCCGGACTGCTCGACCGAACCCAGGTTACGGTCGATCGACAGGTTGAAGGTCGGCGAGGCCGGATCGTTGTCGAACGAGGTAACGATGCGGTTTTCGAACGACACAGACCAGGCCGCGATCGAGGCGATCAGGGTCGAGGACGTGTAGCGGTAGCCGATGTCGTAGGACTTGGTCGTCTCCGGCTGAACGCTGGAGAAGTCCAGGGCGCCGGCGGCGTTGCGGACCGGCTGGTACAGGTTGTCGGTGCGCGGCAGCGAGATGCCTTCGGCGTAGCTGGCGTAGACCGAGTTGTTGTCCAGGAAGCGGTAGCTTGCGCCCACGTTCGGCAGGACGGCGTCGTACTTCAGCGTCTGGGAATAGGGACGGATGTACTGGCCCGTGCCGGTCGAAGCGAAGTTCACATTGCCGTTGGCCAGGGTGGCCGAGGGGGTTTCGGTCGTGCAGCGAACCGTCGAGGTGCCGCTCAGCGAGAAGCAGAACTGGTTCAGGTCACGGGTGAAGAACGGAGCGCGGACGCCCAGGGTCACCGACAGGGCGTCGTCCATGAACTGACCGCGCCATTCGGCGGAGATCTGGTTCAGCAGGGCGATCGAGAAACGGTCGCGGCTTCGCAGGTAGGAACCGTCGCGGCCGAAGACGCGCAGGTCTTCGTTGCCCCAGGTGTTCTCACCGGCGAACACTTCCGGCACGGAGCCGTCGGCGTTGTAGCGGATCGCCTCCCCCGTCTGACGGTGACGGCCGTAGTCGTTGGTGTAGGAGATGCGGACGCGGTGGTCGTCGTTGATGTCCCAGATCAGCGAGGACAGCACCCCATAGCGCCGGGTGTTGGTGTTCGACGGCGTATACAGGCCGACGTTATCGCAGCTGTCGCCGTCGCCATTCAGGTCCGTGCCGCTGTTCAGGATGGCGGCGGCGGCGCACTGGGCAGCCGTCGTCAGGGTGGCGTTGTTGGTGGTGTTCTGGTCCAGACGGTCGTCGCGCTCGCTGGTCAGGGTGTAGCCGCCGCCGTTGGCGATGACATACTGGAACGACGGGTCGATGGTCAGGCGCAGGTTGTCGGTCAGCCCGTAGCTGAACTGGCCGCGGATGTTACCCGTGTTGGACGGATTGATGCGGGTGCGGTGATCGTTCGTGCAACTTCCGGTCGCATTGCCGCCGAAGTAGGTGATGATGCTCGAACCGTTCGATTCATTCTGCACCGTGCCTGCGCCCGGGATCGGGCGGAAGCAGGCGATGTCGTTCTCGGGCTTGAGGCCGAGGTTGAACTGCGAAAGGTTGATGAAGGTGTTGTAGGAGTTGTTGCGGTTCTCGTTCCAGTGGAAGGCCAGGCTGGCGAAATCGCCGTCGCCCAGGTCCTGGAAGACGCGGCCGTTGTACTGCTTCTTCTCCAACTCGCCCGGGCCCTTCCACTTGTCGTAGTTGGTGTACGAACCGGTGATGAAGGCCGTCGTGCCCCACGGGCCGAAGGCGCCGGTGTCGAAGCGACCGAAGACCCGCCCGTAGTTGAAGCTGCCGATCGAGGTGCGGATCTGGGCGCCCATTTCTTCCAACGGACGTGCGGTCACGTAGGAGATGGTGCCGCCGCTGGCCGAGGCGGTCGGGCTGTCGACGTCGGTCGAGCCCTGATTGACCGAGGCGCGGTCGATGATTTCAGAATCGACCTGCTGGTTGGAGAACACCGCATAGTTGCCGGTATCGTTCAGCGGGATGCCGTCGAACGTCAGCGAGACGCGGTTGCCGTCGAAGCCGCGCAGACGGATGTTACCGCCCGAGTTGCCGTAGGGGTCATTGTTGGTGAAGTTCAGGCCCGGGACGTTGTTCAGCAGCGAGATGATCGACTGACCGGACTGCTGGCGGCTGATGTACTCTTGCGTGATGGTCGAACGGGTCTTGTCGACCGTCTGGGCGACGACGGCGCCCGAGATGGTGCGCGGGCCGCGAGTGCCGGTGACGACGACGGTGTCGACCACGGTGCCTTCAGCGGCGTCCGTGCCCGACGATTGGGCCGAGGCGGCGCCGGCGAGCAGCATGCCGCTGACCAGGGCGGTGGTCGCCCAGAGCGCACGAGTGCGAGAGTTCATTTTGTATCCCCAAATGGTGCGGGTCAGCGCCCGGCGCGCGTCAGAATGCGGCCAGAGAGGGCCGCGAACGTCGAAATCCCGCTCCCTCTACGGTCGGTCTCGGAACCATCGACGACAGTCGCGTGACACTGGTGTGACAGCCCCCGGGGGTGACCCCGGCGCCACACCTCCGAATCCCGAAAGACTCAGCGTCCCCACACAGCCCGCAGCCGCGCCTCGCGCCCGCAGAACCGGGTGTATCCTCCGTACCGCACCGGATTCAGGCGTGCGAAATCCTGGTGATAACTTTCCGCCGGCCAGAACCGGGCGCCATTTCGGACCGGCGTCACGAATCGCCGCTCGCCGATGACGGCCACGGCCGCCGCCCGTGAGGCCTCTGCTATGGGGCGCTGCGCCGCCGTCGCGAACACCGCCGTAGCGTAGGGCGCGCCCTGGTCGCAGAACTGACCGTCGGGATCGGTTGGATCGATGGTGCGCCAGAATCGATCGACCAGCTGGCGATACGTGATCCGCGCCGGGTCATAGGTGACCTGGACCGCCTCAAGGTGGCCCGTGCCGCCCCGGACGACCTGGTCGTAGCTGGGATTGGACACGGTCCCGCCCGCGAAGCCCGAGACCGCCGAGACCACGCCCGGCATGTGTTCGAAGTTCGCTTCGGTTGACCAGAAACAGCCGCCCGCGAACACGGCGACCTCGCGCCGGCCGCTGTCGGCGCCGCTCTGCACCGTCGAAGCGCTCGCAGCGGGTTCGCCTTGGGAGCAGGCGGCGATGCTGATGGCGGCGATGACGGCCAACCGGGACAGAACGGACATGGAAACCTCCGGACGTCGCCTTCCGATCAGGCAACTACCCTCAGCTACGTTGGAGCATCGCATCTGGATACAAGCGCCTGTCGCTCAGACACGCGATTGCGCGTTCAGCGGTCTTGGCGGGTGTGTCTGCGTTGTCGGCGGTTCGGGAATGAAGTGTTTTCTCAGCCCCGAACTGCAGGATCAGCGCGCAGCCGCAAACCTGCGCGCGAGAGCCTTGGCCGTCGGCTTCAGCGCCTTGGGTTCGTGATAGTTGCCGTTGACCTGGGTGCGGTTGATCACGTGGGCCTTGAACCGCTTGTACAGGTCGTCCTCGGGCGGAGAGGGGTGAGTCCAGAAACCGTCGATGGGCTGCTGATCGGTCAGGCCTTCGATGTCGAAAAAGGCCTCGCCCAGCACCTTGACCGGGGTGGAGAAACCCAGCGCCGACAGGGCCGCCGAGGAATTGTTGACCACCATCCCCGACGAGGCCCGGCAAAGGGCCGCCAGGTTGCCGCCGTCGATGAAATCGACGCGATCGGCTATGCCGCGCTCGACTGCCAGCACATGGGTCATGCGCGCCAGATCGACCAGGCCGGGGTCCAGCGGGTGGTTCTTGATCACCAGACGGGTTTCGGGATTCGAGTTCTTGGCGAACGACGACAGGACTTCCGCCAGGAAGGCCGTGTTGTCAGCGTAGTGGGAGTAGCGCAGCAACTGGGCGTCACCCTCGCGCTGCAGGCAGGCCAGGAAGAAGGGGCCCCGCGCGCGGATTACCTGGGCGTCGCTCTCCGCCTTGGAACGGAAGGTCAATGATAGATAGCGCCTGACGTGGCCCACGAACTGCAGCCAGGGCGACTGGGTGTACGGATAGACGTAGCGGCGGAACACCAGCCGACCCAGCGGCTGGGCAGCGTGGTACAGGCTGATGTTGATGACGTGGTGCGGCAGGATCTTGCCCACTGGACGCGTCGGCAGCATTTCGGGGATCGGAGGATCGTAGGCCTTGCGGTCCCGAGGCAGTCCGGAAGAGGCGTTGACGCCGTTCTCCTCGACAGTGATCCAGTCGGGGCGGAAATAGCCGTTCTCCAGCACCCAGATGCGAAGCGGATGGACACGGTCAGGTTCCAGCGCGGTGGCGGCCTTGAGCTTCCCGGCCTGGGACAGAACGCCCTGATTGTAGGGGCCGCCCTCGCCGAACACGATCAGATCCGTCAGGCCCTGATCCTGCACCAGCTTGGCCAGCCGAGCGGGCCAGCGGCGCACGTCGCCGGTATAGGGCTGGGCCCCGGAACGCCGCCAGTAGGCCGCATCCCCTGCGTTGAACAGCATCCGGGCGACCGAGGCGCCCTCGGACGTCAACTGTTCGGCCAGCGTCCGACCGAAAGGACCGAACGGCGCCGTGACGATCAGGAACCGGCGTCCGGCGAGAGACTGGCCGGGGCGCATGCGGGCGCCGGGCGCGGACGGCGTTTGCACGGCGGCCGCGACAGCTGCGACCTGAGCGCTCTCGACGACCCGCGCGGAACCCCGCGCCGGCGCGGGATGGCGGTTGTCGCCCGAGGCGTGTCTGGGAGTGATGCGAACGTCCGCCATGGTCAGGACCAGCTCACGCGAAGTCTTCGGGACGGAATGAAACGCCGGAGTCCCTGCTCTCCGTCCGGCACCTCGGCCCGGACCCGCCGCCGACCAGGGGCGGCGTGGTTCCGTCGAAGACCGGGCGAGATGGTCGGAACTTTGACATGGCCGCCTTTGTCGCTGGCCTCGTCGCGAGGATCAACCGACTTGTCCAAAAAAGCGAGTGGCGTATTCGAAATTTCACGAAATCTTCCAGCAACATCGGACGAAATCCACGCCTTCCGATCCCGATGAAGGGCCTCGAAGGGCGGTGGCGCGGGCCTTAGCGCTTGAAGCGAGACTTTCGGGCAACGCCTCCCGGAAACGCGAAACCGCCGGTCTCCTTAACGGAAGAACCGGCGGCCCATCACAGGATCATCAACGGGAAGGTCATCCTCGGGAAGGTTGCCCTTCCTGTCGCACCGACGCCCCCCGACGTCTTCTATTTCGGTCTGATAGGGTCCCGCTCCTTTGCGGGAACGGGACCCTTGTCAGTCGTTCTTAGAAGTTGATGCCGATGGTGGCGCGACGGTTCAGAGGCTCGCGAACGCCGTCGGCGGTCGGACGGGCCAGG
>NZ_JANODA010000075.1:0-7700 GCF_031412435.1 Brevundimonas sp.
GGCACCGGAAAGCCTCCAAAGCTCGTCATAGTCGCCGTCATGCGAAAGCTCGTCGAGGCCGCAAACCTCATCCTCGCCAGAGGCCAACCATGGGCCAAAGCCAAACCCGCCTGAACATGGTTGCTCACCCGACCGCGCCAGAACGACGGCTCCGCCGCCGTGCGCGGGCTCCCTCTCCCGCAAGGGGAGAGGGCAGAAACGAAAACGGCGCCGCACCTTTCGGTACGACGCCGTTTGAAACTGGTGCCCAGGAGAGGACTCGAACCTCCACGACATTTCTATCACTGGCACCTGAAGCCAGCGCGTCTACCAATTCCGCCACCTGGGCCCCGGAGACGCGCGCCGAAACGCGTGCCTGACCGGAAGGCGCGGACCCTTAAGGCAGTGTTTGTGACGGGTCAACACGGTTTTCGGCGCTTTTGTCGCCGCTCTGGCCCCGCCCCCGCGTTGCGGCCGTATCGCCCATCGTCTATCCCCGCCATGCAAGGCCCTTGCGGGCTTTCACGACGCACGCGAGGAACGCCCGATGTCCGAATCCACCCCCGGCCTGGTCACCGTCTTCGGCGGCTCCGGCTTCATCGGAACCCAGGCCGTCCGCGCCCTGGCCCGCCAGGGCTGGCGCGTCCGCGTCGCCGTCCGCAAGCCCGCCCTTGCCCAGGACCTGCGCATCCTCGGCGACGTCGGCCAGATCCAGCCCGTTCGCTGCGACATCACCAGCCCCGCCGACGTGGCCGCCGCCCTGAAGGGCGCTGATGCAGCCGTGAACCTGGTCGGCATCCTGTTCGAGAGCCCGGGGCGCGGCTTCGAGAAATCCCACGTCGAAGGCAGCCGCAACATCGCAGAGGCCTGCGTCGCCGCGAACGTCGGCCGGCTGGTCCAGATGTCGGCCATCGGCGCCGACGCCCGGTCCGAAGGCGAGTACGGTCGCTCGAAAGGCCAGGCCGAAGCTGCCGTTCGCGCCATCAAGCCGGACGCGGTCATCCTGCGACCCTCGATCGTGTTCGGGAACGGCGACGGCTTCCTGAACCGCTTCGCCTCCATGGCCACGATGAGCCCCGCCCTGCCCCTGATCGGCGGCGGCGAGACGAAGTTCCAGCCGGTCTGGGTCGGCGACGTGGCCGAGGCCATCGCCCGCTCGGCCGTCCGCTCAGACGCCGCCGGCCGCACCTTCGAGCTGGGCGGTCCGGAGGTCTGGTCGTTCAAACAGATCCTCGAATACATCCTGCGCGAGACCGGCCGCAAACGCCTCCTGGCGCCCCTTCCCTTCTTCGCGGCCTCGATGATCGGATCACTGGCCCAGATCACAGCCGTCCTCGGCATTCCGCCGGTCCTGACGCAGGACCAGGTCCTGATGCTGAAGACCGACAATGTCGTGGCTGCGGGCGCGGAGGATCTTTCGACGTTGGGGATCGAGGCCACCGGCCTGGAGGCCATCGCGCCATCCTACCTGTGGCGCTACCGCCGGGGCGGCCAGTTCGCCGTCAGCCCCGGCGCGACGCAGGCGGAAGCCGAACCAGCCTGATTTTCTTTCGCCATTCCGGGCGAGCGAAGCCTAGACCCGGAATGACGAAAGCAGGGGTCACAGCAGCCGGATTTCCTTCAGCCGCTCGGTCAGGAAGTCCTCGGCCATGATCGACTTACCGGCATAGCGATCCGGGTTCTCCGGCGTGACCGTCGACGGCAGGGTCTCGATCACGAAGTCCGGGTTGAAGTGCAGGAAGAAGGGCGTCGAATAGCGCGCGAAGCTGGCCCGGTCCGGCGCGGGATTGACCACCCGGTGGCTGGTCGACGGCAGGACGTGGTTGGTCAGCCGCTGGAGCATGTCACCGATGTTCACCACCAGGGCGCCCGGCGGCGGCGCCACCTCCAGCCACTCTCCATCGGCGTCCTTCAGCTGCAGCCCGGCCTCTTCGGCCCCCAGCAGCAGGGTGATGACGTTGATGTCCTCGTGCGCGCCCGCCCGCACGCCCGGCGCCCCGGCCGGCACCGGCGGATAGTGAAGCATGCGCAGGATGGAGTTCCCCAGCTCGACCTTGTCCTCGAAGAAGTCGTCACCGAGCTTCATGTAGCGGGCGATGGCCTTGAGCACCTTGCGGCCCAGCTGGTCCAGGGCCTCGAACATCCCGTAGAAATGCGGCCTGAAACCCGGGACCTCGGTCGGCCAGACGTTGTCGCGCATGTACCGGCGATAGGGATGCCCCTCCGGCAGTTCGCGCCCGACGTGCCAGAACTCCTTCAGATCCACGGCGGCCGCTCCCTTGGCCGCCTCGACCCCGAACGGCGTCAGGCCGCGCGCCCCGCCCGTGCCCGGCTGGTGGTACTGCCGTTTCACGTCTTCCGGCAGGGCGAAGAAGGTTTTCGCGTCGTCGATCGCCGCCCTGATCACGTCCTCGTCCAGACCGTGGTCCGAGATCACGGCGAAGCCATAGCGTTTGAACGAGGCGCCCAGATCGTCGCTGAAGCCCTGGAAGTCCTTGTCGTAGCGCGACATGGAGACCGGCCTGATGCCTTCGGCGGCGACGGAAGGGGCGTCGAGGGTGGAGGTCACAGGCGGGCCTTTCAGTTCGTGCGCGGCGATCCAGAGAGCGCCGGGGAGACGTTCATACGCCCTGCCGACGAAAATTGGCAGATTGAGGTCGCAATGTCGCGTCCATCAGGTTTGTTCATCCCGGGGTCAGGGTGGAACCTCCACCGTAAGGCGACGTTTGCCGTCGATACGGACGCGTACATTCAAAGGACCAACTCATGCGTATGAACCTGATCGTCACGGGCCTCGGCGTCGCCGCCATGCTGGGCGCCACCGCCTGCACCACGACCGACCCCTATTCCTCGTCGCCGACCCGCAACAACACCGGCACCGGCATCCTGGCAGGCGCCCTGGGCGGCGCGGTGCTCGGCTATCTGACCAACACCTCGGACGGCGAGCAGGGCCGTCGCAACGCCCTGATCGGCGCCGGTGTCGGCGCCCTGGGCGGCGCGGCCGTCGGCAACTACATGGACCGCCAGCAGCGCGCCCTGGAGGCCCAGCTTTCGGGCACCGGCGTCGGCGTGGCGCGTCAGGGCGACAACCTGGTCCTGCGGATGCCGTCGGACGTCACCTTTGCCGTGAACCAGTCGAACATCGAGCCGCGTTTCGACGCGGTGCTGTCCGATGTTGCGGCGGTGTTGCAGGAGTACGACCGGTCGGTGGTGGACATCGTCGGCCACACCGACTCCAGCGGCGGCGACGCCATAAACCAGCCCCTGTCAGAGCGCCGCGCCCTGTCGGTCGCCGACGCCCTGATCGGTCGCGGCGTGCTGCGCGAACGCCTGTTCGTCGCCGGCCAGTCGTCGCGGGTTCCGGTCGCCTCCAACGCCACCGCCGAGGGCCGCGCCCAGAACCGCCGCGTCGAGATCCTGATCCGTCCGTTCACGGGCTGATCCACGCTCAAGCAGTGAGGGACCGCGTCCCGAGCGATAGTGCTTCAACAGAGTTCTGGCCGGCGCCGACAGGCGCCGGCCAGAATATGTTTAACGCACACGGTTCAGTGACTTGCGTCCTGATGTTAGGCGTGGTCCTTGAGCCTGCTGACGACTCGGGGGAGCGGCATGGATCAGGACATCTGGAATCGCGGCGACGGTCATCTGGCGCAAGGCGCGAAGATGGTGGTCGCAGCCGTCGCGTCCGCCGTCGTCACCGCCACCCTCGTCATCGCCATCGGCCAGTCGATGATCGACCGCCAGCCCCCTGCCCGTCCGGCCTCCGACGCCGTCCTGATCCGCACCAGCGGCTAACCCCCGGCTTGCGGAAATCGGCGACACAGCGTCACCTGCACCGGTGACCGCACCCGCCCGCATCCCCCTGTCCGCGCCCGATATCGGCCCCGCCGAGCGCGCCCGTCTGCTCGAGACCTTCGACGCCGGCTGGGTGTCGTCGGCCGGTCCGGTGGTCGAGGCGTTCGAGCGCGCCTTCGCCGAGGCGACCGGATTCGCCCATGCAACGGCCGTCTCCTCCGGCACCGCCGCCCTGCACCTGGCCCTGACGATGCTGGACCTCAAGCCCGGCGACGCGGTCATCTGCCCGACCCTGACCTTCATCGGCGGCGTCAGCCCCATCGTCCATGCGGGCGCGAAGCCGATCTTCGTGGATTGCAGCCCCGCCGACTGGAATCTCGATCCTCGTCTGCTCGAACAGGCCTTCGACCGCGCCCGGGCCGAGGGTCTGACCGTCCGCGCGGTGCTCCCCGCCGATCTCTACGGCCAGTGCTGCGACATCGACGCGATCCGCGAGATCGCCGACGCCCATGGCGTTCCGGTGATCCTCGACTCGGCCGAGGCCGTAGGCGCGACCCTGAACGGCCGCCACGCGGGCCACGGCGCGGCGGCGGCGGCCTTCTCTTTCAACGGCAACAAGATCGTCACGACCGGCGGCGGCGGCATGCTGGCGTCCGGTGACGGGGCCTTGATCGCCCGCGCCCGCAACCTGGCCGCTGCGGCCCGCCTCCCTGCGGTTCACTACGAACACGCCGAAGTCGGCTTCAACTACCGGATGCTCAGTCTGGCCGCGGCCCTGGGCCTGGCCCAGATGGAAACGCTGGAGGCCAAGGTCGCTCGTCGCCGCGCCATCTTCGATCGATACGAGGCCCGACTGGGTGGTCGCTATGGGGTCGCCTTCGCTCCGGAGGCTCCCGGTCGCCGCCACACCCGCTGGCTGACCGTCATGCTGGTGGACCCCGAGTTCGTCGCCAGCCCCGACCGCCTCCGCATCGCCCTGGACGCCGCCAACATCGAGGCCCGACCGGTCTGGAAGCCGATGCATCTGCAGCCCGTGTTCCGGGACGCCCTGACGATCAACGACGGGGTAGCCGAGGTGCTGTTCGCCAACGGTCTGTGCCTTCCCTCAGGCAGCGCCCTGACCGACGCCGACATCGACCGCGTCTGCGACGTCATCGAGGCGACCTTCGACACCTGACGGGCTGATCGCGGCATTGGCCCTCTGCGTCCGATGTTCTATGTGTCCGGGATGGGGTCGCTTTCCGGAACCGCGCTCGAAGCGGACGAGCTTTTCCGCAGCAAGGATGTGGTCGTACGACGCGTTCCGTCGGGGAACGCCGATCGTTGGGTCGTGACCTTCGACCACTACGGCATCGGCCACGGGTTTGATCGGCCGGGGTTCGGCGAGGCCTATTTCCAGGCACAGGGCATCTCCGCGATCCATGTCATGGGGCGAGGCGATGACTGGTATCAGTACGCCGACATGGACGCTGCAATGGCGACCGTTCGGGCGGCGACCGAGGGGGCGGTTCGGGTCGTGACCTATGGATCCAGCATGGGCGGCTATGGGGCGCTGCGCTTCGCCGACGCCGCCGGAGCCACCGACGCCCTGGCGCTGTCGCCCCAGTATTCACTTGATCCGAAGGTGGCCGCGCACGAGCGGCGTTGGTCTCAGGACTTCCGTCGCATCCGATGGCGGCCCGACTCGAACGGGCCGATCTCCTGTTCGGCCCGCGCCGTGGTGGTCTACGATCCGATCGGCCCGGACCGCTGGCACGGCGAGCGGATCGCCCAGGATATCGCCTGTCACCTCATCCGCCTGCCCTATACGGCCCATCCCGTAACGACCTATCTGTCCGACGCAGGCCTTCTGGGCCCATTAATCGCCGGATTGCTGGACGGTGACTTCGACCCGCAGGCCTTCCGACGAGAGGCCCGTCGGAACCGAAGCGCCAACGGCATCTACCTGGGCGAACTCGCCGCCTCCCAACCGCGTCGCAGGGTGGCGACAGCGCTGTCTCTGGCGCGTCGCGCCCTGGACGTCAGCCCGGGGAACTGGCACGCCCAGGTCAGCCTGGCCCGCCTGCTCAGTCAGGAGGGCCGGCACGACGAGGCCCTGTCGATCCTGGCGGTCTTGGTTCAGCAGAGCGACCGCTCCCTGACCTACGTGGTCGACCTCGGCAACGCCTTCCTGCACGCCGGCCTTACGACCGAGGCCCGGGCGATCGCCGACGAGGTCCTGTCGCGGGCGGGCGACGTGGCCCATCTGCATGCCTGGGCGGCCCATATTTGCTGGCTGAACGGAGACGTGGCGGACGCCCGACGCCTCATTCGCAGGGCCGTCACCCTGGATGCAGGAAACCGGGTCTATCTGAGAGCGATCATCGACTACCATTTCGGCGCGCCCTACATAGCGGGCGTACGGGGGGTCAGGGTCACGTCGTGGCTTCGGCTGGCCCGCTGGATGATGAAGGCGCCGCTCCGCCCAGAGCCGGCCGAGGCCGTGAGACGCCCGTTCCCGTTCCGTCGTCGGCAGGACGATTCGGCGTCCGACAGCGCGGGCTGACGGTCAGGCCGCGCCGCGCTGGACGATCACGCCGATAGAGGTCGTGGCATAGCCCATGAGCGCGACCGTCAGATGAGGTTCCGCGCGGTAAGGCGGCAAGTCGATATAGACATCCACAGGCTTCGTCCCGGGTTCGAAGTCGAACACTGCGGCATGGTGCCCGGCCGCATTCAACCGCGTGGCCAAGTCTTCCAGATCGCTGCGCCGGAACAGGACGGTCGACATATTGTCGACGGTCTCGGTGTCCGAACTCACGTTGAACTCGGTCGTATGGACGGCCCAGCCGCCGGGCTTGAGGCAGGCCACCGAGTTGACGATGAAGTCCAGACCTCTCTCGATCGAACCCAGGTGCTCCAGGGCGCAGGCCGACCAGCAGAAGTCGAAGTCGACCAGATCGGAGGGGATCGCGTTCATGTCGCACTGACGCATCGAGACATTTTGCTCGAACAGGTCGTCGGGACAGACCTGCGGGCGACGCAGCGCCGCCTTGTCCATCGCGTGCTGGGAGGACTGGATCCAGCCCTCGGCGGCGGCCGCGTCCGGGCTGAGGTCGGTGGCGACAACTTCGCATCCCTCGGAGGCGAAGAAGGCTGGCAGGGGCTCCAGGCCCACGCCGAAGCCGAGGCCACGCAAGCCGGGCTTCACCGCGCCGCGCTCCCACAGGGCCTGGCAAATGAAGACGAACTCCCAAAGCTTGCGGTGATAGCGGAGCGCCTCACCCAGTCGTGCGGTCCAGAAGGAGAAATAGGGTTCCTCGAAGCTGGACTGGCGGCACATGGTCGCGGCCGGGAAGGCGTTCTCTGCCGGTTGGCCTGGCACCAGCGGCGGCTGGTTCCGCCAGAGCGACGGGTCTGGGAGGGACAGCGCCGTGAGCATCGTGCGCGTCTCGCGACGGTGCTCGTCGAACGCTAACGACATCGCGGCCTGATGCTGAGTGATCAGCCTGAGCCGATCTTCGGCGCGACGGATGCGGTCCGGGAGGCCCCCCAATAGGATCTTGAAAAAGCGAAGCATGGCGCGTTCCGAACCGAGATGTCTGCCGGCACGTTCGGCAACGCGCGGATAACCTGGAAAAGCGTGGTCCGTTTGCCGATGACCTCGACCGGCGTCAACTGCGACGTCTGCCTCGGGCCGTCGAAAGGCGAGACGGTCGCAAGAAGAAACGAGCCCGCCGATCTCGATCGAGATGGGCGGGCTCGCATTGTCTTGTCTGATAGCATCGGGGCTTTCGCCCCGCCTTCGACGTCTTCTATTTCGGTCTGATAGGGTCCCGCTCCTTTGCGGGAACGGGACCCTTGTCAGTCGTTCTTAGAAGTTGATGCCGATGGTGGCGCGACGGTTCAGAGGCTCGCGAACGCCGTCGGCGGTCGGACGGGCCAGG
>NZ_JANODA010000076.1:0-23632 GCF_031412435.1 Brevundimonas sp.
GAGTGCCAGTCCTCGACGATCTCCATCGCCCCTCTGCCGCACCAGCCGGTGGTGAAGGACCTCGTCACCGACCTGACGCTGTTCTATGCCCAGTACGACTCCATCAAGCCGTATCTCCAGTCCGACGATGTGGACCCCGAGAAGGAGCGCATCCAGCTGCCCGAGGACCGCGCCAAGCTGGACGGCCTGTACGAATGCATCCTGTGCGCCTGCTGCTCGACGTCCTGCCCCAGCTACTGGTGGAACCAGACCGAATATCTGGGCCCGGCGGCCCTGCTGCAATCCTACCGCTGGATCGCTGACAGCCGCGACGACGCCACGGACAAGCGGCTCGACGACCTCGAGGACCCGTTCAAACTCTACCGCTGCCACACCATCATGAACTGCGCCCAGGTCTGCCCGAAGGGCCTGAACCCGGCCGAGGCGATCGCCAAGACGAAGAAGCTGATGGTCGCCCCGTCGCGCAAGAAGACCGAGGCCGCCTGACTTGGCGAAGATCACCTACATCGAACACGACGGCCGCGAGCATGTCGTGGAGGTCAAGACCGGCCTCTCCGTGATGGAGGGGGCGATCCGCAACAATGTCCCCGGCATCGACGCCGACTGCGGCGGCGCCTGCGCCTGCGCCACCTGCCACGTCTATGTCGACGAGGCCTGGCGCGACGCGACCGGCAAGCCCAGCGCCATGGAGGAGTCGATGCTCGACTTCGCCGAGGAGGTGGAGCCCAACTCGCGCCTGTCCTGCCAGATCCGCGTCTCGGACGCGCTGGACGGCCTGATCGTCCGCCTGCCCGCCAACCAGCACTGATCATGGTCGATCCGCGGCTGATCAAGGCCGTGGACGATCTGATCCGCCGCCACGCGCGGCCGGGCCATGTCCCCCTGATCGCCATCGCGGGCGCGCAAGGGTCCGGCAAGAGCACCCTCGCGGCAGAGGCGGCGCAAGCCCTGTCCTGCGCAACCCTGTCCCTCGACGACGTCTATCTGACGAAGGCCGAGCGCGCCGACCTCGCCGTCCGCGCCCATCCCCTGCTCGCCGTGCGCGGACCGCCCGGGACCCACGACCTCGACCTGCTGGACCGCGTGCTGACCCGCCTTCGTTCCGCCGCGCCCGGCGACCGCACGCCGCTGCCCGCCTTCGACAAGCGCGCTGACGACCGGCGTCCCGAAACCGACTGGCCGGTCTTCGAAGGCCGCCCCCGCGCCGTCCTGTTCGAAGGCTGGTGTCTCGGCGCGACGCCGCAGGGGCCGGCCGAACTGGCTGCATCCATCAATGATCTGGAGCGCGACGACGACTCCGACGCCGCCTGGCGCGGCGCGATCAACCGTTCACTGGCCAGCGGATACGCCCGCCTGTTCGCGACCTTCGACGCCCTGTTGTTCCTCAAGGCGCCCGGCTTCGACCGCGTCCTCGACTGGCGCGCCGAACAGGAGGCCGGCCTCACCGGCGCCCCCGTTCCCGCCGCCCGCCGCGCCGAGCTGTCCCGCTTCATCCAGGTCTTCGAACGCCTCACCCGCCACATGCTGGCCGGAGGCGTCGCCGCAGACATCGTCGTCGAACTGGACGAAGACCGCGGCATCCGGCACATCCGCGACCACGGCGGCGCCTGACGCGCTCGTCGTGCGTTGAGTACCGTGGCCTTGACCCAACCCATCGACCGCCGCCTCCAGCCCCGCTCGCCGGCCAACGCGCGCGCCGTCCTCGTCGCGCCCGGGCTCGAGCTGGCCTGCGTCATTGTCGACACCTCGGCCGGGGGTCTGAAGATCCGCACCGACCGCCAGCTGGCCCTGCCGTCGAAGGTCACCGTGGTGGACATCGCCGCCGGTCTCGCCATCGAGGCCGACGTCGCCTGGCGAAAGGGCGCCGAGGCCGGCCTCACGCTGAAGGGCCAGGCGCCCCTGCGCGGCCTCGTCCCCTCCCGCCTTCTCCCGGCCCGCGAGGCGTGGGTCCGGGCCGGCGGGCGGTAAAGTCAGTCCACCCTCGGCATCGTCCCCGCGTTGATCGCGATCCGCCCGATCAGACCCTTCACGATCAGGTCCAGCGGCTGGCCCTCGCGATAGTCGGCGGCGGCGACGAAGTTCACCCGATCCTCGGAAATCAGCGAATAGATCTTCTTCTGGTCCTTCTCGGAGTTCCGGGGATCATAGACGGCGATCGAGAACCCGCCCTTGGTGTGCATCATCTTCATGGTCGGCACATCGGTGTCGCCGTCGCCGAGGAAGATCATCCGTTCGAACGGGATGGCCCGATCCTCGTCGGCGGTGAAGCGGTTGATCCGCTCGTGATCCCAGTGGTTCAGCACCCCCTTGTTGATGCGGAACAGATACTGGGTCTTGGTCGTGTAGTTGACCCCCACCGCCGGCCAGATCGCCACCCCGTGGTCGTCATAGGCGAACTTGGACGCAAAGACGTGGTGGAAGGCGTCGCGGATCGGACAGCCGTCGATCATCTCCTCCAGGCCCGCGGAGATGATGTAGTGCTCGATCTCCAGACCGTATCTGGCGCCGATGGCGTCGATCCGCTCGAACCAGCCCTTGCCGGTCAGGTCCGACTTCAGCCCGTCGAACAGCTTCACGTCCTGGCCGTGCTCGGCCAGCAGCTTCTTCGTGATCGGCTGGTCGCTGTGCCGCGCCCGCTGCAGCATCAGCTGCATGTACATCAGGATATTGTCGCCATCGGCCGACTTGGTCAGCCGGTCGGCTTCGCCCCAGAAGTCGCCGATCCCCATCCCCACCGAGGGAATGAAGGTCACCTCCTGCATATTCCCCCGCGCGAGGGTCCCGTCGAAATCGTAGATCAGGGCGGTCTTCAGGAGCTTGCTCATGGCTCGTCTTTATTCTTCCGCTCATCTCCGCGAAAGCGGGGATGAGCGGACTGTTCGGTCAGCCCAGCGCCAGCTCCGGCGCCGCCGCTCCGCTGTCGGCCTCCAGCGGCAGGTGCAGGATGAAGGCCGCCCCCTTGCCGGGTTCGCTTTCCACCTCGGCCCAGCCGCCGTGCAGTTCGACCAGGGCCTTGACCAGGGCCAGACCGACGCCCGGCCCGCCCCGCTCGCGTTTCACGAACCGGTCGAAGACGTGCGCCTGCAGGTGATAGGGGATGCCCCGTCCCGTATCCTCGACCCGGATGCGCAGCTCGCTCGAATTGGCCTCGGCCCGCAGCGACACCGATCCGCCCTCCGACACCGACCGCCCGGCATTGTCGAGCAGGTGATCCACCGCCTGGGCGAGCCGCCGCGCATCGCCCCGGATGGGCGGCAGGTTGGCGGCCGCCACGGCCTTTAGGGTCGCGCCCCGACCCTCGATCCGGGGCCGGTGCTTCTCGACCGCTTCGGCGAACAGGTCGCGCACCCGCACGTCGCCGAGCGACAGTTCCATCTCGCCCGCGTCGATCTGGGCCATGTCCAGCACGTCGTCGATCGAGCCCGTCAGCTGGGCCGCCGCCACCCGGATCGCCCCGGCATGCTGGCGGCTGCGTTCCGGCAGGTCGGCCATCGTCTCCAGCAGTTCGGAATAGCCGACGATGGTCGTCAGCGGCGTCCTCAGCTCGTAGCTGACCGAGCCCACGAACTCCCGCTTCAGCGCCTGACTTTCCTTCAGGGCCGCCTCGCGCTGGGCCAGGGCCTGCTCCAGCTCGCGCCGCGCGGTCACGTCCGAAAACGCAACCAGGGTCGCGCCGTCGGGCAGGGGCCGGGTCTGCCAGGCCGCCGTCCGCCCGTCGGTCGTGCGCCCCTCGCCCGAGACGGCGATGCGGCTCTCGGGATCGGGATCGGCCACCCGCGCCTTCAGCCCCAGCCACAGGGCCGCGTCGGGCAGGGCGGTCTTGCACAGCTCGGCGATGGAATCGAAATCTCCCGCCTCCTCCAGCCGCTCGGCCGACAGGCTCCAGAACTGTTCGAACGCCTCGTTGTGCAGCCTGAGGCGCCCGTCCGAGCCGAACACGGCGACGGCGTCGTTCAGCTTGTCCAGCGTCGCCGTCTGCACCTGCAGCTGGGCGTTGAACCGGCTGCGCAGGCTCAGCTCGCCTGTGATGTCCGAGAACAGCAGCAGGATCCCGCCCAGCGGATGCGGCTGGCGCACCAGCCTCAGCGTCCGCCCGTCGGGCAGGGACCAGCTGTCGTCGGCCGCCGCCTCCGTCGCCTCGTAGAAGTCCAGCTCGGACTGTTTCCAGCCGGCGTAGTCGATGACCTCGGGCAGCATCCGGCGCTGACGCAACCGGTCCAGCAGCTCGGCATGGGTCGGCCGCTCGTCCAGCCAGGCCGGATCGAGGTTGAACAGGGTCTGGAAGGCGGTGTTGTGGAAGGCCAGCCGTCGCGACGGGCCGAAGATCGCCACTGCATCCGCGAGATGGTTCAGGGTTTCGTCATGGGCCTCGACGTGACGCCTCAGGGTGTCGCGCGTCTCCTCGGCCTCGGTCATGTCGATGGCGAAGACCAGCACCGGGCCGCCCGGGCCCGCCGCCCCGCCCGAAAACAGGGGTTCGGCCATGATCTTCCAGGCCCGACGACGCCCGTCTCCAGCCGTCCAGCGGAAGCCCTCCTGATGCGTGCCCACCCGCGCGGCCTCGGCCGCCAGCTGGTCGGCGCCCCGGTCGAAACTGGCCTGGGTTTCCCGCGCCGCCTCGACCGAGGCGCACTTCACCTCGGCCAGCCAGGCCTTGTTGGCCCAGACCAGACGCCCGTCGTGATCCACGACCCAGGTCGGCGACGGCGAGGCGTCGGCGATCAGCCCGGCCCCGAAGCCGTGCTCGCCGGCGCCCTCGCCCTGCCCGACACCCTGCCCCACGCCCTGCCCCACGCCCTGGATGTCGGCCTGCGACACGGTCCGCGCCACAGGCGAAAGCCTCAGCCAGGCCGTGCCGTTGACCGCGCTGCCCTCGATCTTCCAGTCGTCGCCGTCGTGGGCCTCGAACGGCGTCCCCTCGGCCAGCAGGGCGTCGATCGCCTCGGGCAGGCCCGCGTGCAAGGCCTCGGCCAGGGCCGCGCCCGGCGAGCCCTGCACGTCCTTCGCGAACGCGAGCCGCACCGCCTCGATGGTTTCGTCCCGCCCCAGCAACAGCGGCGGTTCGCCCGGCGTCAGGCCGATGCGCACGTCGTCGAAGGCCGACACGGCTCCGGCGTGCTGGGCCCGGCTCTGGACCCCCGCCGCGCGGTCCCGCTCAATCATGGATTCGCGCAGGCTCACGGCGCGGCGCAACCGCCACGCCCAGACGCTGATCGACAGGGCCAGCCCCGCCGCTCCCGCCGCCGCCGCAAAGGCGATATCGGCCTCCGCCATACCCGTTCACCCGCTGGATCGAATCGCGACCATAGCCGATGTCGCGCCGGGCGCGAACGGGATGGTTAACAGGCGGCGGTGACTGCGGCAGTGAGTCTCCGGGATCACGGTGGCGTCACTTCGGCCAACCGCCTACCTACCAGCCACCAGCCACCAGCCACCAGTCACGAGCCACCAATCACCCATGACCGCCTGGACCGACCAGACCGCCCCCTCCCTCGACGACTTCGCCCGGCTGGCGCGTCAGGCCTTCGACGCCCTGCCCGAGCCGTTCAAATCGGCCGCTGGCGACGTGGTCATCCGCATCGACGACTTCGCCGATGAGGAAACCCTGGCCTCGGTCGATCTGGAGGATCCGTTCGACCTGACAGGCCTCTATCACGGCTTCCATGTCGGAGAGCGCGACGGCTTCGGCCCCGCCGCCGAGCCGTCCCGCGTCTTCCTCTACCGCCGCCCGATCCTCGACGAGTGGTGCGAGCGCGGCGACGTCGGCCTCGCCGAGATCATCGCCCACGTCCTCATCCACGAAATCGGCCACCACATGGGCCTCGATGACGACGACATCGACCACATCGAAGCGGAGGACTAGGCCGCCTTGGTCTTCGCCGGCGCCTTCTTCTTCGCCGCCGGCTTCTTCTCCGACCCCACAGACCCCTTCAGACTGTTCCGCAGCGCCGCCATCAGGTCGATGACATTGGTGTCGTCCGGCTCGGCCACCTCGACCACGCCCTGGCCCTTCTGCTTGGCCGCGATCATGGCCTTCAGGGCCTCGTCATAGCGGTCCCTGAACTGCGAGGGATCGAAGTCGGCGTCCTTCTGGCCGATGATCCGGGCGGCGATATCCACCATGTCGGCGTCCGCCTTCTTCGTCGGGATGTCGTCGAAATAGTCGTCGGCGTCGCGCACCTCGTCGTGCGCCCTCAGCGTCCAGGCCACCAGCCCCTTGCCCCGGACCTCCAGGGCGATGCGCCGCTCGCGGTTCCTGAGCACCAGCGACCCGATGGCGATCTTGTTCTGCTTCTCCATCGCCTCGCGAATGACGGCGAAGGCCTCGGCCCCCACCCCCTTGTCGGGCACGACATAGAGGGGGTCGGCCCAGTAGAGCCGGTCGATGTCGTCGGCGTCGACGAACTGGCCGATGTCGATGGTCCGCGTCGATTCCAGCTTCACCTTGTCGAAATCGGCGGTGTCGAACAGGACGTATTCGTCCTTCGACACCTCATAGCCCTTGACCAGGTCCGACCGCTCGACCGGCCCCGTATCGGGATCGGTCGCCACCATGCGGATGCGGTTGTTGGTTTTGGGATTGATCAGGTGGAACGAGACGTCGTTCGTCTTCGTCGTCGCCGTGTAAAGCGCGACCGGACAGGTGACGAGCGACAGCTTCAGATGGCCTTGCCAGGTGGGGCGTGCGGGCATGGTGTGTGACTCCGGATGACGGAGTCGAATGCTTGTCCGTGCGGTTGGTTCAGCGGCTCAGCCCGGCGCGTGGTCGAGGCGTCCCGGACACTCCCTTCTCCCCGTCAACCCCGGGCGTGCATCGCGCGCGCTGATCCGGCGGCTCTGGCGTCAACAGGGGATGGGCGAAGGTTGTGCGTCGATGTCGCACCGGGATGACTTTGCGGGCCGTCTTCCCATATCCGCACCATGCGGAAGCGGTTGATCTATTGCGGGGGGCGGTGACAGGTCCCGGCCCTGGCGTGAGTTCCCGCCCCGATCCCGTCACGCCCGGTCAGGAAAGCGTCTGGGCCTTTCCACGCCCGGCCATAGCCGAGCCGACCGGCGCCCATGTCCTGATCGTCCACGCGGGCGTCATCGTGGCCGAGACCCGCTCTGCGGTGCGGACATTGGAGACCAGCCACCCGCCCAGCTACTATATCCCGCCCTCGGACATCGCCCCGGGCGTGCTGCGTCGCGCCGGCGGCGGTTCATTCTGCGAGTGGAAGGGCGAGGCGACCTATTGGGACGTCGTGATCGGCGCCCAGGTCCTGGCGGGCGTCGGCTGGAGCTATCCGGAGCCGACGCCTCCGTTTGAATCCTTGCGGGATCATGTCGCCTTCTATGCCGGCCCCTTCGATCGTTGCAGTGTCGACGGCGAGACGGTCAAGCCCCAGTCCGGTGGGTTCTACGGCGGCTGGATCACCTCGCGTCTGGCCGGACCGTTCAAGGGCGGCCCCGGGACCCTGACGTGGTGAGATCGTGAGCCGGGACACGGGCTCATCCCCCGGACGGTCGGTGCCGCGCGGGCGCCTTTCGCGGCTGAGCCAGTTCGGCCGGCTGGCGGGATCGGTCGCCGGTGGCATGGTCGCGGAGGGCGCGCGACGGCTCGCGGAGGGCGAGCGCCCGCATCTGAGAGACCTGCTCCTGACGCCGTCGAACGTCGGAAAGATCGCCGACCGCCTGTCCCATCTGAGGGGCGCGGCGATGAAGCTGGGCCAGATCATTTCGATGGACGCCGGGGACCTGCTGCCTGCGGAGCTGACCGCCATCATGGCGCGTTTGCGCGACAGCGCCCACCACATGCCGCCGGCCCAGCTGCAGAAGGTTCTGGTGCGCGAGTGGGGCCCGGACTGGCGAACCCGGTTCCAGCGGTTCGACCTGCATCCGATCGCTGCGGCTTCCATCGGCCAGGTTCACCGGGCGGTCACCCGCGACGGCCGCGAGCTGGCGATCAAGGTTCAGTACCCGGGCGTCAGCGAGAGCATCGTGTCCGATGTCGACAACGTCGCCACCCTGCTGAAGATGTCCGGCGCCCTGCCCAGGGGCCTCGACATCGCCCCGCTCCTTGCCGAGGCCAAGCGCCAGCTTGCCGAAGAGGCCGACTACGAACGCGAGGGCGAGCAGATGATGCTGTTCGAGCGCCTGCTGGCCGATACCCCCGAGGTCGTCGTGCCCACCCTCGATCAACAGCTGACGACGTCCCGGGTTCTGGCGATGACCTTCCTGTCGGGCCTTCCGATCGAGACGCTCGAAACCGCCCCCCGGGCGGCGCGCGACGCGGCCGTTCGCACGCTCATGATCCTGGTGCTGCGCGAGCTGTTCCAGTTCGGCGTCATGCAGACCGATCCGAACTTCGCCAACTACCGCGTCCAGCCCGACAGCGGCCGGCTGGTGCTGCTCGATTTCGGCGCCGCTCGCCCGGTGCAGCCGGGCACAGCCATGGGGTACCGCCAGCTCTTGCGCGCGGGCCTGTCCGGCGACCGGATGGCCGCGCGGGCCGCAGCCCTCTCGGCGGGGTTCATCGGCCCGGCCGCAGTCGCGCGACATGGCGGGCGCGTCGACGCCATGATCGATGTGATCCTCGGCGAGCTTCAGCGCCCCGGCCCGTTCGACTTCGGCGATCGCCGCTTCCTGGCGGCGTTGCGCGAACCGGGGCTGGAGATCGCGGCGGACAGTGCTGCATGGCATCTGCCGCCTTCGGACGTCCTGTTCGTCCAGCGAAAGATCAGCGGCACCGCCCTGCTGGCGGCCAGGCTGAAAGCCCGGATCGATCTCAGGGCTCTGGTCCAGCCCTGGCTCCAGATGTGAGCGCTCGGGGTGTCCGCCCGGGTCGGTCCGGGACCGCCCGACGCGCGACCGACGGCCCTTCCCCGGCTGTTGGTGTCACAGAAAAAGGGGGCGGCGATCGCTCGCCGCCCCCCTCATGTCCGACCGAAGCCGGTCGTTACTGCGCTGGACGCACTTCCACCGGCAGGCCGAGGGCCTCCAGCTGCGGGCGCACCACCGAGGCGTCGCCGACCACAACCCAGACGAACTGGTCGGGCTTGATGACCTGACGGGCCGCTTCGTCCATCTGGGCGGCCGTCAGGGCGCGGGTGCGGCTGGCCAGAGTGGCCTGATAGTCGTCGGGACGGCCGTACAGGGCGTTGGACCGCAGGGCGCCCAGGATCTGGCCCGAGGTCTCGAACCCGCCCGCCAGCGACCGGGTGTTGCCGTTGATCGTCCGCTCCAGCTCGTTCGGCTGGACGCCGTCGGTTTCCAGGAAGCGGTCGTACTGGGCGATCAGGGCCGCGACAGAGTCGCCCGTGCGGTTGGCCTGAACCGGGGCGTTGACGATATAGGGCACGCGGTGCTCCAGGGCGTTGACCCCGCCGCGCACGCCATAGGACCAGCCCTTGGTCTCACGCAGATCCGAGTTGATCCGCGACAGGAAGTCCCCGCCGAGCGTCACGTTCGCCGCGTTCAGGGCCAGCAGGTCGTCGGTGCCTGAAACAGGCAGGACGGCGCCGCCATAGATCAGCGACTGCGGCGACTGCGGACGGTCGATCAGGACGATCCGGTTGGTGGGCGCGGGCACGGCGGCGTCGGCGAAGTCCTTGGTCCCCTTGGCCGTCGAGGGCGCGCGCCAGTCGCCGAAGGCGGCTTCCAGCCGGGAGGTCACCTGCGACAGAGGCAGGTCGGACACGACGAAGATCGTCGCATTGTCCGGCCGCACCCAGGCCTCATGCGTCGCGACCAGGTCGGCACGCGTCAGCGCCGTGATCGTCGCCTCGTCGCCCGAACCGGTGAAGGACCGGCCGTAGGGGCTGTTCGCGCCATAGATCAGCGGCGGCAGGGCGCGGGCGGCGATGGCGTTCGGATTGGTCTTCTCGCTGGCCAGGCCCGACAGGCGCGAGGCGCGGATGCGTTCGATCTCCGACGGGGCGAAGGCGGGGTTGCGGACCACATCGGCCAGCAGGGTCAGCGACGGCGTCAGGTTGGCCGTCACCACCGACAGGTCGGCCGAGGTCCGGTCCATCGAGGCGCCGACGTTGATCGAGGCGCCCAGACGCTCTTCTTCTTCCGCGAGCTGGTTGGAGTTGCGGGTCGTGGTGCCCTCTTCCAGCAGGTTCAGCATCATGGCCTGGGCGCCGAGGCGATCGGCGCTGTCCGCGGCGAAGCCGGCGTCGAAATCGATGCCGACACGGGTGACCGGCACGGTGTCGACCTGGGCGTAGACCACCTTGATGCCGTTCGACAGGGTGGCGCGCTCGACGGCGGGGAACTCCAGATCCGGCACCTGGCCGATTTCCGGCATCGGCATCCGCGCGACGCGCTGGATCTCGGCGGCCGGGACCGGGGCGGCGCCCGACGGGGCGGCGGCGGCCTCCACATAGGCTTCGCGCTCGCCCGGAGCGACGGTCAGGTCATAGACCGGACGGGTCAGCCAGCGCTGCATGGCGTCGCGGACCTGGGCCGGGGTGACCGAGGCGTATTCGGCCAGTTCCTTCTTGTAGTGGTCCGGATCGCCCGCATACAGCTGGCCCTCGGCCAGGACGTTGGCCTTGCCGTTGACCTGTTCCAGGCTCTGGATGCGCTGGGACACGTACTGGGTGGCGACGCGGGCCACCTCTTCCTCCGTCGGGCCGCGGGCGATGAAGTCGGCGACGATCGCGTCCAGACGGCGACCCACCTCGGCGGCGTCCACGCCCGGCTTCACGTTCACCGTGATGTCGAAGAAGCCCAGGCGGTGGAAGTCCTGCATCGAGGACGACACCTGCACCGCCGTCTGCTCATCGCGCACCAGGATGTTGTCCAGACGCGAGGAGGCCAGACCGCCCAGCACCGAGGCCGCAACCGACAGCGGCACGGCGTCGTCGCTCAGCAGGCCCGGAACGGCCCAGCTGCGTGACAGGCGGGTGGTGGCCACCCGGTCATGCATCACCTGCACCACCGGGGCGGCCAGGGTCGGCACGTCGGCCTCGGCCGGGGTGTTCACAGGACCGCGCGCGATGGCGCCGAAATAGCGTTCCATCAGCGGGCGGGCGGTCGTCTCGTCGATGTCGCCCGACAGGACGACGACGGCGTTGTTCGGGCCGTAGTTCTCGCGGAACCAGTTGCGCACCGTCTCAAGGCTGGCGGCGTCCAGGTCGGCCATCGAGCCGATGGTCGAGTGGCGGTACGGGTGGCCTTCGGGGAAGAGCGCCTCAAGCCGCGCATACTGGACCAGGCCATAGGGCTGGTTGTCGCCCTGTCGCTTCTCGTTCTGGACCACGCCGCGCTGCAGATCGAGCACGTCCTGCCCGACCTCGCCGAGCAGATAGCCCATGCGGTCGCTCTCCAGGAACAGGGCCTGTTCCAGCGCCGGCGTCGGGACCGTCTGGAAATAGTTGGTGCGGTCGAACCAGGTCGTGCCGTTCAGGTTCGACGGCCCGAGGTTGCGCATCCGGCCGAGGTAGGACCCGGGCGCATTCTCCGACCCGCCGAACATCAGGTGTTCGAACAGGTGGGCGAAGCCGGTCGACCCGGCCGGCTCGTCCTTGGAGCCGACATTGTACCAGACCGACACCGCCACCACCGGCGCCTTGCGATCCTCGTGCACGATGACCGTCAGCCCGTTGTCGAGCGTGAACCGCGTCCACGGAATATTGACCTCGGAGACCAGCTGCGACACCGGCGCGGCCTGCAGTTCGGCGGCCTGGGGGCTGGTGACGGAGGTCTGGGCCATCACCGGGGCAGCGGCCAGAACGGAGACGGGCGCGATCACGGCCAGAAGGGCGGCGAGGGAGACGGAGCGAAGACGCATGTAAGAAACAGTCCTTTTCCTGAAGCGCGAACATTAACGAGGGCACGCCGGTCTGCAATCGCCCGCGCCCGAACATGGACAAAGTGTCACAAAGGCTCCAGCTGCGAGGCGCAGGGATCGTCGACCTTCGATCGACGGGCGGACCGCGGGTCCGCGACGGGAGGGCAACGGACCTTGGGCTGTGACGAACTTGACCAACCCAGATCAGGATCTTCGCATATGGTCTTTGTCCTGGGCGCGGCCTGAAGGATCAACTCGCGGAACGACCTCCGCCGCGATTACCCGGGCGAGGTCGGCGCTGGTGCATCGATGTCGCCCGAGCAGCCATTCCTCTAGCAGAGCCAGGTGACCACCAGCGATTTTGGCGGCGATCATGCGGAGCGGAACGCAAGAACCTTTCTGGTCAGCCCGGATCCGATCCTCGATCAACCGTGTCAGGGCGCGCATGACCACCGTGCGAGCCCGGCCCCCGAGAAGCGCGCGAACGATAACGCGATGATCCCAAAAATGATCGAGGAGCGGCTGGAGGTCGCCATGCCCGGCCTTGGAGGTCGTCACGTCTGCCAGCGGAAGCAGAACCCGCAACAGACGCTTTTCCAGGAGGTCGTCCCGTCCGTCGAAATGTTCGTAGAACGTTGAGCGACCAACCCGCGCGCCCTCCGCAATATGGGCCGGCGTCGACTTCTCGTAACCTTCGACGAGGAAAATCTCGTTGAACGATTGTTCGAGGGCGGCACGAGTTCTGTCGACGCGCTTGTCTGTCATCGGCTCTCAGGTCCAGGCCGCTATCCGCCGACCAGGGGCTTCCGACAGATGGGGGCAAGTGTCCAGTATCTCGAGCACCCGCCAGGCTAGGCAAGGCTCCGTTCAATCAGAGGGACCCTGCATGTCAGAAATCAATCGCCCGGCGCCGACAAATCTTCGCCTTGCGGCCGCACTCATCGGCGGGACCGCCCTTCTGGAGGTCGTGCTCGTGACGCATCACCCGGTCGTCTCCCGCGTCGAACATGACTCCGGCCTCGCCTTCGATGCGCTTGCTGCGATCGTGCAGGCCAACCTCGCCTTCCATGCCGTCCTTATGCTTGTCGCCGTCGGTCAGCTCGCAGGACTTTTTCTGTTTGCGCGCCGCCTGGGTCTTGACCGGCCACTTGTACTCACCGGTTCGCTTCTGTGCAGCCTGGCGACCATGCTTATCGTGACAGCGATGACCTTCGATGGCTTTGTGGTCTACGAGCTGGTCTCTCGATGCAGCATGTCGGCGGGCGGGTGCTCGGCGGATGTGACGGGCGCCTTGCAACTTGTTTCCGCAATCATCCAGGGGTTCACAAAGCTGGGATTTGGGGCTCAATGCATCGGATTCGCAGCGTTGGGCCTGGCTTCATGGTCGCTTGGCGGGAAGGCCCGGATAGGCTCGGTTTTGTCGGTGATGGCCGCAACAGCGCCTCTCGCGATTCTGACCTCCGGGAGCTATGTCGGACCTGAGCAACTGACCCAAATTCTCGGGCTCCTTGGTGGTTGGGGCCTCTGCATGGCAATTATCCTTGTGGCGGCGACCCTCCCGTCCGCCGGCCGGAGTTTTGGGGACAACGCGTGATTGGCGGCGGAGCGCTGATCGTCCGTTCCGAACGATTCTCGGCGGCGCCAGCGGCCACTGCAGGTTAGCGGAGGTTTTCCTCAATCGCTCCTGTCACGTCTGTTTTCCTTTTTGTTTTCAGCTTTTGCCAGAGGTACCCGTCATGACGTTTCCCGAGCGTTGCCTTGTGTTCGGCGGGAGCGGCGTATTGATGGGGGCCGGCTTGCATGTCGTCGCTCTGATCGGCGGCCCCCGTTGGATCGAGTTCGTCGGCGCGCCGCCCTCAGTCGTGCAATCGGCTAGCCAGGGCACCTGGCTGGCGCCTGCCGGGGCTCTCGGGATAGCCGCCCTCCTGACGGTGTGGGCGCTATACGCCTTCTCCGGAGCGGGCCGGATCCGTCCGCTGCCAATGCTGAAGACGGTGCTGGGTGGCGTCGCTCTGATCTTCCTGACGCGCGGAATGATCAGCCTGCCTTTTCTCAGCCGCGCTGATTGGACTTCTCCCATTGAAATCTTCGCGGTTGCCGCATCGGTTTTCGTGTTCGTCCTTGGCGCAGCCTACGCCGTTGGGTTCTGGTCTGTCTGGCGCTCACAAAGCCCTGCAACCTCGCTTCCCGGCGGTTCGTGCTAGCCAATGTCCCGATCCGTACTGATCCAGAAAATGCTAACCCCGCCCGGTCCCTTGGAGTGCTCACCTGTCAGCGGCCTGAATGCGTCGCTCGACTCCGACGACGCGGGCCAATAATGGTGTGCAAGGCGGTACAGCCGTGGAGGCCGAGATGGCCGATGACGCCCCTCTGGCAGGACCAGAGCCTCGCTTTGCTTTGAGCCTCGACATTCTGACACTGATTGCGGACGCGGTGATCTGCACCGATGATGAAGGACGCGTTCTGGTCTTTAACGCCGCTGCGGAACGGTCGTTTGGCTACAGCGCAGCCGAGGTGATGGGCCATCACGTCAACATGCTCCTCCCGGATTCAGACCGCTTGGCGCACCGCGAGCAGATGCAGACATTTGCCCTGAGGGCAGGCCCGTCGAACCGGTTGATGGGTCATCGCCGTGAAGTCCGGGGCCGGCGCAAGAACGGAGAGGTTTTCCCGGCTGAGGCGATGGTCTCCCGCCAGACAATTGCGGGGAAGACGATTTTGACCGTGGTTCACCGGGACATCAGTGAGCGAAAAGAGCTCGAAGAGCTGAGGGAGGCCGTTGGACGTGAACTCGACCACCGGCTGAAGAACGTTTTGTCGGTCGTCAATTCCCTTGTTGCGATCAGCGCCGGAGATGCGGTCAGCGTAGCCGACTTCCAGAAGTCGCTCACAGGACGGTTAAACGCCCTGGCCGCCACCCAGAATTCCCTGCGGTCAGGCGATCAGTATTGCACCAGTTTGGGCGATTTGCTTCGAGGGGAGCTGGAGCAGTATCAAACCCTGAACGGCGCTCATGTCGTGCTTGAAGGCCCGACTGTTCCGT
The DNA here is from genome assembly GCF_031412435.1 of Brevundimonas sp. Classification (GTDB taxonomy): domain Bacteria; phylum Pseudomonadota; class Alphaproteobacteria; order Caulobacterales; family Caulobacteraceae; genus Brevundimonas. The sequence continues at coordinate 14,823 of NZ_JANODA010000076.1, forward strand.
TGGGGCCGAAGGCGGCCCAGCTCCTGGCGCTGGTCGTCCATGAGCTGGCGACAAACGCCGCGAAGTACGGCGCGTTGAGCGACGCCTGCGGACGACTCACCGTGATATCGGCTTTCGAGGCCGATGGAGATGAGCAGCGGCTGGTTATCGAATGGCGGGAGGCGGGAGGGCCGCCTGTAAAGCCGCCACAGCGTCAGGGCTTTGGCTCGCGGCTTATCAAGAAGGTCGTCGCCAAGGCTCTTCGAGCCGCCGTCGCGATGGATTATCGACCGGAAGGACTGACCTGCCGGATTTCAGTGCCCAGGCGCATGCTGGAGGCCGATCCGTAGGGACATCGCGGCAGGGTCCCGAAGCGGACATCGAGCGACCTCATCGGGTTCAGGTCCGACGCCGCCCTGACCGTGCGACGCAACCGCCGGCCACGCGCCTGGTCGTCTCATTCACGACCGGGGAGGCCTCGTTCGGGACCGCCTCATCGGCGGCTCAGACCAGTCCCTCGACCGGCGGCGCTTCCGCCGCGCTGCCGGGGAAGACCCGCCCGTCCAGATCGGCGCGGTCCACGCCCATGTGGTCGCGCAGCACGCCCTTGAAGACCGAGCGGACATCCAGCGTGGGGGCCAGGTCACGCCCCTCGAACAGCCGGTTTTCGGCCAGGGTCGGCCAGTCGCCGATCAGGCCTCCGGGCTTCAGCGCCCCGCCCGCCAGCAACAGGGCCGAACCGGTCCCGTGGTCCGTGCCCTGGGTGCCGTTGGCGCGGGCGGTGCGACCGAACTCGGTGGCCACCACCACCACCGTCCGGTCCCAGTCGGCGCCGAGCCCGGTCTTGAGCCCGGCGACGACCTGGTCCAGCCCGGTCAGCCGGGTGACCAGCTGGCCCGGCTGGCGGGCATGGGTGTCCCAGCCGTCCACCGACAGGGCGACCAGATCGGCGCCCTCCGGCCCCGTCATCAGCCGCGCCACCGCGGCGCCCAGGGCCGAGACGTCGTTGCGCCGGACCCGGTCCATCCCGTCGCCCATCGCCATGGCCTGAGCCTCGGTCTCCAGCCCGCGCGCCAGATTGTCGGCCAGCAGCCGGTCGTTGACATAGAGGTCCTGCAGCAGGGACGCGATCCGGTCGCTGTCCTCGGGTCGTCCGCCCGGCGCCCAGCTCGAGGTCGCCGCCGCGCCTCTCAGGATCAGCGGCGTCTGCGCCCCGATCGACAGGCCCTTGAGGCCGCCGGTGGCCGCCAGCGCCCGGTTGAGCCAGCCGTCGGTCTGTTGTCTCAGGCCCTCGCCCCCGTTCTCCAGCACATCCTGGGCGTCGAAATGGGACCGCACCCGCACCGGAATGGCCACCGCCGGCGCATATCTGAGCTGCCCCGCGCCATGCAGGCCGTACAGCCCGGCCAGCGACGGATGCAGGCCGAATCCATCGTTGAGCGCCAGACTGTCCGCGACCGCGATCTGGCCCCTCAGCGGCACATAGTTCGGGTCGCCCTGCGGCACGATCACCGACAGGCCGTCCATGGCCCCCCGGGCGATGATGACGACGAATTTCGCTCGCCCGGGGGAGGGTCCGTGCGCCCCCGCCCGCCCGGCGAAGGCCAGGCTGACGCCCGAGGCCGCGGCCCCCAGCAGGAGGCGGCGGGTAAGATCGATCGAGACGGTCATCGGCGCTGAAACTCCGGCGACATGAGGAACAGGGTGATGGCTTCCGGTCGGCTCTCGGCCCGGGCGATGGCTGTCCTGGACCGTTCGCCGAGACGCGGCCCCAGGGCTCCGGCCGCGACGACGTTCGGGTCCGACCCCTGCGCCAGCGCCCCGACCCGGCGCGCCCAGTCCAGCCGCTTGACCAGGGCGTCCGGCCCGGCCCAGTCGCCCGCCGTGTCCGGCCAGCCCTCGGGCGAGGGCGCGCCCCACATCGGCTGGCCCATGCCGGTCAGGGCCTGTCTGAGGGGCTCGACCCGCTGCGGCGCCCCGCCGAAGGCCCGGTGCGCCGAGACGATGAACTCATAGGGGGTCTTCACCTTGGCCGGCTGCGGGCTCCAGGCCTCGGGGGCCGCGATCAGGACCCTGGCCACGGCCGCCAGATCGCCGCCCGATCCCGTCCATGCCGCCTCCAGCCGCGCGACCAGCGCCGGGTCCGGATCGTCGGCGACGAAATGCGCCGCCAGTTTCCGCGACAGCCTGCGCGCCGTCTCCGGCCGGTTCGCCAGATCCTTCAGGATCGCCTCGCCCTGCGCCCGCCCGGCGTCGGGATAGCGCCGACCCAGCACCGTCCGCTCGCCCGGCTCGTGCACGACGGGCCGGAAGACGAAGCCGCCCCCGCCCGCTCCGGGCCCGTCGCGCGGCTGCGGGATCGACCAGCCGGTCAGGGCGCGGGCGAACTCGGTCACATCGGCCTGGCTATAGCCCCCGTCCGAACCCACCGTGTGCAGCTCCAGTATCTCGCGCGCCAGGTTCTCGTTCAGCCCGGCGTTGCGCCTCTGGCCCGCGCGACTGTTCGGCCCCACCGACTGGGCCTGATCCAGATACAGCAGCATGGCCGGATGCTGTTCCGCCGCCAGGGCAAGCGTCTCGAACCGCCCGAACACATGCGGCCGGATCGCCTCCCGCTCATAGGACTCCAGGAAGATGGCCGACTGGAACTTGGTCGCCGAGGCCGTGAAAAGATTGGCCCAGAACAGGGCCCAGCGCTCGGCGAACCCGTCCGGCGTCGTCGCCGCGTGCATCGCCCGGCTCACGAAGGCCTGCCCCGTCTCCCGCGCCAGCGCCTGCCGGCTCTCGCGCCGCGCATCGAAGGCCGCCTGGGCCTCGCCCGACATGGGCGTGTCCGACATGGGCGTGTCCGGCATGGGCCCGTCCGGCATGGGCCCGTCCTGCATCGGCGCCCCGGCCTGCCGCCGGTCCTGACCCGTCTGCCGGTAGCCCAGGAAATCCTCGACCCGCGCGCTCGAGGAGGCGAACGCCCCCTCCGGCTGGGGCGCGCCGCCCGGGCGCACCTGGGCCTCCAGCCAGTCTCGCGGACCTGTCGCCACCGCATCGATCTCGCCCGGCCGCGCCCCCATCCCGAACCGGGTCAGGGCGATGGCGGCGTTCAGGTCCTGCGCGTCCTGCGGCATCCGACGTCTCCGTGTGCTCGACAGGTGTAACGCAGCCCCCCGCCCGTTTCCGTCGCTACAGCGCCCACGCCCTCGGCATCACCCCCCCGCCCCCGTCGATCAGCAGGTCCGTCACCGCCCACACCAGGGCATCCGCCCGGTCAGGGCTCGCCCCTCCAGCCTCCCCCAGCCCCAGCAGCTCCTCCTCCAGCATCGTCAGCTCGCCGACATGCCCGACCCGTCCCTGTTCATACAGGGCCGCCACCGGCTCGGCCCGCGCCCGTTTCCCGACCCGCGCCTGCACCCGCTTCACGACCTGCGTCACCCCCGCCCCCTTCAGCACCGCCTCGACCATGTCCCCGCCCTGGTTGCCCTCGGCCACCACCCTGACCGGACAGCCCAGCGCCGCCTCCCAGTCCTTCGCCGTCCGCGCCACCCTTGCCGCCCACCCCGCCGGCGACAGCCCCCGCACCGAGCGGTCGTCCAGCACCCAGGCCGTCCCCGCCGCCCGCGCGACCACCACGATGCCGCAGGCGTCTCCGCCCTCTCCCGACAGGGTCCCGACCGGCGGATCCACCGCCACCACCGCTCTTTCGTATCCCTCCCTCGCTCCACCGAGCATCCACGACCGCCCCAACGCCCTCGCCCGCGCCATCTCGACATGGGTGAACAGCGCCCCCTCGGCCTCCAGCACCACCCCGTCCAGCTCCTGCGCCGCCCGCCGCGTCCCGCCGTACAGATCCTGCATCGCCTCCAGAAATCCCTCCGCCAGATTCCCCGCATTCGCCCCCGTCGGCGCATGGGTTCTGACGCAGCCCTCCTCCGCCAGCACCCGCCGCAACACCGCCAAAGGCTTCGGCGTCGTCGTCAGCAAAAGGCGCGGCGTCCATTCTTGTGGGCTATCGCTCGCGACGCGGTCGCGCGCTGCTTGAGCCCGGCAATCCTCCCCCTCTCTGGGGGAGGTGGCGCGGCCCTCTTCCGGGCCGTGACGGAGGGGGCGACGCGCACTCAGCCCCAGCCGCACCCCCAGCCGCAACATCGCCAGCACCTCCTCCGCCCTCTCCCACGCACAGAACTCATCCCCCCATGCCGCATGAAACTGCGGCCCCCTCAGCCGTTCCGGCTCGGCCGCCGACAGCATCACCCCGACCGCCCCGCCCGGAAACACCAGCCGCCTCAGCGAGCTCTCCATCCGCGGCGGCGTCCGGTACGGCAGGCTCATCAGCCCTGACGGCCCCTCGACCATGACCGCGCGCACATCGTGCAGCGTCGCCCCCACCAGGGCGATCCTCCCCCCGGCCCCAAGTTTCGCCGCGACATCCGAGACCCACTCCGCCCCCGCCCGCGTCTTCCCCGCCCCCCGTCCGCCCAGAAACACCCATGTGCGCCATCCGCCGGCGGGCGGCCGCTGACCCCCATGTGCGGCGCCGTCCCAAGCCAGCTTCGCCTGATCGTCAGGATGAAGCGCCTCGACTTCCGCCTTCGTCAGAAGCGAGACCTCCGCTAAATCCTCCCCCCTTATGGGGGTATCGCCGGATCGCATGCGATCCGAGCGATGGGCGCGGCGCCCCTTCGCGCCGTGACGGAGGGGGCCTTTCCCCGGCGCGCTCACCCCTCAATCCCCAGCCGCTCCAGAATCGCCGCCAACGCCGCCTCCTGCTGCGGCGTCCGCCCCCCGGGCGCCGTCGCCTCGAAATCCCCCAGCGCCCGATCCAGCCTCAGCATCAGCGCCGCCAGCCGCCCATAGGCATAGGCCCGCGCCGCGTGCCCATCCCTCAGCATCCCGACCGTGGTCCGCACCGCCGCCCGCGTCGCGTCCGACAGGTCCGCGTCCGCCTTCAGCGCCCGCACGGGCGCATCCGCCTTCACGCCCGAGATTTTCCGAGCCTTCGCCTCCGCCGCCTTCGGCGTCATCGCGCGACGGGTCGTCTTGCGGTGCTTTCTCAGCCAGCCGCCCTCCTGCGCCCGGCGATAGATCTGCCGCTCGCAGCCGCCGAACCTCGCCGCCAGACTTTTGGCGGTCGCCCCGGCCCGATACAGGGCCTCGATCTCTCGCCAGTCATCCTCGCTGTGGCGGCAATACGGGAGTCGGTTCAGGGGCGCTTCGGTCATGCCCCGCATTGTATGGGGACGGCGACAGGGGGCGCGCCGAATGGCTCTAAATAGAGCCGAAGCTTGATTCGATTGAGGTTTCAGGCCGATCCGTTGATGGGTATCGGCTCAATCTAGACTGCCTTCTCTGCCGGGGAATTCGTCAGACTTGGTCTGAAACTTGCTCCGGAGTCATCGGAACCGTCTGCACTAGGCAGAGGTTTCCCACGGGAGGCCGCCATGCACTCTAAAAAGCTCGCAAACGACAATTGCCCGGCCGCGATGGAAGTCGAGGTGGTCGAAGTTCCGGGATTGCCCGGTCATTGGCTTGTCGAAGCCATCGACCACGCTTCAGAAGGCGAAATCTATCGCGCGACTTTCGACGGGTCGATGGCTCGACAGAGAGCGCTAGACTATGCGCGCTTGACGTATGGCTTTCCGGCTCCGTCGACCCAGACTTCCACGTCGATCTGATCCACGCAGGTCTGAGCTCTGTTGTGCCCGTCGTCGGAGTGCCAGGCCCCTTCGATGATTTGAACGTCGGAGACGTTCCCCACCATCAGGCAACGCCACTCCCCACCATTGGGCAGACCGCTCGAAGAGCCGCCGCCGTATTGGTAAGTCAGCACTTGAGGCAGACCGTTCTTCGTGCCCAGGGCATGGGCACAGACGAGACGATCATGGCCCTTGTAGTGCAGGGACATGGGCTTTCCCGCGAGCATGGCGTCGCGGATACGCTGGTAGGACGTTTGCATTTTCAGTTTGTCTTTCGTTCGGTTTGAGAAACCGAAGACTTGACAAGCGAATCACAGGCGCCTTTGGTCCTGTTGCACTGAATCGTCGTCAAGTCCTCGGGCCGACGCCGAACACGAAGAAGGCCGTTGGATAATCCCAACGGCCTTTGACGTATCCGGAATCAACCAACAGACTGTCCGGCGCCGGACGGTTCGCGTCAACTGCCGCGCCAAGTAATGCTGCGAATTCATAGTGAAGTTGATGCGACAAACTCGTGACATCAAAGCATAAACATATCTTTATGTGATTGTATTGAGTTCGCCGCCTCAGTCTAGCGGGCCGTGTCTACGCCAGCGGTGGCCAAGATTTTACACCGCATCGTCTCGCCTATTTCTCCGTCGGACTGGCCAAGTGTACACAACGTCCAATATGCGGCGCAGACAGTCGGAAATGTCTCCACAAGCCAAGCCGTCGAAGTCGACCTCGCAGCGCTCCAAATACGCGGCGCGGTGCGGACGACCCTGGCCGGGTCGATCGGCCCATGGCGACCAAGTCGCCGTACTCTTCCGTCCGGGCGTTGAAGCCGTAGGTCGCCGAGAGTTCTCGAGCCCATTGCCGACCACGATCAAGCCTCCGACGCGGCGACCTACACCACCTTCAACGTCTGGATCGCCGCCAGCTCATCCCGCGCGGCGATGGCCGCCTTCGACAGGTCGTGCTGGGTCTGGAGGTTCATCCAGAACTCCGCCGTGGTCCCGAACACCCGCGCCAACCTGAGCGCCGTGTCTGATGTGAGGGCCTGTTCCTCGCGCACCAGACGTTCGATCCGCGTCCGGTCCTTCAGCCCCATGGCCTTGGCCAGGGCGGCGGGCGTCAGGCCGTAGTCGGGCAGGAAGTCCTCGCGCAGATGCTCGCCCGGGTGCGACAGGGGCTCGGCGAAGGCGGTGTAGTCGTGCGCGATCATTGAGGCCTCATCGAAACCGTGCCTTCATCGCAGCGGAACAGATGCGGAACATAATCATAAAAAAATCGCCGTGTTCTGGTGCCGTTCCATTGCGCGATGGCAATTCACGAGTTATCTAGCGAGTCAAGTGGATTGGGGGATCCCGGTCGGCGCTATGGCCTCGGTGGGTTCACCGGGGCCTTTCGCTTTCTGGGCGTCCGGGTAAATCAGGTAGCCGACGCCCCGATAGTTCTTACCGACGTTTTCCCGGCCACCCTCGCAGAAAAACTTCTCTCTGAGCAGGTTGAAGGCGCGATTGGGCTGGTTGGGCCTGACCACGCTGAGGCCGATCGGCCGAGCCACCAGGTCGGCCAGCTGAAGGCCGGAAGAGTTCGATTTCTTATCTGCAAAAACGATCGCGAAGGGCAGCGGTACGCCATACTTGTTGGCGCCGCCGCAAACTCTTCGAAACTCAAGCTCAAGCTCCGCGTCTTCCTTCTTTCCACGGCACTCGACAACGACGTGCGTCAGCGTGCCGAGCTGGTCTTTCTCGGACAGAAAATCGCGAAGCTGTTCCAGACAAAAGCGAAGCGCGACATGATAGGGATTGTCGGCGACCTCACCGGTATCCTTCATTCGCCTTTTGTCGATCACGGCGCTGATCAGGATGAATTTGCTCGCCTCGATGATTTTCGACAACGCGCCGAGGAACCGGTTCTTTTCCTTCGCGCCAGAAAAGCGAAACTGGCCGGTCTCTTTCCGAATGTCTCTCTCGTGCAAGATGACGATGTCGTGGCCAAAATTTCGGAACTTGAATTCCTCTACGGCAGGAACCACCGCTCGACCGTAGTAACTCTTGTTAAAAATGCAGAGCGAAAGCACGAAAACCGGATAGGCATCGTCAATCGAAACCATGCTGTGGTCGCCGCTCTCGTCGACATAGACAATATAGTTGCTGAATGTGGGCTCAGGTGCACACGACTCTTCAGACCGATCGACAGGATCATCGAACAGGTGAAGCTGGTCGGAACTGGGCTGGCTCGCGGTGTCCATATCCGAACATTCAACCTGCTACCTGAGAGTGCAATAGCGTTGGCTCGCGCGCGGATGGATCAAGCCACCTCGTAGCAAAAAAGGCGGGCCCGTTTCCGGACCCGCCCTTCTGTTCGTTCAGCCTGTGACTGAGCTTTGGACCCCGGCCTTCGCCGGGGCGTCCCGGCTCGGAGGCCGGGATGACAACCGGACTTCTTAGAAGTCCATGTCGCCCATGCCGCCCATGCCGCCGCCCATGCCGCCGCCGGCGCCGCCGCCCGAGCCCTTTTTGGGAGCATCGGCCACTGCGGCCTCGGTGGTGATCAGGATCGAGGCGACCGAGGCCGCGTCCTGCAGGGCCGTGCGGACGACCTTGGCCGGGTCGATCACGCCCATGGCGACCAGGTCGCCGTACTCTTCCGTCTGGGCGTTGAAGCCGTAGGTGAGCGAGGCGTTTTCCAGCACCTTGCCGACCACGATCGAGCCTTCGACGCCGGCGTTTTCCACGATCTGGCGGATCGGGGCCTGGATGGCGCGACGGATGATGGCGATGCCGGCGGTCTGGTCGGCGTTGTCGCCTTTCAGGCCTTCCAGCGCCTTGGTCGCCTTCAGCAGGGCGATGCCGCCGCCGGGGACGATGCCTTCTTCAACGGCTGCACGCGTGGCGTTCAGCGCGTCGTCGACGCGGTCCTTCTTCTCTTTCACTTCGACTTCGGTCGAGCCGCCGACGCGGATGACCGCGACGCCGCCGGCCAGTTTGGCCAGACGTTCCTGCAGCTTCTCCTTGTCGTAGTCCGAGGTGGTGTCCTCGATCTGCTTCTTGATCTGGCCGATGCGGGCCTCGATCGCGTCCTTCTCACCGACGCCGTCGACGATGGTGGTGTCGTCCTTGGTGATGGTGACCTTCTTGGCCTTGCCGAGCATGTCGA
>NZ_JANODA010000077.1:0-15114 GCF_031412435.1 Brevundimonas sp.
GGCCGTAGCCGTAGCAGTTGAGGTTCATGCCGACCTCGCCCGAGCCGCCCAGCGGCAGGAAGACGAGTTCGTCGTTTGGGTTGTTCTTTTTCATGTGTCCGTCAGATGGGTATTGCGGCGCCAGATTTCGAGCAGGCCGCGGATGGTCAGGTCCGGATCGAACCGGTCGATGGATGGGGTCGCCCCCTCGAACAGGGAGGCGACGCCTCCGGTTCCGATGACGGTCATGGGTTTTCCCCACTCCGCCTTGATGCGCGAGACCATGCCCTCGATGAGGCCGACATAGCCCCAGAAGACGCCCGACTGCATGTTGGACACGGTGTCCTTGCCGATCACCGTATCCGGCTTCTGGATGGCGATGCGCGGCAGCATGGCCGCCGCCTCGTGCAGGGCCTGCAGGGAAAGATTGATGCCGGGCGCGATGGCCCCGCCCTCGAAGGCGCCGTCGGCGGCGATGACGTCGAAGGTCGTGGCGGTGCCTGAGTCGATGACGATCAGGTCGCCCGGATAGACCAGATGCGCGCCGATGGCGTTGACCAGCCGGTCGGCGCCCGCCTCGCTGGGCTTTTTGATCCGCACGGGGATGCCGAGCTCGACATTGTCGCCGATGACCAGCGGCTCGACCGACAGATAGCGGCGCGCGAGGTTTCTCAGGTTGAAGATCGACTGCGGCACGACGCTGGAGATGATGCAGCCGGTCAGGGACGCGAGATCGATCTTCCGCATGGCGAGCAGTTGCGTCAGCCAGACGGCGTATTCGTCGGCCGTGCGGCTGGCCTCGGTGGCGGTGCGCCACTGGGCGATCCAGCTCTCGCCGTCATGGACCGCGAACAGCGTGTTGGTGTTGCCCTGTTCGATGGCGAGAAGCATCAGGCGGCCCTCTCGTGAGCGTCGGCGCCGAAGAAGACATCGCCCGCCGAGATGAGGCGCAGGCTCCCGTCGGCGGTGCGCAGGCGGAGTGCGCCGTCCGGGGCCACGCCCTCCGCGACGCCGCTGACGGTCTCATGCCCCAGCCGGGCGACACACGGGCCGTCCAGGCCGCTCGTGCGCGCGGTCCAGGCGTCGAGGATCGGCTGGAAGCCCAGGCTCTCCCAGCGCGCCTGCCAGACGGCGAAGGCCTCGGCCAGGACCGTGGCGGCGGCGTCTACCGGAGGCGGATAAGCGATGTCGGAGCGCAGGTGGGCGGCCAGGCTGGTTGCCGGCCGCTCGGTCCCCTCCGGCGCATGGGCCAGGTTCACGCCGATGCCCACCGCCAGCCACAGGGCGCCGTTCGCATGGAGGCCGGACTCGATCAGGATGCCCGAAGCCTTGTCGCCCGCGATCATCACGTCATTGGGCCACTTGATGCTGACGGAACCCGGAACGGCGAAGGCGTCGAACAGGTCGGCGACGGCGAGCGCCGCGACGAAGGTCACCTGCGCCGCCTCGGCCGGAGGCTTCGACGTCAGGGTCAGCAGGGTGGCGAACAGGTTGCCTGTGTCGCTGTTCCACTCCCGACCGCGCCGACCGCGCCCGGCGGATTGGCGGCGGGCGCAGATCCACTGGCTCGCGACATCGCCGGCCTCGGCGCGGCGGCGGGCCTCGGCGTTGGTGGAATCGATCTCTTCGAGGAGGTGAATGGGCGGCGTCACCGCCCTACCCCGCTCCGAAACCGGTCGCCGCGATACGGGTCAGGGGCTCCAGCCAGGTCAGGCCGACGATCACCAGCGGGAAGGAAAAGGCCGCGCAGGCCCAGCCGATCCATTGGGCTTCCACCGGCGCCTTGTCAGTCGGCGCCGTGCCCTCGGGCGCCGCGTCGAACCACATCAGCTTGATGATGCGCAGGTAGTAGAAGGCCGCCACGACCGAGGCCACCAGACCTGCAGCGGCGACCATCCAGTAGCCGGCCGAGGCTGCGGCGCCGAAAACGTAGTATTTGCCCCAGAAGCCCGAGAAGGGCGGCATGCCCAGCACCGACAGCGACAGGATGGTAATGGCCAGCGCCGTCAGCGGACGATCATTCTTTAGCCCGGCCAGGTCGGCGATCTTGCGGATCGGGCGACCGTTACGGCTCAGGGACAGCAGGATAGCGAAGAAGCCCATAGTGTCGATCATGTACAGGGTCATGAAGGTGATCATGGCCTGCAGGCCCTGTTCGGTGCCTGCAGCGATGCCGAGGACCGCGTAGCCGATGTTGGCGATCGACGAATAGGCCAGCAGGCGCTGGATATCCTTCTGGGCCAGACCGCCCCAGGCGCCGACCACGAAACTGGCCAGGGCGATCAGGATCAGGACCTGGGCCCACTGGTCATGGGCGCCGAGGAAGCCTTCCGACAGGGCGCGGGCGAACAGGACCATGGCGGCCATCTTCGGCGCGGTGGCGAACAAGGCCACGACCGGTGTCGGCGCGCCTTCGTAGACGTCGGGCGTCCACATGTGGAACGGCGCGGCCGAGACCTTGAACGCCAGACCGCAGATCAGGAAGACCAGACCGAAGATGAGGCCAGGGCCGGGGTTGGCTGCAGCGTACGCGGCGATGTCCTCGAACCGCATCGAGCCGGCGAAGCCGTAGATCAGGCTGGAGCCGTACAGCAGCAGGCCCGACGACAGGGCGCCGAGGACGAAGTATTTCAGGCCCGCTTCCGACGCCTTGAGGTCGTCGCGGTGGTAGGCGGCGAGGATGTAGAGGGCCAGGGAGTGCAGCTCGACCCCGACGTAGAGCGAGATCAGGTCGCCCGACGACACCATCATCCCCATGCCGACGGCGGCCAGGACGATCAGGATCGGGAACTCGAAGCGGGCGATATTCATCCGCTGCATCCAGCCGCCGCCGAGAACGACGGCGAAGGCCGAGGCGATGTAGATCGCGACCTTGGCGTAGAGGGCCAGCGGGTCGGCCACATAGGCGCCGTTGAAGGCCTCGCCCAGTGGGCCGGTGGCGGCGACGGCCGCCGCGGCGACCAGCAGAGCCACCGACAGGATGGAGATCAGCCGCGCCGACTTCTCGCCGATGAAGGCGCCGAGCATCAGCAGCACGAGGGCGCCGATCGCGAGCGTCAGCTCCGAGGCGGCGAGGTTCAGGGCATAGGACAGGTCAGGCATTATTCTCTCACCCGCCGGTCGCGAGCTGCCAGCCGTTCACGACGGCGTCGACGGAGGCTGCGGTGTAGTTCAGGACCAGGTCCGGCTGCACGCCCAGCCAGATGGTTCCGACAATCAGGGGGACGAAGATGACCAGCTCGCGCAGGTCGATGTCCTTGATCGTGGCCAGGGCCGGGTTGGTGATCTCGCCGAACATGACGTTGCGGTACAGGGTCAGGGCATAGACGGCCGACAGGATGACGCCGGTCGCGGCCACAAAGGCGGCCCAGGTCGAGGCCTGATAGACGCCGGTCAGCGTCAGGATCTCGCCGATGAAGCCCGAGGTTCCCGGCAGACCGACGTTGGCCATGGTGAACATCAGGAAGATGGCCGCGTACCAGGGCATCCGGTTGGTCAGGCCGCCGTAGAAGGCGATCTCGCGGGTATGCATCCGGTCATAGACGACGCCGACGCAGAGGAAGAGCGCGCCCGAGATCAGGCCGTGGCTCAGCATCTGGAAGACGGCGCCCTGCAGGCCCTGGGCGTTGCCGGCGAAGATACCCATGGTCACGAAGCCCATGTGGGCGACCGACGAATAGGCGATCAGCTTCTTGATGTCGGTCTGACGGAAGGCGACCAGCGAGGTGTAGGCGATGGCGATCACCGACAGGGTGAAAACCAGCGGCCGGTACAGCACCGACGCATCCGGGAACATCGGCACGTTGAACAGGATGAAGCCGTAGCCGCCGAGCTTCAGCAGGATACCGGCCAGGATGACCGACCCCGCTGTCGGCGCCTGGACGTGGGCGTCGGGCAGCCAGGTGTGAACCGGCCACATCGGCATCTTGACAGCGAACGAGGCGAAGAAGGCCAGCCACAGGATCGACTGGGCCCAGGGACCGAAGGCGTATTCCTTCAGCGCCGGAATCGACGTCGTACCCGCCTCGTTGGCCATCCACAGCATGGCCAGCAGCATCAGGACGGACCCGAGCAGGGTGTAGAGGAAGAACTTGTAGGCGGCGTAGATCCGGTTGGCCCCACCCCACACGCCGATGATGATGAACATCGGAACGAGGGTGCCCTCGAAGAAGATGTAGAACAGGAACAGGTCCAGCGACGTGAACACGCCGATGACCAGGGTCTCCAGCACCAGGAAGGCGATCATGTAATCGCCGACGCGCGTCTCGACCGACTTCCAGCTGGCGAGGATGCAGATCGGCATCAGGAAGGCCGTCAGCAGGACGAACAGGATCGAGACCCCGTCAACGCCCAGGTGATAGCCGGCGCCCGCGAACCAGACGTAGTTCTCGACGAACTGATAGGCGGCGTTCGAACTGTCGAACTGCAGCACCAGCACGGTCGAGACGGCCAGCACCACGAGGGTGGTGATCATGGCGACCCAGCGGGCGATGTTGTCCTCGTTGGACTTCGCCATCAGCTTGGCGAGGACGATCAGTCCCGCGCCGACCAGCGGCAGGAACGTCACCACGCTCAGGATATTGGGGATCGCACCCATCTTATGCGCCCCAGGCGTAGATTGCGAAGGCGAGCAGACCGGCCACGCCGAGCAGCATCACGAACGCATAGTGATAGACATAGCCGGACTGGATCCTGGCAAGACGCGCGGCGGACTTCAGCGACGCCCAGGCGACGCCATTCGGCCCCAGCCCGTCGATGATCTTCACGTCCCCGATTTTCCAGAACAGGTCGCCAAGGCCCTTGGCGCCACGCACGAAGATGAAGTCGTAGATCTCGTCGAAGTACCACTTATTGTAGAGGAAGCTCCACAGCGGGCCCTCCTTGGCCGCCATCCGCTTCGCCAGGCCTTCGCGCAGGACGTAGTAGTAGAAGGCGATGAAGGCGCCGAGCAGGGTCACGATCAGCGGCGACCACTTCACCCACGTCGGAACCTCGTGGCTGTCGTGCAGGACGTGGTTGGTCGGGCCGTTGAAGATGGCGCCGCGCCAGAACTCGCCTTCGTGATGGCCGATGAAGTGAGGCGCGAAGACGAAGCCGGCCGCGATGGCGCCGACGGACAAGGCGATCAGCGGAACCAGCATGATCCACGGGCTCTCGTGGGGTTTCAATGGCCCGTGATGGCCATGATCGTCATGCCCGTCCTGAGCAAGGTGGGGCGCGCTGTGACTTCCATCTTCGATCGGCTCGGAATGGGTCTCGATCTGCGCATGCGAGGCGTGGTCGTCGTGCCCATGACCGTGATCATGCGCGTGCTCGGCCATCGCCTCTTCCGTCCACTGGGGCTTGTTGTGGAAGGTCATGAAGATCAGCCGCCACGAATAGTAGCTGGTCAGCGCCGCCGCGAAGATGCCGACGATGAAGGCGAAATACCCCGCCGCGGAATGGCCGGTCGTGGCCGCCGCATAGGCGCTCTCGATGATCGAATCCTTGGAGTAGAAGCCGGCGAAGCCGCCGATTTCCGGGATGCCCAGACCGGTGATGGCGATCGTGCCGATCATCATCACGGCATAGGTGACGGGCAGCAGCTTCCATAGCCCGCCCATCTTCCTCATGTCCTGCTCGTGGTGCATGCCGTGGATCACCGAGCCGGCGCCCAGGAACAGCAGGGCCTTGAAGAAGGCGTGGGTGAACAGGTGGAACATGGCGGACTCGTACACGCCGACGCCCGCCGCAAAGAACATGTAGCCCAGCTGCGAACAGGTCGAATAGGCGATGACCCGCTTGATGTCGTTCTGCATCAGACCGACCGTCGCGGCGAACAGGGCCGTGACCGCACCGGTGATGGCGATCAGCAGCGACGCCGTCGGAGCGTATTCGTAGATCGGGCTCAGCAGGCAGACCATGTACACGCCGGCGGTGACCATGGTCGCCGCGTGGATCAGGGCCGAAACCGGGGTCGGGCCCTCCATGGCGTCCGGCAGCCATGTGTGCAGGAAGAACTGCGCCGACTTTCCCATGGCGCCGATGAACAACAGCACGCCTGCCAGATCGAGCGCTGACCAGGTGTAGCCCAGGAACTCCCAGCCCGTGCCGGCCTTCGATGCAATCATGGGGAACAGTTCGGCGAACTCGATCGTGCCGAACATCCAGAAGACGGTGATGATGCCCAGGGCAAAGCCGAAGTCGCCGACACGGTTGACCACGAAGGCCTTGATGGCGGCGGCGCTGGCGGTCGATTTCTTGAACCAGAAACCGATCAGCAGGTACGAGGCCAGGCCCACCCCTTCCCAGCCGAAGAACAGCTGCATGAAGTCGGCGGCGGTGACCAGCGCCAGCATGGCGAAGGTGAACAGGGACAGATAGGCGAAGAAGCGCGGCTTCGAGTCGTCCTCGGCCATATAGCCCCAGGAATACAGGTGCACGAGCGAGGACACCGTCGTGACCACGACCAGCATGGTCGCCGACAGGGCGTCGACGCGGATCGACCAGTTCGACTGGAAATCACCGACGTTGATGAAGGGCGCGACGACGACCGTGAATGGCTCCAGGTGACCCCAGGTCCACTGGCTGAACACGGTCCAGGCCACGGCGCACGAGAAGAACAGCAGACCGGTCGTGACGGCTTGCGAAGGGATGTCGCCGATGCGGCGACCGAAGAAGCCGGCGATCGCGGCGCCGAGCAGGGGGGCGAAGACGCCCAGGGTGACGAGCAGTTCGAGAGACACGATCAGCCCTTCATCACGCTGGCGTCGTCAACCGCGATATCGCCGCGGTTGCGGAAGAAGGTCACCAGGATGGCGAGGCCGACGGCGGCTTCAGCGGCAGCCACGGTGAGGACGAACATCGCCATGATCTGCCCCGACACGTCGTTCAGATAGGCCGAGAAGGCGACGAAGTTGATGTTTACGGCCAGCAGGATCAGCTCGACCGACATCAGGATGATGATGACGTTCTTGCGGTTCACGAAGATGCCGAAGACCCCGATGGTGAACAGCATCGCCGCCACCGCCAGATAGTGCTGCAGGGTGACTTCCATCAGCGCAGTTCCTCGCCGGTGACGCCGACGCCGGTCACGACGCCCTTGATCTCGACCGACGTCTTGCGGTCGCGGTTGGTCTGGGCGCCCGGGTCCTGACGGCGGACGGAGGTCCGCTTGCGCAGGGTCAGGACAATGGCGCCGATCATGGCGATCAGCAGCACGATCCCGGCCGCCTGGAAGAAGTAGATGTAGTCCGTGTAGAGCACCCGCCCGATCGTCTCGACGTTCGAGGCGTCGGCAGTGGCGGCCATCGGGGCCACGGCATCGGCGGCCGCTCCGCCCTGGACGACGACGATGGAGATCATGATCATCTCGGCCAGCAGGATGCCTGCGACGATCGCGGCCAGCGGCAGATAGGTGGCGTAGCCTTCGCGCAGACGGACGAAGTCGACGTCCAGCATCATGACCACGAACAGGAACAGCACCGCGACGGCGCCGACGTAGACGACCACCAGCAGCATCGCCAGGAACTCCGCGCCCAGCAGGACGAACAATCCCGCCGACGAGAAGAAGGCCAGGATCAGCCAAAGGACCGAGTGCACGGGATTGCGCGCCGTCACGACCAGAAGGCCGGACAGAACGGCGGTCGCCGCCATCAGGTAAAACGCGATGCCTTGCAGCATGGGAGGGACGATGCCCCTTTCAGTCGGTTGGGCGGCGATCCCGTCGGGAATCGCGCGCTTCGTTTAGCGATAGGGGGCGTCGAGTTCCAGATTCTTCGCGATCTGCCGTTCCCAGCGGTCGCCGTTATCAAGCAGTCGGGCCTTGTCGTAGTAGAGTTCTTCGCGCGTCTCGGTCGCGAACGTCGAGTTCGGTCCCTCGACGATGGCGTCCACCGGGCAGGCCTCCTGGCACAGACCGCAGTAGATGCATTTGACCATGTCGATGTCGTAGCGGGTCGTGCGGCGGCTGCCGTCCGAGCGGGGCTCCGACTCGATCGTGATGGCCTGAGCCGGGCAGATGGCTTCGCACAGTTTGCAGGCGATGCAGCGTTCCTCGCCGTTCGCATAGCGGCGCAGCGCGTGTTCGCCCCGGAAGCGCGGCGATTGCGGGCCGCGCTCGAACGGGAAGTTCACCGTCTTCTTGGGACGGAAGAACTCGCGCAGGGTCAGGCCGAAGGCGCCGACCAGATCGATCAGCATCGCGCCCTTCGCGGCCTGGGCGATACGGGTGATCATCGGACGGGGTCTCCCGGACGCGTGCAGTCGCGCTCGTAGCGCTCCGTGTCCTTGTTCATGATGGCGCATAGGCGAACGCGTTCGGCCTCGCGGCGCTCGATGCCTTCCTGACGACGTTCCCACTGATAGGGCGAGGTCGGGTCGGCTTCGTAGGGCGCCGGGAAGGCGCAGGCGCCCAGCGTCAGGGCGGTCAGTGCGAGAGCGGTCATCCGGATCATGCCCCCACCGCGAAGACACGCCATGCCGAGACGATGACCACGGCGACCAGCGAGGTCGGCAGGAAGATCTTCCAGCCCAGACGCATCAGCTGATCGTAGCGGTAGCGGGGCACGAAGGTCTTCACCATCGCGAACATGAAGAACCAGAACAGGATCTTGATGAACAGAACCCCGAACAGCAGCAGGTTGACCAGGAACGGGTGCCAGTCAGCGGCGAAGTCGATCGGGAAGCCGGGGTTCCAGCCGCCGAAGAACAGGATCGAGATCATCGCGCACATGAAGATGATGTTCACGTACTCGCCCATCATAAACAGCAGATAGGGCGTCGACGAATACTCGACCTGATAGCCGGCCACGAGCTCGGATTCTGCTTCGGGCAGGTCGAACGGGGGGCGGTTGGTCTCGGCCAGGGCGGAGATGAAGAACATGATCATCATCGGGAACAGGACGAGGATCAGCGGCCAGGTGTCGGCTCCGCCGCCGAAGACGTACCAGTTCCAGATCCAGCCTTCCTGCGACGTCACGATGTCCGACAGGTTCATCGTCCCGGCCAGCAGGATGACGTTGATGATGATGAGGCCGATGGAGACCTCGTAGGACACCATCTGCGCTGCGGACCTCAGAGAGCCCAGGAACGGGTATTTCGAGTTCGAAGCCCAACCGCCCATGATGATGCCGTAGACGCCCAGCGAAGAGATCGCGAAGACGTAGAGGATGCCGACGTTCAGGTCGGAGATGACCCAGCCCGGAGCGAACGGAATGACCGCCCAGGTGATGAAGGCCATGATCACGGTGATGATCGGCGCCATCAGGAAGACGACCTTGTCCGCACCGGCGGGGACGACGATCTCCTTCAGCACGAACTTGATCATGTCCGCGAAGGACTGAAGCAGGCCGAAAGGACCGACGACGTTGGGGCCCTTCCGCATCATCACGGCCGCCCAGATCTTGCGGTCCGCCAGCAGCAGGAAGGCGACCGAGATCAGGACGCCGACGGTGACGAGCAGCACGGCGCCCGTCGTGGCGATGGTCCAGCCGAGGGGCGTGGCCCAGAAATTCGGTTCCATGCGTCTACTCCGCCGCCAGCAGGGCCGGAGCCATGCGCTGGGCGCTGAGCTCGGCCATCGTCGCGCTGGCGCGCGCGATCGGGTTGTTCAGATAGGGATCGACCACGGCCGAGGTGAAGCCGGCATCGCCGGCGTCGCCCTTCTGACCCAGGCTCGCGACGTCGAAGGACGCGGCCGGAGCCAGATAGTCGATGCGGCCGAAGGTCGGATGGTCGCCCATCAGTTTCGTGCGCAGTTGCTCGAGCGTGTCGTAAGGCAGGGTGTGACCCACACGTTCCGACAGGGCGCGGAGAATGGCCCAGTCCTCTTTCGCCTCGCCCTTCGGGAAAACGGCGCGTTCGCCCATCTGCACCCGGCCCTCGGTGTTGACGTAAAGGCCCGACTTCTCGGTCCAGGCGGCGCCCGGCAGGATGACGTCGGCCGTGTGAGCGCCCCGGTCGCCGTGGCTGCCCAGATAGACCTTGAAGGCCTTCGACGGACCGGTCTCGATCTCGTCGGCGCCGAGCAGGAACAGCACGTCGAGCGCGCCCGGCTGGACCATCGCATGGGCCGACAGGCCGCCGGAGGCAGGCACGAAACCCATGTCCAGACCGCCGACGCGGGCGGCGGCGTGATGCAGGACGTTGAAGCCGTTCCAGCCGTCCTTCACGACCCCGACCTTGGCGGCCAGCTTGCCGATCTGATTGAGGACCTTGGCGCCGTCCGGACCCGACAGGGCGCCGGCGCCGACCACGATGGCGGGGCGTTCGGCGTTGGTCAGGGCGTCGAGCGCGGCCTTCGGCAGCTTGGCCAGGGTCTTCGTACCTGCCCCGACGATGTCGACGTCGTAGGTCAGGTCGGCGGCGTCGCCGATGACACCGACGCGGGTCTTGCCGGCGAGCCAGCTCTTGCGGATCCGCTGGTTCAGCAGCGGCGCCTCGGTGCGCGGATTGACGCCCACCAGCAGGATGGAGTCAGCCTCCTCCAGCCCTTGCAGGCCGGTGTTGAACAGCCAGCCCTCGCGCGGGCCATAGCCCATGGCCGAGCCGTCCTGACGGCAGTCCGTGTTGTTCGAACCCAGTGCGCGGAACAGGTCCAGCGCGGCCTTCATCGATTCCGCATCCTGCAGATCGCCGGCGATGACGCCGATCCGATCCGCAGACGCGGCCTTCAGTTGCGCGGCGACCGCGTTCAGCGCCTCGTCCCACGAGGCGGCGCGCAGCTTGCCGTTTTCACGGACGTAAGGCCGGTCGAGGCGACGCGCCTGCAGGCCGTCGACGACGTAGCGGCTCTTGTCCGACAGCCACTCTTCGTTGATGCCCTCGTGCACGCGCGGCAGGATGCGCATCACCTCGGCGCCCTTGGACTGGACCGAGATGTTGGAGCCCAGGGCGTCCATAACGTCGACGGACTCGGTCTTCTTCAGCTCCCACGGACGATAGTGGAACTGCCACGGACGGTGGGTCAGGGCGCCGACCGGGCAAAGATCGTTGACGTTGCCTGACAGCTCGGAGTTCACCGCCTGCTCAAGATAGGTGGTGATCTCGGCGTCTTCGCCACGCGAGATCATGCCGATGTCCGGCACGCCCGCGACTTCACTGATGAAGCGCACGCAACGGGTGCACTGGATGCACCGCGTCATGAAGGTCTTGATCGTCGGACCCATGTGCTTTTCTTCGACCGCGCGCTTGTTCTCCGCATAGCGGGAACCGTCGCGGCCATAGCCCATGGCCTGGTCCTGCAGGTCGCACTCGCCGCCCTGGTCGCAGATCGGGCAGTCCAGCGGGTGGTTGATGAGCAGGAACTCCATCACCCCTTCGCGGGCCTTCTTCACCATCGGCGTGTCGGTGAAGATCATCTGACCCTCGGCGGCCGGCAGGGCGCACGAAGCCTGGGGCTTGGGCGGTCCGGGCTTCACCTCGACCAGACACATGCGGCAGTTGCCGGCGATCGACAGCCGCTCGTGGTAGCAGAAGCGCGGGATCTCGTGCCCGGCGCGCTCGGCGACCTGGAGCACGGTCATCCCGGGCTCGAACTCGACATCGACGCCGTTGACTTTAGCGACGGGCATTATTCGCGGACTCCGCCGTAGGGATGGTGATCGACCAGATCGAGGCGTTTCTCGATCCGGTCTACGCGGGTTTCGAGGCGATCCAGACGGCGATTGACGCCGGCCAGTCCCTCCTCGACGTGGGTCATTCGGACCTTGGGACCGGAAATGTCGTCAAGGACGCGATCCAGCTTCGTGTCCATGCGACGCAGCAGGGTCAGCACGATGTTGTCGGGCTCGTCCGCCATCAGCCGACCTCCCCGCTCGCCGGAACGACCTCGGCGGCCGTCTGCGTCGTGCCGTCAGGCAGCGTCTGGGTGATCTCGATCTCGTCGCCGCGCATGGCGTAGCGCACCACCGTATCGCCGGATTCATTCATCCACCGCACGGAGACGGGGTCGGGCAGTTCGAGCGGCTTCCAAACGACCAGACCGTCGGCGGCGCGGCACTGGGCCTTCATCAGACCGCCATCGACCGGGGCGCGCCACTGGGCGTTCACGACCTGACCTTCGATGCCGGTCAGTTCGATGGAGGCCACCTCCTGGCCGTGAATGGCGGCGAGGCCGGCCTTGCACACGCGGCGCAGGTCGACGGCCGTCAGCACGGCCGGGGTCCGGGCCACGGCGTCGGACACCGGGGCCTCGGCGGCGACGATCTCCGTCGGCGTCGGCTCGGCCTTCTCCGGCGCCTGGTTGCAGGCGGCGAGAGCGGTCAGAGCCACGGTCAGGATGAGGACAGCCCGCATCCCCTACTCCGCCGCGATGGCGTGGCCGGCGAAGTTCGCGCGGCGTGAGCGGTAGGCCGAGATGCGGTCCTCGATCTCGTGACGGAAGTGGCGGATCAGACCCTGGACCGGCCAGGCGGCGGCGTCGCCGAGCGCGCAGATGGTGTGGCCCTCGACCTGACCGGCGACGTCGAGCAGCAGGTCGATCTCGGACGGATCGGCCTCGCCCACGGCCATGCGTTCGAGCACGCGCCACATCCAGCCGGTGCCCTCGCGGCACGGCGTGCACTGGCCGCAGCTCTCATGCTTGTAGAAATAGCTGATGCGGGCGATCGCCTTCACCAGGTCGGTGCTCTCGTCCATGACGATGACGGCTGCGGTGCCGAGGCCCGACTTCATGTCCCGCAGGCTGTCGAAGTCCATAAGCGCCGTCTCGGACATCTCGCGCGTGATTAGCGGAACGGAAACCCCGCCAGGGATCACGGCCTTCAGGTTCCCCCAGCCGCCGCGAACGCCGCCGCAATGCTCTTCCAGCAGCTGACGCAGCGGGATCGACATGGCTTCTTCGACATTGCACGGGCGGTTCACGTGGCCCGAGATCGACATCAACTTGGTGCCCGTGTTGTTCGCCCGGCCGAAGCCCGCGAACCATTCGGCCCCGCGACGCAGGATCGTGCCGACGACGGCGATCGACTCGACGTTGTTCACCGTGGTCGGGCAGCCGTAAAGGCCGGCGCCGGCCGGGAACGGCGGCTTCAGGCGCGGCTGGCCCTTCTTGCCCTCGAGCGATTCCAGAAGGGCGGTCTCTTCGCCGCAGATATAGGCCCCGGCGCCGTGGTGGATGTAGACGTCGAAGTCCCAGCCGTGGACGTTGTTCTTGCCGATCAGTTTGGCCTCATAGGCCTGCTTGACCGCAGCCTCCATCCGCTCGCGCTCGAGCACATATTCGCCGCGCAGATAGATGTAGCAGGCGTGGGCCTGCATCGCGAAGGAGGCGATCAGGCAGCCTTCGATCAGCAGGTGGGGATCATGACGCATGATCTCCCGGTCCTTGCAGGTGCCCGGCTCGGACTCGTCGGCGTTCACGACGAGATAGTGCGGCCGGTCCTTCAGCTCCTTGGGCATGAAGGACCACTTCAGACCGGTCGAGAAGCCGGCGCCGCCGCGTCCGCGCAGGCCGGAGTTCTTGACGTTGGTGATGAGCCAGTCGCGGCCCATGTCCAGCATGTCCTTGGTCGCGTTCCAGCAGCCGCGGTTCTTCGCGCCTTCCAGACCCCAGTCCTGGAGCCCGTACAGGTTGGTGAAGATGCGATCCTTGTCCTGCAGCAGGCCGGCCATCAGCGGGTTCCCTCCACGGCCATTGCCGCCGACGCCCTTGCCGCGCGGGCGAGAGAGTTCGCTTCGGCGATCGCCGGTCTGGCGCTCGCTGGGCGGAGGCGGACGCTGGCCGCCTGAATTCGTGGGTTTCTGATCAGGCGCATTCGGGGAACCGGCGGGAGGAGACGGAGGGGACGGCGCGGCGGGCGCCGCGGGGACAGGCTGCGCCGAGGCTCCGCCCAGCGGAAGGGCGCTGGCGCCCATCAGATTGGCCATGAACAGGCCGGCGACGCCGCGCTTCGGATGTTTCGATGTCACGACGGTCCCCCGAACGCCTTGAGATCATGAACAGTGCACCGGTCGTCGGACAATCACGCGACGGTTCGCCGTAGGCGGGAAGCAAGGCGCTCATTGTGCGCCTCCGTCCAGCTCGGCCATGCGACGGCGGTGATAGCGAGTGCGCAGGAAGATGGCGGCCAGCATCAGGGCCCATCCGGCCGCCAGCGCCGCATAGCCCGCCATCTGTACGATTTCGGAGAGCCCGCCCGCCCGGGTCGCGCCCCAGACCAGAATGGCCCCGAGCAGCACCAGGCCGAAGCCCGCCAGCCGCTCGTTGCGGCCCACGGCGCGAATTTCCGCGCGATAGGCGGCCACCTTCTCGTCGGTCTGGGCGTCGGGCGGGGTCACTCCCGTTCCTCTTGCCTGCGACCAAGCAACCAGCCCATGGCCAATCCGAAACCGAGCATAGGGAACACCGCAAGGCCGCTCGCCTCCCACCAGTCCAGACCTGCGCCCACAGCGTTTACGGCCACGGCCGCGAAAACGCCGGTCAGAGCCGCAGTCTGATTGATTTTCCGACGCGCGCGCAGGCTCATGCCGTCACCGGCTCGGAGTTCGGGAGCTTCTTGATCGGCTTGGCGGCAGAGCCGTCATACAGCTTCGGATCCGTCAGGGTCAGGGCCCCGCCCTCCGGCGCCGAGTTGACGCGATCGACGCGCGGACCCGGGGTCGGCGTCTTGCCGGCCGCGAAGTCGTCGATGATCTGGTTCATGTCCGAGGCCGTCAGGTCCTCGAAATAGTAGTCGTTGATCATGGCCATCGGCGCGTTCACGCAGGCGCCGAGGCACTCGACCTCTTCCCAGTAGAACTTGCCGTCGGCCGACAGGGTCTGTTTCGGGCCGATCCGGTCCTTGCAGACCTTCATCAGGTCTCCGGCGCCGCGCAGCATGCAGGGCGTCGTACCGCAGACCTGGATCAGGGCGGCCGAACCGACCGGCTCAAGCATGAACATGGTGTAGAAGGTCGCGACCTCAAGCACCCGGATGTAGGCCATGTCGAGTTTGTCGGCGATGGCGCGGATAGCGGGTTCGGAGACCCAGCCTTCCTGCTTCTGCACCAGCCACAGGATCGGGATGACCGCCGATTGCTGGCGGCCATCAGGATATTTCGAGATCCACCATCGTGCTTGCTCCATCGTCTCCGGAGAGAAGGCGAAGCTGGCCGGTTGATCTGCGGAAAGGCGTCGAACGCTCACGGTCTGAGCCTCACTTCACGAAATCGACC
>NZ_JANODA010000078.1:0-75063 GCF_031412435.1 Brevundimonas sp.
GGTCGGCCAGACCGGCGAGGCGCTGCAACGCATTGTCAGCCGCGTCGCCGAGATCGACGGCCTGGTGTCGGAGATCGCCGCCTCGGCCCAGGAACAGGCCACGGGCCTTCAGCAGGTCAACACCGCCGTCAACCAGATGGATCAGGTCACTCAGCAAAATGCTGCGATGGTCGAGCAGTCGACCGCCGCCAGCCACTCGCTGTCGCAGGAGGCCGAGACCCTCGCCGGCTCGGTGTCGAGATTCCAGATCGGCGCCCCTCAAGCCTCGGGCGCCTCAGCTCCGGCGGCTCGCAGTGCGCCTAAAACCCAGCCGCGTCCGGCCAATCGCACGGTCGCCCAGATGCGCACCGTCGGCTCCGGCGGCGCCGCCCGCAAACCCCAGCCGGTCGTCTCCGAAGACGGCTGGGAGGAGTTCTGATGACCGCCTCCCTGTCCCTCCCGGCCGTCCTCGACCTGGCCCAGGCTGAAGCGCTGAAGGCGGCCCTGCTGCCGATGCGCGGCCAGTCGGTCGTCATCGACGCCTCGCGCGTCGAGCGCCTGGGCGGCCTGTGCCTGCAGGTCCTCATCTCGGCCCAGCAGACCTGGGCCAGCGACGGCCACTCTTTGAAGATTGACGATGTGTCGCGTGAGTTTGCCGACCAATGGAACGCATTCGGGGCGGCCTCGGCCGATCGCCCGCTGGGAGCCCTCTCGTGATCAAGACAGTCCTGACCATCGACGACAGCCGCACCATGCGCGACATGCTGATGATGGCCCTGGTTGATGCGGGGTACCGCGTGATCCAGGCCGTGGACGGCGTGGACGGGCTGGAGACGCTCGCCGCCGAGGGCGCCGATGTCATCATCACCGACATCAACATGCCCCGCCTGGACGGCTTCGGCGTGATCGAAGGGGTCCGTGCCGACCCCAACCATCGGGCCACCCCCGTGCTTGTCCTGACCACCGAGAGCGACGCCGCCAAGAAGCAGCGAGCCCGCGACGCCGGCGCTACCGGCTGGATCGTCAAGCCGTTCGACCCGGCCAAGCTGGTCGACGCCGTCCGTCGCGTGGCGGCCTGACCCATGACTGACGCGGTCGATCCCTTCGAAGCGATCAAGGTCGTCTTCTTCCAGGAGTGCGATGAACTCCTCGGCGACCTGGAGACGGGCCTGCTCGCCATCGAGCAGGGCAGTGCGGACATGGAAACGGTCAACGCCGTCTTCCGCGCCGTCCATTCGGTCAAGGGCGGGGCAGGGGCCTTCGGCCTCGACGCCCTGGTTCGGTTCGCCCACGTCTTCGAGACCCTGCTGGACGAAATTCGTTCGGAGCGGAAGCCGTGCGACGACGTGACGGTCAAGACCCTGCTGCGCGCCTCGGACGTGCTGGCCGACCACATCGCCGCCGCGCGCGGTCAGGGCGCGCCGGTCGACGAGGCCCGCTCGGCCGGTCTGGTCGCCGAACTGGAAGCCCTGACGCACGGGGAGGCCATCCCGGCCAACGCCGAATCCGAACCCGCTTTCGCTCCTGTCGCCGCCGCGCCGATTGAAGCCGACGAAGACGATTTCGGCTTCCGCCCCGTCGCCTTCAATCTCGCCGATCTGGGCGCCCCGGACGAGCCGGCGGCGCCCGCCGCCCCCCCTGCCGCCGACGCCTGGCACATCGTGTTCCGTCCGCATGGCCGGATGTACGTCAACGCCAACGAGACCGGCCTGCTGCTGCGCGAGCTATCCCACCTCGGCGAGATGACCGTCGAACTCGACGTCTCGGCCGTGCCGGATCTGGACGCGCTGGACGCCGAGGAATCCTACCTCGCCTGGACCATCGACCTGACCACCGACGCCGGCGAAGCCGCGGTCCGCGATGTCTTCGACTTCGTGGAAAGCGATTGCGACCTGTCCATTCGCCCCGCTGCCGCCGCCGCCGCCGCCGCGCCTGAAGCCGCCGAGGAAGCGCCCGCGCCGGCCGCCGACTTCGATATCTCGGCCCTGCTGGCCCGCGCCCAGGCCGAGGTTGTGGCCGAGCTCGCTCCCGCACCCGTGGCTGAACCCGTCCCCGCGCCGGCGCCCACGCCGGTCGCCCCGCCCGTCGCCGCCGTGGCCCCCGCGCCGACCCCGGAGCCAGCCCCGGCCGCCGCCAACGCCCCGGCTGCGGCCCCCGCCGCCCAGGCCGCCGTCACCATCCGCGTCGATCTCGACCGCGTCGATCGCCTGATCAACGTCGTCGGCGAGCTGGTCATCCAGCAAGCCATGCTGGCCCAGCGCGTGATCGAAAGCGGCCTGGCCCGTTCGTCGGGCATCTCGGTCGGTCTGGAAGACCTCGAACTGCTGACGCGCGAGATCCAGGACAGCGTCATGGCCATCCGCGCCCAGCCGGTGAAGTCGGTCTTCCAGCGCATGCCGCGCCTCGTCCGCGAAGTCGGCGAGATGACCGGCAAGCGCGTCCGTCTGGTCACCGCCGGCGAGGACACCGAGGTCGACAAGACCGTGGTCGAACGCCTGGCCGAACCGATCACCCACATGCTGCGCAACGCCATCGACCACGGACTGGAAAGTCCGGAGGAACGGGCCGCAGCCGGCAAGCCGACCGAAGGCACGGTGCGCCTCGCCGCCCTGCACCGCTCCGGCCGGATCGTCATCGAGATTTCCGACGACGGCAAAGGCATCAACCGCGAACGGGTCAAGGGCATCGCGATCTCGCGCGGCCTGATCGCCGAGGACGCGGCCCTGACCGACGACGAGATCGACAACCTGATCTTCCTGCCCGGCTTCTCCACCGCCGAGGTGATCTCCGACATCTCCGGCCGCGGCGTCGGTATGGACGTAGTTCGCCGCTCCATCCAGGGCCTTGGCGGACGCATCTCCATCTCGTCGGAGCCCGGCAAGGGCTCGAAGTTCACCATGTCCCTGCCCCTGACCCTGGCGGTCCTGGACGGCATGGTGGTGACCGCGGCGGAACAGACTCTGGTGGCGCCGCTCTCGGCGATCGTCGAAAGCCTGACACCGCGCACCGAAGACGTGCACTACATCGGCGGCAAGGACGCGGTGATCCGCATCCGCGACATCTTCGTGCCCCTGATCGACGTGGGCGTGGCCCTCGGCTTCCGTGAAACCGCCATCGACCCCGCCTCCGGCGTGGCGGTCCTGGTGGAGAGCGAAGGCGGCGGCAAGGCCGCCCTGCTGGTGGAAGCCATCCAGGGTCAGCGCCAGGTCGTCATCAAGAGCCTGGAGACCAACTACCAGCAGGTCGATGGCGTCGCCGCCGCCACCATCCTGGGCGACGGCCGCGTCGCCCTGATCCTGGACGTCGACGCCATAGTAGCCAGTTCGCGCCGCCGGTTCGTGCGGCACGAGACGGTGCGTTCCGAACTGAAAATCGCGAGTTGATCATGACTGAAGCCACCAACGCCGCCGCACGCGAACTGATCGCCTTCCGGATCGGGGAGCAGGAGTTCTGCGTGGACATCATGGCCGTGAGGGAAATCCGCGGCTGGACCCCGGCCACGCCCCTGCCGCGCGCCCCGGGCTTCATGAAGGGGGTCATCAACCTGCGCGGGGCCGTCCTGCCGATCATCGACCTGGGCGCCCGCTTCGGCCTGCGCACCTCGGAGCCCACGGCGCGTCACGTCATCATGGTCGCCCATGTCGGCGGCCGGATGGTGGGCCTGCTGGTCGACGCCGTGTCCGACATCATCCAGCTCACCGACGAGGCGATGCAGCCGACGCCCGACGTCGCCAGCGACCAGGTCAAGTCCTTCGTGAAGGGCCTGTTCGCCCTGGACGGCCGCCTGATCAGCCTGATCGAGCTGGACCGGATCATCCCGGAAGCCGCGGAAGCCGAAGCCGCATGAGCTCGGATTCCGGATCAAGAAGGGCCGCCGGGCGCGAGTCCCTGGTCGAAGGCGAGTTCGCCTTCACCGCCGAGGACTTCCGCCACATCGCTGAAATCCTGCATAGTCACGCCGGCATCGCCCTCAACGAGGGCAAGGCGGCGCTGGTCTACTCGCGGCTGGCCAAGCGGCTTCGGACCCTCGGCCTGCGCAGCTTCCGCGACTATTGCGCCCTGGTCCAGGGCGTGGACGGCGTCGACGAGCGTCAGATGATGACGGCCGCCCTGACCACCAACGTCACCCGCTTCTTCCGCGAGCCGCATCACTTCGATCATCTGCGCGACCAGGTTATGCCGGGGCTGGCCGAGCGCGCCCGTCGCGGCGAGCGGGTCCGCCTGTGGTCGGCCGCCTGTTCGAATGGTCAGGAGCCCTATTCGATGGCCATGACCGTCCT
Source organism: Brevundimonas sp. (assembly GCF_031412435.1). Classification (GTDB taxonomy): domain Bacteria; phylum Pseudomonadota; class Alphaproteobacteria; order Caulobacterales; family Caulobacteraceae; genus Brevundimonas. The sequence continues at coordinate 4,260 of NZ_JANODA010000078.1, forward strand.
GGCGGTCCTGCCCGAGGCGGCCGAACTGGACTTCCGCATCCTGGCCACGGACATCGATCCGAACATGGTCGCCGAGGGTATCGCCGGCGTCTATTCGAGCGAACATCTCGACGCCGCGCCGCCGATGCTGCGCAACCGCTTCTTCGAGAAGGCGCCCCATTCTTCTTCGGGGGTGCAGGGTCGCGACATGCTGTCGGCCAATGCGACGCTGCGCGAACTCGTGTCGTTCCGCGAACTCAATCTGATCGGCGACTGGCCGATGCGCGGCAAGTTCGACGTCATCTTCTGCCGCAACGTCGTGATCTATTTCGATGACGCGACCCAGGAGCGGGTGTGGAAGCGGTTCACCCCGCTGATGAACCCCGGAGCCACCCTCTACATCGGCCACTCCGAGCGGGTCAGCGGCCCGGCCGTGAACCAGCTGAGCACCAGCGGCCTGACGACCTACAGGCTGGCCGCATGAGTGCGCCCATCCGGGTTCTGGTCGTGGACGACTCGCCGACGATGCGCGGTCTGATCACGGCCGCCCTGCGCCGCGACCCTGAGATCGAGGTCGTCGGTTCGGCCGCCGACCCGCTGGAAGCGCGCACCCTGATCAAGGAACTGAATCCCGACGTCATCACCCTCGACGTCGAGATGCCCAACATGAACGGGCTGGAGTTCCTTGAGAAGATCATGCGCCTGCGGCCCATGCCCGTGGTTATGGTCTCGACCCTGACCCAGGCCGGCGCCGACGTGACCCTTCAGGCGCTGGAGATGGGCGCGGTCGACGCGGTCGGGAAGCCCGGCGCCGGCGTCACCGCCGTCGAGGCCTTTGCCGAACTGACCCTGAAGGTGAAGACGGCCGCCCGGTCGCGGGTCCGTCGCCGCGAGACGGTCGAGACGCCCCGCCCCCGCACCGACTATCGTCCCGGGGCGGACCACATCCTGGCCATCGGCGCCTCGACCGGCGGCGTGGAAGCCCTGATCACCATATTGTCGGCCTTCCCGGCCAACTGTCCGGCGACCGTGATCACCCAGCACATGCCGGCGACCTTCACGCCCAGCTTTGCCGCGCGCCTCGACAAGATGTCTGCCGCCACGGTCAGCGAGGCCGTCGACGGCGCGCTGCTGATGCCCGGCCACATCTATCTGGCGCCCGGCGGCCTGACCCACCTTGAGGTCTCGGGCACGACCCCGCGTTGCCGCCTGAGCGAGGGCGACACGGTCAGCGGTCACCGGCCATCGGTCGATGTCCTGTTCCGTTCGGTCTCGCGCCTGCGCCGTCCGATGACCGGCGTCATCCTGACCGGCATGGGCCGCGACGGCGCGCAGGGTTTGCTCGAGATGCGCAACGCCGGCGGCCACACCCTGGGCCAGGATGAGGCCAGCTGCGTCGTCTACGGCATGCCGCGCGTCGCCCATGAGATCGGGGCCGTCGAACGCCAGCTGCCGCTCAACCGTCTCTCGTCCGCCATTCTCGATCTGTGCGCCTTCCCCGGCGCCCAGACAGCCGCCTGAGGATTCCAGATGCCCGCCGCCTCCTCCATTCACGTCCTGATCGTAGACGACCAGATGTCGATGCGCAGCCTTATCCGCACCAGCCTGCAGCAGATCGGCTTCCGCGAGTTTCGCGAGGCGGCCGACGGCGAAGCCGGCCTGCGCGAGATGATCACCAAGCCTGCGCACCTGGTCATTTCCGATTTCAACATGCCCAAGCTCGACGGCCTCGGCCTGCTCCGCGCCGTGCGCTCGCACCCGCCGACCCAGGGCGCCGCCTTCGTCATGCTGACCGGCCGCGCCGACAAGGAACTGGTCCAGCGCGCGGTGCAGTTCGGGGTCAACAACTACCTGGTCAAGCCGTTCACCGTCGCCCAGCTCAAGGACAAGCTGGAAAGCGTCTTCGGGCCACTGACATGATGTCGGCCGACGCCCTGGCGACCGAACAGCGGATCCACGTGGGCCAGGGCGAGCACCATGTGACGTCCGACGCAAACGTGATGCTGACCACCATCCTCGGGAGTTGCGTGGCCATGTGTCTGCGCGATCCGGACACGCGCGTGGGCGGCATGAACCACTTCTTGCTGCCGGAAGGCGCGGGGGCAGGAACCGACGCAGGCCGCCGCTACGGCGCCTATGCGATGGAGCTTCTGATCAACGACGTCCTCAAGGCGGGCGGGCGTCGCGACCGGCTGGAAGCCAAGCTGTTTGGCGGCGGGCGGATGTTCGACAGCCTGCGTGACGTGGGCATGGCCAACGCCGACTTCGCTGAACGCTTCCTGCGCGACGAGGGCATCGCCCTCGTGGGCGGCAGCCTGCGCGGCCCGGGCGGTCGACGCCTTCACTACTGGCCCGCCACCGGGCGAGCCCTTCAGCGTGCGGTGACCGACGGCCATGTGCCGGTCCAGGCGCCGCCCCGTATCCAGCCGGTCCCCTCGGGCGCCGTGGAGTTGTTCTGATGTCGAAGTCGCAATCCCGCGCCCTGCTGGTCGCCGTCTCGAACGAACTGGCCGAAATCCGAGAACGTCTCGAGGACCTCGCCGACCTGACGTCGGGGCTGATGGCGGACTGCCCGGCGGAGCGCCATGCAGAGACGATGTGCAGCATTCAGGATTTCGACCTTCTGATCCAGCGTCTCGACGGGCTCAGTGGTCTGGCCGCCGCCCTGGGCGCCGGTGCGCCTATGGCCACGGCCTTGCATGCCCTGACGCTGTCGGACCTCTATGATCGCCTTTCGGGTGACACCGGTATCCGTCCCTCGATGTCCGCGCCTTCGGGCGAACTGACCCTGTTCGACTGAAGCCATGGCGCGTCCTCCCACCCCGGATCGGGTCAACCTCGCGCGCTCCACCGTGCTGCTGGTCGACCACAATCAGAAGTCGCTCGACATGCTGAGTTCGATCTTCCACGGGTTCGGGGTCAAGCAGCAGATCAAGTGCGGCTCCACGGCCGAAGCCGTGTCGATCATGGAAACCCGCGACGTGGACCTGATCCTGATCGACTGCTCGATGCCCGAGATGGACGGCTATGACTTCACCCGCTGGCTCCGGCGCGAAACCAGTCCGCCCGTGCGCTATACGCCGGTCATCCTGCTGACCGGCCACGCCGCCCAGTCGAAGGTGCACACGGGGCGCGACTGCGGCGCCAGTTTCCTCGTCACCAAGCCTCTGACGCCGACCGTCCTCCTGCAACGTATCCTGTGGCTGGGCGCCGATGAGCGGAACTTCGTCGAGTGTGAAACCTACGTCGGCCCCGACCGTCGGGTCCGCAATCTCGGTCCGCCCGTGGGCATGAAGGGGCGCCGTAGCGGCGACCTGTCGGAACACGTCGGCGCCGCCACCGAGGCGAATATGGATCAGTCCGATATCGATATGTTGATGAAGCCGATGAAGGTCTCGTTGTGAGCGAACCCCGGACGTTCAAGATCAAGAGCACTCTGGCCCGCCAGATGAAGGATCCGGGCGGTCGCCAGGTTCGCGATCTCGAGCGGCAGGCGGTGGCGCAACTGGAAACCCACCGCGATGACGCCATGGCCACCGTAGGCGAGACGCTGGCGACGCTTGAGGCCCTGTGCGCCGAGGCGCCGGCACGAGCGGGCCCGCAGGTCTACGCCCTGGCCTCGTCGATCGTCGATCTGGCTGGCTATTTCGACACCGGCCCGCTGTTCGAGGCGGCCTACAGCCTGTGTGAAATCTCCGACCGTATGATCCAGGCCGACACCTGGCACTGGCCGTCGGTACAAGTTCACGCCCAGGCGTTGAGGCTGATCCTCGCGGGCGGATGCCGGACCGGCCGCACCAGCGACACCCTGCTCGCCGGCCTGCGCTCGATTACCCAGACCCGATAACGGCCCGCCATCCCGGAGGTGTCGCGGACAAAGAATTTATTCCCGGCACGCTCTTGTCGGGTTGGACCGCGTCGCCCATGTCCTCTGACGGTCTTTGAAACCGTCAGATGAACGGCCGCCTGGCGACCCGTAGTCGAGTGCGTCCGCAGGGCTGGAACCCTAACCGACTGGACTCATTGAATTCGAGCCGGACTCCCCGGACTCGCCGGACTCTGTTTTGAAGTTCGGCTTCAGCACTGGAAGGGCGCACGGCGCCCCGTCAGGTCGAGGGTAGCAGTTCCGCCGCGAACTGACGGTAACGACCGGCCCGGACGCCGTCCGTCGCGCGGGCGATGTCCGGCGCGAAATAGTGGTCGCTGTCATAGGCGGCGACCGCCTCGCGCACGATCGACCAGATCTGTTCCAGCGCCGGCGAACTCTTCAGCGGGCGATGGAATTCGATCCCCTGGGCGGCCGCCAGCAGCTCGATCCCGACGACGGTCGCTGTGTTCTCGGCCATCTCCAGCAGGCGTCGCGCGCCGTGGGTGGCCATGGAGACATGGTCTTCCTGATTGGCCGAGGTCGGGACGGTGTCGACGCTGCACGGATGGCTCAGCATCCGGTTCTCGGCGACGAGGGCGGCGGCGGTCACCTGGGCGATCATGAAGCCGGAGTTCAGCCCGCTCTCGCGGACGAGGAAGGCCGGCAGTTCGCTCATCTTGGGATCGACCAGGATCGCCGTGCGCCGCTCCGAGATGTTGCCGATCTCGCACAGGACCATGGCCAGCTGGTCGGCGGCGAAGGCGACCGGCTCGGCGTGGAAGTTTCCGCCCGAGATGACGTCGCCGTCCTCGATGAAGACCAGCGGATTGTCGGTCACCGCATTGGCCTCGCGCTCCAGTGTCGCGGCGGCGTTGCGGATGACGTCGAGCACCGCCCCCATGACCTGGGGCTGGCAGCGCAGGGAGTAGGGGTCCTGCACCTTGGCATCGCCCTCGCGGTGACTGTCGCGAATGGCGCTGTCGGCCATCAGACCGCGCAGGGCGGCGGCGACGTCGATCTGGCCGGGCTGGTTGCGGAGCGCGTGGATGCGGGGATCGAACGGGGCGTCGGATCCCTTCAGCGCATCGACAGACAGGGCGCCGGCCGCGATCCCGGCGGCGAAGGCGGCCTCGGTCGCGAACAGGCCGGCCAGGGCCAGGGCCGTCGAACACTGGGTGCCGTTGAGCAGGGCGAGCCCTTCCTTCGGTCCGAGCGTCAGGACCGGCAGACCGGCCCGCGACAGGGCGCTCTCGGCGTCCAGCGTCTCGCCCCGATGCCGCGCCTCGCCGACGCCGATCAGGACGCAGGACATATGGGCCAGGGGCGCCAGATCGCCCGAGGCGCCGACCGAACCCTTGGACGGAATACAGGGCAGGACGTCGGCATTGACCAGGCCGATCAGGGCCTCCAGCGTCTCGCGCCGGATGCCCGACGCCCCCTTCGACAGACTGGCGATCTTCAGCACCAGGATCAGCCGAACGACCGCATCATCCAGCAATGGCCCGACGCCGCAGGCGTGGCTCAGCACAAGGTTCTTCTGCAGCGTCTCCAGATCGCCGGGCGCGATGGAAGTGTTGGCCAGCAGGCCGAAGCCGGTGTTGATGCCATAGACCGTGCGGCCTTCGGCGATGATGGCGGCGACGGTCGCGGCCGACTTATCGACATCGGTCCAGGCGGAGGCGGCGACCTCCACGGTGACCGGGCCGTCGATGACCGCCCGCAGCTGGGCGAGGGTGAGGGGTTCGGCCCCGACGATGATGGTTGTCATGGTCAGGCCTTCAGGCTGGGCAGGTTCAGGCCGTGCTCGCGGGAGGCGGCGCGGGCGATCTCATAGCCGGCGTCGGCATGGCGCATGACGCCCGTGGCCGGGTCGTTCCACAGGACGCGCTCCAGCCGCTTCGCCGCCTCGGGCGTGCCGTCGGCCACGATGACCACGCCGGAGTGCTGGGAATAGCCCATGCCGACCCCGCCGCCGTGGTGCAGGGAGACCCAGCTGGCGCCCGAGGCCGTGTTCAGCAGGGCGTTCAGCAACGGCCAGTCAGACACGGCGTCCGACCCGTCCATCATGGCCTCCGTCTCCCGGTTGGGGCTGGCGACCGAACCCGAGTCGAGGTGATCCCGGCCGATGACGATGGGGCCGCTGAGTTCGCCCGACGCCACCATCTCGTTGAACATCAGGCCGGCGCGGTGACGGTCGCCGAGGCCGATCCAGCATATGCGGGCGGGCAGGCCCTGGAAGGCGATCCGCTCTTCCGCCATGTCGAGCCAGCGGTGCAGGCCGGCATTATCAGGGAACAGACGCTTCATCGCCGCGTCGGTCTTGCGGATATCCTCCGGATCGCCGGTCAGGGCGGCCCAGCGGAACGGGCCGATGCCGCGACAGAACAGCGGGCGAATATAGGCCGGCACGAAACCCGGGAAGTCGAAGGCCTTCGCCACCCCCTGGTCGAAGGCGACCTGGCGGATGTTGTTGCCGTAGTCGGTGACCGGGATGCCCGCCGCCTGGAAGTCGAGCATGGCCTGGACATGGACGGCGCAGGAGGCCTTGGCGGCGGCCTCTACGGCGGCGGGGTCAGACACGCGCTTGTCTTCCCATTCCGCGACCGTCCAGCCGGCGGGCAGGTAGCCGTTGATCAGGTCGTGGGCGCTGGTCTGGTCGGTCACGAGGTCGGGCCGCACGCCGCGCCTCACCATTTCCGGCAGGACCTCTGCGGCGTTGCCCAGCAGGCCGACCGAGATCGGTTTACCGGTCCGCCCGGCTTCCTCGATCAGGGCCAGCGCCTCGTCGAGCGTCTCGGTCATGACGTCGAGGTATCGGGTCTTCAGCCGCATCTCGATCCGGCTGCGCTGGCATTCGACGGCGAGGCAGGAGGCCCCGGCCATGGTCGCGGCCAGGGTCTGGGCCCCGCCCATGCCGCCGAGGCCGGCGGTCAGGATCCATTTGCCCGACCAGTCGCCTCCGTGATGCTGGCGGCCGGCCTCCATGAAGGTCTCGTAGGTGCCCTGAACGATGCCCTGGGTGCCGATGTAGATCCACGACCCGGCCGTCATCTGGCCGTACATCATCAGGCCCTTGCGATCGAGTTCGTTGAAATGCTCCCAGGTCGCCCATTTGGGCACCAGGTTGGAGTTGGCGATCAGCACGCGCGGCGCGTCTTCATGGGTGCGGAAAACGCCGACGGGCTTGCCCGACTGGACCAGCAGGGTCTCGTCCGGCGCCAGGGCCCGCAGGCTCTCGACGATGCGGTCGAAGCTGGCCCAGTCGCGGGCCGCCTTGCCGATCCCGCCATAGACCACGAGGTCTTCGGGCCGCTCGGCGACCTCGGGATCGAGGTTGTTCATCAGCATGCGCAGGGCGGCCTCGGCGGCCCAGGTCTTTGCCGTCATCTCGGTCCCGCGAGGGGCGCGGACGACACGGGCGTTGGAGGGGCTGGAGGTCATGTCAGGCGTTCCGGGCGAAATCGATGCAGGCGGTCAGGACAGCGCGGAGATGCCGGCGCATCGGCTCGGCGCGTTCGGGGTCGTAGGGCGAGGGCCAGTTCGCCTCCGACACGCCGCCCTCCGGGTCGAGGATGTAGCCGCGATCGGCCAGCTCCATCTGGATGGCATGAGTTCCGGTCTCGGGCCGCCCGTAATGCCGTGTCGTCCAGCCGCCCTTGAACCGCCCGTTGGTCACCTGGGAGGGACCACAGGCGGCCTCGACCGCGCGGGTCAGTCCGGGCGCGCAGGTCACCCCGTCGTTGTCGCCGATGTTGAACAGGGGCAGCGCTCCGTCGAACAGGCGCGGCACGACCGAGCGGATCGAATGGGCGTCGTAGAGGACGACAGGCCCTGATGCGGCCAGCCGGTCGATCTGGGCCCGGACGGCGGCGTGATAGGGATCGAACCAGGTCGCGCGCCGCTCGGCGATCTCGGCTTCGGTCGGTTCCTGGCCGGGGCGGTACAGGGGCTCGCCGTCGAAGGTCTCGACGGGGCAAAGGCCGGTCGTCGCCATGCCGGGATAGAGGGAGGCGCCGGACGGATCGCGGTTCACGTCGATGACGCTGCGGCTGATCGCGGTGCGCACCGTCGTGGCGCCCATCTCCCCGGCGAAATCATACAGCCGGTCCACCCACCAGTCGGCGTCCTTGCGGGCCAGCCAGGGCGAGACCATCCGCGTCTCGATGTCGCCGGGAATGCTCGTTCCGGTGTGGGGGAAGGCGACGATCAGACGCGCCGGTCCCTCGACGACGGTCAGCCAGTCTGTGCTCATTCCAGTCTCCCTCGCCAAATGCCCGACACGTGATATGTCTAGACATAGTGTTCTCACCCCGTCGGGATTGTCCAGTGTCGCAGACGCCGTTCGAAGGTCGCAGCCTGTGGTTCGAGCAAGCCCTGTTGCCCCAGGGCTGGGCGCGCGACGTGCGGGTCACGATCGCGGACGGGCTGATCTCGGGCATCGAGGCCGAGACGCCCCGCGCCGCATCTGACGAGGCGCACGGCGTCGCCCTACCGGGCATGGCCAATGTCCACAGCCACGCCTTCCAGCGCGCCATGGCGGGCCTGACCGAGGCACGCGGGCCGGCCAAGTCAGAGGGGGGAGGCGACGCCGGCGACAATTTCTGGACCTGGCGCCAGCTGATGTACCGCTTCCTCGACCGGGGCGGTCCGGAGGAGATCGAGGCCATCACCGCCTTCGCCTTCTGCGACATGCTGGAGGGCGGTTTCACGCGGTGCGCCGAGTTCCACTATCTGCACAACGACCCGACGGGCACGGCCTATGCCGATCCCGCTGAACTGACCGGACGGATCGTCGCGGCGGCGGAGACGACCGGTGTCGCCCTGACGCTGTTGCCGGTCTTCTACGCCCACTCGACCTTCGGCGGCGCGGCCCCGAACGAGGGCCAGCGGCGGTTCATCACCGATGTGGACGGGTTCGCCGATCTGGTCGCGCGCGGTCGCAGCCTGACCGCGAGCCTGCCGGACGCGGTCGTCGGCGTCGCCCCCCACAGCCTGCGCGCGGTGACGCCTGACGAACTGGCGGCCATGCCCGGTCTGGCCGCGGGCGGGCCGATCCACATCCACGTCGCCGAACAGACGAAGGAGGTCGACGACTGCCTCGACTGGTCCGGCGCGCGCCCGGTCGAGTGGCTGCTGGCCAACGCTCCAATCGATCAGCAGTGGTGCCTGATCCACTCGACCCATGTGACCGAGGCCGAGTGGCGCGGCGTCGCCAGGGCGGGCGCCGTCGTCGGCCTCTGCCCCCTGACCGAGGCCAATCTGGGCGACGGCATCTTCCCGGCGCAGGACTTCGTCGAGGGCGGCGGCCGGTTCGGGATCGGCACGGATTCCAACATCCAGATCGGCGTCGCCGACGAACTGCGCATGCTGGAGTATTCCCAACGGCTGGCGTTGCGCGCGCGGGGCGTGATGGCGGACGCGCAGCGCTCCACGGGTCGCGCCCTGTTCGATCGCGCCCTGTCCGGCGGGCGTCAGGCAACCGGTGGCGAGGGCGGTCTCGCCGTCGGCCGGCCCGCCGACCTGATCGGCCTTGACGCGGGCGCCGTCGGCTTCGCGGGACGACAGGGCGATGCGGTTCTCGACAGCTGGATCTTCGGCGGCGAGCGGGCCATCCGCTCGGTCTGGCGACGTGGCCGGCGAGTGGTGGTCGATGGCCGGCACGTCGCCCGCGACGCCGTCGAGGCCCGCTATCGCAAGGCGCTTTCGGTCGTCCTCGGATGAGCGAGCCCGCCACCCTGCACCGCCGCATCTACGACGACCTGGAGGGCCGCATCCTGTCCGGCGACTGGGCGCCCGGCGCGCGCATTCCGTTCGAGCACGAGCTGACGGAGCGCTACGGCTGTTCGCGGATGACGGTGAACAAGGCCATCTCCGAACTGGCCGCGCGGGGGCTCGTGACGCGTCGACGACGGGCCGGAACCTTCGTGGCCCAGCCGCGCGTGCACTCCGCCATCCTCGCCATTCCCGACCTGCGCGCCGAGGCGACGCAGCGCGGCCTGGCCTATGAATACCGGCTGCTGTCGCGACGCGAGCGGCAGCCGGCCGACGCAGAGCGCGACCTGGCGGGCGGCGGGCTGTTGCTGGAGCTCGACGGACTGCACCTCGGGGATGGAACGGCCCTCGCGCTGGAGCGACGCCTGATCGCCCTGTCCGCGGCGCCCGAGGCCGCGAGCGTGGATTTCAGCACGGCGCCGCCGGGAAGCTGGCTGCTCGACGCCGAACCCTGGACCGAGGCCGAGCATCGGATCTCGGCCGTGTCCGCCACGGCGCAGGACGCGCGTCTGCTGGGGCTCAAGGCCGGAGCCGCCTGTCTGTGCGTCGAACGCCGCACCTGGCGGGACGGCCAGGGGGTGACCCAGGTGTGGCAGACCTTCCCCGGCGACCGCTATGATCTGGTGGCCCGGTTCTCGCCCGGCCGTGACGCGCGTGGAGACCGTGGATGAAGGCCGACCGTCTGATCACCGACTGCCATGTCGCCACGATGGTCCCCGCCTCCGACAGAATGGGCGGCGCGGCCTATGGCGCGATTGAGGACGCCGCTCTCCTGATCGCCGACGGTCGCATCGTCTGGATCGGACCCCGCGCCGATCTGCCCGCCCATGAGGTCCTCCGGACGGACCGGCTCGACGGCCGCTGGGTCACCCCCGGCCTGATCGACTGTCACACCCATCTGGTCTTCGGCGGCGACCGGTCGGGCGAGTTCGAACAGCGTCTGAACGGCGCGACCTATGAGGAGATCGCCCGCGCCGGCGGCGGCATCGTCTCGTCCATGACGGCGACCCGGGCGGCGTCGGAGGATCAGCTCTACACCTCCGCCCTGTCCCGCCTCGAGGGGCTCAAGGTGACCGGGGTCACCACGGTCGAGATCAAGTCCGGCTATGGCCTCGACCGCGACGCCGAGCTGAAGATGCTGCGCGTCGCCCGCCGCATCGGACGCGAGGCCGGGGTCCGCGTCCGCACGTCGTATCTGGGCCTGCATGCCGTGCCGCCCGAACATCGGGCCGACCGCTCGGCCTATGTCGATCTCGCCATCGACGACATCCTGCCCGCGGCGCATGCGGAAGGCTTGGTCGATGCGGTCGACGCCTATTGCGAGCCCATCGCCTTCTCAGACGCCGAGGTGTCGCGCCTGTTCGAGAAGGCGAAGGCGCTCCGCCTGCCGGTCAAACTTCACGCCGACCAGCTGTCGGACGGCGGCGGCGCGGCGCTCGCGGCCCGCTACGACGCCCTGTCCGCCGACCACATCGAACATTCCAGCGAGGCGGGCGTCCGCGCGATGGCCAAGGCCGGCGTCGTCGCCGTCCTGCTGCCTGGCGCCTATCTGATGCTGCGTGAAACGACCCCGCCGCCGATCGCGGCCCTGCGATGTCACGGGGTCGCCATGGCCGTCGCGACCGACTGCAACCCCGGCACCTCGCCGGTCGCCTCCATGACCGCCGCCCTGACCCTGGCCTGCGTCCAGTTCCGCCTGACGCCCGAGGAAGCCCTGGCCGGCGCCACCCGCCACGCCGCCCGGGCCCTGGGTCTCGGCGATGAGATCGGCACGCTGGAAGCCGGCAAGGCCGCCGACCTCGCCGTCTGGGACATCACCCGCCCGGCCGAGCTCTGCTACTGGCTCGGCAAGCCGATCCTGAACGCTCGCTACGTGGTGGGCGCCCCGGCCTGGGCGGGGTTGGCGGCGTTCCAGGCGACATAGGCGTCCAGGGCCTTCTGCGGCGAGTTGATCCACCAGGAATAGCCGTTGCGACGGCCGATCGAGATCTCGTTCACGTCGTCGTAGATCATCTGGTTCTTGTCGCCGAAGATCGGCAGGCCGGTCACCAGATCATAGTTGCGGGACCAGAGCGGTCCGGCGCCCGCGCGCTCGATCAGCTTGCGCCCGTCGTCAGTCATCTCGAACGAATGGTCGTAGAGCCGCTTGGATTCCAGCCAGGCGATGGCCGCGCGAACGGCCGTCTGGACTGCCGGCGACGGATCGGGCTGTCGCATCAGGAACAGCAGGATGTCGGTGGTCTCGCCGCTGGCGATCGACTGGGGCTCGTAGTTGCGGGCGCTGGACGGCGCGAGGGTCAGTGGATCGACCTGTTGCGGCCAGGCGGTCAGTTCGCCGTCGACCCTGACCTGTGCGGCCAGGATGACCTCGACGCCGTGACGCACGGCATCGACGGCGAGGGCCTTCAGGTCCCCGGGGACGAAATCGAAGCCGTTCTCGTTCTCGACCACGTCCTCCAGCAGCATGGCCGCCTCGGCTACGGCGTTGTCGTTGAAGGTGACGGCGTCATGGAACCCGCCCTCGACCGGCCAGATCTGAGGCCAGCCGCCGTTCGGGTACTGAGCGTTCAGCAGATACCGGACGCCCTTGATGATGCTGGCGCGCCAGGCGTCGCCTTCGGCGCCGGGATAGTGGCCGGCCACCTTGGCCAGGAAGCGCATCTCGGTCGTGGTGGCGCCGTTATCGAGCGTGCCGACGAAGGTCCAGAAGCGATCGACCGGCGCGTCGAAATTCTGCGGGTTCAGCTCCATTGTCTCGGCGTCGTTGGAATAGCGCTGGCCCGGCAGGCGGGCGATGCGGCGGTCCTGATTCTTGCTCCAGCCGCCGGCCGGGGTCTGGAAGCTGACGATGGCGTCGGCGACGGCACGGGCCTCCGGCGTGCCATACCAGGCGTCCTCGCGGTCCAGAGGCATGTTCCCTTGCGAGCCTCCGACGGCCAGCGGCGGCGGGGGCACGGTCGAGCCGGCCGGCAGTTCGGCCGTCAGGGTCGCGCGGTCGAGCAAGGCCTGGGCGTGGGAGCGATCAAGATAGGCGGCCCAGGCGTCACGCTGCGGCTCGGGCAACCGGGCGATCCGGGCGACGGTCAGAGACTGGGCCGGGACGTTCTGGCGCAGCTCCTCGGCCTGGGCGGTCGGCGCGAACGCAAGGCCCAACAGGATTGGAAGCAGAGCCCCGGCCCGCGCGCGTAAGGTTGTCATGACCGGCCGTCCCTGATCGAAGCGACGAGCAGGCCGCTTTCTCATTATGTTGCACGATATGCTATATGATGAGATCAACCGGTCAACTCATCCGACCGTGAAGGAGCGCCTCAATGCAAAAGATCGCCTTCTGCATGCATCTGAATCCCGGGGCCGAGGCTGAATACAAGGCGCGGCACGACGCCCTTTGGCCCGACTTGCGTGACGCCCTGTATCAGGCGGGGGTGCGCGACTATTCCATCCATCTGGAACGCGAGTCCGGTCGCCTGTTCGCCACCCTTTGGCGCAGCGACGATCATCGAATGGACGACTTGCCCGGCCTGCCGGTCATGCGAAAGTGGTGGGACCATATGGCCGATCTGATGGAGACCGACGCGACCGGCGCGCCGATTCAGACGACGCTGGAGCCGATGTTTCACCTTGAATAGGGGCGCTGTGCTCGCTTGACGGCCTCGCTTCGCGCCCTCTAGGGTGTGTCCAAATAATGAACCGCATGGCGAAAATGTGGGAATGGGACGGAACATCACAGGTCGGCTTCCGCTGACCGCCAGCCCCTTCCGACCTCCATCGCGTTCGACACCGGAGGTTCCGTCTTGCCCGCCAACCCGTTCCTAGGCGTCCTCTTCCACTGGCTCGGCGGCCTGGCCGCAGCCAGCTTCTACGTCCCCTATCGCGGCGTGAAGCGCTGGTCGTGGGAAATCTACTGGATCACCGGCGGTGTCTTCTCCTGGGTCGTCGCGCCCTGGTTCTTCGCCTCGATCCAGACGAACGACCTGATGGGCGTGCTGTCGGCGACGCCGTCCACGACCCTCGGCTACTGCGTCCTGTTCGGATGCCTGTGGGGCTTCGGCGGCCTGACCTACGGCCTGACGATGCGCTACCTCGGCCTGTCGCTGGGCATGGCGGTGGTGCTGGGGCTCTGCACGGTCTTCGGCACCCTGATCCCGCCGATCTTCCAGGGGACGTTCGTTTCCAACCTGATCTCCAGCCCGTCCGGCAACATCATCCTGCTGGGCCTGCTGGTCACCCTTGCGGGTATCATCGTCGTCGCCCTGGCCGGGGCGAAGAAGGGCGAGCCCGTCGACAACGCCGCCATCGCCGAGTTCGACTTCAAGAAGGGGATCGGCGTCGCAATCTTCTCGGGCGTCATGTCGTCCTGTTTCGCCTTCGGCCTGGCCGCCGGCGAGCCAATCCGCCAGCTCAGCGCCGCGGCGGGCACCGGTTCGCTGTGGGTCGGCCTGCCGGTTCTGTGCATCATCATGTTCGGCGGCCTGATCACCAACGCCATCTGGTGCGGCATCCTGATCGCCCGCAACAGGTCGGCCGGTCAGTGGGTCGGCAAGATGTCGACCGATGATCCCTCGACGCCGGTCGCCGGCAAGGTCCCGCTGGCCCTGAACTATCTGTTCTCGGCCGTCGCCGGCACGATCTGGTATTTCCAGTTCTTCTTCTACACGATGGGCGAGAGCCAGATGGGTCGCTTCGGCTTCTCGTCCTGGACCCTGCACATGGCCAGCATCATCATCTTCGGCGCCCTGTGGGGCTTCGCGTTCAAGGAGTGGAAGGGCGCTCCGACCAAGGCCCGCCTGATGGTGTTTTCCGGCATCGGCCTGCTGGTCCTGGCCACCGTCATCATCGGCTACGGCAACTACATCGGGCGCTAAAGAGGGCGGCCGCCAGGACGACCTAGGGCCGGGCGATCGTGTCCGGCCCCAGGTCGCTGATCCGGGTCGATCCGGTCAGGGTCATGGCGACCCGCATCTCCTTCTCGAACAGATCCAGCAAGGTCTCGACGCCCCTCTGCCCGCCTGCCGCGAGCGCATAGACGAAGGCGCGCCCAAGCATGACCGCATCGGCTCCGAGTGCGAGGGCCCGGACGACGTCCAGCCCGTTGCGGACGCCGGAATCGGCAAGGATGGCGATCTGGCCCTTCACGGCTCCGGCGATCGCGGGCAGGGCGCGCGCAGAGGACAGGACCCCGTCCAGTTGTCGCCCACCGTGGTTGGACACCACGATTCCGTCGGCGCCGAAGCTGACCGCGTCCTTCGCATCATCGGCGTCGAGGATGCCCTTGATGATCATCGGACCGTCCCAGAAGTCGCGGATCCACTGCAGGTCCTTCCACGAGATCGACGGATCGAAGTTGGCGCCCAGCCAGCCGATATAGTCGGCCAGCCCCGTCGCCTTGCCGAGGTAGGCCGACACGTTGCCGAGGTCGTGGGGTCGCCCGTTCACGCCGACGTCCCAGGCCCAGGCCGGATGGGTCATGGCCTGGATCATCCGGCGCAGCTCGGCGTTCGGCCCGCTCATCCCCGAGTGGGCGTCGCGATACCGCGCGCCGGGGATGGGCATGTCGACGGTGAAGACCAGGGTCTTCACCCCGGCCGCCTTCGCCCGCTCCAGCGCATCCTTCATGAAGCCCCTCTCGCGCAGGACGTAGAGCTGAAACCACATCGGCCGGTCGATGGCGGGCGCGACCTCGTCGATCGGGCAGACCGAGACGGTGGACAGGGTGAAGGGCACGCCGCGCGAAGCCGCGGCCTTCGCCGCCTGGACCTCGCCGCGCCGTGCATACATGCCGGTCAGGCCGACCGGCGCCAGGATCACCGGCAGGTTCAGGGTCTCGCCGAACAGGCGGGTCGACAGGTCGACTTCGCCGACGCCGCCGAGCACCCGCTGGCGCAGGGCGACCTCCTGCCAGTTCTCGACGTTCCTGCGCAGCGTCTGCTCCGCGTAGGCCCCGCCGTCGATGTAGTGGAACAGGAAGGGCGGCAGCTTGCGGCGTGCGGCCTCGCGGAAATCACCGGGCGAGGAGATGATCACCGTGTGCCTACTGCAGGTTCACGAACATGCCGCCGTCGACCAGCAGGGCCGCGCCGGTGACGTATTTCGCCATGTCGGAGGCCAGGAAGACGACGGGTCCGCCGAGATCGTCGGGCTGGCCCAGACGACCCAGCGGGATGCGGTTTTCCATGTATTCCCGCTTCTTCGGATCGGCGAGATCGTCCTTGTTGATGTCGGTCAGGATGGTGCCGGGCAGGACCGAGTTGCAGCGGATGCCGTGCTTGCCCAGCGCGATGGCGCAGGACTGCATCAGGCTGTGAACGCCGGCCTTGGTCGGGGTGTAGTGGGTCTGGTACTCGCCCCCGACCAGGGCGCTGATCGAGCTGACGGCGATGATGGCCCCACCGTTCCCCTGTTTGACCATCTGGTTGGCCGCCGCCTGGGTCATGAAATAGGCCCCGTGCAGATTGACCTCCATGGTCCGCTTCAGCGTCTCCGGCGGCATGTCGAGGAAGGCGTGGAAGGGGCAGATGCCGGCGTTCGACACGAAGACGTCGACGCGGCCGAAGGCCTCGACGGCGGCGCCGACGAAGGCGGCCGCGCTTTCGTGTTCAGCGACATCGCCCTCGATGTGGATGGCGCGACGGCCCAGGGCCTCGATCTGCGCGATCACCTCGACCGCGACCTCGCCGCCCCTGTTCGAGTGGATCGCGACGTCGGCGCCGTGACGGGCGCTTTCGATGGCGATGGCCGCTCCGATGCCGCGCGAGCCCCCGGTGACGAGGACGACCTTGTTTTCAAGCAGCATGCGAGCTCCGTGGCTTTCGTATCTCAGGGTTTGGGCGCCCAGCCGAGGTCCCGGCTGATGGCGTTGGCCGCGTCGGTGACCGTCTTGGTCAGCTCGGCCATGCGGGCGTCGGACATGTACTGGGCGGCGCTGGAGACGCTGACGGCGGCGACGATCTTGCCGTCCACGCCGCGCACAGGGGCGGCGACGCAGCGGATCTGATCCTCGTTCTCCTCAAGGTCGAAGGCGTAGCCCTTGGATGAATAGCCGCGCATCCGCTCCAGCCAGACGGCGCGGGCGGTGGAATCGAACGGCTTGCCGTCAGGCGCGTAGAAGTCGGTCCACTCGGGTTCGGATTTGTCCAGGATCAGCGCCTTGCCCAGACCCGTCGAGGCGATCGGATGGCGCTCCCCCAGGCTGGAGCCGATGTTGATCCGGCGCCGGCCGGCGACCTTGTCGAGATAGAGGGCGTGGTGACCGTCGAGCACGCCGAGATGGACCGTGTCCTCGGTCTGGGCCGACAGGTGCTCCAGCCAAGGCCGGGCGATGCGGGGCAGGTGCATCTGCTGGCTGGCGGCGTGACCCAGCTCCAGCAGTTTCGGGCCCAGGGTGTAACCTTCACGCGGGCGGAAGGAGAGCAGGCGGCGGTCCACCAGCGCCGCAGCCAGACGGTGCGTCGTGCTGCGCGTCAGCTCAAGCCGCTCCGACAGGTCGGCCAGCGGCAGGGGACCGTCGATCAACGCCTCAATCACGTCCAGACCCCGCATCAGGGTCTGACTGCCCGACGCCTTGCCGGCGGCCGGTTCTTCAGCTTCGAGCTCGATTGACGCTGTTTGTCCCATCACGTAATCACCTGTTTCAGAATGTAGCAAAACGCGCAAGTCGGCGGTCAATTGGACCACGAGTTTGACGCGACACGCGGAGAAACACCAGTGTCATCCCGCAATATGGGAAACAATCGACGGGGAGCGATTCTGCGATGAGCCGTCTGTCTCGCATCAAGGCCGTGCGCGCCTATGTCGTGAAGAACGACGGCTCTGGCGGCGGCGCCGACTATCACGATCAGGGCGACGGCCACTGGATTGACGACCATATCGCCACCCCGATGGCCAAGTATCCGGAGTACCGCCAGAGCCGCCGCAGCTTCGGCATCAATGTGCTCGGCACCCTCGTCGTCGAGATCGAGGCCGAGAACGGCATCGTCGGCTTTGCGGTGACGACCGGCGGCGAACCCGCCGCCTATATCGTCGAGAAACACCTGGCCCGTTTCCTCGAAGGTCGCGATCCGTCCGAGGTCGAGAAGATCTGGGACCAGATGTATTTCTCGACCCAGTACTATGGCCGCAAGGGTCTGGTCGTGAACGCCATCTCCGGCGTCGATCTGGCGCTGTGGGACCTGCTCGGCCGCCTGCGTCAGGAGCCCGTGTTCGCCATGCTTGGCGGCCCGGTCCGAGACGAACTGACCTTCTACGCCACCGGCGCGCGGCCGGATAAGGCGAAGGAACTTGGCTTCATCGGCGGCAAGATGCCTCTGCACCACGCACCCGCCGAGGGCGAGGAGGGGCTGCGCAAGAACCTCGCCGAACTTGAGGCCATGCGGAACGCCTGCGGCGACGACTTCTGGCTGATGTTCGACTGCTGGATGGCGCTGGACCTCAACTACGCCACCCGTCTGGCGCACGAGGCGCACAAGCTGGGTCTGAAGTGGATCGAGGAGGCGCTCAGCCCCGACGACTACTGGGGCTATCAGGCGCTGAAGAAGGCCGCCCCCAAGGGGATGCTGGTCACCACCGGCGAGCATGAGGCCACCCGCTGGGGCTTCCGCATGTTGCTGGAGATGGAATGCTGCGACATCATCCAGCCGGACGTCGGCTGGTGCGGCGGCGTCACCGAACTGATCAAGATCTCCGCCCTGGCCGACGCCAAGGGCGTGCTGATGATCCCGCACGGATCCAGCGTCTACTCCTACCACTTCGTCGTGACGCGCCATAACAGCCCGTTCGCGGAGTTCCTGATGATGGCCCCCGGCGCCGACGAGGTCGTGCCGATGTTCCATCCGCAACTGATCGGCGAGCCCGTGCCCGTGAACGGCCGGCTCAAGGTCCCCGACACCCCCGGTTTCGGCGTCGAGCTGAACCGCGACATCGCCCTGCACCGCCCTTACGCGCGCTAAGACGAAAGACCCCAGATGAAACTGCTGCGTTACGGCCCCAAGGGCGCCGAAAGGCCCGGCCTGCTTGATACCGACGGGCGCATCCGCGACCTCTCGGGCGTCGTCGCCGACATCACCCCGGCCCAGCTTGTCGGCGAGGCGCTGGACGCGCTCAAGGCGATCGACCCGGCCAGCCTGCCGCTGGTCGAGGGCGAGCACCGCTATGGCGTGCCGGTCAACGGCAGCCGCAAGTTCATCGCCATCGGCCTGAATTTCGCCGACCACGCGATGGAATCGAACCTGCCGATCCCGGCCGAGCCCGTCGTCTTCACCAAGGCCATCACCTGCCTGAACGGACCGAACGACGACGTCGTCATCCCGCGTGGCTCGCTGAAGACCGACTGGGAGGTCGAGCTCGGCGTCGTCATCGGCAAGACCGCCTCCTACGTCACGAAGGAAGAAGCGCTGGACCACGTCGCCGGCTACGTCCTGATCAACGATGTGTCCGAGCGCTCCTTCCAGATCGAGCGCGGTCCGACCTGGGACAAGGGCAAGGGCTGCGACACCTTCGGTCCGGTCGGTCCCTGGCTGGTCACCACCGACGAGGTCGGCGACGTCCAGAACCTGGACATGTGGCTCGACGTCAACGGCAAGCGCGTCCAGACCGGCAACACGAAGACGATGATCTTCAACGTCGCCGAGATCGTGTCCTACCTCTCGGAATTCATGACGCTGGAACCCGGCGACCTGATCACCACCGGCACGCCTCCGGGCGTCGGCCTCGGCCAGAAGCCGGAGCCCTGGTACCTGAAGGCGGGAGATACCGTCCGCCTCGGCATCGAGAAGCTCGGCGAACAGGGCCAGACCTTCGTGGCGTGGTCGCGATGAGCGCCGCAGTCTACACCGGCCGCTTCGCGGGCCGCACGGCCATCGTCACCGGCGGCGCCTCGGGCCTGGGCAAATGCTCGGCCGAGCGCATCATCAAGGAAGGCGGTCAGGTTTCCCTGTGGGATCTGAACGCAGACGCCCTGGCCGGCGCCGCCGCCGAGATCGGCGCACAGCATTTCGTGGCGCTGGACGTGTCGGATCCCGACGCTGTCGCGGCCGCGGCGGCCGAGGCCAACAAGATGCTGGGCAAGATCGACATCCTTATCGCCTCGGCCGGCATCACCGGCGCGACCGTACCGGTGCACGAGTTCCCGATCGACAGCTGGAAGCGGGTCGTCGACATCAACCTGAACGGCGTCTTCTACTGCTCGCGCGCGGTCGTCCCCTTCATGCTCGAGAACGGCTACGGCCGGATCGTCAACGTCGCCTCGGTCGCGGGCAAGGAAGGCAATCCGAACGCCAGCGCCTACTCGGCGTCGAAGGCCGGCGTCATCGGCTTCACCAAGTCGCTGGGCAAGGAACTGGCCGGGAAAGGCGTCATCGCCAACAGCCTGACCCCCGCCACGTTCGAGAGCCCGATCCTGGAACAGCTGCCGGCCAGCCAGGTCGACTACATGCGCTCCAAGATCCCGATGGGCCGCCTCGGCGAAGTCGAGGAGAGCGCCGCCATGGTCTGCTTCATGGCGTCCGAGGAATGCAGTTTCACCACCGCCTCGACGTTCGACACGTCGGGCGGGCGGACGACCTACTAGGAGGGCGTGCAGGTGGCGTCGGACCTTCGCATCGTCGATCCGCACGTCCACCTGTGGGATCTGTCCCGCGCCCGCTACGGCTGGCTGCAGGACGATCCCCTGCCTAATAATCCCGCGGGCGACATGAGCGGCATCGCCCACCGGAACTACCTCCTGAAAGACTACCTCGCCGACGCCGAGCCGTGGCGCGTGGACAAGATCGTCCACGTCGAGGCGGGCCAGCCGACGGGTGCGCAACTCGGTGAGACCGAGTGGCTCCAGGCCATGGCCGACGTCTACGGCTACCCCCAGGGGATCGTCGCCGGCGCCGACCTGCTGGACCCGGATCTCGACGGGTTGCTGGAACTGCACGCTACGCGAGCCAATGTGCGCGGCATCCGCCAGATCGTCTGCTGGCACGCCGATCCCCTGAAGACCTACACCGACCGCGACCTTCTGACCGATCCGGCGTGGGAGGCGGGGCTGGCGAAGCTGGCGCGTCACGGCCTGTCGTTCGACCTGCAACTCTATCCGGGCCAGATGGCCACGGCCGCCGCCATCGCCGCGCGCCATCCGGATATCCCCTTGATCGTCAATCATGCGGGTCTGCCTACCGATCGCGACGACGCGGGCATGGCGGTCTGGCGCGAAGGCCTGCGCCTGCTCGCCGCCCTGCCCCAGGTCTCCATCAAGATTTCCGGCCTCGGCATCACCGATCGCAACTGGTCCGTCGCCAGCGTCCGCCCGGTCGTCCTGGAGTGTATCGAGGCCTTCGGGACGGAGCGGGCGATGTTCGCCTCCGACTTCCCGGTGGACCGCGCGCACGGGACCTTCGACGCCGTCTTTTCGGCGTTCGACGCGGTCACGTCCGACTTCAGCCCGACCGAACGCGACCGCCTTTTCGCCGCCAACGCCGAGGCCATCTACCGCATCTGATTTGCCCCCAGTATCGCCCGAGGTCGCACCAAGACGGCCGGGCCTGAGTACCCCCAGGAGACGACCATGGTCATCCAGACCCCATTGAAAACGCAGCGCGCGATCGTCGCCGCCTGTCTGGCCGTTCTCATGGCCGCGCCCATGGCGGCCTGCGCCCAAACGACTGAACGAGCCGTATCGCCTGCTTCGGCCGTGGCGCTTGCCGCGCCCATCGATCGTCAGGCCCTGGTCGGCCGCCACAGCATCACCCTGACCGCGATCGACCGGCACGCGCCGATCATGCTGGGCAACGGGGACCTCGGGTTCACCGCCGATATCACCGGACTCCAGACCTTCCCCGAGCAGTATTCCGAACTCGCCCCCCTGCTGACCATGGCCCAGTGGGCCTGGCACACCTTTCCGAATCCTCAGGGCTACACCGAACAGAACGGCCTCATCCAGGTGCCGGTCCCCGGGCGTGGCGAGCAGCCTTACGCCTGGATGCGGTCATGGGCGGATGCGGAGACCAACCCCGCCTACACCTGGCTGCGCGCCAATCCGCACCGGTTCTCGCTGAGCCGGATCGGGCTGACATTGGCCGACGGCCGGCCGCTGGACTTCGCCAGGGTGACCGGCACGACCCAGACCCTGGACCTGTGGACCGGCGCCCTGACCAGCCGCTTCGCCTATGACGGCCAGGCGGTCGAAGTGATCACCCGCGTTCACCCGACGCTCGACATGGTCATGGTCGAGGTGTCCTCGCCGCTTGTCGAACGCGCCGGCCTGGGTGTCCGCGTCCGCTATCCGGGCGTCGATCCGGCCATCAATCCGGACCCGACGAATTTAGAAAACGAAGGGGCCCAGAGCGTTGCGATCGTGGCCCAGACCGACCACGAAACACGCATTGTCCGCACCATCGACGAGACCAGTTTCATCTCCGCCATCGTGGGCGACGGCCGGGTCACCCGGGCGGGAGATGCAGCGTTCGACGTCACCGCGAGCGCCGGCGACCGCCTGACCGTCATGGTGCGCTTCGATCAGGCCGAGCCTACCGCGGCGACGCCCGCCTTCACCGACGGCGTTCGCGCCGTCACGGCCCACTGGCATGACTTCTGGAGCGATGGCGGCGCGGTCGATTTCTCGGGCAGCACCGACCCGCGCGCGGCCGAGCTGGAGCGCCGCGTGGTGCTGTCGCAGTACCTGTCCGCCGTGAACGGGGCAGGGGAGTTGCCGCCGCAGGAGGAGGGGCTCTTCTCCAACAGCTGGTACGGCAAATTCCATCTGGAAATGCATCCGTGGCATTCCGGTTGGCAGGCCATGTGGGGACATGCCGATCTGCTGGAGCGCAGCCTGCCCTGGTATCTGGGCAACCTCGACAACGCCCGCGCAGAGGCCGCGCGACATGGCGTGCAGGGCGCCTGGTGGCCAAAGATGACGGGGCCGGAGGGCCGCAACAGCCCCAGCCTCGTCTCACCCTTCATCATGTGGCAGCAGCCGCATCCGATCCTGCTGGCCGAACTGGTCTGGCGCGCTGACAACGACCCGGCCGTGCTCGACCGCTACGGCGAACTGGTCGAGGCCTCGGCGGATCTTCTCGCCTCCTGGCCGATCGCCGACGGCGACCGGCTGAATCTTGGCACGCCCCTGATCCCGGCGCAGGAGAACTACGATCCCCTGACCACCATCAATCCGACGTTCGAACTGGAGTATTTCCGCTGGGGGCTGGAGACGGCCCAACAGTGGCGGGTCCGCAGAGGTCAGGCCCGCCGAGCCGACTGGGATCAGGTCCTGGCGAGGATCGCTCCGCCGCCAATGCGAGACGGGCTCTACCTGCCGGTGGAGAGCGTGCAGGACTTCTGGGCCACGGCCGCGTCGGACGCATGCCGCGAGCACGCAGCCGCACCTCAGTGCAAGAACCGCGACCACCCGTCTTTCCTGATGGCCTTCGGCTTCATCCCCGGCGCGCGGATCGATCCTGAGGCCATGCGCCGGACCTTCGAGGCGGTCGAGACGAACTGGGACGTGCGCCAGACCTGGGGCTGGGACTTCCCGATGATGGCGATGACGGCGGCGCGTCTGGGCGAACCCGAGAAAGCCGTCGACTGGCTGTTCGCCGACCTGAAGAACAACCAGTGGGGCGTTACCGGCATGACGCCGCGCGTGCATCTGGACGAGCACGCCGACGAACTGGTGCCTGTCTCGGCGGGAGCCGGCGGGGTGGCGATGGCGATCAACCCGGATGGCCCCGGCTACCGCCGCGCCGCGGAAACCTATTTCCCGTCGAACGGCTCGCTGCTGATGGCTGTGGGCCTGATGGCGGCGGGCTGGGACGGCTCCACCGGACACGCGCCGGGCTTCCCGAAGGATGGCTGGACCGTCCGGGTCGAAGGCCTGACGCCCGCACCGTGATCACAAGAACAAGAGGAACGCCCCGATGACGACCTCGCGCCGCACTGCCCTCAAGGCCCTGCTCGCCGCCCCCGCTGTCGGCGCCTTCGCGAACGCCGCGAACGCACAGACTGTATCCGCCGTCTCGACGCCAGCGCCGGGCGAGACGCCGGTCTGGCCCGCCCCGAACACGGCCCCGCCCTCGGTGCAGGAGACCCCGCCGGAGTTTCCGACCTGGGACGGCCCGGTCCCGACCGAGTGGATCGACGAAAAGACCGGTCACCGCGTCCGCCGCATCTCGCCGGACGGCGGTGGCGGCAAGCCGTATTTCTACAAGAACATGTTCGTGCCGAAGAAGGGCGGCGCGCCCGACCTGATGGTCATCTCCACGCCCCAGGGCATCTCGACCGTCGACCTGTCGGACTGGTCAGTCAGCGTGCTGGTTCCGGACGAGCATGCCGACCTGATGTTCACCGGTCGCGCCGGGCGCAATGTCTATTACTCGGTGACCGCGCCGGGCGAGGTCCAGCTTATGGACCGGGCCAAGACCATCTTCGTCATCGACGTGGACACCCGTGTCTCGCGCGAGATCGCCCGCGTTCCGAACGGCAACATCAATTCGGTGAACGCGGACGAGACGATGCTGCTGGGCTTCGTGGCCTATGGATCGGAGCCGCTGCAGCCCAGCGTGCCCGATCCCCGCAATCGCCGCTTCGATCAGGCAGAGTATGCGGCCAATGGCCCTGACGGCCGCCCGCTGAACTTCGCTCGCGCCAAGGGCGTGCGGATGCTCCAGCGCTGGGCCGCCCGCTACCCGATGGAGATCTTCGTCATCGACATCGCGACGGGCGAGCGACGGGTGATCCACCAGACCAACGAGTGGATCGGCCACACCCAGTTCTCGCCGACCGACCCGCAGCAGATCATCTTCTGCCACGAGGGGCCCTGGCACCGGGTCGACCGGATGTGGGCCATTCGCGCCGACGGCACGGGCCTGCGCAAGACCCACCAGCGGACCATGAATTTCGAGATCTTCGGGCACGAATGGTTCAGTCCGGACGGGAAGTCCGTCCACTACGATCTGCAGACTCCGCGCGGTCAGGTCTTCTGGGTCGCCTCGGTCGATCTGGAGACGGGCAAGCGAACCTATCGCCGCGTCGAACAAAACGACTGGTCGGTCCATTTCAACGCCTCGCAGGACGGGACCCTGTTCGCCGGCGACGGCGGTGACGGGGACATGGTCGCCCATGCGCCGGACGGCAAATGGATCGTCCTGCTGAAGCCTGAGCCGATCATCGACGGAGACCCGATGAGCGACCAGCCAGAGCTGATCTCGGTCGAGTATCTGCGCTCCGAACGGCTGGTGGACATGGGCCGTCACGACTACCGGCTGGAGCCGAATCTGACCTTCACCCCTGACGGCGGATGGATCGTCTTCGTGTCCAACATGCATGGCCGCAACCACGTCTATGCGGTCGAGGTCGCCCGGCCCTGACGGTCTTTGGGGTGTGGCTCTACTGTTCTGTTGCAATAAGCGAGAAGCTGTTGCAGTAAGTGGAACGGGTTGCCGTCCCAAAGGTCGCAACGCCATATCAACTAATGACACCGGTGCCATGAGCGCCGGGCGGGGAGAAGACACATGAGCCGGTCCAGCCAGGTCAAAGTCACGCTTGCGTCCAGCGCATCGGCCATCGCCATGCTGGCCGTCGCCGTTACGCCCCAGATCGCCGCCGCCCAGACGGCCGCGCCGGCCGCCACTGCGGCGCAGGACGAGACCCAGGTCGACGAGATTGTCGTCACCGGCTTCCGCTCCAGCCTTCAGCGCGCCCTGTCGATCAAGCGCAACGAGGCGGGCGCCGTAGACGCGATCCTGGCCGAGGACATGGCCGACTTCCCCGACCAGAACCTGGCCGAGGCCATCCAGCGCCTGCCGGGCGTGACCATCGACCGCGTCAACGGCCAGGGCACGACCATCTCGGTTCGCGGTCTGGGATCCGACTTCACCCGCACCCGCATCAACGGCCTGGAGGCCCAGGCGGCCAACGGCGGCAGCCGCAACCGCTCGTTCGACTTCTCGATGTTCGCATCCGAGCTGTTTAACTCGATCCGCGTCCGCAAGACCCAGTCGGCCGAGATCGAAGAGGGTTCGCTGGGCGCCACCGTCGATCTGCAGACCGGCCGCCCGCTGGACTTCAACGAGAGCGGCTTCCGCTCGGCGCTCTCGGCCCAGGCCTCCTACAACGACCTGTCAGAGACCACGATCCCGCGCCTCGCCGGCCTGCTGAGCTGGTCCAACGAGGACCAGACCTTCGGCGCCCTGGTGTCGGTCGCCTATTCGGAACGGGCCCCGGTCCTGGGCAGCTTCAACACGACCCGCTGGCAGCGCGGCGACGCGGCCAACGTCAACCCGACGACCGGCTCGCCCTACGGCCGGGGTCAGAATTTCGGCGGCTGCATTCCCTGCACCACCACGGCGCAACGGGACACGGTGCTGAACGCCTTCTATCCGCGCATCCCGCGCTACACCCTCGGCGAGACCTTCGAGGATCGTCTGGGCATGACCGCCGCCCTGCAGTGGCGCCCGAGGGAAACCACCGAGGTCAATCTTGACCTGCTGTGGTCG
Organism: Brevundimonas sp.; assembly: GCF_031412435.1. Taxonomy (GTDB): domain Bacteria; phylum Pseudomonadota; class Alphaproteobacteria; order Caulobacterales; family Caulobacteraceae; genus Brevundimonas. The sequence continues at coordinate 30,345 of NZ_JANODA010000078.1, forward strand.
CGTTTCAACTCGGAGACCGAGAGCCCGAACATCGAGGCCTGGTCGTTCAGCCGCGCCGCCGTCAACCAGGTCGTCGTCCGCGCATACGAGATCGATGCGGCGCGCAACGCCTTCTCCTATGGCGTCTTCGACAACATGATCGTGGCTGCCGAAAACGGCTTCACGCGCAACGAAAGCAACTTCTACCAGACGTCGCTCAACGCCCGTCACGACTTCACCGATCGCCTGCACGGCACCCTGAAACTGGGCGTCAACCGCTCGGAGGCCCGCACGCCGTTGAACGTCGCCTATCGGTTCGAGACGGCGGCCAACAACACCTACACCTACGATGCGCGAGACAATAATCGCCAGCCGCTGCTGGACTATGGTTTCGACGTCACCTCGGGTCAGCGCTTTACCCTCGTCAACGCCACCCGCTCGAACGGCGGCGGCAATTTCGAGAACAATGTCGCATCCGGCGCCCTGGCCTATGACTGGACGGACTCGATCAGCTTCAAGCTGGGCGGCGAGTACCGCACCTATGCCTTCGAGACCTTCGGTCTGGCGCGCGCCATCACCAGCCCGACTGGCGCCGACCGGATTGTCGGCGTCGACGCGGTCGGTCGCGTCGTCGACATCGGGGGCTACGTCAACGCGCCCTCGGGCACGGATCTGCGCTTCATCGTGCCGGACATCGATGCACTCGCCCGGACGCTGAGCATCTACAACAACCCGCTGGTCGCCAACCGCAGCGAGCGCGAGGTGGACGAGACCGACAACGGCATCTTCCTGCAGTCCGACTTCAACACCATGCTGGGAAGCTGGGTCGTTCGCGGCAACGTCGGCATCCGCTACGCCACGACCGAGGTCACGGCCAAGGGCTGGCAGACGGTGACCGCCGGCACGCCGCCGGTGCCGAGCTTCAACTACGTCACCACCGAGAACGAGTATTCGGACACCCTGCCTTCGTTCAACCTTGTGTTCGAGCCTCGCGAGGACCTGCTCGTCCGCTTCGGCGCCGCCAAGGTCATGTCCCGTCCGACCCTGGGCGACCTGACCCCGGGCGGTTCCGTGGCCCCGACGACGCGCACGGTGTCCTACGGCAACCCGCTGCTGAACCCGTTCCGCGCCACCAACTATGACGCCTCGATCGAATGGTACTTCCAGAACGAAGGTCTGCTGGCCGTCGCCGTCTTCCACAAGGAAATCGACAGCTTCATCACCTCGGTCACCGAGGGCCTGGCCTACAACACCCTGGGTCTGCCGCTCGAACTTCTGCAGGGCGCGGCTCAGCCGACCGATATCTTCCAGGTCACGCGTCGCATCAATGGCCAGGGCGGTACGCTGGACGGGGTCGAAATCCAGTACCAGCAGCCGTTCACCTTCCTGCCGGGCTTCTGGTCGAACTTCGGCTTCACAGGCAACATCACCTTCGTGGACTCTGAAGTCAGCTACGGCACCGCCGGCAAGAACCGCCTGACGGGCCAGTCGAAGAACACCGCCAACGCCACCCTCTACTACGAGGACGGTCCGTTCCAGGCCCGCGTCTCGGCGGCTCACCGCAGCCAGTATCTGCTGTCCTTCCCGGGCGCGAACGGCAACTCGGAAGAGGGCGTCAACGACACGACCAACATCGACTTCTCGATGTCCTATGACTTCTCCGACAGCATGACGGTGTCGCTGGAAGGCATCAACATGACCGACGAGTACGTGGATCGCTACGTCGATGTCCTCGACCGGGTCTCGGACTACCGTCACACCGGCCGCGAGGTCGCCATCGGATTGCGCTGGAAGTACTGATCTCCTCCCAAGGATTTTCCCAGAGCAAAACTCGGCCCGGAGCGAAAGCTCCGGGCCGCTTTCTTTTGGTCGTGCGATAAAAGGGTGGGTTAGGCCCGCAACCCCGTCACGCCGGTCGACTCCGCGACCCTCGGCCCCTTGCCGTCGAGCGTGTCGATATTGCAGTCGGTGAACCGCCAGTTCGAGGCGTTGGCGATGGTGCCCGCATCGCGCACGTCCCAGTCCAGCCGCTCGAACGCGAAGTCGGTCAGCGGAGCCTCGGGATAGGCGGCGGCCTCGAACCCGACCTTGCCGCCGACCACCTTCATGTCCGACAGACGGACGTTGTGGATTCGGGGGATGCCCTGTTCACGCGGCACCGGCGTCGCCAGGGCGCGCCAGTAGTCGGGCACGTCGGTGATGCCCGCCGGGATCTGGGCGTAGCTGTAGTTCGGGTACCAGTTCAGGTTCACCCGGAAGAGGGTCGCCACGTCCTGCATGAAGACGTCGCGGATGCGGATGTTGGAGATCACCCCGCCGCGCGTGTGGCCGGACTTGAAGAAGATCCCCAGCGGCACCGGGTACTCGATCCTCAGGCCCGATACCTCGATGTCCTCGAACCCGCCGGAGGTCTCGGATCCAAAGGTCATGCCGGCCAGGGCGTCGCGGACGATACAGTCCTTGATCCGCACCTCGCGGCACTGGCGGGCGACGCGCAGGCCGTCCCAGTCGCGCCCGGCCTTGATGCAGATGGCGTCGTCGTTGACCGACAGGTCGCAGCGCTCGACCAGCACCCGCTCCGACGAGTCGATATCGATCCCGTCGGTCGACGGCCCGCGTCCGCCGAGGTTGTTGCGGATGATCAGGTCCGACACCTTCACGTCGCGCGAATAGCAGACATGCACGGTCCAGAAGCCGGACCGCGCCAGGTTCAGGCCCGACACCTCGACCTCGTCGGAATCATAGACGTGAATCAGGCGCGGGCGCCGGCAGTCGTAGTCGGCGGCCCAGCGCAGATCGCGCGGATCATAGTCGCGTCGCATCGCCCAGTAGCTGTCCCAGAAGACCTTGCCGTCGCCGTCGACCAGTCCCTCGCCGGTGATCTTGGCGCCGCGCTGCTGGTAGACGTTGAGCAGGCCGGCGGGCCAGTCCATCTCGATCCCGGCGACGCGGGTCCTGACCATCGGATAGGCGGCGAGGTCGCGCAGTCCCTTCACCGTCGCGCCGCGCCCGATCATCAGGGTCACGCCCGACTTCACGAACAGAGACCCCGACAGATAGACGCCGGGATTCAGCACCACCGTGCCGCCGCCCGCGCCCGCCGCCGCGTCGATGGCGGCCTGGATCGGGCGGGTGTTGATCGTCTCCCCGTCCCCGACTGCGCCGAAATCGGCGGCGTCGAAGGTGCGGCCGGCGGATTGCCCGAAGGCGGGGGTGGCGGAGACGAGCGCGCCGGTGAGGCCGAGACGCAGCAGGTTTCGACGGTGCATGATGGTCCTCCGGAGCGGCGGGAGCACCCGACGCTCTGCAGCGGAGTTTCCCACATTCTGTTCTTTCGTCCCACGATAGCGGACGATAGGGTGAACACAAGACGCGCAGCCGTCACGGAGGTAACCGATGTCATTCGCTTCACGAGCCGGTTTGGGCCGCGCCGCTTTCGGCCTCGCCGCGGCCCTGCTTTCGACGACCGCGCTCGGCACGACCGCACTGGCGCAAAGCCCTGCTGCGCTGTCTCCGGGCGTGGAGGCCGAATGGCTCCAGGCCCGTCCGCGTCCTGCCCTGAACACCGATCCGTCGCACCTGCCGTCACGCGAAGAGGCGATGGCTGCGGTCGAATATGTCGCATCGTCCCAGATCGCCGCCATGGCCGCCGAGCCGCTCGCCCTGTCGACCGGCAGCAACCTGTCTCAGATGTCGTCCAACTGGGTGGCGGCGACCTTCTACGTCGGCGCTGCGCGGCTGGCCCGGGTGTCCGATGACCCCGAGACCCTGCGGTTCCTGACCGCCGTGGCCGAGCACTATAACTACAGCGTCCGCGGCGCCCGGTCCGGCCCGACCATGCTCAACGCCGACGACATCGCCATCGGCGATCTCTACGAGGAGCTCTATTCCCGGCGGGGTCAGGAAGGCGTCCTGATGCCCCTGCGTCAGCGTCTGGACTGGCAGGTCCCGCACCTGAACCGCGCGACCGAGACCCCCGCGCTTGTCTGGTGGTGGGCCGACGCCCTGTACATGGCGCCACCGGTTCTCGCCCGGATGTCGGCCATTACCGGCGACCCGAAATACCTGATCGCCGCCGACAGGGAATGGCGTCGCACCGCGGAACGTCTGTGGGTCCCGGACGAGCGTCTGTTCCTGCGCGACGAGCGGTTCAAGGACGAGAACCACCGCGACGCCCACGGCGACCGCATCTACTGGTCGCGCGCCAACGGCTGGGTCATGGGCGGTCTGGTCCGCTGGCTGGAGAGCGTCCCGGCGGGCTTCGCTGGCCGCCAGTACTACGTCGATCTCTTCCAGCAGATGGCCCCGCGGATCGCCGGACTGCAGCAGGACGACGGCCTGTGGCGTGCGAGCCTTCTGGATCCCGAGACCTATCCGGAAGCCGAGACCTCCGGCTCGGTCTTCTACGTCTACGCCCTGGCCTGGGGCGTGAACCACGGCCTGCTGGATCGGGCGACCTACCTGCCGGTGATCCAGAAGGGCTGGGCGGCCCTGAACCGCCATGTTCTGCCGAACGGTCTGATCGGCGCGGCCCAGAAGACCGGCGACCAGCCCGTCTCGACCGCCCCGACCGACATCGGCCTCTATGTCTCCGGAACCTACATCCTGGCGGGTCTGGAGATCGCCGACCTGAACGGTCCGGTGAAATCACTGCCTCTGGCCGAACCCGCGCGCGACAGCGCCGAGGTCATCGTCGCCACCACCCCGACCCCGCCGGCGCCGGTCACCGTGCGCGGTCCGGAAGAACAGGCCCGTCGCGACGCCGAGATGCGCGCCACCCGCGCCCTGGCCTATGACCCCGCCGGTCTGGGCCGTCCCTCGACCATCGAACGCCTTTCTCCGCCCACCGAGGAGGAACAGGTCCCGCGCGCCGTCGCCCGCTTCGCGCCGGACCGTCTGGACGACCTGTTGTGGGAGAACGACCGCGTCGCTCACCGCATCTACGGCCCGACACTGGAGGGCCGCGAGCCGCCGTCAGGTTCGGGCATCGACGTCTGGGCCAAGCGCGTCCGCTACCCCTACATGGACCGCCAGCTGCGCTATCCGAACTATCACACCGACCGGGGCGAGGGCCTCGACTTCTATGACGTCGGTCGCGGTCGCGGCGCGGGCGGCCTCGGCGTCTGGTTCGAGAACAAGCTGTGGACCAGCCGAAACTTCTCGACCCACCGGATCGAGGAGACGGGCGGCGACGAGGCCCGTTTCACGGTCGACTACCGCCCCTGGCCGGTCGATGTGAGCCGCCGGGTCTGGGAGACGCGCGAGTTCTCCCTGCCGATGGGTTCGAACTTCACCCGCATGACGTCCACGATCCAGTCGGACAGCACAGAGCCCCTGATCGTCGGCATCGGCATCTCAAAGCGGACCAACGACGCCGGAAGCGGCTTCGTGACGCGGGATCAGGCGAACGGCCGGTTGATGTTCTGGGAGCCGAGCGACCCCGGCCACGGCAGCCTCGGCATCGCCATCCTGGTCGATCCGGCGATGGTCGAGGGGTTCGTTCAGGACGCGGAAAACTATCTGATCCTCGTGCGGGTCACCCCCGGCGTACCCTTCACCTATTACATGGGCTCGGCTTGGGATCACGGTCTGGACTTCTCCACGCGCGAGGCGTGGGAGACCTTCGTGGCGGGTCAGACGCCAGAGTTCTGACCCGCCACGCCGGGGCCTAGAAGCGACGGATGTAGCTGACCGACCAGGTATCGGCCTCGCCGCCGTCGTCCTGGAAATCGCGGCGGGTCCAGTCGACGCGGACGCCGTTCCAGCCGTCGAGGAAGGCGCTGGCGCCGACGCCGTAGTTGAAGCTCTCGCCGTCGCCGTCGCCGCGCACGTTCACGGCGCCGATCGAGGACTCGATCTTGGTCGTGCCGTAGCCCACGCGGGCGAAGGCCTCGAAATGATCGCCCAGCGGCAGGAAGGCGACCGCATAGGCGGCGACGTCATGCTTCAGTTCGATCGTGCTGCTCGTGCCGCCGATCGTGACGTCGAAGCTATCGTCCTGGATGCCGATACCGGCTTCCAGCTCGGCGCCGACCCAGGGCAGGACCTTGTAGCCGAAGCGGCCGGTGACGGCGCCCAGTTCGGACTGTTCAGTGTCGACGGCCGTGTAGCCGAGGGTGGCGTAACTGCGGGAATCGCTCTGGGCCTGGGCGGCCGCGGGCATGAGGGCGCAGGCGGCCACGAGAGCCATGAGGGTGGTCTTCATCATGCGGGAGGGTCTCCGGGTTCTGTTCGGGCGGCGCGCACATCCGCATCGCCGCCATGAACCAAGGACGCCGTCCGGCCGAATACGCCTTACGGTCGGCCCCGAAAGCTCGTCAGAAGGCGGCCTCGAACGCCAGCCGGACGGTCAGCGGACGCACCGGCACCGCCTGGGGCGAAGTCAGCTGATAGGGCGATCCGATGCCATAGCGGACGCCATCCTGGTTCAGGGGATTGGAGATGCGCAGCGTCGCCGCGCGCCGCTCGTCGCCCAGCCGCGCCGTCAGCTCGGAGCGGGTGTAGCCGCCCTGGGGCACGTCGAGCGAAGGGCCGACGCCGATGCGGGACTGGCCGATATAGCGGAAGTCGGCGCCCAGCCTCAGCGGCAGGCCTCCGAGCGTTCCCGCATCGTAGTCGACGCTCAACTGGGCGCCGAACGGGGCGACATTGGGGATGTCGGTCGTGCCGCCGCCGATGATGCTGAAACGGGTCTGCGTCAGTTCGCTGTCGTTGACGAAGACGCCGCCCGAGATGTCCAGCATCGGGGTCGGCGTCCAGGATCCCTTGATGGAGACGAAGCGGATCACACCATCGCCGACGTTGTCGGTGACCAGGTCGCCGCCCTGGGTGACGATGTCGGCCTGGACGTCGCGCCAGTCGACCCAGCCGATGGAGACCTCGCCGGACAGGTCGTCGCGCCACTGACGCGAGCGGGCGCCGACCTCGACCAGGGTGACGCGGTCGCCGTTGTAGCGCTGGAAGGCGCCGTTGGCCTCGTTGACCCCCGCCGGTCGCACTGCCTGCTCGGCGCGTGCGAACACGGTGGCGGCGGGCGTGGCGTCCCAGCGCGCGGTCAGACTCGGCGTCACCCGCAGGCTGAAACCGTTAATCTGCGGCCCCGCCCGCGCGGAGGCCAGGTCGACGATGCTCACGTCGCTGTCGATCTTCACGGCGGACAACCGCGCCCCCAAGGCGATCCGCCAGTCGTCCGCCGGCGACATCGAGGCCTCGCCGAAGGCCGTGGCCTCGGTGAAGGTCCGTCTCAGATCCGCGCCATAGGTCGGACGAGGCGTCGGCGACAGGTCGCGACGACGACGCTCTACCAGGGTCTCCCCGACCGCCAGCGCCGCCCCGCCCGACCAGGTCCAGCCCGCGATCGGGTCGGTGTCGATCCGCAGCTCGGTCGAGGTCGTCGTCGCAGTCTGGCGCCGATCGACCAATTCGGGGAAGGGCTCGCTGACCTGGCTGGCGTCGAACCGCTCGTTCAGCTGCTGGCGCGAGATGCTCGTCGCCGAGGTGAGGACGGCCGACCCCAGTCGCCTCTGGGCCGTCAGCCCGGCCAGGACGATGGTGCTCTGGTAAGGCTCCAGCACGCGGCCCAGCTTGACGAAGCGCGCCGCGCCGATGGCCGTGGTCTGGGCATCGTCCGCCGTCACCCTCTGGCCGACCCCGACCAGATCGACCGTCCAGTCTCCGTCCGTCCAGCGCACCGAGGCGCGCCCCCCGACCGTGTCGACGGTATCCGCCTCGCGTACCCCTTGCGTCGGATTGTCGAGGAAGCCGCCCTCGCGCCGCGAATAGGCGACCACCCGTCCCGCCGTCCGGTTGTCGAGCGAACGGTTCACGACCAGCGAGGCCTCGGTGCTTTCCGCCCCGCCCGAGGTGACGCCCGCGCCGACGACGAACCGCCCCGTCGTTTCCCGGAAGGCCGGCTCTTCGGGCTGGAGCCTCAGCACGCCGCCAATCGATCCGGCCCCGAACCGCGTCCCCTGCGGTCCTTCGAACACCTCGATCCGCCGCACGTCGATCAGGGCCAGGTCGGGGTCCGGCGATCCGTAGTTCAGGCGCAGGTCGCCCAGATACTGACCCACGGTCGCCTGCAGCGGGCCGTTCATGGCCGAGTCCGCCAGACCCCGGATGAACAGCTTGTTCCGGCCGGTCCCCTGACGCGTCGACTCGACCGTGGCCGACAGATCGGAGACGGCGTCGCTGGCCGCCGCGCCCTCGACCCTCTGAAGGGCGCCCCTGTCGACGGTGTCGCGCCCCGACACCCCGCCAAGCCCGACCGGCGGCATGGCGGTGACCACCACCTCGTTGAGCAGGGTCGGCGCAATCTCGGGCGGCGGCGGCGGACGAACCAAAGGTCGACGGGGCGGAACCGGCGCCGCCTCGACCCGGTACATGCCCTCGCCGATCCGCACCGCTCGCGCGCCCAGTGGACGCAGCATGCGGTCCAGGGCGGCCTCCGGCGACATCCGGCCGCGCAGGTCGGGCGTCCGGCGACCGTTCAGGTTTGTGGTGATGACGATGTCGATCCCGGCTTGGGCCGCCAGCCGGTTGACGGACTGGGCAGCGGGCCCGGCGCGGACGTCGAACGTCTGCGGCGCCCCGGACTGCAGGGCGATCATTCCGGCCGCCAGCAGGGCCGCCGTCGTCACGGCTCCAGCCGCCAGCCTTCGCCGTCCTCGACCACCGACACGCCCAGCAGCCGCGCCAGCCGCGCCCTCTGGTCCGCCGCCTCCGTCGTGGCGGTCAGGCTGCCGCTGAAGCGACGGTTCGCGACCGACGGGCTGACCGTGATCGGCCGGTTCAGCGCCCGCGACAGATCCTGCGCCACGATGCTCAGGCTCTCGCCCGTGTATGACAGCCGACCCTCGCGCCAGGCCGCGACCTCCTCGGTCGAAACCTCGCGACGCTGGATCCCTGCCGATGTCGCCAGCGCGCCGTCGCCGGCGTTGAGGGTCTCCGTCGCGTTCTGCATGTCGACGCGGACGATGCCTTCGGAGACCGACACGCGTGCGCCATCGGCCAGACGGGTGACGTCGAAGGTCGTGCCGAGGTCGGTCAGGGTCGCATCGGCCACCTGCACCACAAAGGGCCGTGCCGCGTTATGCTCGACCTCGAACAGGGCGCGCCCGGCTTCCAGGTCCACATCGCGCGGATGCTTCCGATCCAGCACAAGCCGCGTGCCGCCGGCCAGCGAGACCTGTGACCCGTCGTCCAGCGTCACGGTCCGCGTCTCGCCCGGCGCGGTCTCGATGATCCAGGGCTGGGCCCGCTGGCTCCAGCCGATCCAGGCGCCACCGACGGCCAGCACGGCCACGGCCGCCGCGATCGCCGACCGGCGGGGCAGGGCAAAGGCGCGGCGCGGCATGACCCGCCGCACGCCCGGCGCCGGAGCCGCTTTCAGCGCCTCGACCGCGTCATCTTCGGCCTCGGCCAGCCGCCAGTAGGCCTCGGCATGGCGCGCATCGGCGGCCATCCAGACGTCCCAGTCCTCCCACGCCTCGAAGGCGGTATCGTTGACGCGAACCAGCCAGCCCAGCGCCTCCCGATCGATGTCTGTCCTGAACGCGCTCATCCCCATGACTCCAGGACGCCGCCCGACGCGATCCGCCTCACGACTGTTCCTCCTGCAGGTCCAGAAGGACGGCATAGGCCCGCCGCAGATGTTTCTCGATGGTGCTCAGCCCCATGCCGAATTCCTCGGCCAGCCGGCGCTGGGTCACCCCCTCGATGCGGTGCCGCCGAAAGATCGCCGCCGCCGGATCGCCCAGCGCCATCAGCCGCGCCTCGACGGCCCGCAGCGTCTGCAGCGCGATCAGCCGACGCTCCGCATCGGCCGGTTCGACCGTGTCCTCGGCCAGGTTGGCCGGGCTCTGCCAGGTCGCATCGCGCACCGCCGCCCGGCGCAGGCCCCGGCGGCGATCCAGCACGGCCGTATAGACCATCCTCAGGAGGTAGGCGTGGGGGCTGGCCACCGGCGCATCGACGCCGCCCAGCTTCAGCCAGACGTCCTGGACCACGTCCTCGGCGTCCCCGGCAGCGCCCATTGCGGCGGCGCGGCGGACCAGCGCCGGGCGCATTTCGGCGAAGATCGCTTCAAGGCCGGCGGCCGGATGTTCGGGCGACGCTTCCATTCGCGCGCCCCATAGCGCCTCGCCGATCCGGCTGGCAACCAGGTCGGAAGATCGTCTGTCGCATTCGTGTAAGGCTGGGGCGCGCCTGCGGCGTCTTCCCTCTGATCGGCCAGAGGGAGGAGACGCCATGACCACGAGCGGCCCGGAACCGCAGCCTCCATCCGGCGCGCTGCAGACGATCCACATGGTGTTCGCGGCCATCGCTGCGATCGTGATCGCTGTGTGCAACGGCGCCTGATCCGATGACAGCGCCGGTCGATCACCGGTCTGCGCCGTACGATGCGTACGCTGCAGGCGTCGTAGAGGCCGCAGATCACGCGCCGCGCTGACCGCTCCGGCAGGGGGCGTTTCCCCCCGCGCCCCGTCGTGAGCGGAGGGTGCGGTCCGCGGGGCCGCACCTCTTTCACGCCACCGCTATTTCAACGGCAGATGCAGCTCCGCCGCCGTGCCCAGCTCCGGGTCGTCGAGAAGAAATCGCTGACAGTAGATGGGGAAGTCCCGCATCTCCTCGCCGCTCGCCGGCAGCCAGTCGCGGTACAGATAGAGCGCCGCGGGCTCCAGATTGTGGGTGTCTCCGGTCACCCGCAGCACCGCGCACCGCCCGCCGGGAATCTCGCCTTCCCTGACGGACCCGTCCGTCGACTCGATCCGCTGATCGGGGCCGACGCCGACGCACAGCTCCATCCGATAGTCGGCGGGGTTCGCGGGTCGCCGCTCGGTGTGCCAGATGTTGAAGGTCGAGCTGGTCCGGGGCGTCAGCCCGGCGGCCTTCCGCCAAGCGATGAATTCCTGGATGGTGACCTCGAGCGTCCCGGGATCGCCCCGATGCTCGAACATCGCCACGCGGGTCGGCGCGACGTCGCGGAGGGTCACCTGTTCGGGGGTGAATGTGGTCGTCATGATCTTGCTCCTGGCTGAGTTGAGCGGCCCGAAGGCGCTGAGCCACGGCTCCCAGTCGGGAGATTTCCGGAAACTCGACGGCGACTGGCGGAACCTTTGCCGAAAGGCGCGGGCGAAGGCATCAGGCGTCTCGTAGCCGGCGTCCAGGGCGATTTCGGTGACGCTCTGACCCTCGCCATCGGCCAGCCTTTTCGAGGCCCGTCGCATGCGGGCCAGCTGGACATAGCGATGCAGGGACACCCCGAAGGTCGCCTTGAACTGCCGGTGGAAATGGAATTTGGAAAACGCCGCGACGCCGCTGACCGCCTCAAGATCCAGATCGCCGTCCAGATGCCGGTCGATATGATCCAGCACCCTCTGCATCCGGGCATGATAGTGATCGAGCGCCGCCGTCATCGTCCTCATCCGCTGTGGTGACTACGGTATGGAGGGGGCCGTTGTCCCGCGCTCGCCCGATCTTGCGGTTCAGCGACGCGCCGGCTCTCTGTCTAGGGCTCGCGCCGCGCCCGGAGGGTTCCGGCCGCCCGGACCATCTGCACGAAGGCCGCGCGGTCGCCGTAGGGGTCCTGGCCTCGGGCGCCCTGGGCCAGGGCCAGGATGGCGGCGTTGTCGAAGTCGGCGTTCATCCACGGATCGCCACGCAGGCCCTGGCCGAAGGCGGCGACGGCCATGGCCCAGCGGGTGGCCTCCGGCGGCCGGGCAGAGGGGCGGGAAACCGCGTGCTGGATCAGGCGCGAGGTCGGCTCTCCCGGCAGTTTGTAGCGGACCTGGACGAAGCCGATCTCGCCGTTCGGATCGCCTACGGAAGACTCTGGCCGGTTGGCGTCATAGCGGCGCTCGGGGATCTGGCTCGGCCCGCCGACGGGGGTGATCTCGTACAGGGCGGTGACGGAGGCGCCGGACCCGACCTCGCCCGCGTCGACGGCGTCGTTGGAGAAGTCTTCCTCGTTCAGCAGCCGGGTCTCATAGCCGATCAGCCGGTATTCGGAGACGCGGGCCGGGTTGAACTCGACCTGGATCTTGACGTCGTCGGCGATGGGGAAGGCGCCGCGATCGAAGGCGGGGCCGAACAGGCGCCGGGCCTCGTTCAGGTCGTCGACATAGGCGGCGATCCCGTTCCCGGCCTGGGCGATCGTCTGCATCCGGGCATCCTGATAGTTGCCGCGCCCGAAGCCGTAGACCGACAGATAGATGCCCGTCTCCCGCTTGTCGGCGACATAGTCTTCCAGCCGCCTGTCGTCGGTGACCCCGACGTTGAAGTCGCCGTCGGTGAACATCAGGATGCGGTTGACCTTGTCGGCCCCGAAGGCGGCCTCGGCCTGTTCATAGGCGTTGACCATGCCCGCCGCCCCGGCGGTGCCGCCGCCGGAGTTGAGCGAGGCCACGGCGCAGCGCAGCTTCAGCTTCTCGGATCCCGACGTCGGCCCGACCGCCGTCCCGACCGACCCGGCGTAGTAGGTCACCGCCACCCGGTCCTCGGGCCGGAGTTTGTCGATAATCAGGTTCATCGTCTGCTGGGCCAGGGGCAGCTTGTCGGGCGCGAACATCGAGCCGGAGACATCGACCATGAAGGTCAGGTTCAGCGGCTTCCGCTCTCCCGCCGGCAGCTCATAGCCCTGCAGCCCGATATGGACGATCTGGCGGCCTTCTGACCAGGGCGATCCAGTGACGTTGGTGGTGACCGCGAAGGGCTCGGCCGCGCTGCCGGGCCGGGCGTATCCGTAGTCGAAATAGTTGATCATCTCCTCGACCCGAACGGCGTCGCGGGGCGGTGTCTGGCCCTCGGAGATAAAGCGCCGGACGTTGGACCAGGCGGCCGTGTCCACGTCGATCGAGAAGGTTGAAACCGGCGCTTCGGCGACCCGCCGGACGGGGTTGGGCGTTGCGTCTGGATAGCGCTCGGTGTTGGCCGGCTGGGGCAGGCTGGAGATGACGCCGTTCACCGTCGTCTGGCCTGCGGCGTTCATCCCGATGACCGGGGGCCGCATCGGCGCGGGCGGGGCGGGCGGGGCGGGCGGCGGCGGCGGGGGCGGCGGGGGTGGCGGCGCGCCGTACTCAACGCGATCCTCCTTCTTCGTCGGCTCGATCGGCAGGGCGACCGGCGGCGGCCCGTTGTAGGCGGGGGTGACAATACGCGATGCGCTGACGACGACGTCGTCCACCGGGGCTCTCAAGCGGATGCCGAGGGCCTCGCAGGCGGCGGCGCTGACCGCCCCGTCGCCGGGCTCATAGGCGGGTCGGGTCTGGACGGGCGCCGCGGCGATCGGCGAAGCGAGGCTGAGGCCGACGACGGCCGCCACCCCCTGTTTCAGCATGGTCGCCAGCATCGCTTCCTCCGGGGTTATGTCGTTGATCCCATGAGACGGACCGGCGTTGGTCGGAACTGTGGCGTGTATCGGTGCGGATTAAGGCGCGGCCGGGGTGTGTCTTTCAGGCGCTCAGGCCTGTCTGCGCCCCGGTCAGCATTCGGCAGCGCGCTGAAACAGCCGGCCCTGCTCAGCCAAGCCTGTTGAGCGATGACCGTTGCAGCGCCGCAGCGACAGTCGTGAACCGTGTGATAAAGGGCGGACATGATCATTCTGACCTTGCTGCTGCTCGCCCTGCAAACCACGACGGGCCCGGACCTGAGCGCCTATCCGGAGGCGTCCCCGCGCCTGCTCGCGGCCGCGCCGGCTGTCACGGAGATCGAGAACGTCACCCTGCGCGGCTACGAGGTTCGGGGCCGGAACGCCCGGGCCGTGCGGGCCAGCATCAATGACGGCAAGCCCGCCGATCTCAGCGGCGCGCGCCACGACGCCGTGACCTACTGGAACTACAGGTGGCAGTTGTCCGGGACGAACGGTCGGTGCGACCCCGCCCGGACTGCGGTGACCTATACCGTGACTGTCGTCCTGCCCGATCTGGCCACCCTGAATCAGATGAACCGGACCGACCGCGAGAAATGGAACACCTATTTCGCGGCCCTGGTCCTTCATGAGACCAATCACGTCCGGATCGCCGCGGCGGGCGCCCAGGGTGTTCAACAGGCGATGAGAGCGGCGCCCGACTGCGCAGCCGCCCAGGCGGTCGGCCTCGCGGAAAACCAGAGAGTCGGCGCCGCGAGCGCCGAGTATGACCGTTTGACCAGCCATGGCCGCAACGAAGGCGCGGTCTTCTGACGACCGCGGGCCGGGTCAGCTACGTCTGAGACCAGGACGTCCTTTCCGGCTTGCCTTGATCGCCCCGCTCGGCTCCGTTGGAGACATGCGCGCCCATCCCGTCTTCGCCCACATGCCGGTGACCATTTTCGAGGTCATGTCCAGCCTCGCCCGCGAGCATGGCGCGATCAATCTGGGCCAGGGCTTCCCCGATGATCAGGGACCCCAGAGCCTCCGCCGCCTCGCCGCTGACGCCCTGATGACCGGCTCCAACCAGTACGCCCCGTCGCGCGGCCTGCCCGAGTTGCGCCACGCCGTGGTCGAACACTACGGGCGGCTGCAGGGCGTCCCCCTGACGTTCGACGGCGTCCTGATCACCTCCGGCGCCACCGAAGCGATCGCCGCCTCCATCATGGCCTGGGTCCATCCGGGCGACGAGATCGTCATCTTCGAACCCGCCTATGACGCCTATCGCCCCCTGATCGAGCGCGCCGGCGGCATCGCCGTCCCGGTCCGGCTCCAGCCGCCGCTGTGGCGCCTTACGGACGACGCCATCGAGGCCGTGATCACGCCCCGTACCCGAATGGTCGTCTTCAACAATCCCCACAACCCGACCGCCCGCGCCTTCGACGCCGAAGAGGTCGCGGCCCTCGCCCGGGTCTGCGTGCGTCATGACCTGATCGCCGTCAGCGACGAGGTCTGGGAGCATGTGATCCTGGACGGTCGCCGCCATCGCTCCCTGATCGCGGAGCCGGGCATGACCTCGCGGACCCTCAAGATCGGATCCGCCGGGAAGATATTCGGGATGACGGGATGGAAGATCGGCTTCGTCTGCGGCGACCCCGCCCTAGTCGACCCCGTCGCGAAGGCCCACCAGTTCATCACCTTCGCCACCCCGCCGAACCTGCAGAGCGCCGTGGCCGCGGGCCTCGGCTGGCCGGAAGCCGCCTTCGCCGAGATGGGCGCCGACTTGCAACGCTCTCGCGACCGACTGGCGGCGGGTTTGACGGCCCACGGTTTCGTCCTGACCCCGAGCGAAGGAACCTATTTCCTCGGCCTCGACCTCACGGCCTCGGGTATCGCCTCGTCAGATGAGGCCTTCTGCCGCCGGGCCGTCGTCGATTTCGGGGTCGCCGCCATCCCCCTGTCCGCCTTCGTCTCGGACGCGGCGGCCGGATCGGTCATCCGCCTCTGCTTCGCCAAGGCCGACGCCGTCCTGGACGAGGCGATCGAGCGGCTGGGCGGGGCGGCCGAGACCCTGCGCCGGGCCTAGACCCGTCGCCTCAGAGGCCCATGCCCGCCCGCTCCGAGATCAGGCCTCGACGCCGACGCCGATCGGGCAGACCACGCCCGTGCCGCCGATGCCGCAGTAGCCTTCCGGGTTCTTGGCCAGATAGCCCTGGTGATAGCCCTCGGCGAAATAGAAGGGCCCGGCCTCCGTGATTTCGGTCGTAATCTGGCCCTTGCCGGCCTTCGCCAGTGCGCCCTGATAGGCGTCGCGCGACGCCTCGGCCTCGGCACGCTGTCCGTCGTTCAGATAGTAGATGGCCGAGCGATAGGTCGAGCCGACGTCATTGCCCTGGCGCATGCCCTGGGTCGGGTCGTGCCCTTCCCAGAAGGTCTTCAGCAGCTGGGCGTAGGAGATCTCCGCCGGATTGAACACGACCTGGACCACCTCGGTCTGGCCGGTCAGCCCGGTGCAGGTCTCCTCATAGGTCGGATTCGGCGTGATCCCGCCGGAATAGCCGACGGCGGTGACCCAGACGCCCGGCAGCGACCAGAACTTGCGCTCCACGCCCCAGAAACAGCCCATGCCGAAGATTGCGGTCTCGAACCCCTCCGGATGCGGTCCCTTCAGCGGACGACCATTGACGAAATGGACCTCGTCGGTCGGCAGGGGGGTGGACCGGCCGGGCAGGGCGCTTGCGGCGGTGGGCAGGGTGGTCTTCTGGCTCAGCATGGATGCCATCCGTGAGAAAAGGGACATGGCGACCATATGGGAATGGCCCGCGCCTTTGCCCAGACCCGTTTTGACCAGCGCGGCGCTTGCCCACAGCGCTCGGCTGTTCTATCAGCCCTCCCTCCCCGGGCGACCTCCCGGGCGTTAGCCCTCGTGGTGAAACGGACAGGTGGCGGAGTGGTCGATCGCGCACGCTTGGAAAGCGTGTGTAGGTGAAAGCCTACCGAGGGTTCGAATCCCTCTCTGTCCGCCACGGATGCCCAGGAGGCAGTCGACCTGATCGACGCCGAGGGCGCTCAACGGCTTCTGCGCGACAGCCTCCATGCGTGACCTCGAACAGGCGTGTGGCGGCCGCTGCACCCTGATCGTCAAGGTGGCCGCCAACGTCTCGCCGGAGAACCTGCGAGCGGCCACGGAGGCGGCGCTGACGCCTATCTCGCCAGGCCTCCGGACGATCGCGAGCTGTTCAACGTCCTCGCGGCTCTGCCGGCCTGATCCGCGAGGACGGGCGTCGTTTCAGTGATTGTCGCGGGGCAGCCCGAGCGTATCGACGATCCGGTGGAAACGCGTCGTGCCTTCGAGCACGGCCCCGGTCTGCAACTCGCCGACGAGCCCCCGCTGGATTTCCTGCCAAGGGGTCTGGGAGGCCGGATATCTGTAGCCTCCGGCGTCTTCCAGAGCGTGCCGGCGTTTGGACAGTTCTTCGTCTGTGAGGTCGACGTCCACCCGGGCGCGAACCAGATCGATGCGGATTCTATCGCCGTTCCGGAGAAGGGCGATATTGCCGCCCGTCGCCGCCTCCGGCGACGCGTGCAGGATCGAGGGCGAGCCCGAGGTGCCCGACTGGCGGCCGTCGCCGACGCAGGGCAGTTCGGTGATCCCTTGTCTGATAAGATACGCGGGAGGCCGCATGTTCACGACCTCCGCCGCGCCCGGGTGTCCGACCGGACCCGAGCCGCGCATGACCAGAACGCTTTCGACTGTGATCGCCTCGTCCGGATCGTCGATGCGCCGGTGATAGTCCTCGGGCCCGTCGAAGACGGTCACGACCCCGTCCAGCACGTCCGGTGCGGCGGGCTCGGAGAGATAACGTCGGCGGAAATCCGCCGAGATCACGCTCGTCTTCATGATGGCGGACTCGAAGACGTTGCCGGTCATCACCAGGAATCCCGCATCCTCGACGAGGGCCGTCTCGAAGGTGCGGATAACGTCGGGCAGGACGATCTCAGCGCCCGCGCAATTCTCGCCGATCGTGCGGCCGTTGACTGTCAACGCGCCTTCGTGGATCAGGCCATGGCGCATCAGCTCCGCGATCACGGCGGGCGCGCCTCCGGCTTGATGGAAGTCCTCGCCGAGGTAGGTCCCCGCCGGCTGCAGGTTCACGAGCAGGGGCACCTTGTGCCCGACGGTCTGCCAGTCCTGAAGCGGCAGATCGACGCCGACATGGCGAGCCAGGGCCGTCAGATGCACGGGAGCGTTGGTGGACCCGCCGATCGCGGAGTTGACGACGATGGCGTTCTCGAACGCATGGCGCGTCAGGACGTCGGAGGGCTTCAGGTCCGCCTTAACCATTTCAACGATCCGCAGGCCGGTCTGATAGGCGACCTGGGGACGTTCGCGGTAGGGCGCGGGAATGGAGGCGGAACCCGGAAGCGACATGCCCAGCGCTTCCGTGAGCGTGTTCATGGTCGAGGCCGTGCCCATGGTGTTGCAGTAGCCGACCGATGGCGCCGAGGTTGCGACCAGGTCGATGAAACCTTCGTAGTCCAGTTCGCCCGCCGCCATCATCTCGCGGGCCTTCCAGATGATGCTGCCCGATCCGACGCGCTCGCCCCTGTGCCAGCCGTTGAGCATGGGGCCGACGGACAGGGCGATCGCCGGCATGTTGACGGTCGCCGCCGCCATCAGACAGGCGGGCGTGGTCTTGTCGCAGCCAATGGTCAGGACCACGCCGTCGAGCGGGTAGCCGTAGAGCAGTTCGACCAGGCCCAGATAGGCCAGGTTTCGGTCGAGTCCGGCGGTCGGCCGTTTGCCCGTCTCCTGAATTGGATGAACGGGAAATTCCATGGCGATGCCGCCGGCCTCGCGAATGCCTTCGCGGACGCGTTTCGCGAGCTCGATGTGGTGGCGGTTGCAGGGGCTGAGATCGGAACCCGTCTGGGCGATGCCGATGATGGGCTTGCCGGACCGGAGCTCCTCGAGCGTCAGCCCATAGTTGAGATAACGCTCCAGATAGAGGGCGGTCATGTCGGGATTGTCGGGATTGTCGAACCAGGCGCGCGACCGCAGCCGGCGAGGCGTTTCCGTCGTCATCGAACCTGGACTCCGGCGCGCGCCGCGGCGCCCGCTACGAAACTTTTGATCAAGACGCCCTCCCGCCGCCCTCGATGCGGCTTTTAGAATCATATCATCATATAATTGAAACTCTAGCCAGGCGACGGATTTTGACGGGCGCCAGTCGCCTTGCGGATTCGCGCGGAGCGTATAGAGCGGGACTATGCAGGGGCCGCAGAAGACCATGGGCTATGCTCTCGCCAGTCGAGGCGTTCGCCAGACTGTCTCAAGCCACGACCAGATCGTCCGCTCGCTCGGCCAGGACATCCTGAGCGGACGTATCGAGCCCGGATCCAAGATTCCCAACGAAGCCGAACTGCTGGAGCGGTTCGGCGTGTCCCGGACTGCGCTGCGCGAGGCCCTGAAGACGCTGGCCGCCAAGGGCTTCCTGATCGTCAAGACGCGGGTCGGGACCAAGGTGACCGACCCGATGCGCTGGAACTTCTTCGATACGGAAGTCCTGGCCTGGCAGGTCGGCAACGGGATGGACGCAGCCTTCCGCCGTCATCTGGCCGAGGTGCGTCGCGCGCTCGAACCTGCGGCGGCTGCCCTCGCGGCCGAGCATCGGAGCGCCGACGATCTTGCGCAGATGCGCGAGGCGATCGAGGCCATGCGTCGGGAACAGCACTCTGAGTACGACTTCGCCCGCGCGGATCTGGAACTGCATCTGTGGATCGCGGTGGCGTCGCAGAATCCCATGATGCGGTCTCTGGCCAGCGTCATCGAGACGGCGCTGCTGGAAGCCTTCACCCTCAGCCCGCCGACCCGGAGCGAGGCGCTCCACAGGGAGACGGTGGATGCGCACGAACGGATCGTCGACTGCATCGAAGCGCGCGACCCCGCCGCCGCGGCCGCCGCCATGGTCGCGGTGATCGACGCCGGATATCAGCGCGTCGAGGCCGAGAAGCACGCGGGCTGATACGCGTTCAGGGCACCAGACCGCGCCGCAATTCAGGGACGGCGATCATCAGGTCGCGGGTGACCATCGCCGCGAAGAAGTCGGCGCCGGTTCGCCCGAGGTGGGTGTAGTCGAACGAGGTCCGCGCCTGACCGACCGGCTCGATGGCGGCGTTCTGCGCCTGGGACGTGGTTGGCGTGGTCGCGGGAGCCGTCGGGAGGACGGTCAGGGGGACGCCTGTCGCGGCCGGGATGGTCGTGCCGGTCAGAAGCGCCGTGGAAACCTCCGCCGAGGGCGCGGCCTGGGCGAACCGCGCGGCCATCGCCGGTCCCATCGCCTGGACAGCCGCGACGCTGGAGGCGTTGAGATCGACCAGCGGGGTTCCGGTCTCCGCCGCTATCGCACGGATCGTCTCGGCCCAGGGTTCGAGGTCGTTCTGCACCCGACCGTCGACGAACTGCCGCCGGGTCAGCGGCGTCAGCAGGACGGGAATGGCCCCGCGTTCGCGCGTCTCGGCGACATAGCGGCGGAGGTTGTTCGGGAACTCTGTGGCGAGGTCGGTGGATCGCCCGGGTTTGCCGGGCTGGTCGTTGTGGCCGAATTGGATCAGCACATAGGTGGCCACGAAACCGCGCGTCGACATCTCGGCCAAGGCCAGGTCCCAGGAGCCTTCCGCGAAATAGCTGCCGCTGCTTCGACCGCCCCGCGCGAGGTTCACACAGGCCACGAACGAGGTGACGTGATCGGCGCAGAAACTCGGTCCCCATCCGCCGATCACAGCCGTGGTCGAGTCCCCGACGAGAATGATCTTGGAGGCGGAGATGGGCCGCACTGGCGTCGGCTCGACGGGCGGTGGAGTCTGGGCGGCGGCCTGGAGCGCGAGGACGAAGACGAGGGAGGCGATCATGGGAGGTCCTGTCGGTCTGTGATCTGATCGGCCTCAGGCGCGGCCGTTGCGTCGACGCCAGGCGGGGTAGTCTTCGGTGATGAGGCTCTGGGCCCAGGTCCCGAAGTAGCGATAGCCGGTCCGCCGCTCGCGTTCGATCTCGGCGAAGTCATAGCGGACGATCGACTCCCGCCCGAGGAAGATGGGACGGCTCGAGCCGAGCTCATAGAACCGGGCCCACACTGGGCCCGCTCCGGCTTCCTGGACGAGGCGGACGTCGGGCGCGCCGTCGGCGGCGGTGAAATTCTCTATCCGTGCGTTCTCGATCGCGCTGGACCGGAACCATAGGACCGCGCCCTCGATCGCCTCGACGACCTCCAGTGAAGGATCCGGAATCGACATCAGAAAGCGGGTGAGGCCGACGCTCTCGCTGCCCGACAGGGAAGGGGGCTCATAGCGACGGGCCCAGGCGGGCTCCAGCGTGCGTTCGTCGTGCTGGGCGCACCAGACGGTCAGGACGCCGTTCTGGCGCACCTGGGTGGCCAGGATGACCTGGATCCCCTTGTCGACGGCCGCGCTCGCCCGGGCACGCCGTGCGGCATCGACGAAGGCGTAGGGCTCGGCCCCTCTGGCCACATCCCGGAGAACCGTCAGTGTGCGGACCATCGCATCGTCATTGAAGGTGATGTGCGTGTAGTAGCCCTCGCGCAGCGGGTAGAACTGTGGCCAGCCGCCGTTCGGATATTGGGCAGCGAGGACGTAGTCGAGGCCGCGATCGAAGGCTGCGCGATCCGAAGGCCGGCCTGCTGCGCTGATCACCCGGGCCAGGAAGGCCATCGGCAGGGTCGTCGCTTCGTTGTCGAAGGTGTTCTTGACCGCATCCTCGACGGGGGCGACGGCCGGCGAAATGTCGAGGCTCGTGTTCTTGGGCCATCCCCCCTCGGGCGACTGGTGCAGAATGACCGTCTCGGCCAGATGGAGGGCTTCGGGCGAGCCGTACCAGGCCGCGTCCTGATGCAGGATCTCGCTGTTCCAGGTCGGCGCCTGCGCGAAGGCGGCCTGCGCCATGGCGAGGACCGCAAAGGTCATGGCCGCGAAAAGGCTGCGGATCATCGATCTTCTCCTTGGGTGGTCGCTGATGCGGCTGCAGTGATCCGCATCGAAATCGACAGGGTCTCGCCGGGCTTCAGGGAGACGAGGCCCGACGTCTCGCCGCGCGGGGCGTTGTGGGCGTCGGGGCGATGGGTGACCGGCTCGATGCAGACGAAGCCGCCGGACCCCGGCGCATAGACCTGAACCCAGGGCGCATTGGCCGAAGCGCTCATTTCGACGAAATGGTCGCGATGCTCAAGCCGCGCGGGGCCGGACCAACCGCCGTAGGCGTTGTCGACGAACGGCGCGCCTGCGAGCGGAATGCCGGCCGCCCAGTCAATCACCGCGGAAGGCGTCGAGTGTTTGCGCGGAATCTCGCTCGGGTCGGTCAGCCAGACCTCGTCTGCCGAAAGGGTCATGATCGTCTGGTCTGTCGCCACGAAATAGGGATGCAGACCCAGGCCGGCGGGCATCGGGGTCTCGTCCTTGTTGGTGATGGACAGGGTCGCTTCCAGACCGTCGTCGTCGAGCTGCAGTCGATGGGCTGCCGTCCAGGCCCAGGGCCAGTCGGCGCCGGCCTTGGCATCGGTTGCGAGATCGACGAAGTCGAGGTCGGTGCTCAGCACCGACCAGGGCTGCAACCAGCCTAGGCCGTGCAGGGCATGGGGTTCGAAGCCCGACGTTGCGGGCAGGCTGATCTCACGGTCCGCGAACCGGAAGGCGCCGCGATCAATGCGGTTCGCATAGGGGACGAGCGGAAAGCTCGCTGTCTCCAGCGGATGGGTCGCGTCAACCGGGGCGGGTCGCAGGATGTCGCGACCCCGCCAGACCAGCCGGGTCACCGAGGAGCCGAGTTCCGGCCGCAGCGCCAAGGTCCAGTCGCCGTGCGCGAGTTCGATCACAGCCGCACCCGGTATTGCGGCAGGCCGGGGGTCTCGACACGGACGCGGAACAGGCCTCCGAGCGTCGGCTGAACGGCTCGTTTGTCGGCGTTGTTGAGCCAGGCGGTGGTGCAATAGAGGTCCCGCAGATCGTCGCCGCCGAACGCCGCCTTGGTCACGGTCTGGACGGGGAAGCGGATCGTTCCGATCCGCTCGCCTTCAGGGGAAAACCGAGCCACCCCCCAGCCGTTGAACAGGGCCACGTGGAGCACCCCTTCGGAATCGACGCTGGGGCCATCGGCGAATCCGTCAGCCGTCTCCGCGAAAATCCGCTTGTTGGTCAGGACCCCGCCCGCGTGATCGAAGGCGAAGACACGACGCCCGACGGTGTCGTTGTGGTAGAGCGTCCGGCCGTCGGAGCTCATCGCCGGGCCGTTGGTGACCAGATAGCCGTCGTCGTGGCGGGTCAACTCGCCCTGATGGAAACGGTAGAGGGCGCCGGACCGCACCGTCTCGCTGTCGTCCATCGACCCGAACCACAGGGATCCATCCGGCGCGACAAAACCGTCGTTCAGCCGGTTCTGCGGACGCTCCTCTTCCACGGGGAGCAGCAGGGCGAAAGCGCCGCTCTCCGGATCGAACCGGCGCAGGCCGCCGCGGACGCCGCAGACCAGTGACCCGTCCTCGGCGGGCAGGGCGAAACCGATCTGGTCCGGTGCGTCCCACGACGCCCTGGCGCCGTCATCGACGCCGTAGCGGTGCAGTTTGCGGCCCTTGATGTCGACGAACCAGACGGCCCGGCGATGGGCGTCCCACACCGGGCCTTCGCCCAGTTCCGCCCGAACATCCCAGACCAGTTCCGGCTCCGACATCGGTCAGCTCCAGGAGTAGGCTGTTTTGGTCTGGGTGTAGAACTCGACCGCGGCGAAGCCTTGTTCCCGCGCGCCGTAGCTGGAGGATTTCGAGCCGCCGAACGGGACATGGTAGTCGACCCCTGCGGTGGCCAGGTTGACCATGGTCATGCCGGCGCGGGCGCGGCGCTGGAAGTCGCGGGCGTGCTTGAGGCTGGTGGTCACGATGCCGGCCGACAGACCGAACTCGGTGGAGTTGGCGACGGCCAGGGCCTCCTCATAGTCCTTGACGCGGATGGTCGAGGCGACCGGGCCGAACACCTCCTCGGTGTTGATGCGCATGGACGGATCGGTGTCGGCGATCAGGGTCGGCTGTACATACCAGCCGGGGGTGTCGAGGTTCAGACGCTCGCCTCCGGTGGCGATCCGGCCGCCGGCCTCGCGGGCGATGTCGATGTACCTGTAGCTGGTCTCCATCTGGGCTTCGGAGACCGCGGGTCCCATCTGGGTGTTCGGATCGAGGGCGTCGCCGACGCGAAGGGCCGCGACCTTCTCGGCCAGCAGGGCGACGAACCGGTCATGGATGGCGTCGGTGACAATCAGGCGGCTGGAGGCGGTGCAACGCTGGCCAGTGGCGAAGAAGGAACCGTCGAGCGCCACCATGACCGCGCGCTCCAGATCGGCGTCGTCCAGGACGATCAGCGGGTTCTTGCCGCCCATCTCGAGCTGGACCCGGGCCTGACGCTTGATGGCGCCGAGGGCCACGCCGGAGCCGACGCTCTGCGAGCCGGTGAACGACAGGCCGTCGACGTCGGGGTGATCGACGATCGCCTGGCCTACGCCGCCGCGACCGATGACCAGGTTGAACACCCCCTTGGGCAGACCGGCTTCGACCAGGATGTCCGCCAGGGCAGAGGCCGTGGCCGGGGTGGGACCGGCGGGCTTCATCACCACGGTGTTGCCGAACGCCAGGGCCGGCGCGGCCTTCCACGCCGGGATGGCGATGGGGAAGTTCCAGGGCGTGATCAGGCCATAGACGCCGACCGCCTGACGATAGGTCTGGATCTCGACGCCGGGGCGCACGCTGTCGAGATTCTGGCCGTGGCGACGCAGGGCCTCGCCGGCGAAATACTTGAGGATGCGGCCGGCGCGGACGGTTTCACCGATGCCTTCGGGCAGGGTCTTGCCCTCTTCGCGCGAGAGCAGTCGACCCAGCTGTTCGCGGCGCTCCATGACCAGCGTCCCCGCCCGATCCAGCACGTCCGAGCGGACCTCGGGCGACGCTTCGGACCACGCAGGGAAAGCGGCCTTCGCGGCGGCGACGGCGGCGTTCACCTCGGCTTGACCGCCGTCCGGCGTGCGGGCCACCACCTCGGCCGTGTTCGAAGGGTTGAGGCTCTCCGTCGGCCGGGCGACGTCCGCGCGCTCGCCGTCGATCAGATGACTGAGGTTCAGGGTGTCGGTCATGGTCAGGTCCTGTGAAACAAGTTCCCGGCGACGGGGGAGCGTCGCCGGGGAAGGTGAAAGGTCAGCCGGTCATGTCTTCCAGCTCGCGGCCCCGGGTCTCCTTCACCCAGGCCTGGACGAGGAAGTAGGACACCAGGGCGCTGGCGGCATAGAAGCCGTAGGTGGCCGGGAGGCCGAATCCTGCGGCCATGGCCGGGAAGCTGACCGAGATGGCGAAGTTGGCGATCCACTGGGCGAAGCCCGCCACCGCCAGCGCCGAACCGCGCATCTGGTTGGGGAACATCTCTCCCAGCATGACCCACATGACCGGGCCCCAGCTGAGGTTGAAGAACACGACATAGGCGTTGGCTGCAATCAGGGCGATCAACCCGACCTGGTCGGGCAGGGTGACTGCCCCGTCGACCGACTGGGCCTGCGAGAAACACCAGGCGACGACCGCCAGGGTGACGAACATCCCGGCCGAGCCGATCAGCAGAAGGGGCTTGCGCCCGATCTTGTCGATCACAGCCATGGCCGCGAGGCAGGCCAGGATCGACAGGGTCCCGGAGCCGATGTTGATCAACAGGGCGTCGTTTTCGGAGAAGCCCACCGACTGCCACAGCACCGCACCGTAGTAGAAGACGATGTTGATGCCGACGAGTTGCTGGAACACAGCCAGGATCAGACCGGCCCAGACGATCGGGCGCACATTGCGTGTGACGGGATCCAGGAGATCGCGGAAGCTCGGCTTGTGATCGACCGCGAGCGAGGCCCGGATTTCAGCGACCTTGCGGGCGCCGGCCTCGGGGCCGAACAGCTTGGTGAGGACAGCCAGGGCCTGGGCGTCGCGGTTCTTGACCACCAGATATCGGGGGCTCTCGGGGATCAGCAGCAGGGCGAACAGATAGATCGCGGCGGGGACCACCTGCAGCCAGAACATCCAGCGCCAGGCCGGATAGCCCAGCCAGAACTCGGCGGTCGATCCGCCGGCGGTCGCGGCCAGGGCATAGTTGGCGACGAAGGCGCCGGTCAGGCCGGTGATGATCATGATCTGCTGCACGCTGGACAGCCGCCCGCGCATCGAGGCCGGCGTGACCTCGGAGATATAGGCGGGCGTCAGGACGCTGGCCGCGCCGACGCCCAGACCGCCGATGAAACGGGCGATGATGAAGTGGGCGGAGGAGTCAGCCGCACCCGCCCAGAGGGCGCTGACGATGAACAGGGCTGCGGCGATCAGCATGACCGTCTTGCGGCCGATCAGATCGGCCAGACGACCCGCGATGAAGGCGCCGACCGCACAGCCCAGAAGGATGGCGCCGACGTTGAAGCCGGTGCCCAGGGCCGACAGGTTGAACGCGCTCTCCAGTCCGTCCTGGGTGCCGTTGATGACGCCTGAATCGTAGCCGAACATGAAGCCGCCGATAGTCGCCACCGCCACGATCAGGGCGATGAAGGCCATGTTGACCTGGTCGGCCCCGGCGATGTCGGGGCCCGAGCCCCCGGTCGGTCCTGCCATTCTCTTTCCTCCTCCGATGGGCTCTGACGGCCCGTTGTCGTGGCGACCGGCTAGCGCCAGCCGGCGTCCACGAAATACTCGTGTCCCGTGATGAACCGCGCGTCGTCCGAGGCCAGGAACAGGGCCAGGGCGGCGACGTCCGACGGCTCGATCCGACCCTTCAGGCACTGGGCTGCGACGATCTCGGCCTCTCCCTCGGGCGTGTACCATTTCATCTGGCGCGGCGTTTTGACATTGCCCGGCACGATGCAGCTCACGCGAATGCCGTCGACGCCGAGTTCGCGCGCCAGGGCCCGGGTCATGCCTTCGATGCCGGCCTTGGCGGTCTCGTAGATCGACAGGTCAGGCAGGCCGAGATGCCAGCTGATCGAGCCGAGGTTGAGGATCACGCCGCGTCCGCGCTCCCGCATGCCCGGCGCGGCGGCCTGGGCGGCGAAATAGAGGTGGCGCAGGTTCACGCCGATACGGTCGTCCCAATAGGCGGGCGTGACCTCGGCCAGCGTATGGCGATCGTCGTTGGCGGCATTGTTGACCAGCACATCGATGGCGCCGTGTTCGGCGACGATGCTCGCCAGGGTGTCGCGGAGACCGTCCAGCTCCAGCAGATCGCACGGCTTGAAGACCGGCGGCGGCGTGCAGGTCGAAAGATCGGCCGCGAGCGCCTTCGACGCCTCTTCCGCGACGTCGAGGAACACGACGCGCGCTCCCTGCCGGGCGAATCCTTCGGTCAGGGCCGCGCCGATGCCCGTGCCTCCGCCCGTGACGACGACGAGGCGGTTCCGGAGCGAAGGATAGACGGCGCCGCTCACAGCAGGCCTCGCTTTGCCAGATTGGACATCAGGCCGGTGATGCCGAACGTCCAGGGCGGCGCGGCCTCGCAGGTCGTGACCCGGTTTCGAAGCACGCCGAGCTTGGGAGATGACACGCAGACTTCGTCGCCGACCTTGTGGGTGAACCCCTGTCCGGGCGCATCACGGTCGTCGATTGGCGCGAACATGGTGCCGAGATAGAGGGCGAAGCCGTCCGGATACTGGTGTGCGGGCGACAGGGTCTGGGCGACGAGCTCAAGCGGATCGCGGCTGATCAGCCGCATCGACGATTGTCCCGACATCTCGAACCCGTCCGCGCCGACGACCTTCAGCGAGATGACGGCGTCTCGGACATCGTCGATGCCGAAGGTCGGGTCCAACAGACGGATCCAGGGTCCGACCGCCGCCGAGGCGTTATTGTCCTTGGCCTTGCCGAGGAGGAGCGCGGACCGCCCCTCGATGTCCCGCAGATTGACGTCGTTGCCGAGGGCTGCACCGGCGACGCGGCCGGCCGGATCGCAGACGAGCACGACCTCGGGCTCGGGATTGTTCCAGGCGCTGTCGGCCCGGACGCCGACGAGGTCCCCCCAGCCGACCGAGGCCAGAACGGGCGCCTTGGTGAAGATTTCAGCGTCCTTGCCGATGGCGACTTCGAGGTACTGCGACCAGAGGCCTTCCTCGATCAGGACGACCTTCAGCGCTTCGGCCTCCGTCGAGCCCGGCCTGACTGCGGAAAGGTCGGCGCCGACGCGCTCGGCTAGTCCCTTGCGGATGGTCTGGGCCGCGCCTGCATCGCCGCGCGCCCGCTCCTCGATCACCCGTTCGACGGCGGATACCGCGAACGTCACGCCAGACGCCTTCACGCACTGAAGGTCGAGCGGCGAGAGCAGGCGGGGTGTCGTCGATGCCTCGTGCAGGTCCAGGTCTTCGAGGTCTCCCAGGCCTGCGCCGTCCAGCCGGCACGGGCCGCCGCCGGCGATGGCGTGGGCCGTGGTCGGAGCGCTCTTCGAGATGTCGATGACCTCGCCCCGTCGGACGAGCACCGGGGTCGGCCCCTCGACGAGCAGGAGCCGACCGAGAAAGGTCCCCTCGCGCCAGTCCACAGGCATGTCGTCGATCAATCTCAAGCGCGCCTCCGTCCACGTTCTTTGCGACGTGGTAGCGCTACCATCACCAGCCGAGCGGCTGGAGTCAACCGGGCGCGGGCCCGGTGCTGTCGCGCACGATCAGGCGATGCGGCGCGGGTTCCGGCGGTTCCCCGGGTCGGGCCAGGCGGATCGCGGCCTCGTGGGCCATGTCGGCGGCGGGTTGGCGGATCGTGGTGAGCGTGGGCCAGGAGTTGGCCGCGATATAGGTGTCGTCGAAACCGGCGATCGAGATATCGCCCGGCGCGTCCAGTCCCGCCCCGTGGACGGCCGCGAGGGCCCCGGAGGCCATGTCGTCGTTGCTGGCGAAGATGGCGGACGGACGAGGCGTTTGAGTCAGCAGATGCCGCGCCGCTTCCAGCCCGGATCGATAGGTGAAGTCTCCGGCGGCGACGGTCAGGCTGGCGTCGGGCGTCGCGGCAACTGCCTGTTCCGCACCCCGGCGGCGTTCCGCGCTCGCGCTTTGATCGCCCCGACCCTCGATGAAGCCGATGCGCCTGTGTCCGAGCGCAATCAGATGTTCCACCATCTCGCGGGCGGCGGCCTCGTCATCGACGCGCAGGCTGACCACGTCCGCGCTTCGGCCTGGGGCGGCCAGGACCACGGCGCGCAGGCCGGCCCGGGCGATGGCGTCCAGCGTCGCGGTCGACTCGCCCAGCGGCGGCGGGACGATCAATCCTTGCGCGCCCCCGGCCGCGAGGCGCGACACGGCCAGACGTTCCGCCGCCGGGTCGCCGGCCTGCGACGGTTCGATCATGAGCAGCAAGCCCGCTGCGCGAGCGCCGGACAGGGCGCCGGCCAGAACCTCGGCCAGATAGGCGTTGCTGGGGTTGGCGTAGAGCAGTCCGATCCGTCCGGCGCCCGCGCGGGCCAGGATGCGTGCGGCCGGATCGGGCGCATAGCCGATCTGCGCGATGACGACCTCGACCTTCGCCCGCGTCTCGGGTCGCACCCGTTCGCTGTCGTTGATGACCCGCGACACGGTCATCGGCGAGACGCCCGCCAGCCGGGCCACGTCGCCGATGGTCGGTTTGCGGCCGTCCTCGTTCATCCGGAATCCCTGCGCCCTGCGGTGGTCCGCGCGAAGTCGCTGTAAACCGCGACCCGCGTCAAGCCGTGGACGCGTTCAGGTTCCTCCGCCGCCGGAGGTCAGAAGTGCGACCCGGGGCTGCCCCGCTGAGCCAGAGGGTGCGCGGAGCACCGTGGCTCCGGCGGGCATTTCCGTCGTTGTGCCCGCAACGCCGTCGCCGATCCACCGCAGGGTCATCGCCCCCTCCAAAGGCTGGTCGAGCACGATATCCCCGCCGTCCATGCTGTAGATCACGAGGTCGCCGTCGGGGTTCGAGAGCGCCCAGGCGTTCGCGTTCGATTGAAGCACTTGCGGATCCGCCCGCAGCAACCGACGGAGATCGACGGGCGCGGCGGTCTCGATCGCCCGGCTCAACTCCGGGAAAACGTCCTCGACACCGATGATCGCGAGCTGAGGATCGCGGTCGCGGTATTCGCGCCAGGCCCGGTAGCGCATGGCGGGGGTCGATTGCCACAGCGCGCGACGGACGGCGGCGGGATCGGCAGCGTTCGCCAGTTCTGCTGGACTGGCGATGGCGTCCACCTGTTCGCGCGGAGCCTTGTTGACGCCGCCCTGGACGGCGAACAGGGCGCCGTCGGGTCGATAGACCCAGTGATGGAAGCCGATCGCGTCGATGGTGCGCGATCGCACCGGATCGTCGAGAACCGCGTCCATCACGGCCTTGGGAACTTCGAGCGCGACCCAGACCGACCGGTCGTTCTCGGTCTCCCATTCCGCGATCGTGTCGAGCCAGAACTGCACGAAGGCGAGGGGGCCGGTGTACTCTGGATCAAGGCCGTAGATCACATTGCTGCGGCCCTTCAGGGCGTCGAGCGTGTGGCGGATATAGAGCCGGTGCAGGTTACGCCTGACTGGATCGGAGACATCCCAGAAGGTTTCCGCCGCCGGGACCTCGTCGGGCAAGCCTGTCGGCTGAAGCGCGTTGACCGGCCGCCAGGCGAAATCGACGTAGTGGGAGCGACTCTCCAGCAGCCAGTGCTGCAGATAGAGCTTGTGATAGAGGACCACACCGCGCTGTTCGGCCAGGGTCGCGAAGGTCGCCAGGCGATCGAAGAACCACGGATTGAAGCGGGTCAGGTCGTATTTGCTGAGCCCGTCCCAGGCGCGTCCCTCTCCGCTGCGCGCCCATGGCATCTCAAGGAAGGGCCCCCAGACCTCGCCCGTCCGGTGGTTGGGCGATCCGTAGAAGTCGTGGTCAACGCGACGCCGGTCGTACCAGAGCCCATAGTTGTGCACGACATAGTCTCCGGTCGTCAGGCTGTTCGCCAACTGGCCGAGGTCGTCGGTCAGCCCGACACCCTCCAGTCCGGGGGCGAACCGGGTGATGGCGGGACCAAAGGCGGGCGCCGAAGCCGGAACCATCTGGGCCTGGAAGAACGAAAAGCCGATGCGGCGACGCAGGGCGGGCTGGCCGTCGATCACGAACCGACCATCGATCAGGTCAAGGGGGCGGCGGTCATCCGACCCCATCACCTCCGCGCGATACGCCGCCATGTCCGCTTCGGAGACCATCGGCGTGGAGTCCGGCGGCGGCGGCGCGGGTGACGGATCGAGGGCCGCCAGCGCCGAAGGTCCCAGCCGGGCCTCGAGCTGGGCGCGATAGAGGCTGGCCGGGGTCTGGGGCTGGGCCCGATGGAAGTCCCGGCCGGGCTGGACGCGAGGATCTTCCAGCGCGCCGTCACCCGTCAGTTCTCCACGACAGCCGATCGCCGCATTGGGCGCGCCCGGCGGGTTGCGAACCTCGACGTCTGTGGCCTCGCAGTTCCACAGGACCGAATTGGCGGCGGACCAGCCGACGCCCTGACCGTCACGGCCACGGTGGGTCAGGTTCAGCGCATTTCCGCGCACCTTGACGCTGTCGAACAGCGCGCCCGAGGCCCAGCTCTCCAGCGTACCGCTGTCGCCGTTGGCGTCCTCCGACAGACAGTCGAGGAAGACATTGGGACCGGCCGCAGTGTGACCGAGGCCGAAGTCGTGGATGCCGTCCCGGCTGCGGCATCGGACGAACAAGGTCTGCTGTCCCGCCGAATAGAAGACGCGGCGGCGAAGCCCGCCGAGTTCCGACACGGGCTCGGAGGCTGAGACGTCCTGGACCGTAATCCGCCGGGTGGTGGCGCCCAGATCGACCACCGAACTGACGAAGCCCACGGCCGCGACGTCCCGCACCCAGCTGTCCTCGGCCGCGTCGATGGCGATGCCGAACCAGCTGTGGTCCTCGTCCGCCGCTCGGTTGGGATCAGAGATCGAGATCAGGCGCAGGTGCTCTACGCCGGCCTCACGCAGACGAACGACGGACGTTCCTTCGGACAGGATCGCTTCGTCATCCGGCCCGCCGACCGCCATGCTCAGGGGGGCGTCGAGCGTGACGGTGTCGCCGTCAATGGCGACGATTGTGCGGTCCCAGACGACGTCGCGGGAGCCGGGCGCCCAGTTCAGACGCGAATCCGGCCGCCAGCCGACGAAGGCGTTCATGCCCAGGGTCGCGATCCACGCCGCTGTGCTCGGCCGCCGGATAACGACGGGGTCGCCGATCTTCAGTCCCTCGACATCGCTCAGCGGCAGCAGGCGGGCGCCTGCCGGAACGGCGCGCGACACCAATCGCGCCGGTCCCGCGACGGGCGATTCGCGCGTCCGCGGATCGATCCGGAGCAGGGCCCGTCGGTCCACGCCTGTCGCGATCAGCCTGCTGCCGTCCTCGTCGCTGCCCGCCCCGCGCAGGACGACCCCGCCGACGGACAGCCGGATCTGACCGTCGATCTCGAACTCGCCCGCAGCCAGTTGGACGACCCCCCGTCGCCCGTCGGCATCGGCGGCGCGACGCTCGACCGCGCGCACGGCCGCCATGATCCGGGCCGTGTCGTCGCCAGGGCCTGGAGTGACGAGAACCGTCGCGGGCGCGTGGGGCAGGGGTTGGCCTCCGCCCCGATAGCCGGCGTGGGAAAAGTCGATGGCGGGCGCGCGCCAGGCCGAGAGGGGGTCGACCGATTGCGCCGTCGCGCTCGACGCGGCCAGGCCGACCGACAGTGTGATCCATCCCCAAAGCCTCACATCGTCCTCCCTAGATTTCGGCTGAAAAGTATTATTATATCATCCCTGACCGACGGGCCATGCCCGATCCAGAGCCGACGCAGAGCGGCGTGCCAAGGCCGGAGGAATGATCTCGATGTTGACACGGCGCGGCTGGATGGCTCGCACCTCGGCCCTGCCCCTGGCGGGCGTGCTCGGCGGCTGGGCGCGTCCGGCTGCTGATCGTGACCGGGTGCTGTCCACCATGCATCGGGCGACGCGGTTCATGACCGAGCGCGTGGCGACCCGGGGCGGCTATGTCTGGTCCTATCTGGCTGACTTGTCCCGGCGGTGGGGCGAGATGGAGGCCTGGCCCAGCATGATCTGGACCCAGGCGCCGGGCACGCCGGCGATGGGCCAGATCTTTCTCGACGCCTGGCGGGTGACCGGCGAGGACCTCTACTACGAGGCGGCGGAACGTGCCGGCGACGCCCTGATTGCGGGTCAGCATTCGAGCGGCGGGTGGAACTACATCATCGACTTCGACGGCGAGGATTCGCTGCGCCGATGGTACGAGACCATCGGTCGAAACGGATGGCGGCTGGAGGAATTCCATCACTACTACGGCAACGCCACCTTCGACGATCACGCCACCGTCGAGTGCGGCCGGTTCCTGCTCAGGCTGCATCTGGCGAAGGGCGAGGCCCGTTTCCGGGCGGCCGTTGATCGCACCATCGGCTTCGTCCTCGACAGCCAGTACCCGGTCGGCGGCTGGCCCCAGCGTTGGCCGAGGACAGGCGAGTTCCGCAACCACGGACAGCCCGACTACACCGGGCACATCACCCTGAACGACGATGTCGCCGAGGAAAACATCGCCTTCCTTCTGCTGGTTCTGCAGCAGCTGGGTGACGAGCGGGTGCGCGACCCGATCGAGCGGGCGATGGCCTGCTATATCGCGCTTCAACAGCCGCTGCCGTCGCCGGGGTTCGCGCTGCAGTACACCCTCGACCTCAAGCCCGCCGGCGCCCGCACCTATGAGCCCACCGCCCTGTCTCCGCATACGACAGCGGCGGCCCTGTCGAAGATGATGGACTTCTACGAGCTGACGGGAGACCGGGCGTTCCTGGCGCGCATTCCGGAAGGGCTCGACTGGCTGGTTGCGGTCGAAGCGCCGGTCGAGGCGCATCGTAACGGGCTCAACCATTTCCGCTATGTCGAGCCGGGCACGAACCGGTTCATCGCCGTCCGTCGTCGGGGCTCCAATGCGCAGAACGGGGAGTTCTACAGCGACTACGACATGACCGGCGAACGGGCGGAGAAGCGCATCGATGCGGCGCGGTTGCGCCAGCGGTTCGACCAGCTCTCGGCGACGGCGCCGGACGTTGTCACTGCAGGCTCTCCGCTGCTCGGGCACGGCCCGTCGCTGATGCCGGACTATTGGGTGACCCGGTCGGTCGGCGGGTCCGACCTCAATGTGACCGCGGCCGAGGCGCGGGCCCTGGATGCCACCGGCCTGATCGCCGCCCTGAACGACGAGGGCTACTGGCCGCAGGAACTGCGGGCGACCAGTCACCCCTATCGCGGCCCAGGCCCGGCGGAGCCGCCACCCGGCTTCGTCGATCCGGGCCAGGTCGGGGATGAGTGGGATACCTCGCCCTTCACCCTCGCCTCGGGACCGTTGGGGATTTCAACGGGCGCCTACATCAACAACATGAGCCGGCTGATCGCCTATTTGCGCGGCGCGGCGGCATGAGGGGCTGGGCCAGGCATCCGTCGACCGTCAGGCTCGATGGCCGGTGGCGGCTTTTCCATCACGATACCCAGTTGTCCAATCGCAACAACTTCCGCAGCGCCAAGGTCGTCGATGTCGTCCACAACCCGGACGGCGCGATCCAGACCGTGGACCCCTTCATCCGCTAGTTTTCGCCCCCATCAGTCGAGCCCCATCATGCAATCTCTTCACCGCCGCGCTGCCCTGTCGAGCCTCTTGGGCGGGGTCGCGCTCGCTGCCCTGCCGGGCCGGTCCGTCCTGGCCCAGACCAATGAGGAAGCTGCCCCGCTGGGGCGCGAGTGGGCGCACATGCGCTGGGCGCGGGGCATCGAGAACCAGCGCAAGGCCGACCTGGGCGACGGGACCTTCCTGAACCCGATCATGTCGGGCGATCACCCCGATCCGTCGATCCTGAAGGACGGCGACGACTACTACATGACCTTCTCGTCCTTCGAATCCGTGCCGGGAATCCACATCTGGCATTCAAAGGATCTGGTGAACTGGCAGCCGGTGGTCGCGGCCCTGACGACCAATATCGGCTCCGTATGGGCGCCCGAGCTCTGCAAGCACGGCGACCGATTCTACGTCTATATCCCCGCGCGCTTCCCGGACTATCGATCCAGCTACGTCATCTGGGCCGACAAGATCGAAGGGCCATGGTCCGAGCCGATTGACCTGAAGCTGCCGAACCGCATCGACCCCGGCCATATCGTCGGCGAGGACGGCAAGCGCTATCTGTTCATGAGCGGCGGCGACCGGGTGAAGCTGACCGACGACGGCCTGGCGACCGACGGCGAGCTGGAGCACGTCTACGACCCGTGGCGCTATCCGTCCGACTGGATCGTGGAGGGCTTCGCGCCGGAAGGTCCGAAGCTGATGAAGCGGGGCGCGTATTTCTACATGATCACCGCCGTGGGCGGCACCGCGGGTCCGCCGACCGGCCACATGGTCATCGCGGCTCGCTCGCGTTCGATCCACGGCCCGTGGGAGAACTGCCCGCACAATCCGATCGTGCGCACGGTGTCCGGAGCCGAGAAGTGGTGGTCGCGGGGCCACGCAACGCTGGTCGAGGGCCCGGCCGGTGACTGGTACATGGTCTACCACGGCTATGAGAACGCCTACTGGAGCCTCGGCCGGCAGACCCTGCTGGATCCGATCGAGTGGACGGACGACGGATGGTTCCGGGCGAAGGGCGGCGACCTGGCCACGCCTTTGCCGATCCCCGCGGGCGGGGAGGCGGTGCCGCACGGCATGGCGCTGTCCGACGACTTCTCCACCGACAAGTTCGGCATCCAGTGGAGCTTCTACGACCCGCAACCGAACGAGAAGGAGCGGCTACGCCGCGAGGACGGCGTCCTGCACATGCGGACCAAGGGGACGGCGCCCAGCAACTGCTCACCGCTGACCTTCGTGCAGGGCGATCAGGGCTATGTGCTGGAATGCGAGATCGAGATCGATCCGGGCGCGGTGGCCGGGATCATCCTGTTCTACGACCGGCAGCTCTATGCGGGTCTCGGCTTCGACCCGGCGAAGTTCGTGACCCACCAGTACGGCATCGAACGCGGGCGCCCGGACCATGCCTATGGGTCGAAGATGCACCTGCGGCTGACCAACGCCTTCCAGAACGTCTACTTCGACACCTCCAGCGACGGGGTGACCTGGAAACGGTTCGACCGCGGCATGGAGGTCTCCGGCTACAATCAAAACGTCCGTGGCGGCTTCATGATGCTGCGGCCCGCCATCTATGCGGCCGGGGAAGGAGAGGCGCGGTTCCGGAATTTCCGCTATCGGGCTCTGTGACTTCTGTTCAAGAGATGAGTAGCGACGATTAGCTGGGGCGGCCGTCCTTGCGTGTCATGTCGGAGAGGTTCCAGTCCGCCTCGCCGAAGGGGCGGGAGGTTGGCGCAGGAGCGGGATAGCCTCCGACCTCGCTCTCGTCGTCGATGACCCGGCCGGTCCCGTTGCGGACAGACTGAAGGATGCGGCGGTCCGTCTCGTCGCGGGCCCAGGGACGGGCGCCGGCCTCGGCCGCGACCCAGGCTTCGACCTCCCCTGACGGTCGGGCGCTGAAACCCTCCGGCCATTGCGGAGGGGCGTCCAGGCGGATCACCTGCAGATTCCGGTCGGACTGGATTCCGACCGCCTGCATGACGCGGCCGTCGGCGTGGAAGGCGGGATTGTCGAGAGCGTAGAGCGCCACATCGCCCTGCGATTCCGCGAGGAAGAAGGGCAGATCGGCGCGGGTCGAAGCTCCGCCCTTGACCACATTTCCGACCAGGGCGAGTTGGCCGATCTCCCAGGAACGGCCTTCCCACTCCGGTGCGTTCAGACCGTAGTGCATGCATCGGTTGCCGGGGTCATAGATCCAGTTGTTCGCGCTGACGACGTGGGAGCCGCCCTTGAACAGCTGGTTCCGCTCATAGTTGTGGGCGTACAGGTTGCCGACGATCAGGATGTCGGTCGCGTTGTCGTGGATCAGACTGCCCTTGGAGTGCTCGCCCTTGGCATGGCTTGAGTTCGACAGGCCCTCGGCCACGATGTTGCGGCTGAAGGTTATGCGGCGCGAGGTGTGCCGGCGCCAGGCCTCCACGGTATCGCCGCCGTCGAAGCGCGGGCCCGAGGCCGACAGGTTCTCGTCGGTGGCCCAGCTGAATGAGCACTGGTCCACGATGATGTCATGGGCGGCGCTGGTCGCCAGGCCGTCGACCTCCCAGCCGCTTCGGGGCGCCGCACCGTTCGCGCCCGGGCGCACGCGGATGTGTCGGATGACGACGTCGTGGGACCTGATGCTGAGGCCGCCGCGGATCAGTGTGATGCCAGGCTCAGGCGCGGTCTGTCCGGCGATGGTCAGGAACGGACTGGTGACGCTGATGCTGCGGCCGTCGAGGTCGATAACGCCGCCGACTTCAAACACAACGACGCGCGGCCCCTCGGCCTCCAGCGCGGCGCGCAGCGAGCCTTCTCCCGAGGCGCCGAGGTGGGTCACCCGCAGGATCGCCCCGCCGCGCCCGCCCGGCGTCGTGCGCGCCCAGCCCATGGCGCCCGGGAAGGCGAGGGCGTGCGCTTTTGTCCAGCCGGCGCATCCCAGCATGGCGAAGCCGGCGGTCGAGAGGAGTGTCTGTCGGCGGGTGATCATGTTGCGGTCTCCGCAGCCGGCGGGATGGCGAACGGTTGGTCCTGCGCCGTCACGATCCTTCCGGCGTCGTCGAAATCCACGCGCAGTAGGCCGGGCTTCTCGCGGAAATGGCTCTGCTCGTCGTTGCCGAAGAAGGTTGACCACCAGCGGCCGTCCCTGTCCTTGAAGACGTTGCCGCCACCGGCGCAGGGCGCCGCCTCGTGCCGCATCCGGTACGGACCGCGCAAGCTCTCCGAGGTCGCGAAGACGAAGGAGTAGCGGCCTTCGACATTGCCGACGGCGCCCAGGTAGTAGAGGCCGTCCTTCCTGAACATCGTCGCCCCTTCGTAGCCGAGCGTGTTCTCGCCCCTCAGGCAACGCGCGCGATCGCGCGCAACCAGGCATTCGACCGGTTCGAACGTCGTCCGGCTCCATTCCTCGGCATAGCCGCTGAGGTCGTCCTTCAACCGGACCATCTCGTCGCCGGATCCGTAGGTCAGATAGACGGCGCCGTCGTCGTCCTGGAACAGGGTCGCATCAATCCCGCGCCTCAGATGGGCATCGGGTGAGAAGGCGTATTCATACGGGCCTTCCGGCCGACCTGTCGTGCTGCGCAAGATGCCCAGACCTGCGCGGCTGACGCTGAAGCACAGGAAGTAGTTGTCATTGATGTAGTGGATCTCGGGGGCCCAGATGGCGCGGAACGGCACGCCGCGCCGGGCCCGCCAACTGGCGGCCCAGCCGCCTTCGCGATCCAGGCTCCAAACCAGGCCGAGGTAGGTCCAGTCGACGAGATCCACGGACCGCCACAACTCGATGCCATCGTTGAAGGCCCAGATATTATCGCCGGTCGAGCCGGTCATATAGTAGGCGCCGTCGCCGCCGATGCAGATCTGGGTGTCTCTGAGATGCAGTTCCAGCAGCGGGCGGATCCGGGGCAGCAATCCCTTGTCCACCGCTGACCCGGTCGCAGCTTCACCCCAGGCGAGCGTCGGATAGGCCATCTCGCGTTCGCCGCTGTAGCGCACCCCGGGAAGGCCGGACATCCAGCCGCCGCGAGCGCTTTCGGAGGTCGCAGGGAAGCCGGCGCCGCTGACGCCGCTGTACGGATAGGGATTGGGCGAGGGTGTGAGAATCAGTCGTCCGGAATCGTCGAGCGCCTGGCCCACGACCGGCGATGATCCGGCCATCGCGATCGCCGCAGTGCCAGCGCTCAGCAAAGTCCGACGCGTGAATCCAGACATAGTCTCGCTCCTTCCGGGTCCAACCTGAGCGTCGAATGACACCGGTGACAAATGATTTGACTGCTATGTCTTATAATCATACTTTTTCGAAGTCTCGGTGAAAGCCGGGGGGAACTGCGGGATAGCGTCCACAAGAGACGTCGCGCCGCATGAGGAACCGGGAGGAGAGCCCAATGAGAAATTCCACGCAATATCTGCGTTCAGCGTCTCGCGCTGCACTGTGTCTTGCCGTCACCGCTCTTGCAGCGCCGGCGTTCGCTCAGTCACCGCCGCAAGAGGCTGACCAGGTCGACGAGATTATCGTCACCGGTATCCGCGGATCGCTGGCCAGCGCGCTGACGGACAAGCGCCGCTCTAACACCATCGTCGACGTCATCAACGCCGAAGACATCGCCGACTTCCCCGATGCGAACCTGGCCGAGTCGCTCCAGCGACTGCCCGGCGTCTCGATCGACCGCGAGAACGGGGAGGGGAACCAGATCTCGGTCCGCGGCCTGGGTGGTGACTTCACCCGCGTTCGCCTTAACGGTCTCGAGACCCTCTCGACCTCCGGCGCCAGCAACGCCGACGGCGCATTGCGTCGCGACCGCGGCTTCTCGTTCAACACCTTCGCTTCAGAGCTGTTCAACTCGCTGCGGGTCCAGAAGTCCGCCGATGCGCAGACCGACGAGGGCAGCCTGGGCGCCACGGTCGACCTGATTTCCGGCCGGCCTTTCGACTTCACCGACCAGCGCTTCGCCCTGTCGCTCCAGGACGCCTATTACGAGAATGGCGGCCAGCACAATCCGCGCGTCGCCCTGCTGGCGTCCAAGCGCTGGGAGACGGGGATCGGCGATCTCGGCGTGCTCGCCTCCGTCGCCTACAACGAGCGCAGCCAGATTTCGGACAGCTATGTCCGCGGCGTCGGCAGCCCCGACTACACCTACCGTGGCGCGACCTTCAACAACGCCGCGGCGGCGGCGACGGGAGATCCGCAAGGGTTCGCCCTGCCGACCAACGTCAACGCTGCGGCGGTCATCCCCCGGGTCACCAATCCCGAAGCGCTCAACTTCCTGATCGGATCGAACCCGGCCGCCTACCAGCTCCTGTACGGGCCCAACAACTACCGCCAGTCGCTGGTCCGCATCCCGGCCCTGGCGTCGCTTCAGCACCGGGAGATCGAACAGGAACGCCTGGGCGCGACCCTTTCGTTCCAGTGGCGGCCGACTGACCGGACCACCGTCAGCTTCGACAATCTCTATTCGGAGGCCACCCAGACCTCGACCAATTACCAGCTCGGTCCGGTGGGCCTGAACCGGAACAACACCAACGGCAACCGGACGCCGACGGCCTTCAGCTATCAGACCTTTGCAACAACGTCGGCGGCCAACAACTCATATGCCAACCGGCGGGCGTCCTACGCCAACTGCGCAACCCAGGCCGCGACCGAGTTCCGCGACGCCATCGATTGCGGCCAGTCCATCTATGGATCGAACCCGATCTACACGACCGCTCCGGGCGCGACGACGAACAACCTCGCCGCCGGCACAGGCAGCTTCAATCCAAACAATCTTGAAGTCTACGACTACTACAACCAGCCAACGTCTGTCGGGTATGTTGCACATCCGCAGTTTCTGGCTCTCCGGGGTCAGTTTATCGGACGTCCGGCTGTTCGATTGATCGAGGCTGAACTTAGCGATAGCGGTGCAAACGCCGACTATCTGAAGCTTGGGAATGTCGACTTCCGGTCGGCGGTCGATCAAGGCTCCTACACGACCGAGTTCCGTCAGAATTCGATCAATATCGAGCACGAGTTCAGCGACACCTTCCGCGCCGTCGCCTTGATCGGCGACTCGCAGTCGACGAACGTCAACACGGGTCTGCTCGCCGACTTCATCCGGCTGGACTCCGGCAACGGCACGCCGGGCAACGACTATTTCGTCTATGATGAGCGGGACGGCGGAGACATCCCGTCGATGTCGTTCGGCTTCGATCCCGCCAACCCCGCCAACTGGAACTTCGTGAAGGGCTATTCCGCCCTCCGAAACTACAGGACTGTGACCGAGAACGGCTATCGGGCCGCCAAGGTCGACTTCAGCTGGGACTACCACCCCGACTATACGCTGCGGTTCGGGGCCGGGCAGCGCAAGTTCGACTTCTTCTACACCCGCTTCGAGCGGCTGATCGGCGACACTCAGAACCCCAGCCTTCTGGAGGGCGTCCGGAGCGGTCTGGTCCAGCCGACCACGGTCGCCCAGATGGGGCAACTCGTTGACTTCGGCCTGGGGCTCGACCTGCCGGCGGGAACGCCGACCTCCTATTTCGTTCCCAACCTGCAGGCGTTCCAGGACCGGTTCGGCTTCGACTGCAACTGCATCAACGACTTCGGCGACTGGCGCCTGTCCGACCTCCGCAACGGCGGGGTCAACACCTTCTCGGTCGATGAGACGGACACGGCCTACTATGCCCAGCTCGACTTCCGGACGCCGGTCTTCGGGCGCGACCTGCGCGGCAACGTCGGGGTCCGGGTCGCGGAAACCAGCGTGGACGCCGCCGGCCGCTCGCCCAGCGGTCGTCCGGTCGAGAACAGCAACGAGTACACCGACACCCTTCCGTCGATGAACCTGATCTACGAGTGGTCGGACCAACTGCTCTTCCGCTTTGCTGCGGCCAAAGTGATGGCGCGGCCGCAACTCCTGGCGCTGCAGCCGGGCGTGACCGGCTTCACCGTGCCCGTCGGCGTCGGCACGGCGCCGGCTGCGTTCGATGGCTCGAACGCCGCGATCACCCTGGGCAACACGCGTCTCAAGCCGTTCCGCGCAGACAATCTCGACTTCAACGTTGAATGGTATTTTGCCGAGGACGCACTGATCTCGATCGCCTTCTTCCACAAGAAGATCAACAGCTTCCCGCAGGTCATCCTGACCGAGGGACGCCTGACCGATCTGTTCGACGCCGCCGCCATCGCCAACCTGCGCCTGGCCTTCGACGGTCTGGTGGACGTCGCCTCCGACAGCCGTCGGGCCTATATCGATGGGGACCTGCCGTTCTCGGTGCGCCAGTTCAACGACGCGCCGGGGGGAACCCTGGACGGGTTCGAGCTAATCTATCAGCAGAACCTGACCTTCCTGCCGGGCTTCCTTTCGAACCTCGGTGTCCAGGCGAACTACACCCAGATCGAGTCCGAGCTCGAGTACATCCTCGATCCGGCCCGCAACCTGACCGGCACCGCGCCATTCCTCGGGGCCTCGCCGAAGAGCTTCAACGCGACGATCTTCTATGAAGTGCCGCGCTGGAGCGCGCGGGTGTCGGCGGCCTATCGCGAAGGATATCAGACGACCTATCCGCTCCAGGGCGGGACCTGCGACCCGGGACAGTGCGACTCGCCGCTGATCAATGACTTCATCGGATCGGACGACACGCTGAACGTGGATGCGTCGTTCACCTACAAGATCAACGACAACATCACCCTGACCGCCGAGGCCCTGAACCTCACCGACCAGGCGGACAGCCGGTGGGCCTATCAAGCCGATCCGGTGGTGGCCAGCTACGGCAAGACCGGCCGCCAATACTTCGTGGGGACCCGCTTCACCTTCTGATTCATCTTCCCCGATCCCTGAGGGGATGGACGGTTTTCCTCCCAAGGAACTGTCCGCCTGGAAGCGTCATCCGGTCACGGATGACGCTTCTTTTTTTGCCGGGATGCAGAGTCCCGGGACCGTGCCCGTGCCTCACTGTTCAAATCTGGCTAGAGCCCGTGGCCCCCGAAGGTCGCGTGACCATCCACGGGTTCGGTGCGGCCGATTGGCGGCCGACAGCGCCGGTGTTGGCGGAGGGGACCGCCCCTTCACCTACTGCCCCGGCCTGCAGCGTGTTCGCTGCCTCGGCCCCGCCTTGTGAGTCATCCGCACATCACGAAGAACCGCTCGCCCCCCGCTTCCGATCCAGGATGCGGCGCATAGACCTCCCGCTTCCCGTCGATCCACTGGGCGATCCAGCCGACCCGGCGGAAGCGCTGCAGAACCGGTTCGCTGGTCGCGGCCGTGGCGGTCAGGATGTCGCCGTCGTGCAGTTGCGAGGGCTCGCCCTCGGCGGGGAACCGTTCGGTGTCGCCGCCGGATTCCAGATGGATCTCACGATCGCCGGTCTGGCCCAGGGCGGTCAGGTCGACCTTGCCGGACCCGGCCGTGCAGTCGAGGCCGAGGCGAAGATCGTCGCTGGCCTCCACGCCATAGGCCAGCCGGGCCATGCCTTCGTCGGGCGTATAATGCCAGTCGTAGCCGGCGACCGGAGCGGGCGCCGACGGCGCGGCGGCGGCCGTCACCACGGGTTCGGGCGTCTCGACGCTGGCGCAGGCGCTCGTCAGCGCGGCCAACGCCAGGACCGGCAACCATAGACTCCGCATGCGCCCTCCGCTGTTCACCCGCTGCAAAGCTCGGCGAAGCGGCGCAGTTTGGCAAGGTGGGCTGCGGGCACGGCCACGGCCTGATGCTGGCCGCCGACGGCGACGTCCAGGGCGCCGGTGACCAGGAACTGGCCGAAGACGGGGTGATCGGTGCGCAGGGCCACGGACTGATGGTCGGCCGTCGCCTCACTCTGTCCGGTGGCGGTCGCCGTGCCCGAGACGATCGTGGCGATCCCGGCCTTGGTTGAGCCGAACAGATCCAGTCGCGCCACGCCAGCGCCCGGCTGACATTCAAGGATGGCCCTCAGTTGCGGCGTGTCGGGGATTTCGTTGGCGAGAACCAGCGGCCCGTCCTCATAGAGGGTCCAGGTCCAGCCGCCCTGAGGCGAGGGGGCGTTCAGCGCGGCAATCGCCGCGATCATCGCCAGAAATGTCATGGTTCAGGCCCCCCGACCGGACTGGGCTACGCCCGGCCCGCCGAGCAATAGGCCAGAAAATCGCGTACGAGGCGACGTTCTTCGGTGCTGGCCGCCAACTGGAACCGCCCGGCGTCGCCAACGACCGTCATCCGGCCCTTCTGCGCCAGGCCGGCCAGGGCCGGATCGGTGACCGGAAGGGTGGTCTCGTCCGCGTCGCCGCCGGACAGCGGATCGATCTGGACGCTGGCCTGCATCAGGCGCGCGCCTTCGACCTGGACGTCGCCATAG
Organism: Brevundimonas sp.; assembly: GCF_031412435.1. GTDB lineage: Bacteria > Pseudomonadota > Alphaproteobacteria > Caulobacterales > Caulobacteraceae > Brevundimonas. The sequence continues at coordinate 73,617 of NZ_JANODA010000078.1, forward strand.
ACGGCCGCAGTCGTGTCGCCCGGCATGCAGGTCACCATCAGGGCCAACTGGTCGGAGTTGGCGACGCCATAGGCCAGTTTCGCCAGGGCGCCCTCGTGATGGACGCTCCAGCCCATGACCGGCGCGGCCATGACGCCCTGAGCCTCGATCTCGGTCGCGACGTCGTCGGACTGGGCCGCGAAGGCGACCAGACCGAGAGCGGCGACAGCGGGAACGAGAACCTTGAACATCGAAACGGAAACCTTTGCGTCTTGGGGGTCAAACGCGGGTTTCCGTTAACGGTTCACGGCAGAGCTTCGCTCTGACGCAGCCGTGATGTTGAGGACACGATCTTCCCTGGCTCAAGTAGCGAGACGCCGCGCGTCGCGCGGTAGCGTCCTTCCTAGAACGGGCTGAAACGCTCCACCAGGCTCTGCGCGGCCGGCGTGGCCTGCACCCGGCTGATGTCGCCGCGCCCGCCGTAGCTGATGCGCGCCTCGGCGATCTGGGTGTGGCTGATCGTATTGGCGGCCGTAATGTCTTCGGGACGCACGATTCCGGCCACGGTCAGCTCTCGCAGCTCGCGGTTGGTGCGCACTTCCTGCCGACCCTGGATGACCATGTTTCCATTCGACAGCACGTCGGTAACGACAGCAGCGATTGTCAGTTCGACCCGTTCGGACCGATTGATCGCCCCCGAGCCATTGGCATTGGACTCGCCCTGGACCCCAACCAGATTTTGCGGATCGAAGCCGCCGGGAAAGGCGCGGCCGAGGCTGTTTTCCAGCCCGAAGAAGTTCGAGATGCCGCCTGACACGTCGTTGGACCGGCTGCGGTTGGTCGAGTTCTGGGTCTGCGCCCGGTCGTCGATATCAATGTTGACGGTCAGGATGTCCCCGATCCGGCGTGCGCGCTGGTCGCCAAAGAAGGTTCGCGCACCCGTGCGCCAAAGGGAGTTGGCGCTGGCCGGACGGCTGGCCTCTTCCCGCCCATAGACCTGGCTGACGGGCACAAGGGTCGCGGGATAGGCGACGGGGGCCAGTTCCGGACCGCGCACAGTTTCGGTGATGGTGGTGCAGCCGGTCAGGGTGACGGCGGCGGCGGCGGCGATCATCAGTTTACGCATCGGACTTATCTTCCCTGGCGGGCAAATTGGACAGGATTTGAACGCGCTGACTGTGCAGCAGGCCCGGTGACGGCGCGTCCGGGGCCCGTGGCCACAGCGTCTATGGTCTTGCCGGACGCGAGGTTCAGAATGGGCACGGGCTCACCAATGGCCGCGTTCCGGGTGGCCCGGCCGGTCACAGTCAGTTTGACCCCGCCGGAGATGAAGGCGACCTCGACCGTGTCGTTGCGGGCAATGACCTGCGGGCTGGCCAGGTCACGGGCGGCGACGGACGCGCCTGCACGCAGCGCGCGACGGGCTGACAGGCCGATGACCTGTTCGGCGTCCTGGGGCCCCGTCGCT